>CALFJB010000082.1 GCA_937877565.1 uncultured Selenomonadales bacterium | reverse complement strand
TCTTTGCGCCTACTAAAGAGCATGCCTTGCTACGCAAGCCACGCAAGAAAGAAAACCCGTTTAGAATATAAAATTTTAAATTACGAATTTGTCAAAACATTATAAGGAAATAAAATTTTTGCTCCGTCAAACGCGGCGGCTTTTTTATTACAGGAATTTTTTTAGTTGCAACGAATTAACAAGCGTAAAAATTTTTAGATTGGGGATATTAATATGGCAGATTCTAAAAAAAGTGCGTTACTTCAAGCGGCTAACAAACTCAAGAACGCAAAGAAAAACGCGGCGAACAATCAAGGCAATACCAAAGGTATTAAAAATGACAATTCGGCGGGCAGTGCCATTGCCGGAAAAATCAAAGACGCCGTTTCAAAATTCGACCGCGATTAATTTTTAAAAATTTTTTCAAGCCGATACTTTTCGGCTAAATTTTTTTTGGAAGTGATAAAATGATTTTAAAATGTATAAAATTTTTGGCAGTTGCGGTAATGCTTTTATTTGTCTTGGCAATTTCAGGTTGTCTTGATGATATTGACGTTGAAGAAGAAAAGCCGCCGACTCAACATTTTGCTGATACTTTCAATCCCAACGATAATTGGTTAATTTATTGGTATATCTGCGGCAGTAACCTTGAAAGTGACGGCGGCGCGGCGACTGATGATATTAATGAAATGCTGGAGGCGCAACTTCCCGCAAATGTGAAAGTTTTGATTCAAGCCGGCGGCTCCAATGAATGGCAAAACCCCGTTATAAAATCCGGCGCAACAAATTTACTTTTGTACAGCGCGGACGGCTTGCAGGAACTTGTTACAGCTCCTGATAGTGATATGGGCGACGCCGAAACTTTGGCAAGTTTTTTGCAATTCGGCAAAGATAATTTTCAAGCAGACCACCGCGTTTTTGTATTTTGGGATCACGGCGGCGGCAGTGTTTTTGGCTTGTGTCAAGATGAACGCACTGAAAATATTTTGACGCTCAATGAAGTTAAAGACGCCTTCGCTGCAGTTTACGACGCCAATACAGAAAATCCGCCGTTTGAAGTCATTGGATTTGATACTTGTTTAATGGCAACTTACGAAATGGCGAACACGATTTACGGCTTGTCCCATTATATGGTTGCCTCTGAAGAAGTTGAGCCCGGTAACGGTTGGGAATATAAAAGTTGGTTAAGTGCATTGGGCAACAATCCCGCAATGAGCGGCGCAGGTCTCGGACAGGTTATTTGTAACAGTTATTATCAAGGTTGCGAAGACGCATGGAGCGAAGACACTGTAACTTTGTCTGTTGTCGATTTAACAAAACTGCCGAATCTTCGCACGGCTTACGAAAATTTTGGTATTGAGGCTTTAAGACTTTCGGCGCAGAATCCCAGAAAGTTTTTCTCACAATTCGGACGCAGTGCCAAAAATTCCGAAAACTACGGCGGCAATACTCGTGAAAGCGGTTATTTTGATATGGTTTATATTGGCGACCTTGCCAATAACGCAAAAGATTTACTGCCGCAAACTGCAACTACTTTAATTCGTGCGATTGATGATGCCGTTATTCACAAAGTTACAGGACCTTACAGAAGTAACGGCAGCGGTATTTCAGGTTTTTATCCTTACGACGGCAGTAACGAAATGTACACGATGTACAGCAAAGTCAACGCCGCGCCTGAATCTCAAAAATTTTTGTACAATCACTTGATACGCGGTTATATTCCAAACGAGGCGGCAGGAATTTTGGCAAGTACCGGCTTGCAGGAATTGCCGGAGCCTTTGGGCGAAAATCTTTTCAACATTGACGATCTTTCAGATTTACAAATTCAAATTGACAAAAAAAATAATGCCTTCGTTCAATTAACCGAATCGCAACTTGAAAATATTGCTCACATAAATTGTAACTTGGCGTACATTGATCTTGACAACGATTTAATTTTGTCCGTCGGCAGCGATTCAAATGTTAAAATAGATTGGAAACGCGGCACGGTTACAGATAATTTTGATGCTACTTGGCCAATGCTTGATGGACATCCCGTTTATATTGAAGTTGTAGCGGTTGAAGACGATTATAATTTGTATTCAATCCCAATTAAATTAAACGGCGTGCGTTGCAACCTTATTGCCGCGTATGACTACAAGACGAACAATTATAAAATTCTTGGCGCACGCGGCGTCGGTACTTCCGGCGGTATGTCTGACAAAAATTTAATCAAACTCAAGGCGGGCGATACGGTTACAACTTTGCATTACGGTATGACTTTGAGCGGCGGCGATACTGATTTTACAGAAGCCGAAGTTGATACTTTTAAAATCGCCGAAAATTTCAAACTTGCTGATGAAAGAATTGGCGACGGCGAATATTTATATTGCTTTGAATTCGTCACGCCAAATAATGGAAGTGTCACTTCGCAATATATTAATTTCACGGTTGACGGCGGCAACATTACCACCAATCAACTTGAATAGCATTTAAAAATTTTTTTCCTGCCTTATGGCGGGATTTTTTTTATTTTAATTGAAAAGCTTTACAATTTCTTCAGCCCATTTAATTTGATAGCCCGCGTGTCCGTTGCGTTCAAACGGCATTGCCTCGCCGTAGTCTTTGCCTTTGTCTGTCAAAATGTAGCCGCCGTGTCCGTCTTTTTCTTGAAATTCCAATTCAAGCAATTTTTTATTGACGTACTGTGCAGATTTTCCAATTTCTTTGCCAATTTGCGTTGCCGTCAAATATCCAATTTCGTGTTCAGCGGGCGGCAACAAATTTTTAAATTCGCTTAAATCGACTTGATGATTTTTTTCAGCGGCGTTGATACAATGTGCCAATGCAATTCCGTGTTGCACGAAAAACATTTTTTCGACAATTTCAATCGAAGTTTCAACGTCTTTAAGCGCAGGAGCTACAAGCAATTTCAATTCAACTGAATTTTGAACAACAACCGCGTTTTCATTTTGCGGCAAAGAATAGCTGCCGGTTTTACGAATTTGCGGAACAACATCATCAGCAAGCCACGCTTGAAAATTTTCCGCAGTTTCATTTTTTGCCTTCATTGCAAGGCGGTAAACCATATTTTCAGGAATATAATCATTTTCCCCAACTTCTTTTGGAAAACCAAATTGCTTTAAATAACTATTGACACGTGACCAACGAATTGTAGTGTAAGTTTTTCGACCACTTGTGGGCGAAACTTTTTCTTCGATTTTTACGAAACCAAGTCCACGCGAAATATCTTCGACGTTAAAATTCGCCGTGTCTTTGTCGTCAATGTAGCAACGAACTTTTCCAAATTTTTCATGTTCAAAAACTAAAATTTGAAAATCCATAATAAAAAACGCCTCCTTAATGTTTTATTGACAAAACACCCAGAGACGTTTATAATTACTTCGTAAACAGTTTTAAACGTCTCGAAGTGTTTTTGTTTTAAGATTTTGCAAATTGATTATATCAAAACGAGACGATTTGTCAATATTATTCGGAAGAATTTTAAATATAAAAGGAACGCCGCCGCGAGGCGGTTTTCTTTATTTTAATATTGAAAATTACAGCCAACAAAAATTATTGTACATTGAAGGCAGAAAAAGTTATAATATCCCCCAAAACGAAGGGGGAATTTTTTTGAGCAAAACACTTGAGGAACTTTCGCTACTTGTACAAGGTACAAAGATAATTGGCGACAGTGCAGTTAAAATTACAGGGATTGAACACGATTCAAGAAAAATAACGGCAGGAAATTTATTTGTCTGTATGGAAGGTTTGCATTTCGACGGACACAATTTTATAAATTCGGCGGCAGAAAGTGGCGCGGTTGCAATTTTAACCACGCACGAAAATATTAAACTTCCAGAAAATATTTCGGCGTTGGTTGTGCCGGATATGCAAAAAACTTTGGCGGTTATCGTGCCGTACTTTTATGATTTTCCGGCTAAAAAAATGCGTGTCATTGGAATTACCGGCACGAACGGCAAAACTACAACAAGTTATTTAATTCGTTCGATACTGATGCAAGCCGGTTACAAAATCGGTTTAATTGGTACAATTCAAATGATGATTGGCGAAGAAATTTTTCCCGTCCACAATACCACGCCAAATGTTATGGATTTGCAAAAAACTTTTGCCGAAATGTTAAGCAAAAATGTTGATTATGTAGTAATGGAAGTTTCAAGCCACGCCATTGCCGAAAATCGAATTGCGGGAATTGATTTTAACGCGGCAGTTTTTACGAATTTGACGCAGGATCATTTGGATTATCATAAAACAATGGAAAATTACCGCGACACGAAGGCGAAACTTTTTGCAATGGCGAAAGATTTTGTAGTTGTGAATGTTGACGACGCGGCGGGCGCGGTTATGCTCCAAAATGCAAACTGCAAAAAAATTACTTACAGCGTCGAAAATAATTCAGACTTGCAGGCGGTTGAAGTTGAAGTACTTTCTAACGGTACAAAATTTAAAATAAATCCCTGTAACCTGTTCCCTGTTACCTGTTTCCTAAATTTACATTTGACAGGCAAATTTAACGTCTACAACGCCCTTAGCGCGGTTGCAACTGCCGCAGGTGAAAATATATCAACTGACACGATTAAAGCGGCTTTAGAGGCGTTTAAAAGCGTTTCAGGGCGTTTTGAAAGAGTTTATGCTGACGTTCCATTCACAGTTATTGTTGACTACGCGCACACGCCCGACGGCGTCAAAAATGTCATTGAAACGGCGCGGCAGATTGTCAAAAATAAAATTATAACGGTGTTTGGTTGCGGCGGCGACAGGGACAATACAAAGCGTCCAATTATGGGTAGATTGGCGGCTGAACTTTCAGATATTGTAATTGCCACTTCAGACAATCCGCGCAGTGAAAATCCTGAAACAATCCTGCGCGAAATTGAAGTTGGAATAAAAGAAAAAATTGGCTCAAAAATTTATGAATGCATACCTGACAGAAAGGCGGCGATATTCCGCGCCGTCGAAATTGCACAGGCGGGCGATATTGTTTTGATTTTAGGCAAAGGTCACGAAAATTATCAGATTTTGAAAGATAAAACAATTCACTTTGACGATAAAGAAATTGCGCTTGAGGCGATAGGAAATAAACTGAATTTTAACTAAACGCCCGTCCTCGATTTTTATTTTGAATCTTGGAATTGCAACAACGCAAGCAAAACGCGGCGATTACTTAAACTTTCTTCAACTTACGACGCGAAAAATCCGGACGGGCAAAGATTTTCTTTGGTACTTTCTTTACTAAAAAGAAAGTACATTTAAAAATCAAATTATTTGGCAGGAGAAAATTTAATGGAAAAATTAAATTTAAACGAAATTGTAAAAGTTACGAACGCTGAAACAAATTGTATTGACAATATTTTTTTTGAAGGCGTAACAACTGACAGCCGCAAAATTACTAATGGCGTTTTATTTGTGGCGTTGAAAGGCGAAAATTTCAACGGCGAGGACTTCGCGCAGGACGCCCTTAACAAAGGCGCGGCGGCAGTTTTGGTTAGTAAAGCTGCAAAAAATTTCGACGGCGTAACTTTAAAAGTTGATGACACTTTAACGGCGTATCAGCAAATTGCAAAAAGTTGGAGGGAACGTTTTCAAATTCCCGTTGTTGCAATTACCGGCAGTAACGGCAAAACTACAACGAAGGATTTAACCGCCGCCGTTTTGAGCAGTCTCGGCAAAGTTTGCAAGACTACCGCAAATTTTAACAATGAAATTGGCGTACCGATGACACTTTTGGAAATTGACGAAACGCACAAAGCCGCCGTTGTAGAAATTGGAATGCGCGGACTTCATCAGATAGAAAATTTGGCGCAGTACGTCAAGCCGAATATTGGAATTGTTATCAACGTCAACGAAACGCACATTGAAATTTTAGGCTCAATCGAAAACATTGCGAGGGCGAAAGGCGAAATGGTTGAGGCGATTCAAAGCGGCGGCACGGTTATTTTGAACGCAGATAATTTTTATACCGCCGAAATGAAAAATCTTGCAAATGACGGCGTTAAAATTCTGACTTACGGGCTTGACAACGCGGCAGATTTAACCGCAGAAAATATTTCCGTTACCGGCAACGCCACGCAATTTAATTTGAAATACAACGGCGAAAGTTACAATTTTGAAATTCCTGTGATTGGTCGTCATAACGTTTCAAATGCACTTGCGGCGATTGCGGCAGGTTTAAGCGTCGGCTTGAATGTTGAAGAAATTCAGCGCGGTATTTCAAATTTGACTGCAACAAAAATGCGTTTTGAAGTTATTCAGCGCGAAAATTTTACAATCATAAACGACGCCTACAACGCAAGCCCCGCCTCAATGCAAGCCGCCATTAAAACGGTTGCCGAAATTTACAGCGGCAGAAAAATTGCAGTTTTGGGCGATATGTTGGAGCTTGGCGCAATTTCTGAAAAAGTGCATCGTGAAGTTGGTCAGCAACTTGTAGAAAATAATTTTGATACTTTGATAGCGTTTGGCGAATTGGGAAAATTTATCGCTGCCGGTGCAAAAGACGCGGGCTTAAAAAATATTTTTACGGTTGAAACACACGAAGACGCCGCCAAAAAAATTCTTGAAATTGTACAAAAAGGCGACGTAGTTTTATTTAAAGCGTCTCACGGTATGCACTTAGAAAAAATTCTTGAATTGATTTAAGGACTAGGGATTAAAGACTAAGGACTAGGGAAAATTTCTAACCCCTAATCCCTATTTCTTAGCCCCTAAAAGCGACTGAAAGGAGCTTTTTATGATATTTGGCACTTTATCGGGAATATTATTTGCGGGGCTAATAGCCGCCGCCGTTGTTTTAATTCTGGGACCAATCGCAATTCCAATGTTACACAAATTAAAATTCGGACAAAGTATCCGCACTGAAGGACCTGCAAGCCATCAAGTTAAAAGCGGTACGCCGACAATGGGCGGAATTTTTATGGTAATTGGAATTGTGGCGGCAACTGTTACTTGCGCCGAATTGAACACGCAAATTTTATTGGCGTTGTTCATATTGATAGGACACTTTTTTTTGGGATTTTTGGACGATTATATAAAAGTTGTCAAGAAAAGAAATTTGGGACTCAAGGCGCGGCAAAAACTTTTGGGGCAAATAATAATTTCAATCGTTACAATTTACTTTGCAACAACGCAACTTGGAATTGAAACAACACTTTGGATTCCAATTATCTGTGAAAATATTGACTTGGGATTTTTATATTACATTTTAGTTTTGCTGGTAATAGTTGGCGCGTCAAACGCAGTGAATTTAACTGACGGCTTAGACGGCTTGGCGTCGGGTTGTATGGCTATTGCGTCAAGTTGCTACGTGATAATTTGTCTGCTTGGAGGACATTGGGAACTTGCGATTTTCTGCGCGGCGATTGTTGGCGCGTGCGTTGGATTTTTGAAATTTAATTTTCATCCTGCGCGAATATTTATGGGCGATACAGGTTCATTAGCATTGGGCGGCGCGTTTGCGGCAATGGGAATTTTAACGCAAACAGAATTGTTACTCCCAGTAGTAGGATTAGTTTTTGTTTGTGAGGCGTTGTCCGTCATTCTGCAAGTACTTTCGTTTCAAAGTACCGGCAAAAGAATTTTCAGAATGGCACCACTGCATCATCATTTTGAATTGGGCGGCTGGAAAGAATTAAAAGTTGTCTTCGTATTCTGGACGGCAAGTCTAATTTGTGGAATTTTGGGATTGGCAATTTTAGTAAGCGCGTAAAAAAATTAACCTGCAGACGAGTTGTTATCTGCAGGATTTTTTATTTTGCTGAAAGAATCGCCGTTGCATAAAGTTCAACGCCTTTATCTGCGTTCGGGTGTATGAAGTCAACAAGATAATCTTTTTGCGGAAAAACTTTTAAACGTGATTCAATGTATGGATTAGGATTTATAAAAATTTCGCCCTGCGCGATGCACCAATTTTTTAAGGCGTCAGTATAGGCGTTGTTAAGTTTAATTTTTTCGTTGAATGGTAATTGGCTTACAAAATCGCCGTCGGTTGAAGTCCACGGAGCAATAAAAACAAATTTTGCGGCAGGAATTTTTTTGCGTATACCGTCGCGCAGTTTTTGCAAAGTTTCAACATATTCTTTAGGATTCATTGCACAAATATTTTCGTCACGATAACGCACGTCATTTGTACCAACTGCAACAACAAATAAATCTGCGCCCGTCTGAATTATTTCATCAAGTCTTTCAAGCAACATTTTTGTAGTTGCGCCACCCTTTGAAACATTAAAAATTTTCCCGCGCACCAAATTTTCAAGCGGCTCAAAGTATGGAACGCCGCCATTTTTAGTACCTTCAGTTAAACTATCGCCAACAAAACAAACATTTTCCGCCGCCGTCAAAGTTTTGTAAAAATTGCCGCGCATTTCATTAGAAATTTTCAACGGTTGAACTTTAAGCCTCATAAAACCGCCTTCATCAAAGAAATATTTTCGCTGATTAAAGTTAATTTCTTCGCCAATCATTATTTTTGTAATATGATTTAAAACTTCTTCGGCGCGTTCAAGGTCGTTTGTACTCAATTCATCGCGCAGTTTTTCATTAGTAAAAATTTCATTTGTCGGCAAGGCACGATAATTGCCGCTAATTTTAGATTGAGTATACAGCGGAATAATCGAGCCGCCAATAATTTTTTTCGTCGATTTATCAATGTAAACTTCAACCATTGCGCTTGCATCGCCGTTAAATTCACGGTAAATATTTGCAAAATTGCCGGGACAAAACAAAGTAAAATTCTTGCCGTCAAATTCAATCGGTTGTACTGAATGAGTATGATCGCCCAAAATTATATCCGCGCCGTTGTCAATGAAAATTTTCTGCCACGTCCTTTGAAAGTCATCGGGAAAATCTGAAAATTGCGTTCCCCAATGCGGCAAAACTATTATCAAATCCGGCTTAAAACTTTTTGCAAAATTAAAATCTTCTTCGACTGCCGCTTTAACTTTAGAAAAATTGGGAGAATCTGCGCCAACTATAAAAGAACTTGCAAAAGAATTTTCGTTAATAAGTGCGTCCGTGTTGTAATTGTTAGTTCCGTAAGTGTAAGCCAAAATCGCAAATTTAATTCCGCCACGTTCCAAAATTTTTACAGCATGATTTTTCTTATCTTCCGCGCTTGAATACGAGCCAATAAAATCAATCTGCTTTTCATTCAAAATTTTAATCGTTCTAAGTACGCCGCCAATTTCCATATCCAATAAATGATTATTCGCCGTTGTTACCAAATCGAATCCTGCATTTTTTACGGCGTCTGCAAATTCGTCAGGAAAATTTAAATAAAGTTCCTTGCCGTCGTCAAAGTTACTTTGCGAAAAATTTTTAACCGTGCCGCCAAGTGGACCTTCAAAAACACCTATTGCTAAATCTGCGCCGGAAATATACGGCGTTGCATATTCAAAAACTTCCGTGAAATCGTAGCCGTTGCCTTTAAAGCCGCGTTTAACTTGATCTTCCAACAAAATTAAATCGCCGCAAAATAAAATTTTAAACGAATTTTCAAAACGCGCCGCCGTTTCAGAATCTGCCACGCGGTAAATTTTATCAGTTTGTTTTTGAACGTAGAAATAACCAATTACCGGCAAGCACATTATAAATCCGACAAAAACTGAAAAAATTATTCTGAACGCCGCGCCTTTAATTGTCGTTAAAGATTCAACGATGCTATTTAAAAATTTCTTCAGTGCGTTGCTTACAAAATCTGAACCCAAAATTAGTGTCATCAAAAACGTTGCAACAATCGCCGCGCCAATTTGAAATTCCGAAGTAGAAAAACTTTCAGAAAACCAAATTGTAAAAGGTCTGTGCAAAAGATAAATCGCAAGTGAATTTTTCCCCGCCTTTGTCAGCAACGGAATATTTTTTTCAACCGAACTAATCAGCAAAGTTACAATCGCCAAACTTGCAACAATCAATAAAGAAATTCGCCCAAATAATCCGTCAATATTGGCGTAACTATTCGGCAAAAGGTCTCTGTCTGTTAAATTGAAAGTTTCGTAAGAAAAAACGCCCGCGCAGATTGTTAAAACCAACAAAATTAAACCGAGCGGAAAAAATTTTTTACTTTGAAGTTTTGCCGCCGTTTCACGAGAAAATAAATATCCCGCCATAAAATACGGGAAAAATACAACGATTTTTACAGCTGCAAACTCCAAATTTATATCTGCCCAAAATCCCGCAACGATTGAAATTAAAATCAAGTGCGGCAAAATATTTCTGATACGTTCAAGAAATGGAATTGTCAACCGCCAAACAATCAGCGCAATTAAATACCACGCCGAAAAATAGGGCTCCACTGCCGAAGGAAAATTTCCAACCGAAAATATTTCCCGTAACATAAAAAATCCATTCAGCAAGATGAACGCAACAAATAAATTCATCATTGGGAAAAATGAGCGGGAATGTTCGGACTCGCTGAAATATCCCGATACAAATACAAACGCCGGCATATGGAACATATAAATTGCATCAACCAAAAGATTATTTAGCGGCGAATTTTGCCATTCAAAAAGGCAGTGTGCAAACACTACCAGAATTATCAAAAATCCCTTGATATTGTCCCAATACGCCGAACGTGAATTAGTTGAATTAAAATTTTCCATCTATGATTTTTTATTTGTAAATTCTAGCCTCAAGCGGCTGCAAAAAATTTTTATCAAAGTTTGATTCGCTGTCCAGAATAATTTTTTTGTCGGTAAAATCTTTTTGCAGTGCAACTTTTTTATCAGAGAAATTTACAGCCGTTATAAAAGTTTTGCCGTTCAAACTGCGCGAAAATGCAAAAATTTCTTCACTGTCAGCTAACAGTAACTGATAATCGCCCTGCGTCAATTCTTTGTTATCTGCGCGAATTTTGGCAAGTTTTCTGTACCAATTCAAAACTGAATCAAAATTTTTATCTTCAGCGGCGGCGTTGATAGTTTTATAATTTTCGTTGACAGGTAACCACGTTTTGCCCGTAGAAAATCCCGCGTTGGTTTTATCGTTCCATTGCATTGGCGTCCTTGAATTATCACGGCTGAAAAAGTGTACAAATTCCAACGCTTCCGCCGCCGTAAAACCTTCATTAATTGCAAAGTCAAATTGTGCGTGCGCTGAAATATCATTGTAATTTTCGATAGAATTCCAATTAACATTTGTCATTCCAATTTCTTGCCCTTCAAAAATAAACGGCGTCCCGCGCATCGTCAAAAGAATTGTTGCAATAACTTTCGCCGCCTTGACTGTATCAACATTCTTGAAAAAATAATTTACACAGCGCGGCTTGTCGTGATTTTCAAAATACATTGGGTACCAGCCGTTATTTTTTGTGGCGGCTTGACTGTCAGAAATTGCCTTTTTAAGTTCGGTTAATTTCCATTCAGTCGGACGGCAATAAACTTCGCCATTTTTGAATTGCAAATTGACGTGGCTAAATTCAAAAATCATATCAAAAACGCCGTTATCGCCAATCCAATATTTTAAATCTTCCGGCGCAACGCCGTTAGCTTCGCCAACAGTGAAAATATCGTGTCCTGCGAAAACTTTCTCTTTGAATTCGTGCAAAAAATCTAAAATACCGGGCGTGTTTACCGTCATTGTGTGAACGGCTATCATACCGTCTTTGGCGTCGGGCTTGCCGTCAACAAAGGCGGGCTTTTTTATGTAGGGAATTGCATCGATTCTGAAACCGCCAACGCCTTTATCTAACCAAAAATTTGCCGCGTCAAAAATTGCTTGCCGGACTTCGGAATTTTCCCAATTTAAATCAGGTTGCCCTTTGGCAAAACTGTGCATGTAAAATTGTTGGCGTTCCTCGCACCATTCCCAAACACTGCCGCCAAAAAAACTGCGCCAATTTGTAGGCGGCGTTCCATCAGGTTTAGCGTCTTTCCAAATGTACCAATCCGCCTTTGAATTTGTACGACTGCTTTTAGATTCTAAAAACCATTTGTGCTTGTCCGAGCTGTGATTGTAAACCAAGTCCATAACAATTTTAATCCCGCGCTTTTCGCCTTCGGCAACCAAATTTTCAAAGTCCGCCATCGTTCCAAAATCAGGATTAATCGCCGTGTAATCTGAAATATCGTAGCCGTTATCGACTTGCGGCGAAGGATAAATAGGAGTTAGCCAAATTGCGCCAACGCCCAATTTTTTCAGATAATCCAAATGTTGAGTAACGCCGTTTAAATCGCCCGTGCCACTTCCGGTCGTGTCTTGAAAACTTTTCGGGTAAATTTGATAGACAATCGTTTTTTGCCACCATTTCAATTTTTCAGCCGCCATAACTTTTTCTCCTCCAATAATTTTTTCGGGATAAAAAAAAGCTAACGCAGTCAACGCCGCGCCGCTTTTAATAAAATTTCGTCTGTTCATTAAATTTACTCCTTTTTAAAGGAAACAGTTGACAGGATACAGCGTTTTGAGTTTTTAAATCTGTATCCTGTTTTCTGCTTTCCTGTTTCCTCTTATCGATACAATTTTATTTTGACGTTGGCAGTTGTATTCGGCTTGCATTGAAAATCCGCAGGCATTGAAAATTTTAAAATAAATTTTTCGTTGAGTGGCTCTTCAATTTTAATTTCAATGTCAGCGGCAGAAAATTCTGGGTGTGGATTGTCATCAGTCGGCGGTATCCACGCAGATTTTGTTTCAGTTTCCTCAACAACCGGAACATCCGGCGCGATTTTTTCAATTACCGTACCTGACAAATTTTGCCCGTCCAAAGTATAATCTACCGGCAAGCCCAAAGTTACTTTGTTGAAAGTATCCGGCGAAACTTCAGCCTCAAGCCAAAGTTCGTTACTGTCGCCAATTTTTGCGATTGAATTTCCCGCGATTAAATCTTTTTCAAGTTCGGCGGTATAGTAAATTGTACCGGAAATTGGCGCGATGACTTCAGTTTCTTGAGCCTCCTGCAAGGCGATATTCAAAGAAAGTTCCGCCTGTTTAATGGCGTTTTCAGCGTTTTGTAAAGCGGCAGGCGGCGTCGGTTGCCATTGGTCAACATATTCAATTTCTTCAACGTAAGTTGGTTCAGGTCGTGCGGCGGGTGATGAATAACTGGCGGACGCCTTTGCATTTTCGTAGGCTGCAACTGCCGCCTCCATTTGCTTTTTGCTAACCGCGCCCATTTCAAAAAGTTCCTTCATTCGGTTAGCGCGTTCCTCCAAAGATTTTAAACCGGCATTGGATCTGGGCGTTGGAGCAACCGGCGCGGCAGGAATTACGCGGACTTTTTTAACGGGTACTTTAACAATTTGTCCAAGTTTCAAAGTCTCATAGTTTTCTTTGGCAAGCTCAACCGTATTTTTAAGCTGCGCGATAGTTTCTTCATTTACATCAACTTCAAGCCGTGCGATAACTTCGCCCGCTTCAACTTCGTCGCCGTCATTTGAAATAATTTCGTTAAGTTTGCCGTCAACCAAAGTCCTAACTGAAATCATTGTGCCGGTAACTTTGGCGTCGTCAATTTGAATTTCTGTAACAGGATGATTTTTTTGAAACGCGCCGTAGCCAATCGCCGCGCCGCTTAAAATTGGAATGACGAAGCCCAAAATTATCCAGTGCTTAATTTTTCCGGTGATATTTTCCGTTTCCATTTCAGTAACCTACCTTAACACGACGAGAGTTGCGCCCGCGCCGCCTTCATCAATATCTGCAAGCGTAAATTTTTCTACCGCGTGATAATGTCGCAAAAATTCATGAACGCCTTGACGAAGTGCGCCCGTACCCTTGCCGTGAATTATCAAAACTTGTTTGAGTCCCGCAAGTTGTGCGTCGTCAATAAATTTGGCGCAAACTTGTTCCGCCTCATCAACCATCATACCGCGTATATCAATTTCACGGCTTGCCGTCGAAACTCTTTTTAAAATTCCCGTCGTACCGCGATTTTCATTAACAACCGGCGCATTTTGAATTTCTTCGGCTTTATGGCTGACAAATCGACAGTCTGAAGTTTTAACCGTCATTTTCAACGCGCCCGCCGCAACTAAAAGCTCGTTGCCGTCTTTTTCGATTGATAAAACTGTGGCTTTTTGATCAAGCGGCTTAATATAAACCGTGTCGCCAATTTGCAGATATTTTTTGTTAATTCGGTTGCCGATTGAATCATTTGCAACGATATTTTCAGCGGTTGCAATTTCGGCGTTACGAATTTTATCACGGGCGTTTTGAATTGTCTGCTGACGCTTTTTAACGCCGGAATCGTCAAATTGTTCTTTGAGCGCGGAAATAATTTCTTCAGATTCTTTGCGCGTTTCTTTAACCATTTCGGCGGCTTTTTCACGCGCCTTTTTGATAATGTCATTTTTAGTTTTAGAAATTTCGTCGCGCAGTGCGGTAATTTCTTTTTCTTTTTTAGCAATGGCGGCTTGAGATTTTTTAATTTCTTCGTTGCGTTCCTCGTAAATCAGCCGCTTAGTTTCAAGTTCAGCCAAAACTTGTTCAAAGTTGGCGTGGTCTTGTTTCAAAAATTTTTTAGCCTTGCGAATTAAACTCATATGCAAGCCAAGTCGTTTACTAATTGCAAAGGCGTTACTTGCGCCGGGTATTCCTATCAAAAGTTTGTACGTCGGCAAAAGTGTATCGCCGTTAAATTCTACGCAGGCGTTTTCAATTCCCGCCGTCGAATAAGCAAAAGTTTTCAACTCTGAATAGTGCGTTGTAGCGATTGTGGCGCACTGAATTTTTAAAAGCCGCCCCATAATCGCCATTGCCAACGCCGCGCCTTCGTCAGGGTCTGTACCCGCGCCAATTTCGTCAATCAAAACTAAATCTGAAGGCATAACTTTTTTCAGAATGTCAACTATTTTTGTCATATGTGCGGAAAAAGTTGAAAGGCTTTGTTCTATTGATTGTTCGTCGCCAATATCTGCAAAAATATTTGTGTAAATCGCAATTTCTGAACCGTAAGCCGCTGGAATGTACAAGCCGCATTGCGCCATTAACGCCATAAGTCCCAAAGTTTTCATACAAACAGTCTTGCCGCCGGTATTTGGTCCCGTTACCAAAAGAATTGTAAAGCCGTTGCCAATTTCAATATCGATTGGCACAACTTTTTTAGCGTCAATCAATGGATGGCGGGCGGCGTGCAAGTTTGTATATTTTGAAATGACGGGCTCGGTTGCGTCAAGTTTCCTTGCAAGTTTTGCCTTTGCAAAAAGTAAATCGTACTGCGCCAAAATTTCCACGTTGTTTATAAGTTCAGCAGAATTTTTTTGTATGGCGTCGCATAAAACGCGCAGAATCCGCGCCACTTCGTTTTTTTCCTCAATTTCAAGTTGCCGAATGTCATTATTTAAATTTACAATCGCCATTGGCTCAATAAAAAGCGTTGCGCCGGTTGCAGATTGGTCGTGTACAAGTCCGGGAAATTGCGCCTTGTACTCAAGTTTCACGGGTATAACGTAGCGATCGCCGCGCATTGTAATAATTGCGTCTTGAAAATATTTTTGTTTGGCGGGGTCGTGCAAAATATTAAAAATTTCGGTTTTAACGCGACTTTGAGCCGTGCGAAGTTCCCGCCGAATTTTTTGTAAATCTGCACTGGCAGAATCTTTAACGCCGCCATGATCGTCAAGCGCGTTTTCAAGTTGCTTTTCCAAATTGCCCAAAATTTCTATTTGTCCTGCGCGAAATTTTAATTGCGGCGCGTCAACTTCATTTTCTTTGAAAAACTTTTTAACGCTTTTCATTGCGTACATTGTAGATAAAACGTCTGAAAGTTCAATCGCACCGGCTGAACTTCCCAACGCAATTTTTTTCAGCGTTTCTCTAATGTCACGAATACCGCCAAAGGGCGGCTCACTGACGGCGTAAACTTTTACTGCCTCCGTCGTCAATGAAAGATTTTTTCGCACGGCGTCTTCATCGTCTGACGGCTCAATTTCGGCGGCTAATTCTTTGCCAAAATTGCTTGTCGCGCAGTTTTTCAACATTTCACGTATTTTATCAAATTCCAAAATTCTAAATGAATCTGTAAGCATTTATCACAATCCTTTTTCTAGGGATTAGGGGCTAAGGGCTAGGGGCTAGGGAAAAAATCTCTAATCCCTAGTCCCTATTTCCTAGTCCTTATAAATAATCGTAAGGGCTGACGGCTTCGCCATTCAATCTAACTTCAAAATGGCAGTGCGGACCGGTAGAATTTCCGGTACTGCCGCAATAGGCGATAACTTGCCCCTGTTTAACGGTTGCGCCGACGCTGACAGCAAGGCTTTGATTATGTCCGTACAAAGTCACAAGCCCGCCGCCGTGTTCAATCATAACGGTATTGCCGTAACCGTCAATCCAACCTGCATGACTTACGACGCCGCCACGTGCCGCCTTAATTTCCATTCCATAATCTCCGCCAATATCAATACCGTTGTGAAATTTTGAGCTGCCAAAAATTGGATGAGTGCGCCAACCAAATTCTGAAGTTATTGGACCTTGAATCGGAAAAATCATTTCGCCGGTATTTTCTTCAATAGTATGACTTTCAACGTAGCCTTCAGAATTTTTTTCGATACGTGCAACGCGGCGTTTTTCTCGTTCAATTTCTCGTTGTTCGCGTTCAAATTCATCACGGGCTTTACGTTCGATTTCGCGTTGTTCGCGTGCAAGTCTTTCACGTTCAGCCTGCGCCTTGCGTTCAGCCTCGCGTTGTTCTTTTGCCGCCTGCTCCGCCGCCATTCGATATTTACTTTCTTGAATCAGCTTTTCAACCTGTTTTGACGCCGCCATCATTTCATCATAACGCTGATTGTATAAATTGCGGTCGTTTTCCATTCGATCAAGTAAAGCCTGTTGGACGGCAACTTTTTGGAGCTTATTATTTTTTGCTTTGTTGGCAAGGCGTAATTGATTCGACTGCAAAATTTTATCTTCTTCCAGTTTGGAATTTAATTTTTTAATGTCAGATTTATATTGCGAAACGGAGTTAAGCAAGTCAACATCATTGTAAATTACGCGCTTTAATAAATCCATTCGCGTTAAAAAGTCGCCGAAGTCGTGTGCGCCAAAAAGTACGTCGATATAGGAAATTTGCCCATTAATATAAATGTCACGAATACGACGTTCAAGGCGGTGAAATTTTTTTTCGTAGTCGTGTTCAGCCTCAATCAGCAAAATTTCATTCGACTCAATACGGTTCAAAGTTTCATTGAGCGTATTTTGTTTTTCGTTGAAGTCGGCGGTAGCAATTTCCGCCTCTTCGTCAAGAATACGCTTAGCCTCTGAAACTGAAGGTATTTTGCCTTGAATCCATTCTGCACGCAGTCGCGCGTCTTCGGCGGCGTTTTCATATTGTTCTTTTTGATTTTCCATTTGTTTAATCGACACAACCGCACTTGTCAAAGTAGCAAAAATTAATGTCAACGTCAAAATTAAAATTTTTTTCATAGCTTAACCTCTTGTTTAGGGGCTAGGGATTAGCGGCTAGAGACTAGAATACGTTTACAAACAATTTTGGACAATGGGCGCACAGGACGTGCGCCCCGCCGCGCTTGCAATGCGACGAATAGGAGCA
>CALFJB010000081.1 GCA_937877565.1 uncultured Selenomonadales bacterium | reverse complement strand
CTGTTTCTTTCTTTTGGGCGGGTTTTCTTTCTTTGCGCCAAAGAAAGAAAAGCCGATTCAATAAAATATAAAATTTTTAAATACGTTTTAAACATAGAACCTAAAAAATAACTTTACTTCCAAGTTTAAAATTTAATCTGTCAGCTTCGCCCGCCGCAAGTTCAATAACTGCGTTTGCTCCGCTACAAATTGAAAGTCCAATCCACGCGGGCAAGCGTCTAACAATTTTTTTGACAACAAAATTTTTGTCAATATACACCGCGTCAATCGAAAACCTCATAAAAAGCATATGAATACTGTTGCACGGCAAAATTAAAAGTCCCCGACCACGCGGGATTTTTTTTCTGCCCATAAGCCCCAAAAATCTTTTTAAAAATGTATCTGCAATTTCAAGTTGAAAAAAATTTTCGCCGTCAGAATTTTTTATTTTGCAATTTTTTAACATTCAGTCAAAGTACCTCCTGCTTAAGTTTTGTTGACAATACTAGCAAAAAGTTTTAGAATGTGTCAACTAGAAAAGAAGTCATGTCAGACCTTCAAAGTTAAATTAAATACAGAAAGAAGGTACGACTTTGCTTGGAAAAGTTTTTGATTGGTTAAGTAACTTGCGCCCGCGCCAGTTATTTTTATTGGCGGGCGCGTCAGCAATTATCATCTTTTGCATAATGTACATTGGATTAAACCATTTTTCAAAACAAGTACCGTTGCCAATTTCCATTGGTGAAGAAGTTGAGCAAGTTCCGGAAGTACAAATGGTAAATGTGGTAGTTGCTGCAAGAAATATTGAAGCTAAATCTATGATTGTCGGCTCAATGTTGGCAACAAAAGAAGTTCCGCAAGATCAAGTTCCGCCTGAATCAGTTTTTGATCCTTCGGAAATTGTCAATAAACCGGCAAGAGTCAGAATTTTAAAAGATGAAATAATTACCCAACCGCAAGTTTATAGAAATATTGAACAGTCTGGCTTTGTTGGAAGTATCCCGCCGGATTGTCGCGCAGTTTCAATTCAAGTTAATGACGTTACCGGCGTTGCAGGTTTTGCTAAGCCCGGCGATTATGTTGATGTACTTATGATTGAATCAGATGCAACAAAAACCAGCGCGACCAGTCGCCTTATCCTTCAAAATGTTTTGCTTTTGAGTATCAATAAAAGTATGACATATGACGTTCCGCCTGCTCAACCTGAACAACAACAACAACAAGGCGGCGGCGAAGGCGAACAACCTGCAGAATCTACAGTAAATCCCGCAACTCAAGCTATTGAAAATCCCGCGCTTGCAACTTTGGCAATTCGCCCCGATGAAGTTTTGCAGTTGGTTTCCGCGTCAAAAATTGGTGAAATTTATTTAATGCTCCGTCCGCTCGTTCCACAAGGCGACTACTATACCGGCGCAGAATATACTATGGATTCTTTGAAGAAACAACAAACTGAACAAAAAGAAGAAGTTAGACAGTCCACGCTTTTTGAAACAATGGTACAAGGCAAAGATGATTTCACTTACTCGAATAAAGGCGGCAAAGCGTCCGAAAACCAAATTGCAATTATGTACGGCGATGTTGAAAAATCGACCAGCAGTGCACCAAGCAGTGGCAGTCAAAGTAACACTCCAAATAGTAGCGGCAATTCCTCAAATGCGAATACTGCCGATAGTGCGAACGAAGCCGCAAGCGAAGTTGTAGGGCAAACGGTTAATCAACTACGCGGTAGAAATTAGTTAATGAAAAGTGAGAGATTGTTATGAAGTACGTAAAACTTTTTTTACTCGTGGCGGTCGCGCTTTTCGCAGTAAACGCTGTGGCTTTTGCAGAATCCGCCGCACATAGAGAACGTATAAATTTAGAGTTTCACGCGTCAAAATATTTTAACATTGACAAAAAAATTGAAAGGGTATTCGTTGGCAGTCAGGAGATTATCAAAGTTGCACAACCTTCAGATTCTCCAAACGAATTTGTAATTTCCGCACAAGATAAAAAAGGTTCAACAACGCTTTTTGTTTGGACGGCTGACGGCGCAAGATACGAATACCTTGTAAATGTTACTGATGAAGAAATTGGACAAGCTGAACTTATTGAAGAGGCTATTGGCTTGCCAAATGTTCACGTTAAAAAAGTCGATAAGAAAATTTTGCTTACCGGCACCGTAAAAAATCAATATGAACGTAACTACGCTCTTCAAACTGCCCGCCTTTATGTTTCAAGAAGCAGCAAAAATAATTTGTCAGTAGGTAGCAACGTAAGTATGGATCTTGCGACTACAAGCTCAAAGAATGAGACTGAAACAACTACTCTTAAGCCAACGGAAGTTGAGGACAGCGGCGACATTATCGACCTTCTTACAATGACGAATCCTATTCAAATTCGTTTAGAATCTCAAGTTATAGAAATTGATTCAGACGCCGCAAAAGATTTGGGTATTGAATACTCTGCAACAGGCGGCGATTTTTCCAATGGAAAATTCAATTTGGGCGAAGACTATAACAGAAATAGTACAACAACGACTACCACTTACTATAACGGTTACTTTGATGACGATGGCGTTTTCAATACAAGAACAATAAGTTTTTCAGACAGTGATACTTCGGTAATTCCTTTCAATGTAAAGCCGTTAAAATGGATTGAAAGACGTTTCGCACCAATTAACGCAAGTATTCACGCGCTTGTTTCAAATGGAAAGGCTAGAATTTTATCCAGACCAAGTGTAACTACAATGAGTGCTGAACAAGCTACAATTCAAATTGGTGGACAAATTCCTTATACCATTCAAACTAATGATGGTCCAAATACCGAATGGAAAGACTACGGTATAATTTTACAAATGAAACCAATCGTAGATGCTGAAAACCGTATAATTTCCGCCATTCATACCGAAGTTAGCAGTTTAAGTACAACTTCAGGCGGCGATACAACTATTTTAACCCGTCGCGCAGATACAATCATGACTTTAACTTCAGGTTCAACAATGGTTGTCGGCGGTTTAATGGATTCTTCCGAAAGTAAAAATATAAGAAAAATCCCGCTCTTGGGCGATATTCCAATTCTCGGCGAATTTTTCAAGTACACTTCAAAGACTCGTGACAAACGCGAATTGATAATTTTGGTTACGCCACATATCGTTGAAATGGGTACAAATACCCCTGCAAGAATGTCTGACACAATGCGCGATGTTTATTACGAAGGACAACGCGAACAAAACGACTTGAACGATGTTGACCTTAATAAATTGCCGCCGCCTTTTGAAGACGACAAAGACAAGAAAAAGAAGTCCAAAAAAGATAAAAAAGCCAACGCTAAAAAAGATACAGCCAAAGTTGAAATTTCAGATTATCCGCCTGAAAACACAAATAAAGAAACTCCGAATAAAACCAACGATGAAAACGTTGAAGTATTCGGCGATAATTATTAGAAAGGATGCGAATTTTCTATGCCAGAAGGGCGAAGAAGTATTATTATCAGCATTTTCAGTACAAGTTCCGGCAACGGCAAAACTATAACTGCAATAAATTTGGCGGCAAGTCTGGCAAATGAAGGTTACGCCGTTTGCCTTGTCGATTTAGATTTACAATTTGGCGACGTTACAAATTATCTCAAACTTGAGCCAATTCATACGATAATTGACGCGCAACTTGCAATGGAACGCGGCGACGAAGATTATGACGTTATGGATTATCTTACCGAATTTTCACATACAGACGAAAACGGCAAACGTACTGAATTTTTTGTAATGGCGCGTCCGCCAATGATTTTTGACGCTTACGGTATTGCCGTTCCTGTCGTCGAAAGAATTATTAATTCTCTCCAATGGTTCAATTTCGTTATAGTGGATTTAAACGCGGCTTTCAGTGCGTTAAACCTTGCCGTATTGGATACAAGCACAATTATTAATTATCTCGGCGTTGTTGACTTTCTGCCGTCGGTTAAAAATTTTAAACTCGGTTATGATACTTTACTTCGTTTTGAGTATGAAGAAAGTAAAATTCGCCTCGTCGAAAACCGCGCGGACTCTCAAAAATTAATTAACGGTCATGACGTTGAAAGACTCGTTGGAGAAAAATTTTTCCACAGGTTGCCAAACGATTTTAAGGCTGTAACAAAATCCATTCATGACGGTATGCCGCTTATGTTTTCTTCGCCGGATTCGGCACTTTCAAAAAGTTTTCTTGACCTTGCCGCCGAATATACAAATAAACCGAAGGCAGAACCGGCGGTTGTATCTCAAACTAAAGGCTTTATCTCAAAGATATGGAATAAGTTTTTTGGTTAGGCGGTGAATCACTTTGAATTACAGAACAATTATTGTTGACTCCAACAGACGCCAATCAGAGGCGTTGGCGTTGGCGTTGCGAAATAGTAAAGATTTTGAAGTTTTGTCAAGTTATGCAAGTCCGGATTCAGCACTTGGACAAAGTACCGTCTACAATCCAAATTTATTCTTGGTTGATGCTGATCATCCTGAATTTATGGAAATGATCCCCGCGTTTGTAGACCTTTTCCCCAATGCCGAAGTTTTGGCAATGACTACACTTTGGAATCCTGATATTGCTTACGAAGTCCAAAAAACCGGCGCAGTCGGTACGATTTTAAAAACTTACCGAACTGAAGAAATTGACGGTACTATTAAACTTGCAAAAAAACGTGGTAAACCCGACCCGGCGCGTACAATTTGTTTTTTCAGTCCAAAAGGTCGCGCAGGGCGTACAACGCTTGCCGCGCTTTTAGCTTTAAATATCGTTGAAAAAACTCAAGAAACTGTTGCATTGATTGACGCAGATTTACAATTTGGCGACTTGCCGATATTTTTCGACATTGAGCCGCAACATACAATAGTTGATGCCGTTCACGATATTAAACTTTTGACGCCGGTTACTTTTTTCGGTTACTTCCACGAAATTAAAAAGAATTTGTACATTTTGAGCAGCCCCGATCGTCCGGAATACGCCGAATTGATTGACGCCGAAACACTTATTGAAATTATTCGTATGGCGGGACATTGTTTCAGATATTTGCTTATTGACTTGCCGACCGGCTTTAATCCAATTTCTTTGGCTGTCAGCAACTTTTGTGAAACAAATTTTGTCGTCTCAATGATTAATACCGGAATGGAAACGGAACATATGCGCCGCAGTTTGGATATGTTCCGCGAAAGAAGTAACGCCGGTAAAGCCAATTATCCAATTTTTACCCGCGTGAATCCTTGCACTATCGAAGAACGCTTTAAACTGGAAATGCAAATTGGTTATCCTTTGACTGATATTTTTCCAAACGAATATAATTTAATTTCAATGGCGAACAGCGGACGAATTATGAAGGACTTGCCCAAAGATTCAACTTTTATGAAAAAAATTGATGAGTTGTCCAACAAAATTATTTCCGGAGAATTATAATCATGTTTATACTAATTCCTTTAGCTGCGTCGTTCATGACATTTGTATTTGTCATAACTTTGACGCTGGCGATAAAAAATAAACGTAGCTCCGATATGTTTTACAGAATGCGCCGCCATGCTATAATCCGAAAATCTGTAAAACCCGGTGAAGTTGAAGACGTGAAAACCCGCGCCTTGAGATTCATCAAGGAGCTTGCAAAACCGCTTGTCGAAAAAAATTTTGCACAATCCATTGAAGAAAGATTAAATCAAGCAGGAATACCTTTGCTTGGCGGCGAATTTATAGTATTGAACTTATTAACGATGACTTTGGCAGGTTTTCTGACATGGTTTATTACTCTAGATTCTTCTTTAGCAGGAGGTGTTGTTATACTTGTTCCTGTAGCGTTTTGGATTGTATTGATTGTTTTAAAAGCCCGCCGGTTAAGTTCTTTTACGGAACAACTTGGCGATTGCTTGATAACAATTTCAAATGCTCTTCGCGCAGGATACAGCTTTCAACAAACTATTGAGGTTATTTCAAAAGAAATGGAACCGCCAATCGGCTCTGAATTTGCTATGATAAATCATGAAGTTGTTATGGGCGTACCACTCGAGGAGGCTCTCGAAAACGCAAATAAAAGAATTGGTAGCTCGGACTTTCAGTTAGTTGTAACGGCAGTTTTAATTCAGCGTGAAGTTGGTGGCAACCTCGCCCAAGTTCTTGACAATATAAGCTATACTATAGTTGAAAGAATTAGAATGCGCCGTGAAATTGTGGCGTTGACTTCGCAAGGCAGAATGTCAGCATTTGTACTTTTGGGCTTGCCATTCGCTGCAGGTTTCGCAATGTTTACTCTCAACAGAAATAATTTTATGCTGATTTTTGAAGACCCAATGGGACAAATGGCGGTAGCCGCCGGAATTATCATGGAAATTATCGGCTATTTTGTCATCATGAAAATTGTTGACGTTGAAGTTTAAAAAACTTCTTGACAAATTTTTTTAATATTGTACAATTCAATAAAAGTCAATTTTATGTAAGATTCAGGTTAATTTAAAATTTCTTAAATTCTTTGGTAGAAATTGAATTGATCTGTAATTATAATTAATTATTTTTAACATTTTAGAGAAAGGATGATTACCTTGTTCAAATGGATTAATGAACTCAAAGCGAAACTTCAGGAAAAACTTTCTGAAAAAGGTCAAGGCATGACTGAATATGCTATTATTCTCGCAGTTGTAGCTGTTGTTGCAGTTGCAGTTTTCATGGGCAAAGATGGCAGCGGCGGAACACTCGGCAACGCCATTAACGGTGCATACAGCAAAGCTGGTGCTGCAGTCAATCAAATCGACGTAAAATAGTGATAGCTGAATTTAAAGCCAAGATTCAGGAAATTTTTTCTGAAAACGGGCAGGCAATGATAGAATATTCTATTGTAATTGCAGTTATTGCGATTATCGCAACAGCAGTATTCATGAGCGAAGGCGGCGGAGGTAAATCCTTTACTGATTCTGTCAACAGTACTTATGAAAAAGCCGATAACGCTATTAATGAAATTGAAGTTCAATAGTAAAACTACATTGTCAATCAGTAATCAGTTGACCTTGAACTAATTTTAGATTTTTTCCAAGAGAGAGCCTCCTATTTTCTAGGGGGCTTTTTTGGTAAGGTGGTGGATTTTATGAAGCAAAAAGGTCAAAGTCTTGTAGAATTTGCTTTAATTGTACCAATGCTTGTTGCGTTAGGACTTTCGGTTATTTATATAGGTCTTTTGTACGTTGACTATACACAATACAGCAATGCTGCGCGTGATGCTGCCCGTGAAATTTCAATACTAGCGGATATTAGTAGTGACTATTTTCAAAAAGCTAAAAAAACCGATCTGGAAAGATATGCTCTTGCTCGTCAAAATGTAGTAGATAAAATTAACGCCACACAAAATATAACGCCCGGAGATTTTGATGTATTGGAAAGTACAATCATAGGTCAATACCAAAGACGTTTTATGGGTACATATTGGCCGGTATGGTCTGCACAATTTTATACTGCCGAAACAAAACCCAATTCTAATGATTTAACGTTTAAAGAAACCAACACGGCATTAGGGGCAGACGCCATTGAAATTAAAATTGAACTTAAATTGCTGGATACAGACGACAACGGCAATTATATACTGGCTACAGACAAGAAAAGTATGAGTCCTTGGGGCGGTTCATGGGATCTTCTTCCCAAAACTTTACAGCCGGTAACTTACAAAATGTTCTTAGACAAAAAATAGTAAAGGACTATTTTGGCAAGGCGGTGAATTTTATGAAACAGAAAGGTCAGAGCATTGTAGAATTTGCCTTAATTGTACCAATGCTTGTTGCGTTGGGACTTTCGATTATTTATGTAGGTTTTTTGTACATTGACTATACACAATACAGCAATGCTGCCCGTGATGCTGCCCGTGATATTTCGGTACAATCACAAGACGTTAATAACGCTCGTAAAAGTATAGTAAACGAAATTAACGCCACACAAAATATAGAACCCGGAAAATTTAAAGAATTGGAAAGTACGATTGTAGGCAAATATCAAAATCGTTTTATGGGTACATATTGGCCAATATGGTCTGCGCAGTTTTATATTGAGAGCAACAATAATACGTCTAGTGCTGCAAGTTACATAAAAACCAGCAGTGCATCAGAGGCAAATATCGTTGAAATTAAAATTGAGCTTAAATTGTTAGATGTTGACGATAACGGAGATTTTATACTGGCTACAGATAATAAAACTATGAATCCTTGGGGCGGTTCATGGAGTCTTCTTCCCAAAACATTACAGCCGATAACTTACAAAATGCGTTTAGAACCTTCTCAAAATTAAAACATTACAAAAAAAATATTATAAGTTTTCAGAAAGGATATAAAAATGGCAAGATCATTATCATTGTTGGAACGATTGGGCGGCTCAAAAGATGTTGCGCAAGTTGAAGAAAAAAAAGTTAAAGAAAAAAAAGCCGAAGAAAAAGTTCAGCCAATGTACCATAGCCGCCTTCAAACTTCAATAGCACTGGATCAGCCGCTTGAAGCATCAGCATTCGCAGGGCGTCACACGGCAATAGCCAATGCCGAAAATCGTTTACAAAATTTAAGACAGGCAATTCACCGGCGTATAGTTGACGAAATGACAGGCGAAGAACAGGCTTTAATTGCACAAGGCGAATCAGCCCGCGAGGCTATCAGAACGGTTATTTCTTCATACGCAGACAGAGAACTTGCCGAAAATCCAACTGCCTCACTTACCCGCGCCGAACGTTTCAAACTTATCGACGACATTTGCGACGAACTTTTGGGGCTTGGACCTTTGGAGCCGTTGCTTAAAGACGAAGGAATTACTGAAATTATGGTTAATGGTGCGCGTGATGTTTTCGTTGAACAAAAAGGTAAGCTGATGCTTACAGATACACATTTTCACGACGAAGCGCACTTGATGAGTATCGTTGAAAGAATTTTAACACCGTTGGGGCGGCGCGTTGATGAATCTTCACCGCTGGTTGACGCCCGCCTTAAAGACGGTTCCCGCGTCAATATCATTATTCCGCCGCTTGCACTCAACGGCGCAACCGTTACCATTCGTAAATTTGCGAAAAAAGCTTACAACATTGAAGACTTGATAAAATTCGGCTCATTAAATCGAAGTATGGCAAAATTTTTGGAGGCGTGCGTTAGAGCGCGTCTGAATATTTTAGTTAGCGGCGGTACAGGCTCCGGCAAAACTACGACGCTTAATATTTTGTCTACTTTTATTCCGGAAGGCGAAAGAATTATTACAATCGAAGACGCTGCCGAATTGAGACTTCAACAAAGGCACGTTGTAAGTCTTGAATCCAGACCGGCTAACTTAGAAGGTAAAGGCGCAATTACAATTCGTGATTTATTGGTTAATGCTTTGCGTATGCGTCCGGACAGAATCATAGTTGGGGAATGTCGTTCCGGCGAAGCGTTGGATATGTTACAGGCTATGAATACAGGACACGACGGCTCACTTACCACAGCGCACGCCAATACACCGCGTGACGTTTTGGCGCGTCTTGAAACGATGGTTTTAATGTCCGGTATGGAGTTGCCAATTCGCGCTATTCGTACTCAAGTTTCTTCCGCGCTTGATTTAGTTTTGCAACAATCGCGTATTCGTGACGGTACAAGAAAAATTACGTATATTACCGAAGTTCAAGGAATGGAAGGCGATACAATCGTTTTGCAGGATATGTTCCGCTACGTTCAAGATTATATCGACGAAAACGGAAAATCTGTTGGACATTACGAAGGCTCGGGCTTGCAGCCGCAATTTATGGATAAATTTATTATGAATGGCGTTGACATGCCAAAATTGGAAAATTAATTTAAACTTTATTTAATTTTATGGAGGTGTAACATGACAAATTTTATTTTAGCTCTTGCGGGCGCGATTGCGTGGACGGCTTTTTGTGCAATTATATTTTATCTGCGCCAAACACCAACCGCGCAAGTTCGCAGAAGAATTACCGCAATGATACAAATTGCAGAATCTGACCGCGAAAAATTGGCGCGTCAAAAAAAGGAAGAGGCTGCAGAGGCTCCGTCGGAACACAACAAGTTATCATTTAATAAACGTGTTATTGCACCGTTTTACAATAGCATTGAAGAATTTTTCAGACGGTTTACACCAACTTATATTGTTGCAATGCTTGAGGATAGAATTTTTCGCGCAGGTAAAGCCGGACAATGGAGCGTAAAAAAAGTTGCTTCAGCGTGGGCGTTGTCTGTTGCACTTGGACTTTTTTTAGGTTTTCGTTATGCAACGGTTGCCGATGACTATTTCATTACCCAACAAATTTTAATCACAATCGCCGGAGGAATTGGCGGCGGGTTACTTCCATTCTTACTTTTAAACAGTACAATAAAAAAACGTCAAAAAATTTTAAAGCATCAGTTGCCGGAATTTTTGGATTTACTTTGCGTCAGTGTACAAGCTGGACTTTCATTTGATTCAGCAGTTGCAAAAATTACAACAAGGATGAAAGGCGAACTTTCAGACGAATTTAAACATATGCAGGAAGATATAAAATTTGGAATGACAAAATCATATGCTTTAAACCAAATGGCGCGGCGTTGTGACGTTGAAGAAATTTATTTGTTCGCAACTTCGATAATTCAAGCTGAAAAACTTGGTACAAGTATGTCACAAACTTTAACATTACAATCTGATAATATGAGAGAACGCCACCGCCAATTTGTAAAAGCGGAAGCGTTGAAAGCTCCTGTAAAAATGCTTTTCCCAATGGTTATATTTATTTTCCCGTCAATCTTCGTTGTACTTTTATTCCCGTCAGTCATCAGCATTACAAAGGCTTTCCAATGATTAAACAGAAATAAAATAAAAGCGTCCTTGCAATTAAGCAGGGACGTTATTTTTTTAAGTTGAAAGTTTTAAAATAAAAAGCGTCTCTGACATTAAGCGGAAACGTTAATTTTTTTTGCCATAATTGAAATAAAAAAAATGCCACGCCAATTTCTGACGTGACATTGAAAATATTTTTAGTCGATGTGTTTAGAACGTACCGTAGTGAAGAACATATCGTGCGAAGAATTAGATTGTCCTTCAGTTTGTTTAAGGTAAGTGTAGTTGACAAGTCCAACGTTCAAAAATGAATTGTAGGTTGAATTTGAATTCAGATTGAAAATATCAACATAATCATAACGTAGTTTATCATCTTCAGTAAAGGAGCTGACATCGCCTGGTTTTTCTGTATATTCGCCGACTGAATTGGAGGCGTCGCTAGCATTTATATTCACAAATTGAACGTCGCCAATAGACATGATGGAAGTTT
>CALFJB010000080.1 GCA_937877565.1 uncultured Selenomonadales bacterium | reverse complement strand
TCTAAAAGAAAAAATTAGCAATCCATGAAGGTTACATTTTCATTAAAAATTCATAACAAAAAATGTGTCCAACATGGACACATTTTCATAATATTTTCACATATTTTTAAATGAGTATTTTTATGCCAGATTATCCTAAAAATTCTTTTATTTGAGATGAAAGATCTCGCCCTCTTTCATCTTTTTTTACAGCCATAATAAATTTACAGAAACCATTACTTTTATTAGCCCAAATTTCTCCAAGCATTTTTTTTTCTTTCGTATCTGCTGAATCAATAAGTTGTTCACCCTTATATTCTATAGCCGCATAAGTACCATCTGTTAATCTTACGACAAAATCAGGATAAAATTTATCTTTATGAGTTGGTAACCAAAAAGAATACTCAGGTTCACGTTCAATATTTCTGATCCAAGTTTCAACTCTTGTACTGGAGTCAATACATTGTGCACAAATAATTTCCTCATTATTCATATATCCTATTTCGGAATAGAAATGTTTATTAAAGTGCGTTGAACCTGTATGAAATTTTTTTGCAGGATAAATCATCGGATTAAAAGTAAATGCAATATCTTTTTCAACACACGCTATAGACGTTTCATTATCAAAAAGGATTGTTTGATAATTTTGCTTATATGTTTTTTCTATGCAGGATTGAATTTTTTCTTCAAATAATTTTCTAATTGAAAATCTCATTCTTACTAATTCGTCAAGAGAAAAATGTTTCTCATTTATGAGTTGATTTAATGCACATCGAACAAATTCTTCAAAATCTGCTGGAGTGATATATCTATTGTAAAATTTTTCCGAAAACCAACTAATAAGTTCTGATTGTGTCCAATTCGTTTTACCCGTAAACAGATTATTATTATCATCAACTAACAATCTATCAGTTAATTTATTTCCCTTTAAAGTAAACTCATAGAATTTTACATCAGATTCAGTGCGTGAAAGAGGTAAATCATAGTCTTTCATCTCTGTAAGAGACCAATTATCCTGTGGAAAAAAATCTTCACGGTCTTTTATTATTTCTGCACCGTCTCCAAAATCTAAACACAAATATGGTATTGAAAACTTAACTCCTCGTATAGCCGGAGAATTTTCCTTTTCAGTTGTAAAAGAATCTTGATAAATCGCCTTTATAAGTTTATCTTGATTTTCAGGCTTTTTATAAATTTTATTTTTATTACTTTCTAATTCAATCAAATCATTATCAGATACATCTTTAAAAGTGACTTTATAGCCTTCATCAGTTTTTTCAACAGAAATTTGATTTTGTAACATCAAATTTAAAGAATTTATATTTGGAGGTTCTGTAGTTTCAACTTCAAGAGTAGTATTTAAGTTGAAAAGTCGATTCTGTCTGCCAAGTGCAAAATTTATTTCTCTATTATCGAAACCCATACCTGTTAAATCGTCTTTAATTTTTCCAACAGCTTCTGTCCAAGAACTTACACGGAAAAACGCATAGGCTTGATTAAGTTCCGCTAATTTTCTACGTTTAGCATATGGCATACGCAATACTCGTCCCAAAAGTTGCTCCGCATCTTTAGCAGAATAAGTATTCGATAATGAGCAAAAGACAGACGCAAAAGGACAATCCCAACCTTCTTTCAAAGCCTGTACAGTGATTATGTGACGGATCAGACAATCATTTGAAGATAAATTCACACCTTCCAGTTCGTGCTTTGAACCTGTTGCAATCGCTATTTCATTTTCTGGTACTTTTGCACCTTCAATTAAATAATTTTTTATATACTCAACATTGTATTCTCGATTTTTATTTTCAGCTTGATAGAGAACAATCGGACGAATGTAGTCAAATTCTGTGACAGCGATTTTCTCCAGTGCTGCACGTTTCTGAACCGCAAAGTCTATTGTCTTTTCAGGAGAATTGGAAACTTCTCCGAGTATTACAGGCAATTTTATCATTTCTTCGTCATATAATTCTTCAGCCGTAACTCTAACAAGTACGTTGGAATTAGCTGCCGGTGTTGCTGTCAACTCAATTATCGCCGAAGGTCTCAGAATTTCCGTTATATCAAAACTCAATTCTGTTGAATAATTATGTGCCTCATCTATTATCATCAACGGTTGCAAATAAGAAATTAAATTTGCAAATGAATGATAACGTCCCTTTTCATCAAAAGTAAAATAATTCTGACGTGGAATATCTGAAAAACAGGCTCCAACTTCTTCATCCGATTGATAGACTTTGCGCTTTTCTTTATCTGTAACTTTAAACGATTGAAAAGTTGAAATACAAATGCTTAATGTTTGGGTCAAATCTTGAGGGCGTAATCCACGAAAATCATCAACATCAAAAATCTTTACTTGTCCTTTAAATTTGTTATATAAAATCTGACTATAAAAATTTTTCGGATTCTTTAAAACTTGTAAAGTCTGCTGCTGAATCTCAGTCGAAGGTACAAACCACAATACAAATGGATAATCCTTCTCAATAAAATTTTCTGCTGCCGATTGAATTGCTTGCGTACCTATTAAGGTTTTTCCGCCGCCAGTCGGCAACCTAAGACAAATATATGGTACATTTTCCATATTTCGGAGTGATTGATAAGTAGGATTATAGCCATCTGCGTCTTGATATTTTTCAAATGCAGCTACATTGCCAATTATCCTAGCATCAATCAAAAAGTCAGATAAAATCTTCAGCGTTCGAGATTGATAATTCTTTAATTGCATTAGTCCGCACTCTCCAAATAATTTTTAATTACTTCATAAAATTCTACTGCATGCAAATATTGTGTCTCTGCTTCTTCTTTTGAAGCTATGAAAAAATCAGCATAGTCGCTATTATTTCTGATTTCAAAAGCATCACCTACATAATCTGATAATTTCTTATCAAAAATTTCTGTCTTGATGTAATTTTGACGAAAATAGCTTATAACGGCAGAATGCTTTTTAAAGTCTATTTCTTTTTCAGCTAATAAAGCACGAATAGCCGTAAAAATTGCATAATAAGAGCGATTAAGTGATCCTTTAAAACCTCCGTTATCTAAAAGAGATTTTGAATCTTTCAACTGTTCATCAGAAACAGAAAGTCGATATTTTGTTAATTCACGCAAGTTTTTTTCCTTCTTTCAAGATATTTTGATAGTAAGGCATTTCAGGAAAATATTTATCAAAATAATCAGCAGGAATAACTTTTGTAGAAACAAAGATATTGTAGTCCAAATCTATTTCACCTGCTTCATGAATAAGTGCATTTCGTTTCTCGTCCCATTCAGGTTTTACACCTTCGACAATCGCGGCAAAATCAATATCAGATTCATCATCGAAATCTCCACGAGCATATGAACCGTAGAGGAAAATTCCTTTAATAGCGTCACCATAGATTTTTTTATAACAATCAACAACACGCTGACAAATTGCGTCTAAATTAGATACAGCATTCATATTTCTCTCTCCTCACCTAAAATCTATTTCCTTCGGTATCTGTCGAAAAGTAATATTATTATCCCGCAAGAAATTATCACCAATTCGACAAGCCTCACCATAAATAATTTTCTTACCATAATGCAGCGGCAACATAGATAAAACCTTTTTCGTTAAAACATTTCCACCATTCGGTCGTTTATCTCCCAAAATCCCATTGTATAGCAGATAATAAGCAATTCCATCATAAACGCCAATCAGTGGCGAATTTTTTTGCTCAAGATAAGGCATTTTTGTTGCACTGAACCAAATAAAAGATGCTAACTGATGAAAATTCACCTTTTTATTTATAATTCCAAATTCATCGCAAAGAGTTTCGCCAAGTTTATAAAAATTGAAACTACCGCCACCCTGCCAATTAACACTTTTAGAAATACCGCCTTGTTCACCTTCAATGACTTTTTGCAGACGAGGCACAACGTGAGTTATAGCCTGTTCGCCCATCTCAATACCAATATAACGCCGATTCATCTTATGTGCAACTGCCGCAGTTGTGCCACTACCTAAAAATGAATCAAGAACGAAATCGCCTTCATTCGTTGCAAGCGTCAAAATTCGTTGAATCAATCTTTCTGGTTTTGGTGTAGTAAAAACATCTTCCGAATTAAATTCTTTGACTTCTTTTTTTGCATCTTGATTATCACCAACTTCATCGCGTTTCCAAATAGTCTTTGAAACTGTACCTTGCTGAACTTCTGATAAAAATCTTTTTATTGCAGGAATATTATTACCATTCTTCCCAAACCAAATCCTATTGTCCTCAACCATTTCTTTGAATTTTTGTTGAGAAAATCGCCAACTTGCCCCAGCTGCAGGATTACATAATCTCCCCGATGGTGTCTGAATGGTGAACAAGCCTGAAGGTTGTATATCTTTTCTTAAAGCATTATCTGGTTTCCACAATCCACGCGGATCATTATCTGGATTTTTATAACGTGCATTCATCTCATCAGTTCGCGGCAAAAGATTCGGTCGCCAAGTTTCTTTATTCTTCGCATAAACCAAGATAAAATCGTGACTATCAGACAGCCACTTTGCATCATTTTGCGGTGAGTATTTCTTTTCCCAAATAACATCAGCAACAAAATTTTTCCTGTCGAAAATCTCATCACAGACCACTTTCAAATAATGAGCCTCATCATCATCAATCGAAATCCAAATGCTGCCATTATCTGATAAAAATTCACGCAATAGCTCCAATCGCGGATACATCATTGACAACCAATCGGAGTGAGGATAATTATCATTATAATACTCAAACGCCGAGCCGGTATTATATGGCGGATCAATGTAGATACATTTGACTTTTCCCTCATATTCCGGCAAGAGTGACTTTAAAACAAGCAGATTGTCACCGTGAATTATTTTATTTTGGCTTCCATTGTCTTCTTCGTGCTT
>CALFJB010000079.1 GCA_937877565.1 uncultured Selenomonadales bacterium | reverse complement strand
AACTTTAGATTTAATGTACGACGATAATTTTGTTACTGATGAATTTGAAATTGATGAAATTACTGAAGAAAAAGTTGACGTAACAGAAATTCAAACTGCCAAAACTGAAACTTTCGCGCAGGACGAAAATATTTTAACTTTCACTGACGACAAATAAAATCTGCGCGACGTTCATTAAAAAATTCCTTGTCAGAATAACTATTTTGACAGGTTTTTTTTATTTGCAAAAAAATTTAAAATAACCCTTGACAAACGCAAGTCGGGGGGGGGTATAATATATTGGAATAATTTAATTTGGACGTTGTTTAAAGGAGTGATTTTTTATGGCAATGAGTCCACTGGAAGTTATAAAAAAATTTATGGCGTCGCTGGATACAACTACAAAAAGCGGCGAAAAAGCACTTGATGAAGCTATTGCGGCTTGCTCCAATTTTAAAAGTGCAAAAGAAGTTATTGCACAAATGCTTGAAGATCAGAAAAAATCTAAAAGTGCAGATGATTTTCTGAAAAATTATTGTGGAATTGATTTAGATAACAACGATACCGGCGCAATTACCGGCAAAGATGCAGGTGGTAGTACTAAAGAAAAAACCGCTGAAAGTATCGTGCCTGAAGGAACTGTAGATAAAACATTCAAAAAAAATCAATTTGAAATTAATGGACTTACAGTTAAACTTGGTGCACGTGAAAAAGAAACCAATTCTAATAATTACAAAACAAAATCAAACGGTAGTTATCTTGATCCCTATGAAATTAATTTCGATGATTTGAATGAAAAACAACAGTATATTTGGCAGCAACTTCACAGTAATTGGATTAGGGAAGCTTTGAAACTCATTACTGATTCTTATGGTGAAAATATGAGTTTCGATAAAAAGAAATCGTCTGCAGTAACAAACACAATTTGGATAATATTTGATGATACAGATGAAATGGCAAATAGTGATGATACTGCAACAACTTATGGCGGACCGGCGTATTCAAAAGAATCTACAAATGATTTGAAACTGCATATTAACTTCACTTATTACGGAAATATTGACACTTCCGACCAAAATGGCAAAACTACTGATAAAGATTTTACAAGTTCTGATTATCTTGATCGTACCATTGCTCATGAATTGACGCACGCTGTTATGCGCGCTAATATTAATTATTATGATGATATTCCCAGTTTTATCAAAGAAGGCGTGGCAGAAATTACTCACGGACGTGACGGAAAGAAAGATAAAATTTTGAAGTCATTAGCAGCAAATAGTAGTCTTTTGGAAGATTATTTAAATATTGAAGCTAGTTCTGATGAAGGTTCCTATACTTACTCTGCCGGCTATATGTTTATGCGCTATCTTGCGAAAAATGCAGAATCTGCTCCATTGAACACGGAAAATTATACAAGTAAAACTATTATTAGTGGCACAGATTTAAATGACACTGTAAGAAATTATGCGGCAACAGTTACAATAACCGGCGGTGCGGGTAAAGATTCTCTATATAATTCAGCAAACAACGCCAAAATTGATGGCGGCAACGACGCAGACCGTATAGTAAATGGCGGCGGCAATAACGTTTCAATTAATGGCGGCGCAGGTAACGACAGCCTCTATAATGATAAAGGTACAAGAGCAACGATTGAAGGCGGTGCGGGCGCAGATTATATTAGTAATTGGGACAGTTACGCTAAAATTTTCGGCGGAGATGGCGATGATCTCATTTACCATAATGAAGGTACAAATGCAACTGTTGACGCGGGTGCAGGGAATGACAGCGTTAAAAATTGGGATGATCAAACTTCAATCTTCGGTGGCGCAGGTAATGACAGTATTTACAATTTAGGCGGTAAAAATTCAACAATAACCGGTGCTACGGGTAATGATTATATTACTCTTTCAAGTTCAAGCAAAAATAATCTTATCTTTTACAATTCCGGCGACGGCAACGATACTATTATTGGAATTTCTGCAACTGACACAATAAAAATTGTCGGCGGCACTTACGAAAAAGTTACAACTTCAAGCAGTACAGACGCAACTTTGAAAGTTGGCACAAATTCAATTTTGGTTAAAGGCGGTAAAAATATCGCATTCAAAATTGATGGCACAATTAAACCCGTCGATACTACCATTACAAACAGTACCATAAACAGTTTAGTTAGCGGTACTCCAAATGCTGACACGATAAAAAATATTGCGGGCGGCGTAACAATTCGCGGCGGCGCAGGTAACGATTATATTAAAAGTAGCACAGAAAAACCTCATACCGTTAAAAGTTCTTATGGTTATGTAACGATTGACGGCGGCGACGGTAACGATACCATTGATAATAACGATCCCTACGTTTCAATTAACGGCGGCGCGGGCGTTGATTATATCAGCGTCGGCAGTTATAACAACGTAACAGTAACCGGCGGTAAAGGCAACGATACAATTTACGGCAATACAAGCGGCTATGGCGTTGTATATCAATATGCAAATGGTGACGGCAACGATATTATTTACAATTTTAGCGATAAAGATACGCTGAAAATTTCCGGTGCAACTGCAAGCACTTTAACTAATGCCAACAGTAAAGAAACTACAATAAAAGTTGGCAGTGGTTCAATCATTCTTAAAGATTATAAAAAAACCACTTCAAATAATATTAGTTTAACCTCTGCCGCTAATACTTATACTGTTACTGAAAGCGGAAAAATAATTTACGCGCTTTCCGGTAATGACAAAATTAAAAATACTTATACAAATGTTACAATTTATGGCGGCACGGGCAATGATTCAATTCTTAATCAACAGAGAAATGTTTTGATTTACGGCGAAAATGACAACGATACAATTTTGAATACTTCCACAAATGTTTCAATTTATGGCGGCGCGGGCAATGATTCAATAAGAAATGATTCTGCAAGTACAAGCGCAACCATTCACGGCGATGCAGGCAATGATATTATACTTAGTAACGGCAGTAACACTTGGATTTATGGTGACGCAGGCGCAGATAAAATAAGTCTCGGCAGTTATTCTCAAAAATCTACAGTAAATGGCGGCAAAGATAACGATTCAATTTACAGCAATAATCTTTCAAACGTCATTCAATATGCAAACGGCGACGGTAAGGATACTATTTACGGTTTTGGCGAAAGTGACACACTCCATATTACAAACGGTTCAATCAGCAAAATTACTTTGAGCGGCGGAGATGTTATTTTTACAGTTGGCAGCGGAAATTTAACTTTGAAAGAGGTCAAGTCCAAAAAAATTCAATACAAAGTCGGTAGCGGCGCAGTTAAAGAAACAATTCTTGGCGGTAGCGGCGGCGATCCATTACCTTCAGGTTGGAAATATGGCACTTCGTCTAAAACCAATACAACCGCCACGATAATAACTGCAAGCATTAGCTCGGCGGCAACTGCTGTTGATTTAACTCAATCTTACGGCAAAAACGTTTTGAAGGCTGACGGTTCAAAAGTTACAAAAGCTTTAACAATGACAGGAAATACTTCAAATAACACGCTTACCGGCGGCAAAGCTGCAGATACGATTTACGGCGGCGCGGGCGCAGATTTAATCAGTGGCGGCAACGGTAATGATTTTCTTTATGGCGATGATGGAAACGATAAAATTTCCGGCGGTTCAGGTATTGATTTCTTGAGTGGCGGCAATGGCGATGATTCTTTAAATGACGGCGCAGGCAACGATTTCTTAGTTGGCGGCAGTGGTAAAAACACTTTAACCGGCGGTGCAGGTAAAGATAAATTTTATATTACTTCCGGTCAAAATTATATTACTGATTACAAATCCGGCGAAGATACACTTAATATTTTGGATGCTTCTGTAGATTCATATTCTTTCAGTAATAAAGACCTCATTTTGAAAATCAGTACGGGAAGTACTGCCACAATTAAAGGCGGTAAAGGGCAAAAACTTACATTCGCCGATTCAAATAGTAAAACTACCACTAAAACTTATTCAAAAACTTTGGATTTAATGTACGACGATAAATTTGTTACTGATGAATTTGAGCTTGACGACATTACCGAAGAAAAAATTGACGTTACCGAAATTCAAACTACAAAAACTAAAACTTTCGCGCAGGACGAAAATATTTTAACTTTTGCTGATGATAAATAAAATTTGATAAAAAAAATTAAACCCGCTGAAAAATCGGCGGGCTTTTTTATTTTACAGATTATCGACAGCTAAATTTCTGTCAGCCAAAAGATTCATAGATTGAATAATTTCTTTTCGCTTTTCCAATGAAATCTGAAGCGTAAAATTTTGCTCGTTAATTCCGGTTTCACAAAGTACCGTGCCAAGAGGATTTATAATTTCAGAATGTCCCGCACTGTTCACGAAAACTACAAAAATTTGATTTTCAATCGCTCGCGCTTTAGTCAAAATTTGACGCGGCGCAAGTCTAAATAAATTCCATTCTGCAGGAATAAATAAAATTTCCACGCCCTGCAATGCAATTTTTCTGATAAATTCCGGAAAACGTAAATCATAACAAATTGCCACGCCGCATTTAACGCCGTCAATTTCAAATGTAACAATTTTATCGCCCGCCGTAAAAATTTTATCTTCGCCGGAAAGTGTAAATAAATGCGTCTTGTCATACGTTGCAATAATTTTGCCGCGCCTGTCACTGACAAGACAGCGATTATAAAATTTGCTTTCAACTTCGGCGATAATCGAACCCGCTACAATGTTCATATTTAATTCTTTGGACAATTTGGAAATAAAATTTGAAGTGCGTTCAGCGTTTTTTTCGGCGTAATTTTCAAGCGGCTTTGGAAAATATCCCGTTGTCCAAAGTTCCGGCAATATTGCAACGTCAGAACCTTTTACTTGTCTTATAAAAATTTCGGCAGCCTCAAAATTTCTGTCAATTTCTCCTACACGCGGCTTGAATTGCACCATTGTTATTTTCATTTTAAAACCTCCTTCATTTGTCGATTAATCCCAATTTCATTTTCAAAATACGGCGTACAGAATCATTAATTCTATCTTCGGAAATTTCGCCGCTTTTAACCGCCTCAAAAATTCCGTCGTACATTTTTTTCTGCTTTTCGTATTCGTGACAGCTCAAAATAATATCTGCGCCGGCTTTCACTGAAGCAACGCTCAAAGATTTTTCGTCGTGGTATTTTGAAACCGCGCCCATATCCATATCATCTGTAATAATGACGCCGTTAAATCCAAGCTCATTTCGCAAAAGATCAGTCATAACGGCGGGCGAAATTGTAGCCGAGTTTTCAGCGTCAAACGCCGTGTACTTGTAATGTGAAACCATTATCATAAATTTTGAATTGTCCTGTTCGCTGATAATTTTTTTGAACGGCACCAAGTCCACAGTATCAAAAGTGTATCTGTCGCCGGTTATCGTTTCAATATCTTGATGTGAATCGACTTGCCAAAGTCCAATTCCCGGAAAATGTTTCAACGTATAAAAAATTCCCGCGTCTTCATAACCTTTGGCGGCTTGCGATACAAATTCTGCAACAACATTGCCGTTATCGCTGAAAGAGCGCGTGTCCGGCGTTCCAACGTCAGCAACCGGCGCAAAATTTAAATTTATTCCCATTGCTTTTAATTCCTGCGCGATAGAATTTGCGTAGTTGTAGGCTTGTGAAGAATCGCCGCTATTGCCAATTTCTTTTTGAGAGGGCGGCGGCGTTAAATCGTGAGCCATTCTTGCAACGCGCCCGCCTTCTTCGTCAATCGCAAAAAACAGCGGCACTTTGCCATTTGCCACAGAATTTAAATCTGCTGTCAAAGTTTTTACCTGCGATTTATTTTCCATATTCCTATCAAAAAGAATAATTCCGCCGGTGTGATAATTCGCCAGCATCCAATTAATATCTTCGTTCGTCGTCGTACCGTGAAAACCGAAAATCATCATTTGCCCAATTTTTTCTTCAAGCGTCATTGAATTTAAAATTTTTTCAACGTCATCAACTTCAACGGCGGCGACTTCTTCAGGCGTTTCAGAATTTTCATCAACAAGCAATGGAGCTCCCGAATCTGCGCGAATGGAATTAATATTTTCTCTAACTTTGTCAGCCGTAACTTTATTTGAATTGGCGCGGGCAGTTTCGTCAGACGTACAACCACAAACTAACAACGCCGCTATTAAAATCAACAAGCTCAAAATTTTTATTTTCAAGTACAACACCTTCTAAACAAATTTCAAAACATTATAGCAGAATTTTTGGCTGCGTGCTATAATATTTCAATTAATGCAAAGGTGGTAAATTTTTTTTGGAAATTATAAAAAAGTTGAGCGGCTTAACGAAGAAATATAAAAATCCCGTCGTAGCGTTGGGAATGTTTGACGGCGTACATTTGGGACACGCCAGCGTAATTCGCCGCGCCGTTGAAGTTGCAAAAAATATTGGCGGTACTGCAATGGTTTTTACTTTTTCAAATCATCCGCTAAGCATTTTAGATCCGTCAAATGCGCCGCTTATGATTGGAAGTCGAAGTTTGCGCCGTGATATTTTTGAAAGTTTGGGCGTTGAAATTTTAATCGAAATTCCATTTACAAAAGATTTAAGCCGCAAAACGCCGGAAGAATTTTTGAGTTTATTACAGGAAAAAATATCGCCGTCTTACGTCGTAACAGGGCAAAATTACACGTTTGGAAGGCTCGGCAAGGGTAATGGTCGAATGTTACTGCGCGAAGGCGAAAATTACGGTTTTAAGGCTGAAGTTTGCCCCACCGTTACAGTTGGCAAAAAAAATGTCAGCAGTACAAGAATTCGCACTTTAATTGCTGAAGGCGATTTAAATTCTGTCAATGAACTTTTGGGCAGAAATTTTACTTACGTTTCAAAAGTTGTGAACGGCGACAAACGCGGGCGCAAGTTAGGTTTTCCAACGGCGAATTTAGAAATTGACGACTATCGCGCAATGTTGCCGAACGGCGTTTATATTGTCGAAGTAAAAGTTAAAAATAATTTTTACAGAGGCGTTGCGAATGTTGGCGACAATCCAACTTTTAAAGTGGCGAAACGGCGGCTTGAAGTTTTCATTGACAATTTTAGCGGCGATATTTACGGCGAAGAAATTGCTGTCAGCTTTATAAAAAAAATTCGTGACGAAAAAACTTTTGCAAGCGTTGAAGAATTGAAGGCGCAGTTAAACGAAGATTTGGCAACGTTGAGGAAAAATTAACTTATAAAGAGTTTTTGCTTATTAAATGTACTTTCTTTCTTTTGGTGCAAAAGAAAGTAAAGTACCAAAGAAAGAAAACAGCCGCCCATAACGCCATCACGGCGTTAAGCGCGGCGGGGCGCACGTCCTG
>CALFJB010000078.1 GCA_937877565.1 uncultured Selenomonadales bacterium | reverse complement strand
AGATTTAAAGTGAGCCGAAACTACTCCACTGCCAGAAAAAATGTCGATAATTTTTGTCACGTTGTCTGCAGAATCAACAATTAAATTTTCTATGTCATTCAACAATGCAGACTTTCCTCCGATATACCGCATAGCTATTCACGGCGAAAGGAGTTGATAGACTGCAACGACTGAATAGTTCGCATTCCGTTGTAAGTGGTAGTATCATCTTCTTCAAGACTGTCTGAGTAACTTTGTTCAGGCTCATCTTCCAAAATTACCTCAGAAATTTTTTCAGAATCTATCTTTGAAGTTTGTTGTAAGTTTTTGATGAGTTGAAGAATCTCAGGAATATCATCGGAACGAATTTCAAGATTTTCCTTCTTGGCGGCTTTTTTTAATTTTTCAAATTGTTGAGTTTGTAAAACTTCAATATCAGCCTTCAATAATTTAATTTTGTGCTCGATTTGATTTTTAGTTGAAATCAATTTTTGCAATTTTGCTTTTTTCTTCTCAAGTTTGCTATCGGATTTTTTTATTATATTTTCGCTCAAGAATTTTTCCTCCTTAAATCGATTTTTTTTAATTATACCATTGAATATGATAAAGTAAAGTTTAAAAATTTCTCTCTAAAGATTTTTGTGACTTTGCATTATTTTTTGACAATGTTCACTTCCGCATTTCACTTCGTGAAACGCTAAAAATTACTGATTCTAACGCCGTTTCTCGACGAAAAATATTTGCCAGTCATTTTTCCTTGAATTTTCGACTAAAATCTAAAATTATTTTAGATTGGATATTTTAGAAGTAAAAATTTTTGATGAATTTGTGATTGACTGTTAAAATATTTAGTGATAATATTCTGAATATCACAAATATTATAGGAGATGATATTATGGAAAATGTCGAGATAAAACCTGATGGAGAATTGCTAAAAAAATTTGTTTTGGAATTGGCGGCTAAATTACAAAACAACAAAATCCATATTGATGAATTTCAAGGTACAGCTACTGTTCAAGGAATTAAGGGAGGAAAAATTTTCTCTTTTTTCATTGAACAGCGAGATTTCACGGACATAAGTACAACAAACACTGAGGATAAATTTACTCGTAAATCTGACCGTAAGAAAGAAATCAAAAGACTGTATCAAATTGGCTTAAAGCAAACCGAAATTGCCCGCAAGTTGAATATATCGCAGTCTTTGGTTTCAAAACTCTTGAACGATGAATATTGAGGAGACACCAATGCAGAGTGCAAATTTTGATTTGAACGTTGGGGCAGAAGAATTTTGTTACAATGATGAGGATTTAGTTGTCATTAACGAAAGTTTCAAGACAAAATTGCCGATGGAACACCAGCACAATTTGACGAAGTTGTTTCATAAGTTGACTGTTGCGCCAGTCGGCGAGGTTTTTGCCACACCATTTAACAGCGAAAAAACTTTGATTACCTATGCCAAACTTGATTATGTGCGTTCGGGAATAATTTTCGATAGAAAATTTGATGAAGTGGATGAATTGATTTTAAATTCAATTTATTCATTCTACCGCGCAGGGAATATTTTATTCACAAGCAGGAATATTCTTCAGCACATTTTTGGCAATGTAGCTGACCATTTTCAGTCCGAACTTGTCGAGGTTGTCGAACAACATCTCGATGAACTCAAGTACATGAGAATTTCAATGGATTTGAAGGACAAGTACGGCAACGATGCTAGCATAAAATTACATGGCGAAAAATATCGCCCGATAGCTTTTGAGGAAAACTTGCTTGATGTAAGTATTTTGAGCATGAAGTCAGTCAAAAACAGTAAGATTGTTAAAGTTTATCGCATAAATAAACTGTCGCCAATATTCCAATACTCAGAAAAACTCAAGCAAGTGACTTCTTGGCAAACTGCTCTTATGCGAGTTCCAGTAAGAAAAACTTTGCAAAATGCTATATTGTGCAATTATTTACTTGTGAAAATTTCTTTGGTAAAAAATTCAAGCAATCACTATAAAAACAATGGCATTTTATTCCAAACGATTTTTGATGACCTGAAATTGGACGTGAATACTCGCGATAAAAAAAAGAACATTCGCGACAGCATAAGGCAAATGTTCGACTATTGGTTTAAAGTTGGCTTGATTCAAGCATATAAATTTGTAAAGCAGGAGCAAAAGTTTTATAAAATTTCTTTCTCAGTCGCTCCTACAGAAACGTTCGGGGAAGTGAAATACATTGAATAACAATAATTTCGACTACATTCATGAGCATCCAGAAGTTTATTTTACTCAACAAGCAAAGGATGGCGGTTATGTTTGTCCTATCTGTGGAAACGGATCGGGAAAAAGTGGAACCGGAGTCAATCTCATTAAGGGACAAACTTACAGATACAAGTGTTTCAAGTGTGGAACGTCGGGAGATGTAATAAATTTTTACGCAACGGAACATAACATCAGCAATCGCGATGCCATTTTGCAAGTCTTTGAAATGTACGGATTGGATTTTGTCGCAAAAAAATTTTACAAATCATCTATCCCAAAAAATACTCCTTCCAAAGAGGAAATTATTCAATCGCAACTGGAAAAAGAACTTATCGCAAATGATATTATTCTTGCCACAGAACACTTGCATGAAACGGACTATTTTGCAAAGCGTGGAATTTCTTATAAAGTCGCGGAAAAATACAACTGCGGTTTCATTGAAAAATGGATACACCCTAAAAAGCGTGGCGATTCACAAATTCTTCCTTCTCCTCGTGTCATCATTCCAACAAGTCCTGAATCTTATGTTGCTCGTGCTATTGACGATAATAAAATTCCGAAAATGAAAGCGGGAAGTAGCGAAATTTTCAACATTGAAGTTCTGCGAAATTCTAAGCAAAGTGTTGTTGTTGTAGAAGGCGAATTTGATGCTCTGTCAATCATTGAGGCGGGCAATGATGCAATCGCACTCGGTTCAACGACAAATGTTGATAAGTTTTTGAAATGGCTGAAAGAAAATAATATCCCTCCGCCTCAGCCTTTAGTTTTGAATTTGGACGCTGATGACGCTGGACAAAAAGCTACTGACAAACTCGCTACTGAACTCCGCAAAATGAAAATTAAATTCTACGAATTGAATTTGATTCTAATAAATTGCAAAGACCAGAACGAAAGTTTAATAAAGTTCCGCGAAAAATTTCTTCAAGCGGTTGCAAATATTCCTCTCAAAGTAAAGCAATTACAACAAGAATCTCGCTATAAATTTACCGACTTTGCCAAAATCGATACTTGGGAAAAAAATATTCGTATGGGGCGCAAAGCAATTTCTACCGGCTGGCAATTTCTCGACCAAGTTCTTGACGGCGGATTATATGAAGGACTTTATGTTATTCCCGGTACTCCCGGTACTGGCAAGACTGCTTTTGCACTGCAGATGGCTTTTCAAATTGCTCAACAACAAAAAGATGTTCTTTACATCAGTATGGAGATGAGCGAAGAAGAAATTTACGAACGTCATATCAGCCGAATTTCCTACCAACTTTTTTGGAGTGACGAACAAAATCAGCACAAAGCCAAAACTGTTCACTCCATAATTCAAGAAGGCGAAACTGTTCCTCAAGCAAGGGAAATTTTCAAAAAAGTTGCTCCTTACCTCCGCACAGAATGTAGCGTTGGTACTCTCGACGCTGATGACATTCGCAAAATCGTTGAAATTTATGAATACGAACTGAACACCTTGCCTGTAGTTTTCATTGACTACCTGCAAATTTTGAAAGCTCACGATTCACATATGACTGACAAGCAAGCAGTTGATTATAACGTCCTGCGACTTAAGCAACTTTCACGCGATTTTAAAATCCCTGTCGTTATTCTGTCCTCTATGAATCGAATGAGTTACTCCGACATAATAAGCATGGCGGCTTTAAAAGAATCTGGAGCCATTGAATATACCGCCGACGTCTGCATCGGTTTGCAACTTGCCAATATGGAACAAATTAAAATTGGCACGAGTACAGGCAAAGCCGAAAAAACTGTTCGCCAAATGAAAGGTAAGACTGAACGAGAAATGGAGATTGTGATTCTAAAAAATCGTAACGGCAAAATTAGCGACGAATTACAGTTCAAATACTACGCAATGTTTCACAATTTTACTGATGTACTCAAAAATCATAATTCAAACAGTAAAACCTCAAATTTTCTTGACATCAGTAACGCTAAAATGTGTTAAATCACCTACGTTCTTTTTCAATATCGATAGATGATGAAAATTTAATCGGAAGAAGAGTCATCGTTCACTGAATCTAAAAGTTCCTTTAAAGCATTTGCAATTTCTTCAGGTGTCATACTGGCAGTTGTGAGTGCTTTTTTATTGGCTATCATAGGGCTAAAGTTCATAATCTGGGCTTTGGTTAAATTGTGCCAAATAGGAAGAATTTTTTTCCCATTGACGCTTTCAAGTTGAAATAGCCCATTAAGTTCTTCCTTAGTCCAATATTTTCCCTCAGATATGTAATTAGGCGAGAGAATAGCGATTCCAAATTTAGATTTTTTTAAACCTTCATCAATCTTGGAACGCATAGAATCTCCCCACTGTAACTTCTTTGTGTCATACCAAACACGAATGCCAATATTTTCCATTTCTTTAACAAGTTCATCAACAAAATCCTGTTTATCTTCCCAAGCATGAGAAATAAAGACATCATACTCTTCAACATTGACATCAGAAAAGGAGACATCTTGACTGATATTGTCAGATAAAATATCAGTAGTTAAATCAAATACAGTCGGGGTAAATCTATCAGATAGAGTTACAATAGTCTTTTCGTACGTTTTCTGAATTTTAGTTTGTTCATCAAATAATGCACGCTGTAATTTTTGATATTCATTATTTCGTTTAAAACGCTTATTAGCAATTTTTTCGCCATAAGATGCAACAGAAGATTCTTTTTTCGCTAAATCCGAACTCCAACTTTCTATTTGTTTACGTTTGCTGGATTTTGTCGATTCGGATGTCATACGACTTATAGCTTTCTGAGCATCAGCAATTTTCTTTTGTAAATTCGCAACCTCTTTCTCTGAATTGGCTTTTTTCTTTTCCAAGTCTGCAATTTCCTTGTCTAACGAATTAACATTTCTTTGGTATTGATTAGATGACATACAATCACGCTCTTTTTAAAAAACTTTTTAAATAATTTATTATAATGTTTTCATATAAATTTGTCAAACTACCGAGTACGGCATACGCTACTACCGAGTACGGCATACGCTACCACCGAGTACGGCATACGGCTTGCAGCTAAAAAATGCCCGAAAATGGTGTAACAATGCGGGTTCACGGCATCGCGCCAAAACCTATAAGATTCATAAGAATCTATAGCGTTTTGGCGGATTTAAGACCGCCAAACGCCAAAAAACTTTGAAAATCAAACAGCCCGCCCTTTGAAAAAAATGAAAACTTTGCAAAAAAAATGCCCACAACGTGAGCAGAACAAAAACTATCAGATTTCTCTTTTATAAGGTGATTGTGAGCTCTTGATTGTGAAACAAGTCGAAAAAGTTTGGATAAGGCAGTTCGCCAGTTTTCAAAACTTCAGCAAGGTAGAGTAAATTTTCGACATTGATTGCCGCACCTTTAAGATTACCCTGAGTTTTAGAGATGTAGGAAAGTTGGTCAGCAAGACGACCTTTGAAAAATGAAGACACAAACAAAAATGTGAAATTCTCTACCTTCTCAGGAAAATTTTTCCACCATTCATTGCTCGGAATACCAGAAATGCGTTGTCGATTTTCGTTGATGTAGCGGCTCATTTCATCGGCATTATGTTTATCGAGCGTAAAGCCGTCCTTGTAGGATTTGTTGTCTATAATTGTACCGTTGTTGCCGTAATAAATGATGACATCAGGTCTGTTTGCATCGCCCAGACGTAAACCTGCAAAGTTCAATTCTTTCGTTAGGAGTTCTGCAGTTTGAATCTCAAATTCTCTGGCGGCGACTGATTTTTTGCGAGTAGTGGACGCATCGCTATAAGCCAAGTCAATTAGAATGAGATATTTGTGGTCTACAGCTTGAAGTTTACTGCGGACAATTTCCTTGAGTTCATTGACAGAACTACTGGAATACGTAGTTTGCTGAGGAATTTCAAGGCGAATAATTTTGTCGAGCAATTTAAACTTTCCTTGACGTTCCGAAATATTTAAACCGATGGCAATGAGTCCAGAAATATGGTCGACAATAGCACTGACGGATAAATCCAGATTTTCTTCTTTCAATGATTTTTGAATTTGTTCGGAAGTTTTCCAAGAATTGGCAATGGTTTTAAGTAAAATCGCACGTTGAAGACGCAAAAACTCAGCATTAGGTGTCTTGTTAGATGCGAGCATTTCAAACATCACAATGCGAGGAAGTCGCGGATTGCTTGATTTGCCGTGTGCTTTTAACAATGCTTTTTCTCCGGCTCTAGTCAAAGAATAAACCTTTAAGTCTGCAGAATAATTCTTTCCTTCATAAGTTGCAGAGATGTTTTTTCTATAAGAAGTTACCCAGTTCATTTGAATCAACCAACTTGCAATACCACGAGCATACTTGTCGGAGTCTCCTTCAAAATTACTGCGAATTTCTTTTTTCTCAGCAGGTGTAGCATTACAGTAATCATACAGAAAAATTTCTTGTGGAATTGACGTAAATCCCAGTTCGCCGATGAATCCGAGTTGACTGCCAAGCTCAAATTTTGTTTGCTCAGATTTTTCTTTCAGAAGTGAAAGAATACGAATTACAGGCGGATATGATAACAAGGCTGTACTTAAAGATTCGTATTCTTCGATGGATTCGTCAGCGGACGACGCAAGTTTTTGACCGAGTGGAGAAATTTTGCAGGTGTCATGGGAGTGATCATATTCCAAAAGTCCACAAGAAATAGCCCACCGCAGATAGCCGTCAGCCGACCAATCATCAGTGTAAGGCTTTTTCATTGTCACTGACACACCTGAACTGTCAATGTAAGTGCGACTTGATTGTGCATCTATGACAGCTTGAATAATTCCAGAACACAGTGCATTTTTTCTGCCGGAAGTCCCTGAGCCTTTTCCTTTCAAAAGTGAATAGCTGATTTCAATTTCAAATTTTGACAATTCGGCTTGAAAAATTTTGTAATCGTCAGGATTTATCAAATTATATTTCATGAGCAGAGATAATCTTTCAGTTGTCAGCCATTTGTGAGTTGGTGAATCTGATTGAAAAATGCTCACAACTTTTTTGAGTTTCTTTAAATCGCCGGGATTTTGAATCCAGCCGAAAGTTCTTTTTGTTGGCATAAATTTCTCCTCAATAGTTTGTGATTAAAATCTCTTTTGTTGAAAAATTTTTATTCCGAGTTTGATAATTGCTGTTGTTGTAGTTATAACTAATTTCGTGAACGAAATATTTTTCCATCCACTGGCACAATTCTTTATTTTCACAGCCTTTGTGTTCGACAACATTGGACATCGCAAATTGAACTCCGTTGCTGTTCAGTTCGTCGAGTAGGTCGAACAAAATCAAGTCATCATCAAGTTTCCAGCCCTCAAAACCTCGTTTGCCGTCATTATAAGTTGCTGTTGTGATTCGATAAGGCGGATCAGCATAGACAAAATCACCAGCTGACAAAAATGACAAGTCCAAATTTTGAAAATTTTTGTTGGAGAACAGGATATTTTTTATTTTTCCGTGAAAAGTCACGAGATTTTTTCGCATTGTGGAGTTGAAACTGCTACGATTGCGTCCAAAAGGATTGTTGAAACTATGATTGTTATTAAATCTGAACTGATAGTTGAATGAAAAGCAGACCAGAGCATAAAGTTCAATGGGATTTCTACTTTCAATGGGAGTATCATTGTAATGTTGGCGGAGTTTCAAAAATCCTTCGCTGTCATACATATTCAGTTGCCAGTGTTCGATAATTTCATCAATGGCGTTGAGCAAAGAATCGGTATCCATTTGCTGAAAAGTTTTGTAGATTCCAATGACAAAGTAATTTATGTCGTTGGCGTAAATTTTATTGGCGGCGACGTTAGTGCAGACATCACACCCACCCGCAAATAAATCGTACATGATATTGATATTTTGCGGAAAAAATTTTGTGATGGCAGGTAGCATTTTAAATTTGCCGCCAATGTAATTAAGCGGAGATTTACTGTAAGTCATTCTAAAATACCTCTCAAAAGCTCTAGGATTCGATTTAAGCCACGTTTGGGTACTTTTAGGTATAATTTTCTTTCTCGAAACAATAAAGCTGTTCAGTGACCCTGTGAGATTTAGTTCCGACATTGTTGTAGCGTCGATAATCTATATCATGGTAGTGAAAAGTTTTTTTGACAGCGAACTCCAAGCAAATTTCTGAAAGTTGTTCTTTGGAAAGCAACCCTTCGCTGTTGTAGCTAATGACGACGTATCGGACACTTGCATTTTGAATCATACGGCGAAAAGCGGATTCGACTGAACTCTTTGAGCAAAACTCAGATTTTTGATTTTCATAATTTCGCATGCCGGTTATGCCATGAATTTCAGGATAATCATATCGGGCTATAGTCTCCAAAATGTGATAGTTTGGTAGATATTGGCGGGAATTGTACGGCGGATCGGCATAGAGTAAGTCAGCTGAAATTTTTGGCAAAAGTTCATCGCAGTTTTGATTATAAAAAGTTGCTTTACCGTTACAAATATTGGTCGGAGCAACAAGTATCAACGGCTTGAATGTTCGGTTATCCCAATGTTTGAGATACGCCCCATAAACTCCAGTTATGTTGCTGACGTAAGGAACAGCGGCAATTAAGGTGGCGAGCAAATAAAAATATTCGTCCTCGTTAATTAAATTTGCAGTCTTCCATTTTTCAATAGTCAGGCGAATAATGTCAATTTTAATGGCGTTGTCATTTTGAAAGTACATTCTATTTGTCGTGTCGTGTGGAGAATAATTCTGAAAAATAAAGCAGTCATTGATGTCAATTTCAGCAGTTTCCAAAGTTAAGGTGTTGAGATATTCAATCGCTGATTCGATATGCAATTTTGAAAAATTTGGCATTGAGTTTAAAGCCGTTGTGCCACGTGATAAAACATAAGAAAAGTACAGAAAATCGTTTCCGATGATTTCATAGCCGAGAGATTTAAAGTGAGCCGAAACTACTCCACTGCCAGAAAAAATGTCGATAATTTTT
>CALFJB010000077.1 GCA_937877565.1 uncultured Selenomonadales bacterium | reverse complement strand
TCCTAGTTTCCTGTAACTCTTAATAAACGTGTCTATCTGAAACCGATGACGCGCCTTTCCTAATCCCTAGTCCCTAGTCCCTAAAACCTATGACGCGCCAAATTTTCCAGTCATAATTATTTTTTTGTTGACATTTTCTATTTTCAAAATTTATAAAAAAAATTGCCGTTTTCATCCGGCAAAATTAGTTTTCCGTTCGTGATAATCTTCATCAAAAAAATCCCCAGCCTTCAGGCTTTATTCCTTAGCCTTTAAAACGCCCGCGCCGTCAATCGCTACATCAACGCGCGTATCTTTGAAAGTTTTCATTTCGTTTAAAGCAGTCAACGCCGCTTCTACAATTTCCGCTCCAATACAAGCCGTTTCGCCGTCGTAACCGATTCTTTCGCCGGGTTCAAAATCAAAATTTATTAAATCTGTGGCGTGCAAAATGAACGGGCGAATTTGCGGGCAAATCGTTTCAAGGAAACGCGCTATAATTTCAACTGCTCCACAATCTACAACTATTAAAGTGGAATTGTGCGCGGCGGCAACCATCGCACCAATTATCGCCCCCGCCAAACTGCGAAACTTTTTGGGAATGTGGCTTAAAAATTCTTCAGCCGGTACTTTAAAACTGCCGTCTTTATTCAACAACGCCGCTGCAAATCTTTCATCAATACAATCAAGTTGCCAATCTGTCAGCTCGGTAATTGTCATTATTGGCATACCAAATGAAATTTCTTCCCCCAAATTCCGCCCAAAATTAAATGCAACCGTCGGATTCTGTTTCGGATCTACCACGCCCAAAAATATTTTCATCGCAAAAATTCTTGACGTCATACTAAAATCAAGTGAAAGATTATGGCGTTGCCCCTTCTTCAAATTGTAACTGTTAGTCGTATTGCTCGGCGAATTTTCAACATTCGTAAAAGCAAGCGCGGCGCGACGCAATTTATTTGGCGGACGATTAATTTTTGAAATTCCGGAAAATTGCGCGGCTATATCTTCAAGCAAGCCCAAACTCTTTTTTGGCTTTGTCAAATTGTCCAGATATTCGCGGCATTTGTCCATTGCTTTTAAATCCAATTCCGGCATCGTCTCAAGGTAAAAATTAAAAGTCTTGTCCGATGAGGCTATTCCTTCGTCGTTTTCAGTGTTCATTTCACGAATCATAATTGGATACGAACGCGGAATATTAAAAGTTTGAGTGCTGAAAGGCGGCGTATAAGGTTTAAATCTTAAATCGTCGCTAAGTTGAAAGTCCAGATTGACTTCCTCAATTTGTAAATCGCCATCAAATTTTTCGTCAAAAAAATCCTGCAACTCGTTGAATGAATCAATTTCAGGCATTCCATCCATTCCCATTTTGTCCAACAAATTCGCAATCATTGCCTCTTCTTCGTTGTCGTCTTTGAAGTCGTCTAAATCGCCTTCAAAATCATCTTCCGGCGCACAAACGTAAGTATAAACTAAGCCGTCCAAAATTCTAACGGCGATTGAGGAACCGACCGCCTCACCCAACGCCAAATCTAACGTGAAAAATGGCGTAAATCCAAAGTATTGAATAATTTCAAGGTGTCCAATTTCCCGCCCAATGTGCGACGCAATTAAATGATCGCTAACGTCAGGATTAATTAAATCTGCGATAAGTGCGGCGGCTGCACTGTTGAAACCGTCCAAAATTGTAATACATTTATGTTTAGCCGCCTCCAACATAACGCCCGCCATTGCGCCAAATTCAAAGCCGCCAACTTTTTTTAAAACGTCCAAACCGTCTTCAGGATTCGGCTCATTGATTTTCAATGCTTGACGTACAATTTTTAATTTATTCTTCAAACGCGCGTCAGAAATATTGGAGCCGCGCCCGGTAACTTTTTTGGGATTAACTTCAAGAATCGCCGACGTTATCGCAGAGGCAACGGTTGTATTTGCAATTCCCATTTCGCCAATCAAAAAGCAGTTGTAACCGGCTTTAATGGCTTTTTTTGCAAGTTCGCGCCCAATTTGTATAGACTTTTTAGCTTGCGCCAAAGTCATTGCCGCGCCTTCAGCAATGTTATTTGTACCGCGTGCAATTTTTCTGTCAACAAGATTAGGAAGTTTTGAAATATCGGCGTCAACTCCAACATCGACTACAACCAATTCAGAATTTGCGAAATTGGCAAAAGCGTTAGCTGCCGCACCTTTATCAACCAAGTAATTTTTTACCATTCCGGCGGTTGTAGTTTGAGGATAAGCACTTACATTCATTTTCGCCACGCCGTGATCCGCGCAAAAAATAAACGTGCATTTTTTACTTTTTCCAATCCTGCGATAGCGAACCGTCATTTCAGTAAAAGTCATTTAGTTGCCTCCTCGAACAAGCTTTTTGACAACTCTTGCGCCGACGTTACGAACTTTGCGCAATGGTGCCACGCGCACTTTAATTTTGGGCTTAACTTCCTTTTCCTGTCCAAAATCGCCGCGTTTTAAATATGTAGACTTTATTTTTTCCGGCTGAAAATATTTTCGCAGATTTTTAGCAAGCTCGTCAGATTCTTCACTTTCGTTACAGGTAAAAATATCAACGGACACATATTTAAAATTTTTGTAAATGTGAAGTGCAATATGACCTTCGTTAAACGCCGCTACAAGCGCGAAATGCTCGTTGTCAACTTCGGTTGATATAATTCTTATGTCGGAGCCGAAGACGCCCTCTACAGCCGTTTTAATCGCGTCTACGTCGGCAAATTTTTTCTCGTTGCAGTTATATAAATCTAAAGTCAGTTGACGTGCCAAAATTTTCATTGCTGTAACTCCTTTCATTTCAGGTGTTAGTAACAAATTCTTCTACTCGTCGAATTTGCAAGGTTTTAGGGATTTGTACTCCCTAAAACTTAACACCTAAAACCTAGTACCTAGAAACTTTTCAGGCGTTCAAAAATATTTGCCTTCATTAGCCGCCAGCGAAATTCCAAAATTCCAAAATGCGGCTTGCGAATATGAACGCGCCGTAATTTATAAGGATCAGTTTCAAAATTATTCAAGCCGACTTCGCCGGTTACTGCCGTTAAATAATTTTCGGCTTTCAGCATTTCAATAATTTTTTCGTTGTAAATACCGTTGGGATATGAAAAACTGCCAATGGCGTCTAATCCGCTCCACTCCAGTAAAATTTTCGACTGTCTAATTTGATTATCTAAAAAATCGTCGCTAAGTGTTGTAAGTGGCAAATGATCTGCGCTGTGTGAGCCAATTTCAATCCCGCGCCTTTGCATATCCTGCACCTGTTCAAACGTCATATAATCCGGCTTGCCCAAATAATTCGTAATGACGAAAATAACCGCCGTCATACCGTGCGCCTCAAGTATCGGCAACATTTCGGTATAATTGTTTTCGTAGCCGTCATCAAATGTTAAAATTATTGGCTTTTTCGGCAATGGATCGCCAAAACGCCGCGCCTTCATATAATCATTCAAAGTTATTGTAGTATAACCGTTTTCTTGCAGATAATCAAGCTGTGCGGAAAATTCGGCGGGCGGTACGCTGTAAATTTCGGCGCGAGGATCGGGATTGTCGGTTATCTGATGATATTCTAAAATCGGTATGCCTTCCGGCTCCGGCAATATAAAAATTATTAGCGCGGCAACTAAAAAAATTCCGCCAATAAATCGCAAAATAATCACTCCGTGTTAATTGACTTTTTCTATTTGACAAGTTATAATTTTATTGTAAATTATGAAAATTCTTTTGGTATTGCGGGTGTGGCGGAACTGGCAGACGCGCCGGACTTAGAATCCGGTTCCGCAAGGAGTGTGGGTTCAATTCCCACCATCCGCACCATTAACATAGCGCACTTATCGCAAAGTGGAACGTCTGGGCTTTGAGGCGTTCCATTTTCGTGTTTTATAAAAGTAATTTTAAAGCGCGTGTCCGCCGGAAACTTTTATAACTTGTCCTGTTATCATTCTTGCCTGTTCGCTTGTCAAAAATAAAATCGTTTCAGCAATATCTTCAGGTTGAATTAATTTTCCCATTGGAATTAGCGGCACGACAGATTTTTCTAAATCAGAATCAATCCAGCCTGTTTGAGTCGGTCCCGGCGCAACGCAATTAACGGTAATTCCATATTTCGCAACTTCAAGCGCAATACTGCGCGTCAACGCCTCCAAAGTTGCCTTACTTGCGCCATAGGTAATTTGCCCTGCGAAAATTTGCGCGGCGTCTGTAGAAATATTTATAATCCTGCCATAATCACGGCGATTTTTAACAAATTCCCGCGTCATCAAAATACTGCCTCGAACATTAACTGCGAATGTATCATCAATCACAGTTTGAGTAATTTTTTCAATCGTGTCAAAGCCGTTTTCGTCATCTGCCGCCGCGTTGTTCACCAAAATATCAATTCTGCCGTAACGTTCCATAATCGCCGAATAAATTTCTTTTACGGCGTTTTCATTTGAAATATCGCTTTCCAAAACAATATAATCTGCGTGCATTTCCTTGAGTTTATTTTCGACAATATCGGCGTTCCCTTCATTTGCCGCGTAATATTTATCAATTCCGTTTTTGGTAATTTTATTTTTATCGAACGGGCGAAAAATTTTTTTGTAGACTAAAACCAATTTTGCGCCTTCACGGGCAAAAGCAAACGCCGTATTTGCGCCAATTCCCTGCGGATTATTTGCGCCGGTAATTAAAGCCACTCTGTTTTTTAAGCCGTAATTAATCATTGTTATTCATCTCAATTTTTTCAAAAAGCTTTTCAATTTCAGCCGCGTATTTTTTGCCGTCCGTTAAATCAGACTTTGAAATTTTTTCACGCAGATTTTTTTGATAATCTAAAAATTTACCGTCCGCCAATTCGACGGCTTTTTTAATGTAGTCGTCAGAATCCTGCGCGACAAATTCAGGTAAACCGGCGGCAGTCAGAATTGACGCGCCAATTTTTGAGCCGTGATAATTGCCGCGCCTTGAAATAACGGGAACGCCCATATATAACGCCTCGCAGGTCGTTAAGCCGCCGTTGTAGGGGAAAGTATCCAACGCAATATCAATATCGTTGTACTGCTCCAGATAATCCTTGCTGTATGGGCGAAGTTCAATTTGTTCAATATTAACATTTAAATTTTGCAACCTGTCGATTAAAATTTTTTTGCCGTCGTCGATACTGCAAATTTTACTTTTAATGATGAATTTGGAATTTGGCACGGAGTCTAGAATTTTTTTCCAACAAATTAAAACTTCGTCAGTAACTTTTGCGAAATTGTTGAAACTGCCAAACGTCACGCAGTTATTTTTTTTGTGATTGACGGCGGGCGGCTTGATAACCGGCGCGTAGCAAAATTGGCAACCTTCAAGCGTCAAAAGTTTTTCTGTAAAATTATCGTCCGCACAAATTTTATCAGTCAAAAAATAATCGACGGCGTTTAAACCTGTAGTGGCGGTATAACCCAACGCCGAAATTTGAACGGGCGCGGGCTTGTACGCAAGAATCGGCAGACAATTATTTTGAGAATGTCCGGACAAGTCAAACAAAATATCAATTTTATCATCGTGAATAATTTTGGCGGCGGTTGCGGCGTCAACGCCTTTTAAATCCCGCCACGCAATTTTTTTATTTTTGAGTTTTTGAGTAACAAAGTCAGATTCGCCCGTGAAATAGCAAGTTACAGAAAATTTTTTGCCGTCGAAATGTTTCAGTAGCGGCTGTACAAAATTTGCCACTGCATGCTGACGAAAATCCGGCGAAATGTAGCCGATTTTAATTTTTTTGTGATTGTAATTTTTATGGCTGTAAGGCGTGACATTTGCAAAAAATTTGTTGTACTCCTGCGCCAAAATTTTATCAGGCGGCAAATTGTAATTTCTCAAAAATAAATGCTTTGAAAATAATTCGGCGGCGTGTTGAATGTTTTCAGTTAATCTTGACGCTTCGCGCAGATTTTCAGCCGCCGCGTCCGCCTCTCCTGCCAAATATAAGCCGTCCGCCGTCCAACATAACGCCTTGATTAAAGTTTTGCGCGTTAAAAAATCGTCTGTATGTTTTTCGGCGTCTTTAATTACCAAATCCAGAAATTGCAAAGCTTTTATCAACTGAAAACGTTCAAAGTAAATTCCGCCGCGTACCAAACGCGCCCGCAAATTTCTTTTATCCTTTGCAAACGCTTGAGCCAATAACCTTTCGGCGTAGTTAAGATCGCAAAAATAAAGAGCCGATTCAGCTATGAGTGCGTAGCCGTCGGCACAATTTCTGTCAATTTCCAAAATTTGATTTGCCGCGCCTACCATTGATTCGGCGTCGCCGTCTTCAGCGAATTTTTCGGCAAGTTTAAGCCAATCTAAAATTTCTTCCAATTTGAAAACTCCCAAATTTTTTTAAGCAAGGATTTTTAGAATTTGTTTTAAAATTGAATTTTTTGAGACTACTCTAATCAAAAAAGCTGAATCGAAGAAAAACCCGGCGGTCAAGGATGACCGCCGCCGCGTGTTGATTGCAGGATGCAATCATACGCGGAAAGTTTTTTCTTTTCTTTGCCAGGCGTTTCTTTTCTTTTTTTCAAAAATGAAAAGAAATGCCGTTTTCAAAAAATAAAATTAAAATATAATTTTATCAAAAATATATAAAATTTTTAACGCAAACTTCCGCTGTCTCTAACTTCGTCAGCCGCTTCAGACATTCTGTTAAAACTTTGACGAACGCCCGCGCTGTCAGCCGCATAATCCATCGCGTGTTTTCTGCTAATTCCAATCGAAGACGCCTCCTGCGCAGAATCAATATTTGCGCCCATAAAAATGTAATTCCAGTGATATTTTTCGGTCGTTTCCTCAATCAAATTTTTAACGGTTTTCTTGTTGTATTCCGTGCTTGCGTTTTCAAGTCCGTCAGTCATAATCATAACCAAAACGCGCCTTTTTTCAGGGCAAATTTTATCCTTTTCCATTCTGCCAAGAGTATTTGTAATTGTCATTCCAACCGCGTCAAGTAAAGCAGTCGTGCCGCGTGCGTAGTAAGTTTCTGAATCCAATTCCGCAATTTCGGTAAGATTTACGGCGTCCGCAATCATTTCGTATTCGTTATCAAATAAAACCGTCGTAACTTCAGCCGTGCCGGGATTTTCTTTCTGTTTCGCCAAAAATGAATTGTAGCCGCCGATTGTATCTTCAGCCAAATTCGCCATTGAGCCGGAGCGATCCAAAATGCAAATAATTTGTACCGGCTCGGCGGTTGTATCGTCGCAATAATTTTTGTGTTTGTGCGTCAAAACTGCGCTTTTCGGTAAATTCGGTTTTTCAACTTCTACAACGTCAGTATCAGGCGGCGTTTCAATTTTTTTGCGCGTTTCGCCAATTCCGCCCAAAACTAAAGTAACCGCTAATATTGCCGCAAAAATAACTTTCCACATAATTATCAACCTCCTATTTTTATTTAGGAAACAGGATACAGCTGACAGGATACAGTTAAATTTCTGTTTCCTGCTTTCCTGTTATCTGTTTCCTAAAAATAAGTGCCTAAATTTTAAAACTAATCTTGTTGACGCCGTTTTCGTAAGCGTGGCTTAAATCCTGCGCGACATTCTGTAAAATCGTCAAGCCCAAGTTATCCTCAAAGTCTGTACTTTCTATTTCGGCGAAAGGATTGTACTCCCTGCCGACACACAAAATTTTAAATTCGGATTTTTTGGTTGCCTCCGCGTAAATTATATCGACAATTACAGAAATTTTTTCAGCGTTTTGGTAAACATTGTCAAGCAACAAGTAAATAGTTTCTTCGCAACAAAGTTGCAGGCGATTGATATATTTTGCCTTCAGCCCGTACTTTTCGGCGAACAGTAAAATTTTATTCTGCATTTCCATTAAGTCAAAATTTTTAGTGTCAATTTCGTAATGGAAATATTTTTGACGTTGGATAAAGGCGATAGTTTTTTCACGTTTGGGATTTTCAAAAATTTCTTCCGGCGTTCCCTGCTCATAAATTCCGCCGTCCGCAAAAAATAAAATCTTCGTGGCTACTTCCTTTGCAAAATTCATTTCGTGCGTAACGATTATCATTGTTAAATTTTGTTTCGCAAGCATACGAATAACCGCCAAAACTTCGCCAACCATCGTTGGATCCAGTGCGCTTGTCGGCTCGTCGAATAAAATAACTTTTGGATTCATCATTAAACTTCGACAAATTGCAATTCTCTGCTGTTGTCCGCCGCTCAAAACTGCGGGGTATTCATTGACTTTGGCGGCAAGTCCAACGGTTGAAAGTAATTCCATTGCCTTTTTTTCGGCGTCGTCTTTGGACATTTTTAAAAGCGTCATTGGCGCAATTAAAAGATTTTCTAAAACTGTCATATGCTGAAACAAATTGAAACGCTGGTAAACCATTCCCATTGACTGACGAATTTTATCAAGGTCGCAATTTGGCGCGGTAATTTCTTGCCCGTCGATAAAAATATTTCCCGCGTCTGGAGTCTCCAAAAGTTCAATGCAACGCAGAAAAACACTTTTGCCGCAACCACTGCCGCCAATTATTACAATTCTTTCGCCTACTTCAACTGAAAAATCAATTCCGCGCAATACTTCCAATTCGCCAAAATTTTTTTTAAGCCCGTGAATTTCGATAACGCTCATTTTTTCGCCTCTGTCAATTTAAAAATTCCTTGCACTATGTACGACAACGCCAAATAAATTATCATTCCGCCAATTATGGTTATCATCGGCTGCATTGTGCGCGACGCGATATTGTTTATTACGCGGGTTAAATCTGTAATTGTGACGTAGCCGACGACGCTTGTCCACTGAATTAAATTTATAACCGTCGATTGATACACCGGCTTTGCAATTTTTAAAATTTGCGGTAAGGTTACAAGTTTGAACGCTTGAAATTTTGAAAAGCCCAAAGTCCGTGCCGCCTCAACTTGTCCCGTGTCAATCGCCATTAGTGCCGCTCGTAAAAGTTCCGCCACGTGCGCCGCCGTGTGCAATGAAAATGTTACTACCGCTACTGTTATTGGTGAAAGTCCGCTCCTTGCAAAGACGCCGTAAAATAACAACATCAGCAACATTAAAACCGGCGCACCTCGAATTATTGAAATGTAGCCCTGCGCGAAGATTTTTAGCGGCTTAATTTTTCCAACTCTAAAAAAACATATTAACGCGCCAAGTAACGTACCAAAAAGGAGCGACAATGCAGAAATTTGCACTGTCGCCCAAAGTCCGTTTAAAATCGTCTGCCACGCGCCATTTGCTATAAAAATTTTGTAAATCAGTTCCATTTTATTTTTTCAAGCCAATGTGAACAATTCTTCCGCGATAGTAAGGCGTAGTCAATTCGACGCCATCCGGTTTATCTGCGTTGGCGGGAATAATTTCACTGACAGGAACAATCGCCCAGAAAACAACGTCAACTTGACCTGAAGTCAAAGCCGCCGAACGGGATGCACTGTCAACTTGTACAACTTCAATATTTCTGTGCAAACGTTTGCCAATTTCAGCTAAAACTGCAGTGTTAAAACCTGCCGCGCTGCCGTCTTCGCTTACAAAGTCAAGCGGCGGCAAATCGCCTGTAATTGCAACTTTCAAAGTTTCCGCGCCGTCAAATTTTTCAAATTCAACTTTTGCAGGATTTACGCTTGATGTAACATATTCTTTCGTCAAATTATTTAAAGTGCCGTCGTTTTTCATTTCAGAAATTGCATCGTCCAAAGAATTTTTCAATTCGACGTTATCTGCCTTGACTGCAAAGCAAAAGGCGTCGATAAATTCCAATGTGTGCCCTTCAAGAATTTCAACGTTTGGATTTTTCGTCATCAAATAATCAGCAACACATTTATAAGTACTGATTTCATCAATTTGCCCGCTTTCCAACGCCATTAACATTGTATTTAAATTGTTGAAAAATTTAACTTCGTGCGGATTGGTATTCAATGCAAAAGTTTCGGCAATGTCTTTCATAAAGCCATTAAATTCCTGTTCACTGGCGTTAAGTTGCTGGAGCATACCAATTTTAGTTGCGTTAGAATTTGCAGTCGGCTGATTTTCTCCGCCGCCGCAACCTGTAAAAATCGCCGTTAATGCAATGAGCATTATTGTAAAAATTTTTTTCATTAAAAACACTCCTTATTTTTTCAAATCAATGTGAACAATATCATCTTGGAAGTAAGGCGCGGAAAGTTCGACGCCTTGCGGTTTATCCATATCAGCAGGCAAATTTGTATCTGTCGGAATAATTGCCCAGAAAGAAATATCAATTTTACCGGATTGGAGTGCGGCGGCACGTGATGCACTGTCAATTTGCACAATTTCAATATTTTTTTGAAGACGCTTGCCAATTTCAGATAAAAGCGCGGTATTAAAACCGGCGGGCGTACCGTCAGCCAAAATTAAATCCATTGGCGGCAAGTCGCCCGTTATACCAACTTTTAAAGTGTCTGCGCCGTCAAAATTTTCAAATGCAACTGCGGGCGGGTCTTCGTCCGGTTTTAAATCTGTGATATAAGTTTTTGTAAGATTTTCTAAAGTGCCGTCGTTTTGCATTGCCTCAACTGCCGCGCTTACAGAATTTTTCAATTCAGTATCAGTTTCGCGCATTGCAAATGCAAACTTGTCGGAGAGTTTCAAATAATCGTGATTCGGCGCAAATTCAAATTTATTTGGATTTTTCGCCATTAAATAATTTGCAACATTTTTGTAAGTGCTGATCTCGTCAAGGCTACCGGATTCAATTCCCATTTGCAACAAAGTCAAACTGTCATAAAATGAATATTTATGATTTGTAACTTTTCTGCCGCCAAGTTCCTCTGCCTTTTTTATCATATCGTCATAAAGATTTTCAGAGGCGTTGAGATTTTTAATAATACCAACTTTTAAATCAGGCGGTAACGAATTTTGCGCGTTATTATTTTCGCCGCAACCTGTGAATCCTACCGCCATTAGAGCAGTTAGAATCAGCGTTAAAATTTTTTTCATTTGGATAGCTCCTTATTTTTTAATATCAATGTGAATAACGTCATCTGTAAAATATGGCGTGGAAAGTTCGACGCCTTCCGGCTTATCAAGATCAAGCGGTACAGATTCATTTGTTGGAATAATCGCCCAGAAAGAAATATCAACTTTCTTTGAAGTCAACGCCGCCGCACGTGACGCGCTGTTAATTTTTACGAATTCAATATTTTTTTGCAGACGTTTTCCAATTTCAGATAAAAGCGCGGTATTAAAACCTGCGGGCGTACCGTCCGCCAAAATTAAATCCATTGGCGGTAAATCGCCCGTTACACCAACTTTGATTGTGTCCGCGCCGTCGAAATTTTCAAATGTAACTGCGGGCAAGTCTTCAGGCGTTTTAAAATCTGTGATATAAATTGTTATGAGTTTGTCCAAAGTTCTGTCATTTTGCATTTTTGAAATTGCATCGTCCAAAGAATTTTTCAATTCAGTATCTTCAGCACGCAGGGCAAATGCAATGTTATCAATAATTTTCTTTTTGCCGACGTGATTTTTGGCAATTTCAATTTGTGGATTTCTTGCCATAAGATAATCTGTTGCAGATTTATAAATGCTGACTTCGTCGATTTTCCCGGAAATTAAATCCTCTTGCAACGTTTGAAAATTTCTATAGAAAATAATCTGATGATGCGGCAATTTTATTTCTGCGTTTTCTTCAAATTTCGCCATCATCTTATTATAAGTATCAGTGTCGGCGTTGAGAGTTTGCAACAGTCCCATTTTAATTTCTTCAGCTTGAGTTTGAGCGGGCGGAGTTTCGCCGCAACCTGTAAAAACTGTACCAGCAACCGCGCACGATAAAATCACGGCGGCAATTTTTTTTAGTTCCATCAAAAAATCTTCCTTTAATTTAAATTTACTGCCGAATTATAGCATAAAATTTCAAATATCCAAATAAAAAAATTCGCCCAAATTGCGGGCGATTAATTTTTAATCTTTGTGTAAAATGTCTGCAAAAATTTTCAAAATTTCCAACTGCAACTCTCGATTTTTCTCAATCAAATTATAAATACCGTCTTGCGAAATTACGCCGCGTTTTAAATCTTTTGGAATTTTTCCGGCTTCGTCGTCTTCGTAGTCCTGCTGCCATTCGCCGCCGTAATACCTCATTAGCTCAAAATATTTATCCTGCACATCAGAATATTTTTCCAGCGCGTTCAATAAATTATCAATCGCCGCCGCCGATTCGTCAAAAATCTTTTCAAAGTGTTCAATTCGCTCAATTTGATTCATTGCCATAATCTCCAATAATTTTTTCTGCCCAAACCATACTGTACCAACGATTAAACTTGTAGCCGCAATTTGTAAACTTGCCGCAAATTTTAAATCCCAAATGCTGATGAAAATTTACACTGTTAAAATTTAAATGTTCGTCCTCAACTTCGGGATAACCTATGCAAGCGTACAAATTTTTTATACCTTGCTCGCGCAGGATTTTTTCAAGTTCGCCGTACAATTTTTTACCAATTCCTTTATGACGATAATTTTTGTCAAGATAAATTGTAAGCTCCGCCGAAAATTTATAAGCCTCACGACCGACAAAGCGTTTTGCATAAGCGTAACCTACAATTTTGCCGTTCAATTCCGCTACAAGGTAGGGATAATGTTTTTGTGTTCGATTCATTCGCGTTTGAAATTTTTCGACGCTGGGAACTTCACATTCAAAAGTTATCGCCGTTTCTTCAACGTAGTAAGAATAAATTTCTACAAGGCGCGGCGCGTCTTCAAGCGTGGCAGGTCTAATTTTAATTTCTGTCATTAAAATATCATCTCCCGCGCAAATTATAAAAATGTGAAAAAACTTTGTCAAACAAAAAGCTCCAACCGAAATTGGAGCCGTAAAACTTTTTCAGTAACCCAAGCCGTTAATCCAGAAATTGACTTGTTCGCGCACGTAGTTTGGATTTTCTTGACATTCTTTGCCTTTCATACCGAGACCTTGTGCAATGGCGGCACCTTTGGCAATTTGCGGAATATTAATTTCTTTGCCCGTCATATATTCGCCGGCGGAAGTGCAGAAAGGTATAATCGTTTTGCCGTTAAAGTCGTTCTGTTCAAGGAAGGTATAAATAATCATTGGAAAATCGCTCCACCAAATTGGATAACCTAAAAATATAACGTCGTATTCGTTAAGATTTTCAATTTTATTTGCAATTTCGGGGCGGGCGTTTTCAGCCTGTTCCTGTTTGGCAACGTCTGTACATTCTTTGTAAGCGGCGGGATATTCTTTGACGGGTTTAATTTCAAACAAAGTGCCGCCGGTTTTTTCAGCAACCATTTCAGCCATAATTGAGGTATTGCCCTTTTCGATATTTCCAACTTCGTAATTATCGCCCGTGCGTGAGAAATACGCCACAAGGATTTTATGCGCTCCTTGCGCAGGAGGATTTTCAGGAGTTGGATTTTCTGTCTTTTCTGCAGTTTGTTCCGGTTTTTGTTCGGGAGCAGGATTATCTTCAGATTTACCTTGAGGACCACACGCCGTAAATAAAAGCATCATCATAATTGACAACGCTGCCAATAAAATTTTTTTCAATCAAATCACCTCAAAAATTTTTTAATAAGTTGACGCCTGCGCAAATTTTAAAATCCACTTGCCGGAAATTTTTTCAACGTCAAATGCAAGTTGCAACCGCCAAATATTTTTTCCGCCGCCAAATACAGCCGCTTCAACTTTCGATTGTCCAATTAATTTTCCTGCCGGTACGTCAACAAAAATATTTTCAGTTTTCGCAGAAAAATAATTTAACTGTCCATTGCGTACATATTCCAGATATTCCTGCTTAGGTTGCCGCCGTCCCGTCATATGAACAAGAATAAAATTATCGGCGTGAATTTTTTCCAGCGTTGAAATATCTTTTTTAATTAACGCCTGCCACATTTCTTCATAAAGTTTTTTAAGTTGAAGTTCGTCATTCGTCATTACATTACACCAATTTTTTTTAACCAACTTGCAACGCTTGAATCAGCTTGAGCGCGGTTATTTTGTGCAGTTGAGCCGCTAATCGCCAATCCTTGCAGAACGTTTGAATTTTGGCAAGTTGCCTTGATATTTCTTTCAGTGGACGCAAGCCCGCTGCCGCCGTGTGTGCAGAATGGAATAACCGTTTTGCCGCTGAAATTGTAACTTTCAAGGAAATTGTAAACCGCCATAGGCATATCACCATACCAAATTGGATAACCAATAAAAATTGTGTCGTACTGCGCAAAATTCGTTACACTCGTTGCAAGTGCGGGGCGCGCTTTTTCAGCTTTTTCTTTACGCGCAATAGCCGTGCAAGCGTCGTAATCGTCAGGATAACTTTGAACGGTTTTTATTTCAAATAAATCTGCGCCGGTTTTCTGTGCGATAATTTCGGCAACTATTGCCGTATTTCCTTTTTGAATATTTCCAACGCCGTATTCGTTACCGACTCTTGAAAAATACGCAACTAAAATTTTTCCCTGCGCAGACGCGGCACTTTGTCCAAATGTGAAAATCATTCCGACAATCGCCAACAATGCTAAAAATTTTTTCAAATTTCTCAACTCCTCAATTTTTTTATCGTTATTATATCGTCAGATTTACGACTTTACAAATTTAAAATCTTTGTGAATTTGAATATCAACGGCGTTATCATCGCTGCGAATTTCATAGACGCGCTCGGGGTGCGTGTAAATATTAACGTTTTGATGTCCCGTCGAAAAGGAATTTTCTTCGATATGATTTTCTTTGCCGAAAATTAATTTTTCAATTTTTGCAGAATTAAACTCACTGTAGCCGACGCTGTTAAAAAGTTTTTCAACTTGTTTTATCAGTTGCAAATTGAAAATATTTTTGGTGTCATCGTCCGGCATAACCAAAAAAAGATAATCTTGAGCGCGGCTGATTGAAACATTGATAATATTTTGGTGATTCAAAAACATTTCAGAAGAATTGCTGATGTAAGGCGGCGGGTTGAAAACCGCAAAAATTATATCGCACTCGTCGCCTTGAAATCCATGAATTGTACTTGCGCTAATTTGAATGTTTGGCGGAATTTGAGCGGTTGCAAAAAGTTTTTCTATTAAATCAGCTTGTACGCGGTACGGCGCAATAATTCCGATTGAAAATTTTTCATTTGGATTATTTTTTGCAATTTGGCGGCTCATTGCGCTGACAAATTCAAAAGTAAAAATCGCCGAGTAAGCTTGATACGACGAAGAATTATTTATACGTTTTGCGCGGTAGACGCTTTCATATTCGCTTACGGGAAATTTGATAATGTTCAGCGATTTAATATTTAGCCAGTTGTTAATTTTTAGCGGGCGTTTCAAATTTTCGTTGCGATAATGTTTCAAAATTCCACCGTAAGTAAGTTTGCTGAAAACTTCGCCTATTGAAGGCAAACTGCGATATTGCGTCATCAATTTAATTATTTTGTAATCGTGCGGAACAGTTTTTGACGCGGTAAAAGAATTTAATTCAACGAGCGTGTAAATATTTTCATCCTTCCAAAAATCCAGCGATATTACCGGCTCAATTTGGAATGGATCGCCTGCAATTATAAATTTTTCCGGCGTTTTCAGGTAAAGCGGCAAAATGATATTTATCAGCGGAATCATTGACGCTTCATCAATTATAATGTAATCCCAATTCATACCGTGCAAATACCATCTTTCGCCGTCAATCATGAAAAAATCGTAGGGAAAACGCGCAATAGTTGTTATCGTGACGTTGCGCGGCTTTTGGCGAATATCGAAAGTTTTTTCACGGTATACAGTCTTTTCAATAACTTCATCGTTGGTTGTGCCGAATCTTATCAGCCAATCAAAATTTTTGGTTGAATCCATAATTTTTTTCGTTAGTACGTCAGCCGCCTTGTTGGTAGGTGTCAGCACGAGAATTTTTTTATTTTGTGGAAGTTGCATTTTCGATAAAATAAATTCACGCGCCAAATATGTAGTTTTACCTGTACCGGGTGGACCAAATACAAATTCAATATTTTTGCAAAGATTTTTCTGCATATTAAAATCATCTGCGTAATTGAGATTGTTAAACTGCTTTTTCAATTCTTCCAAAAGAAAAACGGGATTTTGGGCGTTAATTGTCGCCTCTCTGACTTCATCCAAATTTATATTTTCGACTTGTGCGCCGTCTTTGAGTTTAACGCGCAAAATATTATGTTGGACGCTGATAACTTCAATGGTAACTTTTGCAGAATTATCTTTTGTTCGCAAATTAAGCGGAATGTTTTCCAAGTCTTCCATAAATTGCGGGATAAAACGGCTTGGATATTTTAAAATTAATGTACGCGCAGTGTTTGGAGCTTTTTCAACGCGCCCAAAACTAATTGAAATTTCTCTGCTGTTAATTTTATTTTCGTTACTGTTTAAAAATTCTAATTCCAAACAAGCCTTAAACCAGCCATAAGAATATTTTTCAGAATGGATAACTATTTTTTGCAACTCTTCCAGTTGTGCAAGTTGTTCCTGTTCAAGTTCTGATTTTTGCTTAAGGCGTTCAATTTTCTTTTTATAATCTACAGTTGGCGGCGTAAAGTCGTCGTTGCCACTGTCATTACTACCTGCGCGATTTACCTCTGCAATTTTCTTTTGAATTTCAGTAATTGGACGCGGCGGACGTTTCGGCTTTTCTTTTGGCAGCGTTTCAGGCGGTTTAATTGGCTTAAACAAATTTTGTAACATTTGCTGAATTTGTTCAAGCGACGCGCCTTTTGCCATAGCCGCCTCAATCAATTTGCCGTACTTTATCAAATTTAATTGTTCCGCTGAAAGTTTTGGTTCGTCTTCGCCTTTATCAGATTTTTCTTTAATTCCCAAAAAATCAATAAGCGATTGTGCAGATTGTGAAACAGTGTCGTATCCTTCCGCCATACTTTGCACAGATATTTCTTCAGCACTTTTTAATTTGCCGTTTTTATCTACAAGCCAACGAAGGGTACGCAATTCTTGAACAAGTATAGGAGTAAATTCTAAAAAGCGTTGCTTACGATGAAAATATTCATAAGTCCCGCGCATTTTGTCGCGCAGTTCGCCAACTTTTTGATTTACTGCCACAAGTCTTTCCCAAAGAATCAAAGATTTTTTATAGGCGTTTGAAGCGATGTTAGTATCTTCTTCATCGGAAAATTTTTCCCAGATAATTGATTTATAGGTATAGGTTTTTTCAGGATTTTTAGACTCCGTAATTTTTTTTAGAATTTGATAACAACCTTCAATTTGATATTCGTACCAATATTCTTCACGCGTAGAATTTTCTTTTGGAAGGTTATATTTTTCTACAAAATTTTCTTTAATATAAACACGAACATATTGAACTTCACGCGCCAATCCAATATCTACAAAAAATTTAATCAATCTGTTTTCTTTATCACGACCGACTAAATTTAAATAAAAATCGAAATTTACAAATCTGCCGCGTTTTGCCTCTTGAAAATATTTTTTCAATCCTTCATTTGGAATATACAATGTTGATTCATAATCACGAATTGAATATTGCGGACGTGAATATTTTGCAAAACTTGAAGGATCAGCCGAAATGCAACGCAACCATAAATGTTTTTTGAGATTTTCGATATAGCTTTCAACTTGCAAATGAGAAAGTTGCAGATAATACTCAAAAACTTTTTGAAAATATCCGCTGTCATTCACCCCGCTATTTTCGTGAAATAATTTATCGTATTGCGTAAAAACTTTACTTTCAATTTCATCTTTCAGCGAAGGCGATTTAAGACCAATTCGATTAACGAGGAAACTTTTTGTATTTGGATTGGCAAGCAATTCAGGATGTACAGTAGGATAATCACTGCCGCCAACCATCGGCAAAAATAATTTTGGTAAAGAATTTTCAAACGCCGCAACCGCTTTGCCTTTGGTATTCAAAAATAGCGGTAAAGTTTTCGCTGCGTTTATACGTGCGGAAGTTTCAGATAACCATTTATAAAATTTGTGAAGCCATTCAAAATTTTGTTTCTCAATGAAATTGGCGGTAATTCCGAGAATAGTTTTATTTATTTGCCGAGAATATGGATCATTGCGCCCTTTAAGAATTACGTTTTCATTTAAAGAATCTTGTACAATGTCAAGGATATATTTTTCAATTTTTGAATCTGCTTTTTCACGTGACTTGCTGACAAATACCCAATTAGCATTTTGATTCGGTACAATTTCGGCAAGTTGTTTATCAGAAAAAATTTTCGTCAAATTGATAACTTCAGCCCAATAAGCATTTTTAGACTTTACAAAATTATATTTGCCGCTATTTGAATCAAAGGCAGGTATCAAGGCTTTAGTTTTCATTTCAAATTGAATTGTTTTGTAAAAAATTTTGAAAAGATCGTTGCTACTTTCAGTAATGGGAATAATATCTAAAATGTTATCGTCAATTAAATTTCTGTCGCGCAGAAATGTTAAACTGTCCGCCGCCAATTCTGCCAAATCGTTAATAAGATTTATGTTATGTTCCTTGCCTTGAAAAATACCTTCGCGGCTGTCAGTCAGTAAAAATGGCGCGTGAATTAAAAATCTCAAGCCCGTGTATTCTTTTGTTTGGAAAAAGCAAAATGCAGGTTTTTCAATAGGTATTAATTTTCCCGCTCTTATAGAATAACATACGGAATAACTTCCTTTTGGATGAGGACGCGAGAAAAGTATAAAATTTAACCAATAAGCAGTACCTTCTCTATTTTCCGAAAGTTGAATTTGTTTCTCTGTAATGTCGTTGTTGTGTAAAGAATTACTGACAATATTTTTTCTGTAAAAGCCTTGAAAATCGCCAATTTTAAAAATCAATTCCCGCAAATTAGACAAAAATAAAAGTGGGAATGAAAGATTTTTCAACTTGTATGAAATTTCTCTAACGGCTTTAATTTTTGGCATTTCAAATTTATCGAACGGAAATACAAATAAAGTTTCTTCAGCGGCTTTTTTGTAGGGACAATCTCCGGATAAAGGCACGGGTACAATAAAATTTTCAATTCTGAAAGAAAAATCCTTGTCCCAAATTTCCGGCGTTTCGGTGTACTGGAAAACGGCTTTAAAACCTACGCCGAATTTTCCAATAGTTGCCGGAGAAATACTTTTGCTTGAATTGCCAATAGAAGTTATGGCGTTTATATCGCCAAGTTTACCGGCTAATTTGTCCGCTTTTTCAGTTTCAGGATTTGAAATTGAAAAATGGCGTTTGCCGTTGTGAACGAAAATTAATCTATCTTCAAGCAGTTCAAATTCTGCGCGTGTTGCGCCAACGTCATCAGCGTTTTGCAAAAGTTCGTAAACAAAATGTGCGGGATCGGAATATTTATCAGATACCGCATCTTTGACGCCGCTCATTGAGGCTTTTTTCAAAACTCTTGCATTTTCAAGGCGATCTGCATATAAATCTTTAAACCATTTTTGAATCATAAAAAATTCTCCCGTGCATTTTAAAACGCCACGCGCTAATCTATAGAAATTAAATCGTATTGATTATTTCCCATACCCAATTCTTTCATCGCCGAAAGTTGGCGCAAGCCGGAGCGGGATTCAATTCTTTCAATTAAATCTTTACCGTCCGGCGCGGCGTACACCATATCAACGCACGCTTGATCAATCGCCAAAATATCTGTGCTTGCAACCATTCCAATATCTGCAATGGTAGGTTCAGCCGCTCCTACGCCCGCGCAGTCACAATCTACCGACATTCGCCGCATTACATTCAAGAAAACAATTTTTTTGCCAAAGTGATCACAAATTGCCTTGCCGCTGTCCGCCATAAGTTCCATTAACGGCTCACCCGTTACCCAAATTTTAAATTTTGTAAGACCGTGTACTTGACGCTTGCCGACTTTGCCGCTTGCACAACCAATGGCAATATTTTTCAAACTGCCGCCGAATCCGCCCATTGCGTGTCCTTTGAAATGCGTTAAAACAATCAGCGAATCATAATTTGCCAAATGTGCGCCCATTGCAACTTCCTTCAGATGAAAACCGCCATTTACCGGAAAATTAATATCGCCGTCCGCGTCGATAATATCAACAGGACAAAAAGTCCAGCCGTTAGTTTGCAAAGTTTGTTTGTGACTTTCAGTATTGGCGCGTGCGCCGCCGTAAGCGGTATTCGCCTCAATGATTGTGGAATTTGGAATTTGCACTTGAAATTTTTGTACCATATCACGCGGCAAAATATTTGGACCATGCGGCTCGCCGGAATGTAGCTTAATAGCAACCTTGCCGCTGATATTGGAATTTATTTTTTGGTAAAGTTTAATTAAATGCTCGGCGTCGATATGTTTTGTAAAATAAACTTGAGATTTTTGCCCTGTCGCCGCTTCCGCGTTGCTGATAGTTTTTTTTGCCACAGTTTCTTCACCTCCAACGTTGTACAAAGCAACGCCCGCCGCCGCTACTCCCGCCAATTTTACAAAGTCGCGTCTTGAAATGTTTGACATATTAAAACCTCCCAATATTTTTGCCATTATAAAAATTTTTTTGTGTTAAAATCAATTCCATTTTCAAAAAAAGTTATAAGTTATACTTATAAAAAAATCCCCCTTATTTGGGGGATTGTAGAAATTTTCCGGTGATTTATTTTTACTCGGCAGTTTCCGCCGTAGCAGTTTTCTTCGTTCTTCGGGTAGTTTTTTTAGGTGTTTCTTCGGCGTTTGCATTAGCTTCAGCGGTTTTTTTGGTAGTGCGTCTGGTTTTAGGTTTTGCCTCCGGTTGAGGTTCAACTTGTGGAGCAGGAGCCTCTACCTTTGGCGCAGGTTGAGGAGCGGGAGCCGCAGGTTTAGGCGTTGCAACCGCTGCAGGTTTGGGAGCTGCTGCAGGTGAAGGTTGAGGCGTTGCAGTCGGTACAGGTTGAGGCGCAGGAGCTGTAGCTGTAGCTTGTGCATTTTGCGCGGCTTTTTCTGCTTCAAGTTGAGCTTTTCTTTGAGCCTTTTTCTCGGCGTTGCGTTTGGCGTTTTCTTCGGCTATTTGCTGTAACTTTTTCTTTTTCTGCTTTTCGCTAAAAGCTTGCATTGCGGCGCGTACAACTTCACGAACGGCATAATAATTTATAGTATTTGAAGAAATTGTACCCATAAAATTTGCGGGCGTCCACATACTGAAAACTAATTTGCTGCCCCAAATATACGTAAATTTTGAAATTTGTTTGAGCTCGTCACTGTTGAAAACGTAATTGCGTCTGCCGTCTTCTTTACATTTAGGAAGAATAGGCGGTTTAAAAGCGGCAACTAGCGCAGATTCTGAAGACTCGTCTTTGTGTCTATATTTTTCAGGTTTTGGTTCCGTTTCAGTTTCTGCAGATTCTACTTTTGTTTCAGTTTCGGCGGGTATAGTTGTAGTTTCAGATTCAGCAGGTATAACCGTTGTTTCAGTTTCAGCAGATACAACCGCTGTATCGCTGCTTTCTTCGCCTGCCTTTTTCTTCGGCGGTTTAGGTACGAACGGTTCACGCAAGAATTTAAGATTTTCGCAACAAACTATGATATTGGGATTGACAATTTCCAATTCGCGTTTCAATTCTTCGGCGTCTTCTACCGCAAAATTAAACAGGCGTTCAAAGTCACTGCGTCTTTGTCCGTCGCTTTTTTTGATATTGACAACCGCTATTGAACGAATTAAATCATCACGAATTTTTGAAACGTCGGACTTTTTGTAAGTTACAGGTGGCAAGAATGCATCTTGAATCGCTTTTGTCCAAACGGCAATTTTAAACATAAATTTACTGAAAGAACCGCGCTCATTCCATTCTGCCGCCAAATCAAAATCGTCAGGATAATGTTCCATGTCTTCACGCCCGCCGGCTTCGTTCAAAATAAAACAAATTCTAACCTTTTGCTTTTTCCAACTTTCAATATTTATTATGCCATCACGTACAAATCCGCCGTAAGGTTTTTCTTGCTCCGGCATAAAATACGGCGCGTCAGTAGAAAGTTTTTCCGCGTGTTTCTTTGCCCATTCATCAAAAAGTTTCTCAAGTGCAGGTGGTTGACTTCCCATGCAAATCACTCCTTTAATTTGAGTGTGTTAATTTTTACACAAAATACGGTTTACGTCAAGAATTATTCTGCCCAAATTTTATAAAGCTCGTCAATTTCCAAAAGTTTTGCCTCGTGCGCCGCCGCCAATTCTGACAATTTCGCAGGTTCAATCGCTGAATTTATTTCGTGTTCAATCATTTTGAGTTCCATTTCAGCCATTTTAATTTGTGCCTCAAGTTTTTCAATTTGCTGTAAAGTTTTTTCCGGCGGTGTAGATTTTTTTTGTACAGATTCTTTTTGCGGCTTGGACTTTGAAATTTTTTCTTTGACGGCAACGGGCGCGGGCTTGTCTTCAAATTCGATAACGCGGCTTGTTACGGCGTCAAGTAAATATCTGTCGTGCGTCACGATTAAAATTGTGCCGTCGAAATTTCTAAGCGCGTTTTCTATCGCCTCTCTTGCCGGTAAATCCAAATGGTTTGTCGGCTCGTCTAATATTAAAAAATTTGCGCCGGTTAAAATCAACTTTGCAAGTGCAACGCGGGTTTTTTCGCCGCCTGACATTGCTGAAATTGGTTTTTCGGCAACCTGCGCGAAAATGTCAAGCCGTGCCAATTCTGAACGCGCTTTTTCATTCGTCAAATTAAATTCGTTTTGCAATTCCTCAATCGCCGTGAAATTTTCGTTTAATTCTTCGTGACCTTGCGAAAGATAACCAATTTTAACGCGGTTGCCAATTCTGATTGTACCTGAATCTTTTTTTAAATCGCCGACAATAATTTTTAAAAGCGTCGATTTACCAATTCCATTTCTGCCAATCAATCCGACTTTTTCGCCTTTGCGAATTTCCGCGCTGAAATTTTTTATAATGTTTTTGAAGTTTACATTTTCCAGAATTAAAACGCGGTTGGCGGATTCTGCGGCGTCGCCAAGTTTGACTGTAACAGATTCAGTTGAAGGCGGTTTTTCCAGACGCTCCATTTTATCCAACGCAATTTGACGACTGCGGGCGCGTCTTGCAGTTGAGGCGCGTACTTTATTTCGGCGCACAAAATCTTCAAGTTTTGCAATTTCTTCCTGTTGCTTTTCATAGGCTTTAATTTCGTATTCTCTACGTTCCGCCTTAACCTGTACAAATTTTTCATAGTTGCCGTTGTAAACCGTCGCCTTGCAGTTTTCAATGTCAACAATTTTATCAACGCAATTTTGCAAAAAGTGGCGGTCGTGCGTGACGGCTATAACCGTGTAGCGGTAATTCTTCAAAAAATCTTCCAAAAAATCAATGGCGTAAATGTCAAGATGGTTAGTCGGCTCGTCCAAAATTAAAACTCTCGGCTCGTCAAGTAAAGACTTTGCAAGTGCAATTTTCGCAGTTTCGCCGCCGCTAAATTCGTTTGGATTTTTCGCAAGTTCAATTTCGCTGAAACCTAAGCCGAATAAAATTTTCTTCGCTTGAAATTCTTCAACGCCAATGCTCAACATTTCTGCAAGCAACGTTGAATTTTCAAAGTGCGGAATTTGTTCAGCGTATCCAATATCTTCCTTGTGAAGTCCGCTGATAGTGCCGCCGTCAAATTCTTCTGCGCCAATTAAAACTTTTATAAGCGTGGATTTACCTGCGCCGTTTTTGCCGACAATTCCAATTTTTTCGCCGTCCATAATTTTAAAACTTACGTCAGAAAAAATCAGCCGTTCGCCATAAAATTTTGTAACTTTTTCAAGTTGTATCATTTGAATCTACCTTAAAATTTTTTCAATAGCTTACTTTAATCAGTTGCGAATTAAAAAATTTAACTTGGTTAGTAAAGGTTTGTAAAAAATGCTGTTCAATAAATAAAACATTAGCATTTGTTTGGCGCGTCACCAGCTTGCGTCAGCAAGAGTGGGAATTACGTAAGGCAGGGGCGGCAGCAGATTAGAAGATACGAGAACGCCAAAGCCTTGACGCGCCGTGAAAAGCACTTTCTTTGCTAAAGAGCACGCTTTGCTAGCGCAAACCGCGCATGGTACTTTTCTTTTTGCTTCGGAAAAGAAAAGTACATTTAAATTAAAAAATTTTAAACGAAAATCAGCAGTGCAATAATTCCGGGTATGCCGAAAACTCCGGCAATTAAGCAATGAATGAATGTTATTTTGATTGTAAAAAGTCCGATAAAATTGCAAATGTAAAGCATAATTGCGCCGATGATGCTATTTTTCAGCAACCAAAACGGCAATTTAATCAATTTTACCAGTGCGAAAATAATTGCAATACCGATGAGCGGTCCGATAAAAACTTCAAGTCCCATTTATAAAATTTAACTCCTTTCAAATTGGCACGCGGTTTTCAATCGCCTTTGCAATGGTTACGCTGTCAGTACCGGCAAAATCTGCGCCGACCGACATACCCTGTGCAAGTTTCGTAACTTTGACGTTGGCGGGCTTTAAAAGTTTTGCGATAAAGTGCGCCGTCGCCGTTCCTTCAACATTCGGCTCAAACGCAATTATAACTTCGTGAATGTCATCTTGATAGACGCGCTGTACCAATTCTTTCAAATGAATATCTTCCTGCGTAATTCCTGCCATTGGCGAAATTAAGCCGCCGGTTACGTGATATTTGCCCGTATAAAAGCCGGCGCGTTCAATGGCGTCTAAATCTTTTGCATCTTTGACAACGCAAATAGTTTTGGCGTCGCGCTTGTCAGAATTGCAAATTTCGCAAACGTCAAAACTTTTGTCAATCGTGTTAAAGCAAATCGCGCAGGAGTGCGTTTCAGTTTTGATATTTTTAATGGCGGCGGCTAAATTTTCCACGTCGTCATTTTTCATTTCTACGATATGATAAGCAAGCCGAGCGGCAGTTTTCGCACCGACGCCCGGCAATTTCATTAACGACTCAATTAAAGCCGTCATAGCTTTTGAACTCATTTATTTCACCTTAAGGGAATTTTAATATCTGAAACCTTGTCCCCAATCTTTCGGCACAATCTCAATTATATAGCCGTCTGGGTCTTTAATCCAATAAAGCCCCGCCACTGTATGTTCTCTGAAAATGCAATTCATTTTTTTGTGCTTTTCGTAAGCCGCTTTAAAATCATCGACGAGAAAGGCAAGATGTGAAAGATTATCGCCGGTACTGTAAGGCGTTTTGTGATTTTTTATAACTTGCAATTCCAAAACGTGATCACTGCGGTAAACGTCGCCTAAGTAGACAAAAATATAACTAGGAGTTTCAAGGCGGGCAAATTCAGTTAATCCAAGAGCGTCTTCATAAAATTTCAAACTGCGATCTAAATCTAAAACTGTAAAATTATTGTGATCAAATTTAAAATGTGGCATCTTAATCGCCTCTATCAATCTTCAGGCAAAACCTCCAGCCAATAGCCGTCGGGATCGTTTATAAAATAAATTCCCATAGCTTTATTTTCGTAGCAAATGCAGTTTAATTTTTTATGGCGTTCGTAAGCCTCATTAAAATTTTTCGTGGTAAAGGCAAGATGAAATTCATTTTCGCCGAGATTGTAAGGTTCTTTTCTGTCTTTAAGCCACGTCAATTCAAGTTGATGATGACTGCCAAAAGTGTCGCCCAAATATACCAAAATAAAATTCGGCGTTTCAAGGCGGCGAATTTCCGTTAAATCCAACGCCTCTTTGTAAAATTTCAAACTGCGCTCCAAGTCCAAAACATTCAAATTGTTATGTGCAAATCTAAACATTTTTCAAATCCTCAACAGTCTTTTTGAGACTTTCAATATTTTTAAAAAATTTGGCGTGTATTTATATTCAGTTGGTAAATTTTTTTACTAATACGGCATTTCTTTTCATTTTGAAAAAAGAAAAGAAACGCCTAGCATGCGTGGCTTGCGTAGCAAGGCATGCTCTTTAGCAAGAAAAGAAAAACTTCCGCGTATGATTCAATCCTTGAATCAACACGCGGCGGCGGTCATCCTTGACCGCCGTTTTTTTTTTTACACGCCACGATGAATTCTAGTGATTAAAATTAAATATTTTTCAAATCCTCTGCAGTTTTCTTGAGACTTTCAATATTTTCGACGTTGAAACTTTTAATAGTTTTGTCGATACGACGATTAAAGCCGCAAAGCGTTTTACCGGGTCCACATTCAACAAAAATATCTGCGCCGAAATTTTGCATAGCCTTCACGCAGTCAATCCATTTAACGGGATTATCAGCCTGCGCGACAAGATTATTTTTTATTTCAGCGGCAGAAGTTTCAAGGTTGCCATTGAAATTTGCGGCGATTGGGAACGCGGCATTTTGAATTTCGATTTTATCTAATTCGGCGGAAAGTTTTTCGGCGGCAGGTTTCATCAGTGTAGAATGGAACGGCGCACTTACAGGCAACACTACAGCTTTTTTAGCTCCCGCCGCTTTCAATTTTTCAACTGCAGTATCGACGCCTTTAACCGTTCCCGCAATTACAGTTTGACCGGGACAATTAAAATTGACGGCTTGCACTGCGTCAGAAATTTCATTGCAAGTATCGACAATAATTTTATCGTCAAGCCCAATAATCGCCGCCATTGAACCTTCGCCGACAGGTACAGCCTCCTGCATAAATTGCCCGCGCTTGTGTACCAAAATTACCGCGTCACGGAATTTTAACGCTCCCGCCGTTACAAGTGCCGAATATTCGCCCAAACTGTGTCCGCCCGCAACTTCGGCGTTAATTCCTTCCGCTTTTAAAAGTTCAGCCGCAATTACACTTACAATCAAAATTGCAGGTTGAGTATTCGCAGTAAGTTTTAAATCGTCTTCCGAGCCTTCAAAGCACATTTTTTTTATCGAATAGCCCAGCGCGTCATCAGCTTCATCAAAAAGATTTTTGGCAACGTCAAAGTTATCATAAAAATCTTTGCCCATTCCTACGAATTGTGCGCCTTGCCCCGGAAAGACGAATGAAATTTTTCCCACGTCAATTACCTCCGCTTAAAGATAATTTTTCTGCAATTCGGCTACAGCTTGCGGCAACCCGTTTACAATGTCATCAATAATTTCTTGTACGGTTTTAATATCCTCAAGCATACCGGAAATTTGCCCAATCATTACAGAGCCGTTTTCAACGTCGCCTTCGTGCGTCGCCTTGCGTAAAGTGCCGACGCCCAATTTTTCCAATTCTTCAGGGGACGCGCCCGCCGCTTCCATTTCTAAGAAAGTGCGCGTAAATTTATTTGCGATAACTCGCGCAGGATGCCCCAAAGTCCGCCCTGTTACAACGGTGGAGCGATCTTTGGCTTTAAGTACAATATCTTTGTAATTCGGGTGGGCGATACATTCTTTACTCAATACAAAACGAGTACCCATTTGAATTGCATGCGCTCCAAGTGCAAACGCCGCCGCCATTCCGCGACTGTCAGCAAAGCCGCCCGCCGCAATTACAGGCACTTCAACTGCGTCTACAACTTGCGGAATTAATGGCATTGTACAAATTTCGCCAATGTGTCCGCCGGATTCGCAACCTTCAGCTATAATTGCGTCAACGCCGCCTTTTTCAAGTCTTTTAGCCAACGCCACACTTGCAACAACGGGAATAACTTTTGTACCAATTTCTTTTAAAGCCGGTAAATATTCGCCGGGGTTGCCTGCGCCCGTCGTAACAACGGGAACTTTTTCATCAATTACGACTTGCATAACTTCCTTGACGAACGGCGACATTAACATAATATTGACGCCAAAAGGTTTTTCAGTCCAGCCTTTGCATTTTTGAATTTCTTTACGCAAAACATCAGGCGGCATATGACCTGCGCCAATTAAACCTAAGCCGCCCGCGTTTGATACTGCAGAGGCAAGTTCAGCCGTTCCAATCCACGCCATTCCGCCTTGAAATATCGGATATTTGATTTTCAGTAATTTACAGATTACGTTGTTTTCAAACATTCAACTTCCTCCTCACTGATTATATTATAACCTGCGAAAATTTATATTTCAATTTTTTATTGTTTGAAAAAATCTTCCTGCTCAAGCGCGGTTTTAATATGCTCCAAAACATTATTATTTACATAATCATTGGCAAGTTTAATCGCACTGCAAATAGATTTAGCGTCTGCGCTGCCGTGACTGATAATGCAATAGCCGTTGACGCCTAAAAGCGGTGCGCCGCCGTATTCTGAAGCGTCCAAACGTTTTGCAAGATTTTGCAAAGTCGGTGCCAACATTAACGCCGCAAGTTTAACAGGAACGCCGCCTTCTTCAATCGCCTCTTTGATAAGTTTGAAAATCGTATGTGCAAGCCCTTCGCCAAATTTCAAAACTACGTTGCCAACAAATCCATCGCAAACAATAACGTCAAATTTGCCGTTTGGAATATCGCGCCCTTCGGCGTTGCCGGTAAAATTTATCGTCGTCATATTTTTAAAAATTTGGTACGTTTCTTTAGCTTGTTCGTTGCCTTTAGTTTCCTCTTCGCCAATGTTCAAAAGTCCAACGCGGGGATTTTTTTTACTTAAAACGTGTTCGGCGTAAAGTGCGCCCATAATTCCGCTTTGTACCAAATGTTCAGGCTTGCTGTCAACATTTGCGCCGCTGTCTAAAAGCAAAGTTACGCCGTCCGGAGTCGGAATTGGTGTAGCAATGGCAGGGCGTCCAATTCCGTGAATACGTTTCAAAATAAGTTGAGCCGCCGCAACAGCCGCGCCGGTTGAACCTGCTGAAAGTACCGCGTCACATTCGCCGCTTTTTACAAGTTGTGTTGCAACTACGATTGACGAATTTTTTTTATTGCGCACGGCGTCGGCGGGGTGTTCATTCATTTCTATAACTTCATCAGCGTGTTTGATTGTAAGTGGAAAATCTTTCCAGTCCGGCTCATCGCGCAGAATTTCGGTAATTTTTATTTCGTTGCCAACTAAAACAATTTCGCAGGGATATTTTTTCACGGCGTCAATCGCGCCTTTTACAATTTCTTCGGGCGCGTTATCGCCGCCCATTGCGTCTAGTGCAAGTTTCATTTGACACTACCTCTATAAAAAAAATAGGCAGGTTTAACGCCTGCCCGCCAAATTCATTATCATTAAGCCGTTTCAATAACTTCTTTGCCGTCGTAGTAGCCACATTCCAAGCAAACGTGGTGTTGAAGTTTGGGTTCATGGCATCTCGGACATTTAACAAGGTTCGGAGCCTCCAACTTCCAATTTGCGCGGCGTCTGTCACGTCTGGATTTACTTAATTTTCTTTTTGGTGCTGCCAAAGATATTACCTCCTAAATTTATTTGAAATTCATTAACGGTGCAAGTCTCGGGTCAACACTCAACCTTTCACAATTACACTCGCCGTCATTCAAATTTTGTCCACAGATTGGGCAAAGTCCCTTACAGTCGGTTTTACAAAGACTTTGAATAGGTTGACTTGAAATTACAATATCCCGCACAAGGTCGGTAATATCAATTAAATCTTCGACAATTTCCGCGCTGTCAATTTCTTCTTCAAACTCGTGAATTTGATTTTCTGTCGCCTCGCTTAAGCATCTGTCGCAATTAAATTTCTTGCAACATTTAATTTCACCGCGTATCACAACATTTGCATTTTCGTTCACAGTTTCGCCGGAAATTTCCAAGTCGCCAATAAATTTGCCGTTATCCAAAAAATCTTCGCTAAAAAAACTTTCTGCCGATAACTTAAAACTAAAAGGCGCAACCTCGCCCTTAAAAATCTGCACTTTGAGCATTTTACAACACCGCCCCTGTCATTGTCAAGAATTACTTCAACGCCGCTTGAAAATATCCTGTCAACATTTTATAATAAATTCAATCGACCGCAACTATTATAAAAATTTTTTAATAAATTGGAGGTTTTAACGTGTCAAACGGAAGAATTTTTATTGGAGAAGACAAGACTTTGGTAATGCTGATTAACAAAAATTCAGCCGAAATTTCCTGCAACGGTGCGCCAATGAAAGTTTTAACTGCAAACACCACTGACGCCGCGCAAGAAAAGCATGTTCCCGTTGTCGAAGTTGACGGCAACAAAATTACCGTGAAAGTTGGCAGCGTTGCTCATCCAATGACTGACGCCCATTTAATTGAATGGATTTATTTGCAGACGAAAAAGGGCGGGCAACACCGCTATTTAACTGCAACGGACAAGCCGGAGGCAACTTTTTTCATTTCTGAAAATGATACACCTTTGGCGGTTTACGAATATTGCAATTTGCACGGACTTTGGAAAGCCGCTATCTGAAAATTTTTCGGTAAATTTAATTTTGCGAAGTCGTCAAAACTTTTGGCGGCTTAATTTTTTTATTGTCTTAGAAAAAAACTTGTGATACACTTCAAGCACTTAATTTTTGAGGAGAGGTTAAATTTTGGAAATTGCCGAAATTTTTACCAAAGGCGGAGCGATTATGTATCTGCTTTTGATAATTTCTGTTGCCGTCGCCGCCATTGGAATTGAACGCCTGAATTTTTACAACTACGCGGGCAATAACTGCGAAAATTTTTTAGAGGCGTTGGAAAATAATTTGAACACGCAAAACCTTAACGCGGTTGCAAATTTCTGCCACAATGAAAAAAATATTTTGGGCGAAGTTGCGTTTGCAGGAATTTTCGCCGCCGTCAATGGTAAAAATGTGAAGCTTGCATTGGAAAAGGCGTACAGTGAAGCCGCAATGAAACTTCGCGCCCGTCTAAATTATTTGTCAATGATTGTAACACTTTCGCCGCTTTTAGGTTTACTCGGTACAATTTTTGGAATGATTGACGCCTTCAACATTTTTAATTTGCAGTCGGGGCAACCAATGGCGATAACCGGCGGAATTGGCGAAGCATTAATTGCAACGGCAACCGGTCTTTGTGTGGCGATTTTTGCGTTAATTGTTCACACGTACTTTGCACAGAAACTTGACGAACTGTTGACTAAACTTGAATCTGCTGAAAATATCGTACTTGCGAATTTGAACAGGGGAAATAACAATGAAACGCCGTGACTTCAGAGAAAAATCTCAACCGCTGGTAATGATAATCCCGATGATTGATATAATGTTGTTCCTGCTTGTATTTTTTATGTTGTCAACAATTTACATGGTGCAGACGAATAATTTTCAAGTGAACCTGCCGCACTCTGAATCTGCCGAAAAAGAAATTAAATCGAATCCAATTTCAATTACGGTTACAAAAAGCGGCGAAATTTTTTACGACGATACAAAAATTTTATCTAAAAATTTGCCGCAACTTGTCAACCACGCTTTAATACAAAACGGAGATGCAGTTTTTGTACTTTACGGCGACAGAGAGACGCAATACGAAAAAATTGTAGGCGTTTTGGAATTGCTGAAAAAATCCGGCGTTCGCCACGTTTCCATTGCAACCGAAATTAAGGATTAGGTTTTAGAACGTGTTTACAAATTTTTAATTTTGATTTTTTTAAAACGGCTTTTCTTTCTTGCGTGGCTTGCGTAGCAAGGCATGCTCTTTAGTAGGTGCAAAGAAAGGAGCAACTGCTCTTACTCATCGCAGTTGCAACCCTACCAAAAGAAAGAAACAGCCGCACATATCGCCATCACGGCGGAGCAATGCTCTTACTCATCGCATTGCAAGCGGCGGCGGGGCGCACGTCCTGTGCGCCCATTTTCCAATATTTTTGTAAACATATTCTAGGGAATAGCTACGCAATTTGTAAAAATTAAAATTAAGGTGATTAAATTTGAAGTACCGCCCGTATTGGCAAAGAATTTTATTTCTTGCAATAATTTTTAATGTAATTTTATTTTTAGGCGGGTCGTCAATTTTTTCAAACGCTGAAATAAAAGAAACGCCGCCGGAAAATTTACAAGAAATTGAATGGATTGAAACTGAAGAAACTGCAACCGCTGCACAAAATTTGAATGTTCCTGCAACAGAAACTTTTTCAGTATTTGAAATACCGCCGCTTGAAATTCAACGCACAGAATTTGAGCCGCTACCCGAACTAAATTTAAATCCCGCGCCGCCGCCTTTGCCGCAACCTGTAGAAAAAATTTCTGAACCTGAACCGGAAAATAAACCCGAGCCGGAAACTAAAACTGAACCGCCTGAAGAAAAATCTGAAGAAAATTCCGCGCCAAAATTGAAAGTTATCGTAAAAGTTTTTCCAAAAGATTTAATTGAACAACTGACGGCAAGCGGCGCGATTAGAGAAAAAATCAGCTTGAACGCAGAAAAAATTGTTTTGTCTGCTACAATCACGACCGAAGGCAAAGTTAGAAATGCTGAAATTTTAAGCGGCGGCGACGGTGCCTTAGTCGATCTTGTTTCAAAAACCGCAGTACAAAGTTGGATTTTTGAGCCGTACCTTGACGCCGACGGCAACCCGCAGGAATTGAAAACTCAAATTGAATTTACGCCGGAAGATTTTTAAAACTAAAAAAGCCGCCGAAAATGGCGGCTGAATTTTTTTACAGAAAAGATTTTTTTTAGAAGTACCAGCTGACACGTCCAAAGAATTGTCTGTCTTTTTGTTTGGTGTCAAGCGTTTTGCCGGTAAAATAACTGACTTTCGTCCACGTATTTTTCATTGGCGCATAAGTTAAGCCAAACTCAACGCCGCGTTTGTGATCTGTTCCATACCAAACATCATAAGTAGGAGCAAGTCCAACTTCCGCGCTGACATATCTGTAAGCGGCGAAAATTCCCCAACTGCCCGGATTTTTTCTATTTGCACCGCCGTAAGCCAATTCAACGTTGTAAGAGTTTTTGCGGTCAATCGCCTTAGAGTTGTGAGCATACGCGCCGGAAAGTTTCACTTTGTCTCCAAATTTATATCCTGCACCAACGGAAAAAATGCTGTCCTTGTCTTTATTTTTGTCTTTGAAATAGCGGTAAGCAAGTCCGCCGTCGAATCTTGAGCCGTCGTCGTAAAGGAGTTCAGCACCAACATAATCTGCGCGATTATCACTGCTGAAAGGTCCACCGCTCCAGCCGCCGCCTTCAAGTTGGAATTTTAATTTAGAGCCGTAAATTATACGCCCGCCGCTGAAGAAGTCATCAACAACTAAACCTTGATCCGCGTTTGAAAAGAGCGGCATTTTTCCAAGATCGACAGTGAATTTGCCGTACTTGCCTTCAGCGTAAATGTAAGTTAATGCAAGGTCGGTTGTAGAATCTTCTTTAAAATTGTTCGTTGCAGTCAAACGCGCCTTAGCCGTCCAATGAGTATTAACGTAAGCCGTCGGGAAAAGGCGAATTTGTAATTGACTGCGCGTAACTTTTAGCGTCGCGCCTTCCTCCAATTTTCTTTTATCGTAATTGTAACGGTAACGGACTTCACCTGTCCATTGTACAAAGTCGGCGTGCTTTTCAAGTTCAGCAACACGAACGCCCAAACTGTCTAATTCGTCTCTAAATTCGGCAGCAAGTTTATCAAGTTCAGCGCGGCTTGCATAACTCATATTTGAAGTTGGAGCCTTTGCAAGAGCGCGGGCGATCATTTGCGCCATTTCGTAACGGGTAATATTTCTGTTGCCGCGATAAGTGCCGTCGCCGTAACCTTCAATGACGCCTTCGCTTGCAAGTTTTGTAACGGAATTGTAAGCCCAATGACCGGCGGGAACGTCTGAAAATGGATTCGCTGCTGCATAACTTGTTGAAGCTGCGCTCAAAATTAAAGCCGCCGCTATTGCCGGTACAAAATTTTTCTTCATCTTAAAGCCTCCAAAATTTTTTATTTACTTTGAACGCCTTGAAAAATTTTAAGAGTTTCCTTGTTTCCTCAAAAAATTTCAATCAAGACTTTTAAACCGCGTTGAATAATACCACTCGACGAAAATTTTTTCAAGTTATAGGAAAAATTATTTCAATTTTACGGCGCGGTTTGCAATGCTGAAAAAAAAATGCTATACTGCCCGCGTGTTAAATTAACGGGAGAAGGTGAAATTATGGCAAGTAAAATTTTCGTTTTTTTTAATTGTGACGAAAATAAAAATGAATCGTCGATGAACATTTTCTATAACAATGTTACATACAAGGACACGACAATTTCACGCAAGCGACTTTTAAATAAAATCAACGCCGAGCATAAAGCGGGGCGCGTTCAAATTGCCGAAGAAAATTTTTCCAAAGTGGAAGAAATTATAATGAAAGGCAATCCTGTTGACGCCGGAAATTTTATAAAATACGGCGCGATTAAAAGTTTTGATTGTGTATAATTTTTGGGAGGCTTGATATTTTGAAACATATGACGGGAAATGAATTGCGCGAGGCGTACATAAAATTTTTTGAAAGTAAAGGACATTTACATTTGCCGAGCGCGTCACTTATTCCTAAAGACGATCCAACTTTGTTAATGATTGGCGCGGGAATGGCTCCATTTAAAGCATTTTTCACGGGCAAAGTTACACCGCCGCGCCGCCGCGTTACAACTTCGCAACGTTGCGTTCGTACCGGCGATATTGAAAATGTTGGGCGCACTGCGCGTCATCATACCTATTTTGAAATGTTGGGAAATTTCTCATTCGGCGATTATTTCAAGGCTGAAGCAATTCCGTGGGCGTGGGAATTTTTAACCGAAGTTTGCGAACTTCTTAAAGATAAACTTTGGATTTCAATTTATCCCAAAGACGACGAGGCAGAAAAAATTTGGAAACAACAGCCGGGCTTAAATCCTGAACATATCGTCAGAATGGAAGATAATTTTTGGGAAATTGGAACGGGTGGTCCCTGCGGTCCTGATTCTGAAATTTATATCGACTTAGGCGAAGAACGCGGCTGCGGTAAAGATACTTGCGCGCCCGGTTGCGATTGTGACAGATATTTGGAAATTTGGAATTTGGTTTTCACTCAATACAACAAAACTGAAGACGGCAAATACGAGCCGCTTGAACATAAAAACATTGATACAGGTTGCGGGCTTGAAAGATTAGCATCTGTTTTACAGAATAAGAAAACCAATTTTGAAACTGATTTACTGTTTCCAATTATTGAGTACGTCGAAAAAATCAGCGGCTTGCATTACGGCGACGACGCCAAAAAAGATATTTCTTTCAAGGTTATAGCCGACCACGCCCGCAGTATGTCAATTATGATTATGGATGGAATTTTGCCTTCAAATGAAGGGCGCGGCTACGTTTTACGCCGAATTTTGCGCCGTGCAATTCGTCATGGCAGAATGCTTGGAATTAAAGACGCCTTCCTTGAGGGCGCGGTTGACGCCGTTGCAAAAATTTATAACGGCGTTTCTGACTTTGAGGAGCTTGAAAAAAATATTTCCTACATTAAAAAAGTTATTCGCATTGAAGAGGACAAATTCGCAAAAACTTTAACGCAGGGTATGGAACTTTTGATGAAAGAAATTGACGCCGTGAAACAGGCTAAAAAATCTGAAATTGGCGGCGAATTTATTTTCAAACTCTATGATACTTACGGTTTCCCCTTTGAATTGACTGAAGAAATTTTGGCTGAAAATTCTTTGACGCCTGACAAAGACGGCTTTAACGCGGCTATGGAAAATCAGCGTAAACGCGCCCGCGCCGCTCGTGCCGCTAACGAATGGGCGGCAATTCCTGATTTATCGTCAATCGATACAAAAACTTTAAAATCTGACAGCGCGGCTACCGAATCAAAAATTGTTGCAATGTGGAAAAACGGCAAACTTGTTGATGAAATTCAAGACGGCGACGAAGTTGGAATAATTTTGCAAGCTACGCCATTTTATGCTGAAGGCGGCGGACAAGTTGGCGACGTTGGCGAATTTTTGGGCGAATTCTGCAAGATTAGAATTGACAACGCCAAAAAACTTCCTGACGGCACAATTTATCATGAGGCTTACGTTGAGGAAGGGCAAATTAAACGCGGCGAAAAAGTTAAAATTGTCATTGACGCAGATAAAAAACTTTCTTCAGCACGTAACCACACGGCTACACATTTATTGCAAGCCGCACTTAGAAAAATTGTCGGCGAACAAGTTCATCAAGCGGGATCTTTGGTTACACCTGAAAGATTGCGCTTTGACTTTTCCAATTTTGAACCTGTAACCGCTCAACAAATTGCCGCCGTTGAGGAAATGGTAAACGAAGAAATTTTAAAAGCTGCTGATGTTAATATTCAGCAAATGAATATCGAAGACGCAAAAAAACTCGGCGCAATGGCTTTATTCGGCGAAAAATACGGCAATGTTGTTAGAGTTGTAAGCGTTCCAAATTTCAGTTGCGAACTTTGCGGCGGCTCACACGTCAAAAACGTCGGGCAAATTGGCAGATTTAAAATTGTCAGTGAAAGCGGCGTAGCGGCGGGCGTTCGCAGAATTGAGGCAATTACAGGACGTGCCGCAATTCAAGACGCCAACAAGCAGACTCAAATTTTAAATTCAGTTTCGACGCTTTTAAAAGTCCGTGCGGAAGATTTAACCGCGCAAGTTGAAAAAATTTTGGCTGAAGATAAAACTATGAAAAAGCAACTTGCCGAAGTTCAATCAATGAAAGAAAAAGCCGAAGCGCAAAAACTTTTAATGGCGGCAAATGAAATTGGCAAATTAAAATATTTGTCGGGCGTTGCACAGGCTGAAAATATGGACAAACTGCGCGAAATTGCAGATTTTCTTGTTGATAAAATTGATACGGGCGTTGCAGTTTTGGCGTCGGTAAATGACGGCAAAGTTAATCTTGTTGTAAAAGCTGACAAAAAAGCAGTGGCGTTGGGAGTTCACGCCGGTAAAATCGTCAAGGAAATTTCAAAACTTATTGGCGGTGGCGGCGGCGGTCGTCCAGATATGGCTCAAGCCGGCGGTAAAAATCCTGACGGCTTGCCCAAAATGTTTGAAACTGCTGAAAAATTAATTCGTGAAATACAAAAATAATTAACGCAACTGTAATTTAAAAATAAAAAAGCCGTCGAAAATGACGGCTGATTTTTTTTACAATCAATAAATTAAAGTTTGAACTTTGCAACAACGTTTTGCATTTCGTCGGCAAGTTCAGCAAGTTTTTTACTGGATTCGGAAATTTCGCTGATCATTGCAGTTTGTTCTTCGGCAATGGCACTGATTGAAGTTGCAGTTTCGTTAGATTTTTGAGTAACTTCCCGCGTATGGTCAAACGCATTTGCAATATCGTCATTTGCGGCGTTGACTTCCTCAATACCGGTTGTACTGTCCGCAACATTTACCGTGAGTCTTTCAACTTGAACGCCGATATTTTTAAACGCGGTTGCCGCCGTCGAAACGGCTTCAACGCCGTCATTAACGCCTTCAGTGCCGCTGCTGATTGTTTTAACCGCGTCGGCAGTTTCTCTTTGTATTGAATGAATTAAATCTGCGATATTTCCCGCCGCAATGCCGGATTGTTCGGCAAGTTTTCTGACTTCATCAGCAACAACTGCGAAGCCGCGCCCGTGTTCACCTGCGCGAGCCGCCTCAATCGCCGCGTTTAACGCAAGCAAATTCGTTTGGTCTGCAATAGCTGAAATGGTTTTTACAATTTCGCCAATTTCGTCTGAACGTTTGCCCAAATTGCCGACAACGTCAACCGAATGATAAACCTGTTTTGAAATATGATCCATAACCTTGTTAGCAGTAGACATTTGCTCTTGACCAAGTACCGTACTTTTCGCACTGCTCATAGCGACCGCGTCCATTGTCATTGTCATTTGGTAAAGCTCGTTCATTCGTTTACGCATAATTTGCAATTTTTCTTGAAGTACGTCGATAGTTTTCATTTGCGCGTCAGATTCTTCATTCATTGCAGAGGCATCTTTAGCCATACTGTGAATTGACTCCGCGCCTTGTTGAGTTGAGGCGGTTAATTCTTCAGCCGTTTCTGCAACTTGTTCGGAGCTTGCCGCAATTTTCGTCAAAATACCCTTCAGCTTGTACTTCATTTCGTTAATTTCTTTAGCAAGCGTTCCAATTTCGTCTTCGTATTCAATTTTTATATCGTCAATTCTCAAATCACCTTCAGAAATTTTTTTCATAGCGTTTACAACCGCGTCAAGCGTGCCGAGCATTTTGTTGACAACGAAATTTGAAGAAACAACGCAGCCGACAATTATAACCAACATTGCAATAATTATCGAAGTTATAAAACTGCTTGTAACGTCGTCCATTTCGTGAACGCTGACGCCGACAAAAAGCATACCGACAATTTTACCGGCAGAATCTTTCAGCGGTCTGTACGCCGCGTAATGTTCCTCACCTACAACATTTGCAGTTCCCAAAAAGTTTTCGCCTTTGTTTAAAACCGCGCTTATAACTGCGTCAGAAGCCTTTGTACCAACTTGACGCTTGCCCGCCGCGTCTTTTACATTCGTTGCAATTCGCGTATCGCCTTTAAAAATTGTAACCTTGCCGCCGGTAACTGTTGCAAGTGAATCAACAATTTCATCAGCGTCATCAAATTTTGTATCGCCCTTGTAAAGTGCGCCGCCGTCAATCTTCCAATCGCCGGGATAACGATAATTTATAATTTCCATTAAAGCGCGGGCGTCGCTTTCAGCTTTCATTTCCAACGCCTTTGAAAAGCCGCTGTTTGCACTCATATATCCCAAAACGCCCAAACAAATACACACAAAAATTATCGCCGCGTTGATTGAGAGTATCGCTTTCTTTTTTAAACCCATAACTACACCTCCAAATTTTCAAGTGTTAATTCTAAAAAAAAAATGGCTTTACCTGCCAAAGAAAAAATTTTTTTGTTACTTTAGAAAATTAATTGCACAAGCCGCCACGCTCGTACCAAGTGCCAATGAAACGGCAATTTTTATATATTTAATCGTTGAAAGAATTTCCTGCAACGGTTTCATTTCCTCTGCAATGATATTAATTTTGTGGTTCAGCGATTGATGCTTTTTTTCAAAATTAGAATTATTTTGCTCAATTCGGCTATTCAATGTCTCACTTACAACATCAATTTTATTTGAAAGTACGCTGTAAACTTCAAAATTTTTATCGTTGTAATTTTTTAAAATTAATTCAATATCTGACAAAAATTTTTCTTGATAACTTTGATTCGTTTCGGCAAATTTTTTAATTAATTCGCAAGTTTTAGAAATTTGAGCGCGGAAATTTTCAAGCAGAGCTGAAATTTTTTCAATTACCGCCTGTGAATCTTCAACTGCATTTTGATGAATATCGGCAACTAATTTTTGACGCGCCGCGCCTTCATCTTTGGCGTATTGTTCAAGTGTCGCGCAGGTTTTATTTATTTGTATCTGCATATTTTCCAACTGCGTCAAAGTTTGTTTCAGCATTTCTTTTTCAGCGGCAATTTCTGCAATTAATTTTTCTGTAGCTTGAATTAATTTACCAATTTTCGCAAGTTTTGCAGTTTCCGCCTCAAAATTCGTTACGGAATTTTCAATCCGTTTCAAATAATCCACTTAAATTTTCCTCCAGTAAATTTTGTATCCTCAAAGTTTTAGCGTCAAGAATAATTGACAGCGAATAAAAATCTTTCAAAGCCTTATGAACACGCTCGGCAAGTTCGGGATAAATTTTCAAAAATGTTTCGCTGAAAAGATTCATTTCATTTTCACCGCAATTTTTCGCAATTTGTAAAGTCAGCTCAATAATTTTTTCTTGATCTTCCGCCGAAAAAATTTCTTTAATATTTCTCGAACTGTCAGAAAGTCGGTTAATATCTTCAAAATTCCCGCCTATCAATTCAAGCATACCACTCAAATAATTTAAGCCGGTGTTGTTGGCGTAGGATTCAAGGTAACGCCTCAATGAATTTGAAAGACTCTTCGCCTTTTCTTTGTCAATAGTCTTCTTGCCGTTCCGTAAAATATCAAACCAATTTTGAAATTTGCGCGGGTCTTCAACTATCGAATCAAGAATAACCGTTTGTTAGCTGTATTTAAAAAAATCAATAATCTTTTGCCGAAATTCTTCATCAGTTACATTACTGGAGCAAAAATCCAGCATATTTTTGGCAGATTGAAGGCGACTGTAAAGAATCATGTTGTTCGTCCAAACTATCAATATCATCAAGTAAGCACGAAGTAAATCATCAGAATAAATTTCAAGTAAATCGCAATAAATTTTATAATCAGTAATTTTGCCATCTAACGAAAATTCGGCGTCGTGTTTTCTGATGTACTGTAGCAGAGAATTTTTTATGTTGTCAATGTCAACGCCGCAATATTCAACGTGCAATTTGCCTTTTGTCAAAGTGGTATATTCAACTGTCTAATCTTCATCAATAACTGCAAGCGAAAATTCAAATTTTTTGTTAATATCGCCAATAGAATTTCTGAACGCGGCATTTTGCAAACGTTCCGGCGAAATTACCATAAATTGAAATTCGCCGCGTGAAAAACGTTTTAATTTTTTATCTTTTTCAGCGTTGGTATCATTGCTGTTAATGTAGGCAACGCGGTTAATTCCTTTGGCTTCCATAACGCGCCGTTGATCTTCCATCAGCGCAATTATCGGCACAATTATTAAAGATACGCCGGGTTGTAGCAAGGCGGCAAGCTGATAACAGAGAGATTTTCCCGTACCCGTCGGCAAAATTCCTATCGTGTCATTGCCGCTTAAAATATTTTTTAAAATTGGAAGTTGTCCCGCTCTAAATTCGTCGTGTCCAAAAATATTTTTCAGCAAAAATTTAAGGCTTGCGTCGTCGTTAGATTCTTCCTCCGCCGTGAATTTATATTTAATTTTCTTTGAATCGGCAATTCGATAATAATTTTTGTCGGGAAAATAATCCGTGCGAATGTAAATAGTTGGCGTTTGGGCGTTGCAACTTTCATCGCCATTTGCATATCTTTTAAAAATTGAAAAATCCAGCGCAATAACATTTTCAGAATCGCCGTTAATTGTTAGCGTTGGAATTTTAATTTTGACTTTGGCAAGTTGCGAAATATTTAAAATCCACTGCGTTAAATCTTCATACGCCAAACTTAAAAGCTCGGCAATATTTGGAACATCTGAATTGACAATTTTAATATTTAGTTCGGGGTTGTTTATATCAATGACGCCGGTTTTAAAACAGTGCATTAACGCAATTTGCAACCTTATCACAGTTGTATATTGAACATTTAAAGACGTGGCGTCAATTTGCAGAGCGGCTTTATATTCTTGGATAATTTCATTTTGCCAAAGTTTAATTTTGAAAATTTTCATAGTGTCACGAAAAATTTTAGTGTCGTTTTCTAAGTCTTTGCTTTTTATTCGCAAAACTTCAATATTTTTAGATTTAATTTCGGCGTCTAAAGATTTTTTGTTAATATGGCTGTCGTCGTCAATTTCAAATGTCAAATTCATTTGCGGAATATAAAAATATATTTGCCCGCCGTTGAAATATGGCAAAATTAAATTTCTAATAAAAGAATATTCGCCCAAAAATTTTGGCAGAATTTCATAAAACTTTCGCGCAGGAGAGTTATCAATTTTCCAAAATATTTTTGAACTGTCTATTAAAAAAATTGGCGGCGTTTCAAGTTTGCCAAGTTTAGAAATTAAAAATTTACTTGGCTTAGTAGGTTTACCGCGCCGAAAAATATTTTGCACTACACAAAGTATGGATTTAATATTTTCTTCAACTTTTGAAGTACGCGCCGAAAAAATTTTTACTATAAAATTTTCCTTCGTACCGCCATAGGAACTGCTAAACTTTTGCATAAATTTTTCTCCACAATGAAAAAAAGCGGCAACCCTGCCGCCGTAAAATTTTTTATTTTGTACCGACAATCGCTTTTCTGATTAAGTCGATTGGAATAATTGTAAACGCCATACCAATTACAAACGCCCATTCGCTTGCATTTAAGCCGAAACAGCGCAGAATTACGCCGCCCAAATACGTCATTGCAATTTGCACAACGACAATCAAGCCCATAACTTCCAAAAAGCCTTTGTTGCCGCCGATATTGTCAAACAAATTCATTTTTTCAGTACGCGCGTTGAAGGCGTTGAAAACCGCCATAAAGATAAAGAATGCAAAGTAGCCCGTCATTAAATACATATTTGCATCGTCTTCGCCAATTCTGAAATGTTGGTGTGAAAATTCCGTAAGCAGGAAAACTAAGCCCATTGCAAAGCACCATAACGCGCCGACGCCAATTTCTGAATACATGTAGCGATTGATAATTTTTTCATCGCGTTTTTTCGGTTGCTCCTGCATATATCTATCAAGTGCAGGTTCACCGCCGAACGCCAACGCCGCCAATGTATCCATTACAAGATTTACCCACAAAATTTGCGTAATTGTCAAAGGATTTTCCATACCAATCAGCGGGCAAACGAATGAAATTAAAACCGCGCTGACGTTAATTGTAAGCTGGAAGATAATAAATTTTCTGATACTGTTAAAAATCGTGCGCCCGTACAGAATTGCCTTGCCAATGGAGCTGAAATTATTGTCCAAAATAACAATTTCGCTAGCCTCTTTGGCAACTTCCGTACCGTCACCCATTGCAAATCCAACGTCCGCTTTTTTGAGTGCGGGCGAATCGTTGACGCCGTCGCCTGTCATACCGACAACCAAATTTAATTCCTGCGCGATTCTTACCAAACGGCTTTTATCAGTTGGAAGTGCGCGGGCAATAACTCTGATTTTCGGCAAAATTTTTTTAACTTCGTCGTCGCTCATTGCGTTAAGTTCCGGCGAAGTCATAACAACTTCATCAGCACTTTGCAAAAGTCCCGCGTCCTTCGCAATAGCCATAGCCGTTTCTTTTCTGTCGCCGGTTATCATAATGACTTGAACGCCGGCTTCTCTAACCTGTTTGAGGGCGGCGGGAGATTCTGCGCGTACTTCGTCACGAATACCAACCGCGCCGACAAAAATTAATCCTGTGTCAGGAAGTTCGCCATTTTCAACTTTGCCTTCGTAAGTTGCCAACGCCAAAACACGAATTGCGCGTTCAGCAAGTTTGTCAATTTCAGCGTTAATGTGGTCAACGCCGTTTAAAGGTTGCTTGTTGCCGTTGCCATCGTAATAATAACTGCATCTGTCAAGCAAACGTTCCGGCGCACCTTTGGCAAGCGTCAAATTGTAAGCTCCCGTAACTTCAGCCAACGAATATTTATTTTTACTGTTGAAAGGTACGGTATCGCCAACTTTAATATTTAATTCGCCGCCGTCCTTGCCGAGTACAAAGCCGAGTAAAGCGCGTTCAGTAGCATTACCGCCAACTGCTTTATCGCCGTTAATAACTGCCGCCGTGTTGTAACGTACAACCAATGAAATTAATTCGCCGAGCTTTTTGGGAATTTCTGAATAGGTTTTAAAACTTTTCGCCGTGCCGTCAAGGAAACTGACTGCCTCAAGTTGTCCTTTGGTAATTGTGCCGGTTTTATCGCTGAAAAGTAAATTCAAACTGCCCGCCGTTTCAATACCGGAAGTTTTTCTAACCAAAACATTATCCTTGAGCATTTTGCCCATATTTTGCGCGGAAACAATCGCTATCATCAGCGGCAAGCCTTCAGGAACCGCCATAACAATAATTATAACGGCAAGCATAACCGCTTCAACCAAACTATTAACAACGTTCATCCAGTCCGAGCAGTACGCCGCAATTAACGCGCCGTCAAAATTGTTGTGAATAACGATTCTTTGGAACATAAAGGCAACCGCAATTAATACGCCGCCAATGTAACCGAATTTTGAAATTTGTTCGGCAAGATCGCCAAGTTTCAATTTAAGTGGCGTGTCTCTGTCTTCGTCAATTTGCAATTCTTCAGCAATTTTGCCGTAGAAAGTATTGTCGCCCAAAGTTACGGTACGCATAACGGCGTTACCGCCCGCTACAACCGCGCCGCGAAAAACTTTGTGTGGATTTAATAAATCGTCGCTTTTTGCAGAGTCTTCATCTGTTGCAGCGTCAGGCGGCGGCGTTTTAGTTTCTTCCTTCGCCTCTCCGTTCAAAATACTTTGATCAACTGTAATTGAGCCGTCAATAACTACGCCGTCAGCCGGAATTTTATCGCCGCTTTGCAGTAAAACGCAGTCGCCAAAAGTTATATCGTTAATTGGAATTTCAACAACCGCGCCGTTACGATAAACTTTGCATTTGATTAACGACGCCTCGCCCTGCAACTTTTGAAAGGCACTTTCGTTTTTGTACTCTGAAAAAGTTGAAACTAAAGTTGCCAAAAGTACCGCCATTGCAATACCAACTGATTCATACCATTCAGCCTTGCCCATAAATGCAAAAAATACATTCAAGCACAGGGCGAATATCAAAATTTTTATAATTGGGTCGTCAAAGTTGCCTTTGAGTTTGTCCCAAAAACCTTCACGCGCTTGTTCAGTTATGGAGTTATCGCCGTATTTGGCTTTATTTTCCTGAACTTGCGCATCAGTTAAACCTGTAATTTTCAATTAAAAGCCTCCTTAGTTATTTTTTTATGGCGTCAATATATTTTTCAGCCACCAATAAAACAAAATCTTGACTGATACCGGCAGCCTTAATGCTGTGCTTTTCTTGCGTAACCGGATTATCAGAAATCACACGAATATCAATAAAAGGTACGCTTAAATTTTTGCAAATTTGCGCGGCTGAAACGCCTTCCATTTCTTCACAAATGGAGCCGTATTTTTCGTGTAAAATTTTTATATAGTCAACTTCCTCAATCCAAGAATCAGCGGAACTGATTGTGCCCTTAATTGTATGAAATTCGGTATGAGAATTGGCTACATCTTCAGCAATTTTCAAAAGTTTTGAATCTGCGCTATATTCGGTGAAAAGTTTAAAAGAATTTGACGCCGCGTCATAGGCGAAAGTACCGCGCATATACTGTGTAGCCATATTTAAATTGCCGTCTTTTGAATCTTCGAGTATGTAAGCACTGACGTTAATATTTTTTTCGGCAATAACAATGCTGTTTAAATGAATATTAGCCACATGTCCGCCTGCAGTTCCTTGATTTATTACGGCGCAAGGATTAAATTTTTCAATACCAATAGCAGTTGCCGCCGCCGCGTTTGATATTCCCTGTTCAGTGCGCGAAATGACGATGGGATAATTTTGGTAAGTTCCGGCAATGTACAGATAATTTGCAAATCTGTAGGCAGTGGGATTTTTCAACGCGCGTACAAGATTTTCAATTTCAGCATTCATTGCACCTTGAATCATCAGCGGACGTTGTTTAACTTTGTAGGATTTTTTTTGCGGCAAAGATTGAAAGTATTGTTCGCCTTCTTCAAAATTTCCAAAAATATGAGAGCGTTCAGATTTATTTTCGGCACTTACAAAATTTGGCGTAAAAAAAGTACAAAGTAAAATAAATACCGCCGCAAAAATCAAAAATCTTTTGAACATATTATGCAACCCTTTCGCTAAGCTTTTTAAGCCAGGGATATGTATACCATTCAGCCATATCAAAATTTTTATAATTGGGTCGTCAAAAAGTCTCCTTAAAAATATTTTTCAGCAAAAATTAAAGCGAAATTTTGCGCGGTTTAAGCCGTATAAAAAAAATTTCGCCATTTGTGATGCTGTTAGAAGTTACGCGAATTAAAACTTTTTAATTGCTCAAAATTATTTTTTCTGTAATTCAGATAAAGCGTTTTTCAACTGTTCAATTTCTGTTGCTTGCTGTTGCACAAGCATTTTATAAATATTCGTAGACGCAAACAGATATGATATTAACGGGAGATTTTTTGGAGGATTTATAGAAAAAATTTCTCTATAAAAATTGTACGCTTCCCCAATTTCAAAATCATGTTTGAAGAAAATATTCTTGGAAATTAAAGGCGCAAACATTTGATAAAAATTATCCAATGTTAAATATCGATACGTTGGATTTTCAGTAAAAAATTTCTGTTTCTGCAAAAAATTATCCAAAAAGTAAAATCCTTCAATCAAATCCAATAATAAAACATCAAGAAAAGGCTTAGTCCTTGTTACAGACCCTGAATGTCTTCTGTAATGATAACCAATAAAAGGCATACGAACATAATTTTTCGCACAGATAAGAGCCATAGTAGAAAAAATATGATCTTCTGAACAAGCTATTGCAGGAAATTTTATATCATTTTCAATTAAAAATTCCCGGCGGAAAATTTTACTCCAGACCATAAGAGTATAATGATATGCAATATTTGTTTCTATACGTTTACCGATGTTGGAAGTTTCAAGCGTCGGTTCTTCAATCATATCAGCCGTTTCCATATCAATGAACGCATTTTGAAATTTGCCGTCAATTTCCTTGTATTCAAAACCTAATTTTGCGTGTACAACGTCCGCATTAAATTTTTCGGCAACGAAGTAAAGCGTTTCCAAAACAGTCTCGTCAATGAAATCATCGCTGTCCAAAAAATAAATGTACTTACCTTTAGCGGCGTCTATACCGAAATTACGCGCAATACCGGGACGCCCGCAATTTTTTGACATTTGAATAACTGCAAATCTGTGTTGCCATTTCCCGTTATTCATATATCTTTCGGCAATTTCTAAACTTTTATCAGTTGAACAATCATTTACTACGATAACTTCAAAATCTTTCATTGTTTGGTTTAAAAGACTGTCCAAACATTCCTCAAGATATTTTTCGGCGTTGTACATTGGAATAATCACGGAAATTGCGGGATTTTTTTCTTTAGCCATATGAATTACCTTTTAAATAAAACGTCTGCTAAGTTCCTGCAAGCCGGGATCTGTCGTACCGTTGCCAATGGCGTTAAATTTCCAATCGCCTTTGTAGCGGTAAACTTCGCCCGCAACCATTGCCAACATTCCTGTATAATCTTCGCTCAAATTAAATCTGCAAAGTTCTTCGCCGGTTTCCTGATCAACAATTCTGATAAAAGCGTTGCGAATCATTCCGAAATCTTGCTTGCGGTCGACGGCTTTATAAATATTTACGACGAAAACCAATTTATCATATTCGGCGGGAATTTTATTCAAGTCAACAAAAATTTGTTCGTCGTCGCCTTCGCCTTCGCCGGTAAGATTATCGCCCATATGTTTGACGGCGTGGCTTTTATGTTCCAAATTGCCAAAATAAACAATATCTTCAACGGCTGAAAGTTTGCCGTCTTTGCAAACAAAAACTGACGCGTCGCAGTCAATATTTGGCGTACTGCTGAAAAGTTTTTTGAAGAAACCGCCGCCTTGTTCAGGTTGAGCCGCGTCCCAGCCGAGACCGACCATCAATTTGGTAAGCTTACTTCCATTGGATTTTACGAGATTAACTTTCTGCCCTTTTTTCAAAAGATTTACAGCCATTTTAAATTTTCCTTTCTAAAGTAAAATAGGAGCAGTTTTTTAAGGATTAAGGAATAAGGTTTAAGGACTAGGGATTTTTAATTTTCCCCCTAGTCCATAATCCCTAATCCTTAATTCCTAAAATCCGCTCCCGTTAGAAATTTTTATTCAGAAATATATAAATTAAACATTAACGCCGAAATTGCGACCGAGTGAGGCAAGTCCGCCTTCAAAGCCGCTGCCAATGGCGTTAAATTTCCATTCGCCTTTGTTGCGATAAAGTTCGCCAACAACTACTGCAGTTTCAACTGAAAAATCTTCGCCCAAATCGTAACGAATCAATTCTTCACCTGTTGCCGCGTTGACTACGCGAATAAAAGCATTTTCAACTTGTCCAAAGTTTTGTTTACGTTGTTCAGCTTCATAGATTGTAACTGTGAAATCAATTTTTTCAACGTCAGCAGGAACTTTATCAAGGAAAACTTTAATTTGTTCGTCGTCGCCTTCGCCTTGCCCGGTAAGGTTATCGCCCAAATGTTCAACCGAGCCGCTTTCATGTTTCAAATTGCCATAGAAAACAAAATCAGCATCAGAGCGAACTTTGCCGTTACCTGCAAGCATAAAAACTGACGCGTCCAAGTCAAAATCCTTGCCGCCGTCATATTTGTTAATGTCCCAGCCAAGACCAATCAAAACTTCTTTCAAGCCGGGATTAGTTTTTGTCAAATCAACTTTTTGTCCTTTAGCTAAACTTACTGCCATAAAAAATTTCCTCCTTAAAAGAAACATTTTTAGAACCATGAGTACTATATCATAAACAAAAAAAAATTGCAAATTGAGTTTTTTCATTTTCTGCAAAAATTAAAAATTAGCTGAAAAAATTACAAATTCCAATTCACAATTTAAAATATTGCTGTCGTCTTCACGCTCCAACGAAAAATTTTCAAAACTTGCAAGTCGTTCGCCGTCCAAAATTTCTCTGATAAAATTTAAAAGTGAAATATAATCTGACTCCAGCCGAATTTTTACAGATTGTTTTTGTACAGAATCTTTTTCGGAAATTTCGCCAACTTGTACGGAGGTTATCAAAATTTTTTTATCTTCAGCAATTTTGTAGAGTTCCGCTACAAATTTTTCGTCGTTCATTTCAGCCGGTAAAAATTCCTGCATTTTTTCTAATTGATCTTCGATTCTTTCAGCCAAATTTTCTAAATTGCCGTACCGCGCCTTCAATCTTTCAATTTCCATTTCGGCTGATTCAATTTGTTTTGTTTCGGCGTTCAATCTTGAAATTTCGGCTTGCACGGGCAAATATATTAATTGCCAATACAAAATTGCAACCATCGCGCAGATTGTCAGCGTTAATATTGGTAAAAATTTTTTATTCATAAAACTAAAAAGCGGCTAAGGATTTGATGAATCCCTAACCGCCGGTTCAAAATTTTTATTCTGCAGTGAAAGGCAACAAAGCAATATTGCGAGCGCGTTTAATAGCAAGCGTAACTTGACGCTGATGCTTGGCGCAGTTGCCACTGATACGGCGTGGAAGAATTTTTCCACGTTCGGTAATGAAACGGCGCAATTTCGCCGCGTCTTTGTAGTCTATTTGTTCGACTTTATCCACGCAAAACGCACAAACTTTTCTGCGCGGGCGTCTGCCTCTTTCTCTACGCATAGTAATTTCTCCTATTAATCAAAATGGAACGTCAACATCATCAGGATTATCATTGTAATTTGAGCCGCCGGAATTATTTTCATAATTGCCGCCGCCATAATTATTTCCGCTGTCGCCGCTGGAATTATCGCCGCCGCCCGAAGATTTTCTTCCGGCAAATTCAATATTATCAACATGAATATCAACGCTGTAATGTTTAACGCCGTTTTTGTCTTCGTAATTATTATTTTCGATACGTCCTTCAACAATAACCGAAGAACCTTTTTTCAAGTAGCGTTGGCAAAATTCAGCGGTTTTACCCCATGAAGTCATATTGAAAAAATCTACCGTCGTTTGACCTTCAGTATTTTTGGAGCTGTAGGGACGATTGACGGCAATTCCCATTTTTGCATAAGCAGTTCCGCTTTGAGTATAGCGAACTTCGGGGTCTCTGGTTAAGTTGCCGCTTAAAATAACTTTGTTCATAACTTAGTCCTCTTTTTCGTCAGCGCGAACGATCATATGTTTTAAAATTTCGTCAGTGATTTTCATAACGCGGTCGCACTCGTCAACGCAAGCAGGCGGGCAAGTTACGTAAAAAATTACGTAAAAGCCTTCAACTTCTTTTTTAATTTCGTAAGCAAGGCGACGTTTACCCCAACGGTCTTCTTTGTCGATTGTACCGCCGTTAGCAGCAATAAGTTTTGAAAACTTTTCAATAACTGTATTTGTTGCCTCGTCGTCAAGCGATTTTACGATAAAAACTACTTCGTATTTTCTCACAAAATACACCTCCTCTTTGGTCTGTGGCGCGGTCTCACTCCGCGCAGGGAAGTTTTTCTAAACTAACCGAATTTGAATTATATCATATAAAAATTTTTTCGCAAGTCTACAGGAAAATTTTTTGTATCCACGAATATTTTTGCAGAGGTGATAAATTATGGAAGATTTAAGAGTTGAAGCAAGAAATTTGGTTGAACAAATACCTGAAAATTATCTTTTTGGTGCAGTTGAGGCATTGAAATTTTTTGCAACTACAAAAGATCCATTTTATTGTAATGCAAATCAAAAACATTTGCGCGATTCAATCGCCGAATTTGAACGCGGCAACTTCAAAGTACACGAACTGATTGAAGATGATTAAAGCATGGAACGATAGGGCGTGGGATGATTATGTTGCTTGGCAGGACGAAGACAAAAAGACTGTCAAACGTATCAACGCGCTTTTAAAAGACATTGAACGTAACGGCTGTCTCAAAGGTATTGGAAAACCTGAAGCTTTGAAGTACGACTTGAAAGGTTGGTACAGCCGCCGAATTGACGAATACAACAGATTGATTTATAAAATTAACGAAAATGGATTTTTAGAAATTTTTCAATGTAAAAATCATTATGAGTGAGGTTTTTTTATGACAGACAAAGAAATTTTTAATCGTGACGACAATAATTATTTGCCGGTGTTCAATCGCTACAAAATAGTTTTGGAGCGTGGCGAAGGCGCGTATTTGTACGACGTGAACGGCAAAAAGTACATTGACTTTTTGGCGGGAATAGCGGTAAATGTTTTGGGGCATAATTATAAGCCGTTAGTTGAGGCAATTTCAAAACAAGCAGCGAAAGTTATTCACGTTTCAAATTTATATTACACGGAGCCGCAAGCCGCCGCCGCTGAAAAATTGGTAAAACTTAGCGGACTTGACAGAGCATTTTTTGCAAATTCCGGCGCGGAGGCTAACGAAGGCGCAATTAAAATCGCCCGCAAATACGCTCATCAGATTGACGCCGAAAAATCGCAAATTATAACGGCGTGGGACAGTTTTCACGGACGCACTTTGGCAACTTTAACCGCTACAGGGCAGCCGAAATATCACAAAGGCTTTGAACCGTTGCCGCAAGGTTTTGACTACGTACACTACAACGATATTGCCGAATTGGAAGAAAAAATTTCAGATAAAACCTGCGCAGTTATGCTTGAAACAATTCAAGGAGAAGGCGGCGTTTATCCTCCAAAAGATAATTATCTGCAAAAAGTCCGTGAACTTTGCGATAAATACAGCGCACTTTTGATTTTAGATGAAATTCAAGCAGGAATGGGACGCAGTGGCAAATTTTTTGCCTATGAAAAATACGATATTAAACCTGACATAGTAACTTTGGCAAAAGGATTGGCGGGCGGCGTACCTATTGGCGCGTTTATCTGCACTGAAAAAGTTGCACAGGCTTTTCACGCGGGCGATCACGGTACAACTTTTGGCGGAAATCCTTTAGCTTGTGCGGCGGCTAACGTTGTACTTGACACTGTACCGAATGAAAAATTTTTGGCGCACGTCGAAGAAGTTGGAAAATATTTCAAAAATAAATTGATTGAACTGCAACAAAAACATTCAGATCAAATTTCAGAAATTCGCGGCGAAGGTTTAATTTTGGGGGCGCAACTTTCAAATCCCAAAAAATCAGGCGTCGAAATTGTCAATGAATGTATGACACGCGGCGCAATTATAAATTGTACGGTTGGAACGGTTTTAAGATTTATTCCGCCGCTGATTA
>CALFJB010000076.1 GCA_937877565.1 uncultured Selenomonadales bacterium | reverse complement strand
AAGTACCAAAAGAACGCTTTTTAATGGCGCGTCAGGGTTTCTCGGGTAAACGTAACTTCAACGTCGTTTATCTATCCTAGTACTTCGTAGTTTCAACTTCCTAGCTCTATCTGAAACCGATGACGCGCCAAACAAACGTTAAATATTTTTTTAATCTAATCGCTAGTATCTAAAAACGACCGAAAGGAGCTTTTATTTTGAATTTAATTCTACCAAAACCATTTTTTAGCAAAGTCATGAGAGCCGTTGTTGAATTTGATATGATTCAAGACGGCGATAAAATTTTAATAGGACTTTCCGGCGGCAAAGACAGCCTACTTTTAACTTACGCGCTTGCCACACTTAAACAACGTACAAAAAAAAATTTCACTCTGTCAGCGGTTACCATCAATCCAAACTTCGACGAAAATTTTTTATCCAACGCTGAAAATCTCAAAAATTTTTGTACAAGTTTAGAAATTCCATTCCAAATTCACGATGTCGATATTGCCGCCGCCATTAAATCTTGTCCAAATAAAAGTCCGTGCTTTACCTGCGCTTATTTCCGCCGCGCCGCCATTAATCGTATCGCTAACGAAATTGGCGCAAACAAAGTCGCCTACGCGCACCATCTAGACGACGCGGTAGAAACTTTTTTCATGAGTTTACTTTCAAGCGGACAACTTACTACTTTTACGCCCAAAACTTTTCTTAGTCGCACGAATATTACTGTTATTCGTCCGCTTGTCTACCTGCGCGAATTTCAAATTTCAAGTTTCGTCAACAAAAATAATTTCAATATTGTAAAGTCGCCCTGCCCTATCGACGGCAAAACTAATCGCCAAAATATAAAAAATCTTATTGCCGAATTGGGCAAAGATTTTCCAGACCTATTTGAACATTTAGCCGCCGCAATACGTGAAAGTTCAATAGGCGAACTTTGGGACGCGCCCAAAACTCAAGCGCAAATGAGACAAATTTATTTTTCCTACGTTCACCAAAAAGATTCATTCGGCACTGTACTCAACAATTAAGTTTTCCGAGTCTTTGTTTAAGTCAAATTCCGTTTCGTCTTCAAGTTTTATAACCGGCAACGACGCATAATCTTTCGGATAAAAAATTACTTTGCCGGATTTGCCGTCCTTCAACTTCACATTGGAGCCTATCAAATGATCTTTCAGCTGCGTTATAAACGGCATACAAACAAACGGGTCGTAATGTGCATATTGTTCCTTCGCCAATAGTCTTAGCGCGTCAAACGGCGTTTTCTTTACAAAGCCGGGACGTTCCGCCATTAATCTATCATAGGCATCAGCTACGGCTATTATTTTTGCAAACTGATGAACATCTTTGCCGCGTATTCCCATTGGAAAGCCCGTACCGTTCATATATTCGTGGTGTTGAAAAACTATTGAAGGTATTGGCTCCTCAAATTTAAATCCTTGCAATAAATTTCTGCCGCTTTGACTGTGCGTCCTATAAAGTTGCATTTCAACGCCTTCCAAGTCTGCAGGATGTTTCGCCAAAAATTGCGCCGGAAATCTATATTTCCCAACGTCATGTAAAAAAGCCGCCGTGACAAGTGTACGAATATCTTCCCATTCCATGTGCATCCACTTTCCAATAATTCCGGCAAAAATCGCCACGCGCTCCGAATGATACGGCAATTCAAAATTTGAATTGTTCATTCCAAAAAGATGATTTATCGAACCGGCATTATCAGCCATTGGCAAAATTTTCGCGGCTAGTACTGAAACGGCACTTTTTATTTCGCCTTCGTTTTTTATTTCTTCAAAAATCTTTTTTGCCAGCTTTGCAAGTTTTTCAAAATCTTGTACAAATGACGAAGTTTTATTTTTCAACGCCATTGCCTGTTGATAAATTTTACTTAAGTCAAATTCGTCCTTCACATTCACGCTTGGAACTTGCAAATTTTTCAAAATGAGAATGTGCTTGTTGTTGAGTACGGTATTTGCCAACAATATCACGACAAAATCCGAATTTAAAACTGATTGCGCTACTATCATTCCCGGCTTAAGTTTTTCCACTTCAACGGCTTTCAAATTTAAAACCTCCTCAAAAATCTGCAAAACAACTTGTAGTATAATTCAAATGATAAAAAATTACAATTTTAAGCCGGAAAAATTTTTTCTTGACAATTTAAATTTTAGTGATTATAATACAACTTGTTTGAAAGACAATAAGGGGTTGTAGCTCAGTTGGTTAGAGTGCCTCGTTGACATCGAGGAGGTCACAGATTCGAGTTCTGTCAGCCCCACCATTTTTTTTTGCGCTCATTTAGCCCAGTTGGTAGAGCATTTCCGTCACATGGAAGGGGTCGGGGGTTCGAGTCCCTCAATGAGCACCAATTTTGAAAATTATTGTTACGAATTGAAATAAATATGTTATAATTGCTCCAACTATTTTAAGTTGGAGTGATTTTTTTATGGAGTACAGACGAATTTTTGCGCTGGGCGATATTCACGGACGTTTTGACAGATTGTCTTCAGTTTTTAATAAAATTAATTTCGACGCCGAAAAAGATTTTCTGATAATGCTTGGCGATTATATCGACAGGGGCGACGAAAATTTACACTGCCTGCAATGGGCAATGAAGATGAGCGAACAAAAAAACGTTGTAGTCCTGCGCGGCAATCATGAACAAATGATGCTTTATTATTATTTGATGGGAACTTTTGAATCTACAGTTTGGCTTCCGAACGGCGGAAAATTTACGAAGGCTGAAATTGACGAATGGTGCAAAACTGATCCTGATTTTTTGAAAAAGGCGTTGAAATTTATTTACGATCGCCCGCTGTATCACAAAATGAAAATTAACGGCAAGGATTATATTTTTGTACACGCCGGATTAAAGCCAGGTGTACCGCTTGAAAAGCAAAATGATGAATCGCTACTTTGGATACGTGAAGAATTTTACAACGATTATAATGGCGACGCGGAAGTTATTTGCGGACACACGCCGACGCCGTATTTGGGAACGCTTGAAGGACTTGAAGACAGAGACCCGTATTTCCCCGTTCGTCTACCTAACAAAATAACTTTAATGGATACCGGCTCATTTTTGCCGCGAGGAAAAATTTCTTGTATCGACGTTTTAACCAAAAAAATTTGGCAAAGTGATCATTGAAAAAATTTTTAGCGGCTAATGTTTCAAAATTTAATTGATAATAAAATTTATGGCAGTTGAAAAAATTATTGCGTTAATCTAGAATTTATTTCATAAAAATTTAGAGGAGTTGAAATTACTATGGCGGTAAAAATAATTTTATCTGACATTGACGGGACATTTTTAAAGAAAGATAAAAGCGTTCCCGCGTTGCACGAAAAAGCTTTAAAAAGTATTCTCGCGCAGGGAATAAAATTTGCGTTTGTATCAGCGCGGATGCCGGAGGCGATTTATCCCATTACCAACGGAATAAATTTGCCACATACGCCGGTTATAAGTTACAGTGGCGCACTTGTTTTAACTGACGACGAAAAAATTTTGTACGATAAAAAAATGCCGCTTGACGACACTAAAAAAATTTTAAAGGCTATTGAAAACGGTTGGCAAGATATTTCAATAAATTATTATACCGGGCGCAAATGGTACGTCCGCAAAATTGATAAGCGCGTGCAACGAGAAATTGATATAACTCAAGCACAGGCTGAAATTGCTAATTTTGAAGATTTAATTGCTGAAAAAATTTTACCGAACAAAATTTTGATAATGTGCGAGCCGCCGACTTGTGAAGAAATGGAAAGTAAACTTGGCGCACAATTTTCAAATTTAAATGTTGTAAGGTCTGCACCGCACTTACTGGAAATTATGGATAAAAGCGTTTCAAAGGCGACGGGTATAGAAGTTTTGCTGAAACATTACGGTTTTACGATTGACGAGGCAATAGCGTTTGGAGACAACTACAATGATATTGAAATGCTTGAATATATTCCTCAAAGTGTGGCAATGGGCAACGCGCCGCAAAAAATTCTGGAAGTTGCAAGCAACATTACCGACACAAGCGAAGACGGCGGGATTTATACCTACTTGAAAAAAATTGGAATTGTTTAGAAAAATTATTTGTTTGTTAATGGGCGCACACGGACGTGCGCCCGCTGCACTTAACGACGTGATGTCGTTATGTGCAGCTGTTTCTTTCTTTTGGTAGGGTTTTCTTTCTTTGCACCAAAGAAAGAAAAGCCGTATTAAATATCAAAAACTAAAAAAGCCGCTCCTTTCTGAACGGCTGATTTTTTTATTGGTTAAAAAATTATCTCTTCATATTGACGATAGTTTCAAGCATTTCATCGCCAACAGTTATAATCTTGGAATTGGATTGGAAACCGCGTTGAGTGATAATCATTTCTGCAAGTTCATTAGCAAGATCAACGTTAGACATTTCCAAAGATGAAGGAGTAATTGAAAGTCCAAGTGCATGAACGGTTTTAATATTTGGAGTGCCGGAGTTGTTGGATTCTTGATAAAGGCTTGTACCTACTTTGGTAAGACCTGCGTTATTTGTAAACTGCGCGACAGCAATTTGAGCTTCGTTGCGGATAATACCGTTTGAATAAGTACCGGTAAGAATACCGCCTTCATTAATTTCAACTCTTTGCAAAACGCCGTAAGCGTTGCCGTCAGAAATACCGTAAACAGTGGTATTGCCCGCGTATTGCGTTACAGCGTCAAAGCCGATAGATGAAGTTGTAGGCGAAGCACCGTTACCATTTGCATAAACTGTATAAAGTGACGCGCCTGCAGTTGCGGCGGAGCTGTAAGAGCCGTCTTCATTAAAGTAAATGTAGGAAGGCGCACCGTCAACAGGGTTGCCGCTCAAATCGTCCATAACAACATTTAAAAATCCTGAAGTTTGGGAGCCGTCTTCTTCGTCCATTGTGAAATGATATGTAGGACCTGCCAAACCTTCACCAGGAGCCATATAAACGCGCCAACGGTTATCCCATGTAACTTGGTCTGGGTCAACCAATGCTGAATCGCCGTTAGCCATTGTATATTTGTATTTTAAATTTCCGGCTTCATCTTCAGCTTTTTCTAAAGTAGCATAATTAATTCTGTTGCCGTCTTCGTCAACGACGCGGGCAAGCATCATAGCATCTGAATTAATAAGCGTGTCATTACTGCTTCTGTCTTTATCGATAAGGACGGGGACGGCGTGCGCGTTACCTTCAGAATCGTAAACAGTTACAACAGTTGTAATAGGTACGCTGTGATTTCTTTCATAGAAACCGCTTGTAACTTTGCGGGTAGTACCGTCGCTCAAAGTCAAAGTCGCGGCTATAACGTTTACGCCGTCAACATTAACCGTGTTGAAAACTTCTTCATTGACAGAATAAGTGCCGTTATTGACAGATTCAACGCTATCATCAGTATAAATTACTTTGACAATATCACCGGCGTTGTAACCGATACTTTGAGGATAAGTATAAGCTTTTGTGTCGTCTCTTACAATAATTTTTGTAACAGTGGCGTCAGAATCGTCTGCCATATCCGCAGCGGTATAACCTGGAGTATTGGCAAGCGTTTCACCAAGTTTATATTCTGTTCCGGCAGTAATACCTGTGAAAGTGTGGCTTGTACCGTTTGAAAGAATGACGGTAACGCTTTGATCGCCTTCAATAGTTGTAATTGTGTTGTCTAAAGTATAGTCAATTCTGCCGATAACGACGCCTTCAATTTTTTCAGCATTCAAGCCGGTGGTAGCATAAGTTTCGCCATTTTCAAATTGTCCGGCGTCAATTTGGTTGCCGTTGGTATCTGTAACATTCAAAGTCATTGAGCGGGCGTCATAAGTGACATTTTGTGCAAGGCGAACGTCAATAGATTTAACGGTTTTAGATTGGATAACTGAACTTGGATCAGCCGTGCCGCCGCCTGAAGTATAAGTAATTGCGGTAATTGTGGGATCAGCCGCGTTAATGTTGCCGGAATAGTCAATGGTTGTAGTTTGAGTACCGGGCATTGTTTGACCACTGCGAACGACGATATTTTCAGTTGCGCCGTTGGTATTTAAATTGCCGTCAACTGCATTCCAACCTTGAACGAAAAGACCACTGCCGGGCAAAACAAAGTTACCGTTTGTATCAAATTCAAACGCGCCGTCACGGGAATAATAATTTGCGCCGCCGTTTTGCAATACGAAAAGTCCATTGCCATTAAGTGTAAGGTCGGTATTTTTGCCGGTTGCTTGCGCTGAACCGTCTGTAAAAACCATATCGACACTGGCGACAGCTGAACCAAGACCAACTTGACGCGGGTTAATACCGCCAAGCGTACCATTTGGCGCGGCTGCAGCAGATTGTGTTTGTGAAAGCATATCTGAAAAAGTTGTACGGCTTGATTTAAAACCGATCGTATTAATGTTTGAAATGTTGTTGCCGATAACGTCCATGCGAGTCTGATGGTTTTTCAAACCTGAAACGCCGGAAAACAGGGAACGCATCATAATAAATCACCTTTCTTTTATATTTTCGGCTTACTTCCTGCCGACGGGTCAGATTTCTATGACGCTCCTTGTCATGGTTTTTACTTCGTCTGACCTTAAAATTTTTTATATTTTTGTTATTTTTATTGCGTTGTTAATTTACGCTTAATATATCGAAATTTGCTTTTTGCAACTTAAATCATTTTTTTCTTGCAATTTTTCAAGTCTTGTGCTAAACTTCCCTGCGTTAAATCAATCTTTTGAAAGGGGTTTTGGATTTGCCAAACATTAAATCATCAGTTAAAAGTGTTAAACTCGACGCTAAACGCCATGCGCGTAACGTCGCTGAAAAAGAACGTATGAAAAAAGCTCAAAAACAAGTTATTGCTGCTATTGCAAAAAATGACGCGGAAGAAGCCAAAAAACTTTTGCCCGCCGCTTATAAAGCTATTGATCAAGCTGCTGCCAATAATACAATTCACAAAAACGCGGCTGCTCGTAAAAAATCAAGATTGACTTTGAAAGTAAACGCAATTACAGCTTAAAATTTTTTTAAAGTTCGTCAGCAATGGCGGACTATTTTTTTTGCAAAATTTCTAAAATAAAAAAGCCGTCCTGAAAATTTGGACGGCTAATTTTTTTAATCGAAATAATTTATCTTCATTGCATTTTTTACGCGCTTTAAAACTTCGTCAGCTTTTTCATTTGCAACGGCTGTACCGGCTTTTAAAATTTTCATAACTTCATCGGGATTATTTTCATATTCTGCGCGACGGTCGCGAATAGGCGTTAAAATTTCTTCCAAAACTTCCAATAAAAATTTTTTAACTTTAACATCGCCCAAGCCGCCGCGTTGATAATGCTCCTTCATTTCGGCAACAGTTTTTTTATCTTCGCAAAAAGCGTCAAGGTACGTAAAAACGACGTTGCCTTCAATGTGTCCGGGGTCTGAAACTTTGATATGCAAAGGGTCTGTATACATTTCCTTGACTTTGGCGGCAAGTGTCTTTGAATCGTCGCTAAGATAAATGCAGTTGCCCAAAGTTTTACTCATCTTCGCTTTGCCGTCAATACCGGGCAGACGGCGGCAAGTTTCGTTACTTGACAAGAAAATATTTGGCTCAATTAAAACTTCGCCGTAAAGTTCATTCATTTTGCGGACAATTTCCCGCGCCTGTTCCAACATTGGAGCTTGGTCTTCGCCAACAGGTACAACATTTGCATCAAACGCCGTTATATCTGCAGCTTGGCTGACAGGGTAACACAAAAAGCCCGCCGGTATACTCGTTTCAAAATTTTTCTGTGCAATTTCATTTTTTACTGTAGGATTTCTTTCAAGCCGTGAAACTGTTACCAAATTTAAATAGTACGCCGTCAACTCGAAAAGTGCGGGAATTTGCGATTGAATAAAAATTGTTGACTTTTCAGGATTCAATCCAACTGACAAATAATCAAGTGCCACGTTCAAAATATTTTCTCTAACGGCGGCGGGATTATCTGCATGGTCTGTTAAAGCTTGCGCGTCTGCTATCATTATAAAAATTTTATCGTATTCGCCGGAATTTTGGAGCTTTACACGTTCCCGCAAACTTCCAACGTAATGCCCCAAATGTAATTTTCCGGTTGGTCTGTCGCCTGTCAAAATTGTTTTCATCAAATTCACCTCAACCAAAATAATCTTCGATACCGTCAAAAATTCCTTGCGCCGCCGCTAAAATTCCTTCGTCTGAATCCAAAAGTTTTTCTTCGTCAGGATTTGAAATGAACGCCAATTCAATTAAAGTTGCCGCCATATCTGTATGCCGTATCACATAAAAATCTTGAGGCTTTGTGCCGCGACTTGGTGTACGCAGTTGTTCACAAACTCCGCGCCGAATTGCATCTGCAAGCCTTATTGCGGATGTGCCTTCAGTCTTTGAATAATAGTAACCGGTTGTACCGCGTGCCGCAGGATTCGTGAAGCTGTCGGCGTGAATTGAAACGAAAATTGTTGCCTTAGCTTTGTTCGCCACGTTACAACGCGCCTGCAATTCTTCAATCGCTGATGCTTTATCGCCTTTATATGAAACTTGCCTGTCTGTGCGCCGCGTCATAATAACTTCCGCGCCTGCTTCTTTGAGCATTTCTTCAAGTTTAAGTGCAACGCGCAATGTTACAGATTTTTCCATTACGCCGGTTGGACCAATAGCTCCTGCGTCGCCGCCGCCGTGTCCGGGATCTATTACAATAACTTTTCCTTCAAGCGTCAAAATTTTATCCAATTCGTCATCAATTTCATTGAACGGTTCGTCAACGTCGCCTTTTTTGTCCTTAGATTTTTTATCTTTCTTAGATTTTTTATCTTTGTCAGATTTTTTATCCTTGTCGGATTTTTTATCTTTGTCAGATTTTTTATCTTTGTCGGACTTTTTATCTTTGTCAGATTTTTTATCTTTGTCGGATTTTTTATCAGTAAAAGGCTCGTCAACTTCATTATCTGTATTTTCTTCGGTATTTTCTTCGGTTTCATTTTTGTAAGTGTCGTTGTTGTCAAAATTTTCGTCTTCGTTGTCGTTGTTATTTTCGTCAGACTGTTTGTCATCTTTTGAAGATTTTTTATCTTTGTCAGATTTTTTATCAGTGGTTTTTTTATCGTCATTAGTTTTTTTATCGTCGGTTTTTTCTTTGGATTGCTGCTGCTTGTTGAGTTCGTCATTCGGTTTAAAATCAGCGTTGCCAATATCAATAACCAAACGCTTACCGGCAGGACCGCCATTTAGCCAAAAAATTTTTACATCAGCCATAGTTTCAACTACAACTCTAACTGTTGAATCGTCGAATTGCGCCAACTTAATTCTTTTGGCAACGGTAGAAACTAATTCTATATCTCGTTTCATTTTCTTAACGTCAATCCAGGTGTTTTTCAAAGTCACAACCAAACGCGAAGGATTTTCTGCATAAGATTCTTTAAATTCAACCTGTTTTGGAATATCAAGGACAATTCGCAAAGTGCCGGAACCGAGACTATAACGCAAATCTTTTATTTGAGTTTTGCCGGTTAAATTCGCCGCCTCACAAATGGAAATTGAAAATAAAAAAATGAGGAGACTACATAAAATTTTTCTTACCATACAAGCCTCCTCTTCATTAGTGGTTAGTGATTAGCGACTAGTGGTTAGGGAATTTTTCTAACGGCTAACCGCTAAAACTTAGATTTAAGTTTCATATGAACCGTATTTTTGCTCAAGTTTTTTAAAGCCCCAAGTTAAAATTGCCGTCATTGCAAGATAAAATATTCCGGCGATAACAAAAGGCGTAATATCAAATTCACGCTGTACAATCGTTCGCGCCACGCGCAGTAAATCATTCATCGCCAAAATATAAATCAACGACGTATCTTTTACAAGGTTGATAGTTTCATTTGAAATTGGCGGAAGTACCACGCGCAAAACTTGCGGGAAAATTACGTGGCGCATCATCTGCCAATGTTTTAATCCCAATGCAACCGCCGCTTCATATTGTCCTTTCGGTATTGCTTGAATACCGGCGCGGAAAATTTCTGCGAAGTACGCCGCATAATTCAAAGTAAATGCTAAAAGAGCTGCCGCAAAGTCCGGCAACATTATTCCTACCATCGGCAGGGCGAAATAGAAAAATAACAGTTGGAGCATTAGCGGCGTCCCGCGCATTACCCAAACATAAAATTCCATTAGATAACGCAACGGAGCAAAACTTGAAATTCTGCCTAACGCTGCAAGCCCGCCCAGTGGCAAACTCAATATCAAGGTTACGACGAAAATTGTTAATGTAACTTCCGCGCCCTGTAATATCAAGTACGCCATATTCAAATATTTATCCATTGATTATTTTTTCTTGATTAAATCTGCGCCGAACCATTTTTCAGAAATTTTTGTGGCTGTACCGTCAGCAACAATTTCATCAAACGCTTTTTGAACTTTGTCGCGCAGCTCGGTATTATCTTTTTTGAAGGCAATACCAAATTGACTGATTGGACCAACTGTAATATCAAGAGCTTGCAATTTGTCAGGATGTTTTGCAATGTAGTAACGTCCAACAATTTCATCACAAACTACGGCGTCAAGGCGTCCGTTTTCCAAATCCATAAACGCGCTTACATAATCGCCGTAAGTTTTAAATTCTTTGAAAGAATTTCGCAAATCTGCATTAGCCGTAATGTTAGATTCGCCGGTTGAACCCGCTTGAGTACCAACTGCTTTATCTGCTAAATCTGTTTCAGCGGCAATACCTGAATCTTCGCCCGCACGTACAAAAATAATTTGGCGGTTATCCATATAAGGATCGCTGAAAAGTAAATTTTCTTGGCGTTCGGGAGTAATATCTAAGCCATTCCAAATAATTTGAATTCTGCCGGATTGAATTTCAGCCTCTTTACTGCTCCAGTCAATCGCTTTAAATTCAACTTCACTGCCGAGACGTTTTGTAGCCTCTTTTGCTAAATCCACGTCAAAGCCTACAATCTGATTGTTTTCGTCCTTAAATCCCATTGGTGCATATTCGTCATCAAGACCGATAACAATTTTTTCAGTTTGATTAGTGGCAGTTGGAGTACCGGAATTTTCGCCGCAACCTGTAAGCAACATTGAAAGCATTAGCCCCGCTGTAAAAAAAAGTTTTTTCATTTTCATTAACAAAAAACATCCTTTCATAAAAATTACAGAAAACTATTCGCCGCAGAAAATAATAATTCCTGCCGCCGCGCAAACGCGCAGATATTTTACAGCAGATAATTTGAAATTACAAGATTTAATTAAATCGTTTAAAAGTTTTAAAATAACCTATTGACATACCCCCCCCCCGTTTTATGCTATAATAGGTATAGAAAATTTTATAGAGGTGATAAATTTGAAAGTTGCTGTATTTTTGGATTATGCGAATGTAAATGCTGCGGCGAATTATCTTAATTATCACGTAAACTACGGCGAATTGTTGAATTATTTGGCTGAAGAAACAGAACAGAGAATTTTGCAAGTTGCCTATGCTTACGTGCCGATTGATCCGCGTCAAGAACACGCTATGGACGCAAAAATTGAGGACTTGTGGCAAAAAGGCTATATCGTCAAATCGAAAGTTGGAGGATTTGCAGGCGAAAGTTACAAATGCGATTTTGATGTTGAAATAACTATGGATATTTCGCGCGTTGTCTATGAAAGTTCGCCGGACGTTGTAGTTTTGGTTAGCGGCGACAAAGATTTTATTCCGGTAGTTTTGGAAATGCGCGGTAAAGGTGTGCGCGTCGAAGTTGCGGCGTTTGATTCCAATATGGCGCGGGAACTTGCTTTGAAAAGTTCGGGCTACATTAATTTAGAATATTGGTTAAATGAAGCCGGAGAAATTGTTGTTGATGCTGAAGAAAATTCTGATGAATATGATAAAGAATTTGTACCGAATGAGGAGGAAAAAAATGGCAACAGTAATTGTTAATGGCAAGCGCGTTAATGTTCCTGATTCTGCAAGTTCAGAAGATATTATCAGAGCAACCGGCAGGCGTGTTAATCCAAACACCCGCGCAGTTATCAGAAATACCGACGCCGCCAACAGAGATAAACTTATTCCCGGCAGAAAATACGGAATCAGAGACGGCGAAAAATTTACAACCGTTCCCGACCGTGTGAAGGCGGCAAGTTATTTCGGCAACAAAGAAAGTTGGCGCAAGCGCGTTATTGAAGATCAAGTTATTGACGTTTCCGCCAAAATGTTTAAAAATAGTCCCGTTGAATTGGACGAAGAGTGCAACTACGTAGTTTTCAGCGGCTTTTTACTTCCTCAAGAATGGCAAAATGCAAATCCCGGCGTCAACTTTGTAAAAATGATGTTAATTTTTCCCGATCAATATCCAGACTTGCCAACGAACGGATTTTATTTGCCTGCAACATTGCAAATTCCGGCGAATGCTTCACATTTTTACAATCGCGGTTTTGGCGGCGCGTTTGGCGAAACTCCCGAAGAAATAGAATTTATGTCACAAGGTAACTGGAAATGGTATTGTACGCACATTAAGCCGGAGGCGTGGCAACCTGCACATTTGCGCGTTGTCAGCGATTGGCGCAAAGGCGATAATCTTTGGGATATTCTTACAATTTGCAAAGACGTTTTAACTCATCCTTTGGAAGATTGAGGCGGTGGCACTTTGTCAAATAAAAAATCTAAAAAAAATTCTGCGCCACCAAAAGAAAATTCCCTGCGCGTTCAAATTAAATTTCCTAATCAAGGATTAAGCGATTTAAGAAAAAAATTGCTAGCCGACAGCAGCCATGAATATTACGCTTGCCTTTTGGGCAAAAAAAATATTATTGGCGATTTGTGCATAATCACGGTTAGAGATGTTTATTTTCCGGATTCAGAATACTATGCAAATCAATCTGTAACTTCTTTGAGAGTTTCAGGAAATTTTTTACGTGAAAGACTTTTGGAAATTGAAGAGCGAATTGACATTGATACAATGATTGACGTACACACGCACCCTTTTTCAAATAGTAACGTTTGGTTTTCCGGCACGGACGACAGGGACGAAATAAATTTTGTAAACTATCTTGCAGATGAAGGCGCAGAAATTTTTTATGCGTCGATAGTACTTTCTCAAACAGATTATCAAGCGCGTTATTGGTTTTTGGAAAATGGACGCGCCGTAAAAGTCCCCGCGCTAATTAAAACTCAAAAAGTTGCTGAAAATATTCCTTCGTCAGATTCAAAATTCACTACCGAAAAAAAAATTAAATCTGAAGTTGCAGAAATGTTTAATAGAAGTGTACTTGCACTAGGTCTTGACAATATGAGAAAAATTACCGGCGATCAAAAAATTTCTGTAGTTGGAGTTGGCGGTATTGGATCAATTCTTGCCGAAAATCTTATACATATGGGCTTTAATTATATAAATTTGATTGACTTTGACAAATTGGAAATTTCAAATTTAAATAGAATTGTTGCAGCAACTTATGAAGATGCCGTTAATGAACGGGTAAAAGTTGAGGCGATTAAAAATAATCTGCTGAAAATAAATCCCAATGCTACGATAACCGCGCTGAATAATAATGTTTTTGATTTTGAAGTTGAAAAAGTTTTGGCAGATTCAGATTGGATTTTGGTTGCGACGGACAATCACGCAAGCCGCTTTCACATTCAAGAATTGGCGTTCAAATATTTTGTTCCGTTCATAACTGCCGGAGTAAATATCACGGTTGAGGACGGCAAAATTATTGATATGAGCGGCGAAGTAATTTTGGTTAGAATTGGCGATAAAGTTTGCCTCTCCTGTTTGAAACGCCTCAAGCCGAATGAAATTGCAAAAGAAATTCATCCTGATAAAAATGTTCGCGCAGGTTTAGTGCAGAAAGGTTATGTGCGCGGCGCAGATGTCAAAGAACCAGCAGTTAAAACTTTGAATTCGATTATTGCAAATTTGGCAACAGATACGCTGATAAATCAGTACACCGAACGCCAGCGCGATGTTGTGGTTCAAGTTTACGAAAATAACCTTTCGCCGACAATTTATGAAGACGTTGACAGCGTTAAATATAGAAATTTAAATTGCGGAACTTGCAACATTTAAAAAATAAAGCGTGACATTACAGCGATAAAAAGTTAAAATCTTCCTGTAAATTTTGCAGGGAGGTTTTTTTAATGGATTTTTTTCATCAGCTGATCCAACAGTTGATAAACGGCGTTTCGCTTGGCAGCATTTACGCGTTAATTGCGCTGGGCTATACGATGATTTATGGAATTATCAAGCTGATAAATTTTGCGCACGGCGATATTTATATGGTTGGCGCGTATTTGGGATTTTTCGGCGTAACGGCGGCAGGTTTACCAATTTTGCCCGCACTTTTAATTTCAATGGTTGTTACGGGCTGTCTTGGAATGGTAGTAGAAAAATTGGCGTATAAACCACTTCGTCACGCGCCGAGAATTTCAATTTTGATAACGGCTATTGGCGTGTCATTTTTCCTTGAATATACGGGAATGTATTTCGTAACACCGACGCCGCGTACGTTTCCAAGTACAGATTTGAATTTTTCGTTTGACGTGGCGGGATTTATAATCAACGGGCAACAACTTTTGATATTTGCGATAACGATAATTTTAATGGCGATATTAACTTACATAGTACAGAAAACGAAACTTGGAAAGGCGATGCGTGCGGCAAGTTTCGACACTGAAACGGCGCAATTAATGGGAATAGATTCAGACAAAATAATTTCTGTAACATTTTTTATTGGCTCAAGTATGGCGGCGGCGGCAGGAGTTTTGGTTGGCGTTTATTACAACACGATTGATCCACTGATGGGAATAATGCCGGGCTTAAAAGCGTTTGTAGCGGCAGTTTTGGGCGGTATAGGAATTTTACCCGGCGCAGTTGTTGGCGGAATAATTTTGGGTGTAATAGAGGCACTTGTGGCAGGATTTTTATCATCTACATTTAGAGACGCGGCAGCGTTTGCAATTTTAATTTTGGTGTTATTGGTAAAACCTTCGGGATTGTTTGGCAAAAATGTTAATGAAAAAGTTTAAAAATTAGAAAACAGTTGACATGAAATAGATTTTTGAAAATAAAAAAGCCCGTCCTGTGCCGCCCAATTAACTTCAAATAGGAGCGTGCAAGAAACTAAGTGCG
>CALFJB010000075.1 GCA_937877565.1 uncultured Selenomonadales bacterium | reverse complement strand
AGGCAATAATTTTTTCGGGGATTGTGCATCATTGGGGAATTGACAAAACTAACGCTGCACTTTTTGACGCGGAAGAATCTCCATTGCTCGGCGATATTTAAAAATTGGAAGCCGGAAAAATTTTCACGACTTCCAATCACGTTTAAAAAATTTCAATCAACCTTTGATGTGAACAGTATTATTTTGGTGGCACTTTGGACACTTAAAATGAGTTGTCAGCTGATTTTTGACTAAGCCGGTTGTAACTTTTTCAGAAAGGTTGCCGCAGTATTCGCATTTGCGCTGATAAGTCATTCTGCCGCGTGCGCTGTCTTCGTTGAGAATTATGCAACCTGAAACTGCTATTGCCATATTATCACCTCCTCAAAAATTTTTATGTCATTGAGCGTTTTGCCCATTGGCGGCTTTTGCAAGTTTTTCAACGGTGGATTTTTTCATAACACGAATTTTGACATTCCATTTATCATTTTTGTAAAAATCGCCATAATCTGAAGTAACTGTGTAAAAATTGTCTTCATAAATAAAATTTTTTTGCGGGTTATAAGTTTGGTGCATTCCTTCAATAGCGGCGTCCATTTGTGATTGATTGCCGCCTTGTGCATTGGCTATAAGGTACTGGGCGTGTGCGTGAGTAAATTTCGCGCTGTCATCAATACAAACATTAAACATATTTGACGTAAAGTCCAGAGCCTTCTCGTTAAAACCTGAATCAATGGCACGCATTGCAGCAACAAGGAAAGGAAAAGAATAACTCGGCGCGTCTTCGTCTTCGTTGTCTTGCCCAAAATTCATATCCATACACAAAACTATTTCGATTATTTTTTGTTTGTTGTTCTCTTTAAAGGCAATACTGAAGCCTTCAATATTTGTTTTTAAAAGACCTTATTTTTCTTCTGATTCAGGAGCAAGGGACGCAATTATTTTTAAATCGTTGTATAATTCCGGCGCATCTGCTTTCAAGTGAAGATTGTAATTTTCTTCAAATTTATGACGTTTGCCAAAATTTGGATCTTCGCCAAAAACTATAACCAATATAACCGCAATAATTATTAATGTCAGCATAACTTTTCACCGTCATTCATTTTTTATCAGCTCCATTCAAAAATAATTCTTTTCAATTATGTTAGCAAAAATTTTTCAAAAAGCTTTATCGCCAAAATAAAAAAAGCAGTCCCAATTTTTGAGACTGCCAAATTTTTTTCTATATTAAAATTTTAATTGCGCCAATAGCCGCCGACTTTCGCAGAATCTATAATGTTATCAACCATTCTTTCAAAGCCGTTGCCAACTTTGGCATCTTCCGCAATTATGGTTAAATAATTTCCCGTTTCATTGTAGCTGACTACCAAGCCGTCAATATTCGTGGCGTTTGATTTTTGAGACTGCAGAGAGTTTCTCACGAAGTCCATAACGTTTTTAAAATTATGTTCTTTTTGAGTGGCGGCTTGCGTCAACGCCTCAACTTCCGCCATCATATCAGACAATTTGTAATTTGTTTTAGCAGTGATCATCGCCGTACAAATTGTTGAATCGCCTTGACTGTTTCTAAAAATGCTTATAAAGCCGCGTTCACCGGAATAAAAATGAGTTGCGCCATTTTGAGTTTGCTCAACAGTTTTTGGATCGTCCGTAGTTATTTTTAAGTGGTCGTAGTCTTGCCCGCTATTTTGGGCAAGATTTTTCAACATATCGTTATAAACTGCAACAAATTCATCTTGAGTAATTTTCAAATCTTCGGTGTAAAGTTTAGCTTTTTTATTTGAGTCTGAATTATCTGTCTGAATTTTTGTAGGCTTTGTTACCACTTGCGTTTTAGTGGCGTCATTTGAACAACCGGCAAAAATCCCAATGACGAACAATACACTCAAGCCGCCCAAAATTTTTTTTATCATCTCCTGCCACGCCTCCAATAATTTTTTTTCGCCATTTAAATTTGATTTATTGTACCCTGCTAATTTTATCTTTGTCAACTTGAAATTAAAAAATTACCAAATTACTTTGATTTTTGTTTTGAAGGAGTTTTTGACGTTGCAGTTTTAGTTTTTGAAGTTGCTGAAGTTTTAAGCGTTGCAGTTTTACTTTTTGTAGTTGCTGAAGTTTTAGGCGTTGCAGTTTTACTTTTTGAAGTGGCTGAAGTTTTGGGCGTTGCAGTTTTAGTTTTTGAAGTGGCTGAAGTTTTAGGCGTTGCAGTTTTAGTTTTTGAAGTGGCTGAAGTTTTAGGCGTTGTAGTTTTGGTTTTTGAAGTAGTTGAAGTTTTTTTAGTTTTTGACTTTGATTCACTTTTAAAAATTCCGGTAACTGCGCCTTTAAATTTTTTAACTGCGCGTTTGGCGTTATGTTTGACTAAAGTTTTAATTACGCCGTCAGTGTTATCTTTCTTGGAGCGGTTGCAATGCTTACAGAGACACTGCAAATTGTGCAGACCGTCAAAATTGTAAAATGGATCTGTTTCACGAAGTTTTTGCGGCACAATATGATCCACGTCAATATCTTTCTTACGAAATTTTTTGCCGCACTTCGCGCAGGTGTACCAGCCGTTTTCAGATTTATTTTCCTCAAAATATTTGTCTCGGTAATTCATAATTTTTTCCTTTCAACCGAAAATTTTCCTAAGTTTATTTCATTGACAATGATAACGCAGAATTATAAAATTGTATAGAGGTGAAAAGTTTATGAAAGTCGGAATTGACATCGGCTCCACGACGATTAAATATGTTGTCATGGACGACGACAAAAAAATACTTCATAAAAATTATTCGCGGCACTTTTCAGAAATTGGTACTGCGCTTACAAATACTTTATCGACGCTGAAAAATATCGTTGGCGAAACGAAATTTAAAATTGCTTTGGCGGGTTCGGCAGGTATGGGAATTGCCAAAAAAATTTCCCTGCCGTTTGTTCAGGAAGTTATAGCCTGTCAAACTGCGGTTGAAAATTTTATCCCAAAAACTGAAACAGTTATTGAATTAGGCGGCGAAGATGCAAAAATTATTTACTTGAAAGGTGCGCCGGAAGTTCGTATGAATGGCGTTTGCGCGGGCGGTACGGGTTCATTTATTGATCATATGGCAAGCCTGCTTTCAACTGACGCACTCGGCTTAAATTCTTTGGCTGAAAAAGGCAAACAAATTTATACAATCGCTTCACGTTGCGGCGTTTTCGCAAAAACTGACATTCAAGCTTTAATGAATGACGGCGCAAAAAAGGCTGACATTGCCCTTTCGATTTTTCAAGCGGTAGTAAATCAAACTATTGGAAATTTGGCGCAGGGCAGACCTATTGAAGGCGTTGTAGCATTTTTGGGCGGACCGTTGCACTTTTTGCCGGAACTCAAAAAAAGATTTATCGAAACGCTGAAACTTTCGCCGGAGCAAGTTGTTAATACCGACAATGGAAATTATTTTGTAGCGGCGGGCGCGGCACTTAGCGAAGAGGCAAAAGATTTTTCTGTGGCAGAATTGGAAGACTCAATTAAAAAATCTGAAGACGCCGCCAAAACTGAAACTCGCAAGGCAGATTTTATTTTATTCAATAATGACGAAGATTATAAAAATTTTCGCAGTCGTCACGATTCGGCAAAAGTTAAACGCGGCGATTTAAAAAATTACGTCGGCAAAATTTTTATTGGAATTGACGCGGGCTCGACTACAACGAAAATCTGCGCGATTGGTAAAAATAAAGAAATTCTCTACACAAATTATAAATCTAACGGCGGCTCACCTTTAAAAACCGTCGTAAGTCAAATTCAGGAGCTGTATAAAAATCTTCCGCCGAATGTTGAAATTGCAAAAGTTTTTACTACAGGTTACGGCGAACAAATTGTAAAAGCGGCGTTACACGCGGACGGCTCGGAAGTTGAAACATTTGCCCATTTGTGCGCGGCTCAAGAATTTTGCCCGGAAGTTTCATTTGTGCTTGATATTGGCGGGCAAGATATGAAATGCTTTTTCGTCAAAGATGGTACTATTGGCAACATAACTTTGAATGAGGCTTGTAGCGCAGGTTGCGGAAGTTTTATTCAAAATTTCGCGCAGGGTTTAAATATGGAAGTCGGCGAATTTGCAAATAAAGCGTTGACTTCAAACGCGCCGGTAGATTTAGGCACGCGCTGTACTGTTTTCATGAACTCAAAAGTTAAACAGGCGCAGAAGGAAGGCGCAAGCGTCAGCGATATTTCGGCGGGAATTGCGCTTTCAGTTATCAAAAATGCACTGTTTAAAGTTATGCAACTTCGCAACGTTGAAGATTTGGGCGAAAATATTGTTGTACAAGGCGGCACGTTTTACAATGACGCGGTTTTACGTTCGATTGAAGAAATTTTAAATAAAAAAGTTATTCGCCCTGACATTGCGGGACTTATGGGCGCGTATGGCGCGGCGATTCTTGCGTTGGAAAATGACAACGGCGAAATTTCAAAAATTTTGTCTGCAGATGAACTTACAAATTTTGAAGTTGTAACAAAGTCGTATCGTTGCGGGCGTTGCGGCAATAACTGCTTGATAACTATGCAAAAATTTCCTGATGGCGGCAAATATTTTACAGGCAACCGTTGTGAGCGCGGAGTTGGCGGCAAGCCCAAAACTTCTGAAGAAATTCCCAACGCCTACGCTTACAAGTACAAGCGCGTTTTCGATTATCAGCCGCTTGAAAATCCTACACGCGGCAAAATTGGTATTCCCCGCGTCTTGAACATTTATGAAGATTTTCCATTTTGGTACACGTTTTTTACAAATTTGGGTTACCGCGTCGAAATTTCCGGAAAATCCAACGCCGAACTTTTTTATAAAGGTATGGCGACAATTCCCAGCGATTCTTTATGTTATCCTGCGAAGTTGGCGCACGGGCATATTATAGATTTAATTGAACGCGGCGTAGACAAAATTTTTTATCCTTGTGAACCTTACAATTTTGATACACGTTCCGACAATTATTATAATTGCCCGATCGTTGCAAGTTATCCTGAAAATATTCGCGGCAATATGGATATTCTCAAGGAAAAAAATGTTAAATTTATTCAGCCGTTTTTGCCAGTGCATGATATGAAGAAATTGAAAAAGCGTTTGGCTGAAGAATTTAAATCTGAAAACATTTCTGAAAAAGAAATTTCGGCGGCAGTTGACGCGGCAGAAATTGAACTTGAAAATTACCGCAATGACGTTAAAAAATACGGCGAAGAAATTTTGAAACGTATCGAACGCACGGGCGAACAGGCAATTTTATTGGTTGGGCGTCCCTATCATATCGACCCCGAAATAAATCACGGTATTTCTGAAATGATTCAATCTTACAACCTGCCGATAATTTCTGAAGATATGATTTCACATTTGCCTACAAAGTCTGATGAAATTTCTGTTGTCAATCAGTGGAGTTATCATGCAAGACTTTACCACGCCGCGCACTTTGCAACCGAACATCAAAATATTACTTTGATTCAGCTTAGCTCCTTTGGTTGTGGACTGGACGCGCTGACAACTGAACAAGTCAAGGAAATTTTGGAAACGCACGGCAGAATTTACACAATGATTAAGCTTGACGAAGTTTCAAATTTGGGCGCGGCGCGTATTCGTTTACGTTCGCTTTTAGCCGCGTTGAAGAGAAAAATTCCCGTCGCTTACCGTGAAATTGAAACTTTACCGCGTCCGCGTTTTACTGCTGACTGCAAAAAAACTCATACAATTTTGGCTCCGCAAATGGCACCGATTCATTTCGATTTAATTCAAGCGGTTTTAAATAAATACGGTTACCGCGTCGAAATTCCGCCAATGCCTGACAAAGCCGCCATTGATTTAGGTTTACGCTACGTCAATAATGACATGTGCTACCCTGCCATTGTTGTAATTGGGCAACTGATTAGCGCGTTGAAGTCCGGAAATTACGACGTTAATAATACTTCGATTGTACTTTTTCAAACTTGCGGCGCGTGTCGTGCAACGAATTATATCAGCGTCTTAAGGCGGGCTTTAAAGTTTGCAGGTTTTGGACAAGTGCCGGTTTTCGCCTGTTACGGGCTTGAAACTGATGATTTTGTTTTGAGCAATGATTGTTTAATGGACGTTACGAAGGCGGCGATTTACGGCGATTTATTGATGAATGTTTCAAACAGGATGCGCCCCTACGAATTGCGGCGCGGCGAAACTGATAAACTTTTTGAAGATTGTATGACTATTGCGCGGGCTGATTTAGTCAACGGCAATTATTTGACTTTCCGCCGCAACGTTAAAAATTTTGTCGCGCAGTTTGACGAAATTCCCATTGATGAAAATTTGGAAAAGCCAAAAGTTGGAATTGTCGGCGAAATTTTGGTTAAATATCACCCCGTTGCAAATAATTATCTGGAAAAAGTTTTGGAGACTGAAGGCGCAGAAGTGGTTATGCCGGAGCTTTTAGACTTTTTCTTATACGCGGCTTACGATGAAATTTCACGGCAAAAACTTTTGGGCGGCAGTCGTAAAAATAAACTTTTCGCCGAAATGTTTATTCAGCTGATAGAATTTTTCCGCCGTCCTATGAAAAACGCACTTTTAAATTCCAAACATTTCCGCGCCCCGTATTCAATCAAAGAAACTGCCAAACTTGCAAGCCGTCATGTCAGTATTGGCAATATGGCGGGCGAAGGTTGGTTTTTAACCGGCGAAATGGTCAAGCTGATTGAAGAGGGCGTTGACAACATTATTTGTCTTCAGCCGTTCGGTTGCCTGCCCAATCACATTACCGGCAAGGGCGTTATGCACAATCTGCGCGAAAGTTACGACGGCGCAAATATTGTGGCGATTGACTGCGACGCGGGAAGCTCTGAAGTTAATCAGCTGAACCGAATTAAATTAATGCTTGCCGTTGCCAAAAAAGCTTTGACAAAAAATCAAGCAAGCTGAAAAAATTTTTGAAAAAAATTATCCTCCGATTAAGGAGGATTTTTTTGTTAAAAATTAAAATTTTTCGATTGAACTTATAAAAAAATGTTTTTGTGTGTCAATTTTATATTCTCTAACCCAAATTAAATCTTCTTGCCACTTTTTATTTGCAATTTTCATATTATCCCTATATTTGCTGTTGTTTATAAAAAATTGTAAATATCTTATGATGCGCGGTTTTGAAATTATTTCTTTGTCCATTAAATTACCTAAAATTAAATGTCTTTGTACAGCAGTTAAATTATCTTCTTGATTTACAGTATAACCGCAAATTCTCAAAACAGATTCAGTTGATAATTTTTCATAATTTTCTGAAACAGAATTAAAATTTTCTTGAATCAAATAATTTCCAAGTAAAATTCCATAAATATCACGATAATATTTGAATTCGGAATAATCAATGAAAAATATTTTACAATCTGAACAATAATTTACATTGAGTTTTACCGTATTTCCGGACAAAGTAGCCAAAATTCCTGTGACTGAAAATATTTTATGATTGTGCTTGTTACAAAATACAAGTCCTTTGCGGATATACAAAACGTTTTCGGCATTATCAAAAGAAATTTCTTTGACGACTTTTGGATTTAAAACATTTTTGTGAATTTTTTCATCTGCGTCAAAAATTTTTTCTGTCTGGTTATTTTTTTGCATTTCAAAAAGATAAAGTTCTTCGGGATTCATCATTCGTGAAAATTGCTCTTTAGTTTCCGAATCGTTGGAACAATATTTAAACAGCAACGGCAACATTTCCTTTGCTGCCAAATTTCTTGCAGAACTTTTATTATGTCCATAACTTTCGGAATTTATTTCAAAATTTGCGCCGGTGATTTTTAATGAAGCCTTCCAAGTTGACATATTATTAGTGGATTTACTAAATTCAAAAAATTTTTCTTCGCGAGAAAAAGAAAATTTTTGAGCAATTTCTTGAATAAAGCTTGTATAATCCAGCCATTTTTCTTCCATAGAAGATTTAAAGGCTCTTTCAGCAAATTTTTTTGCACAATTTAAAATTTTGTTGTCCTTAGTTGAAAGATAATTTAACCAAATTGCTGCCAAGATACTTTTGAAAATACCAACTTTAATTCTTCCATTTGAAACTTCATTTATACCTTTTTTGTGACCGTAACTAGTCAAAAAATAATCTGTAATCGAATTTGGCAATATTTTAGATAAATTTTCCTCGTCAACCAAAACTCCTTGTGTCTTTGCAATAGTGATGTTTTCCAAATTATAATTTTCAATAATATATTCACAACAAAGCATACTTAATACATTTGCCCCTAAAATTGCCAAATATTCATTTGACTTTTTATTTTCGTTCTTACGTTCTGTTAAATATGAACAGTGTGTAAAAATTTCATCCATTTGAAAGTAAGTCATTGCAGAATCTTTAATTCCCAATTTTGACAGAGCAATATTCAATGATTTTTTTCGCTCCAATGACAATGGATTTTTAGTAGAAAAGTTTTGTTTTTGAAAAACTTTTCCTCTCAATGCATGGGATTGATAATCAATTTTGTATTTTTCGATAAAATTTTTTGCCGCCTCAACAGTAGCCCGTTTTTTTCCTATGGCACTTCCGACCGCAAATTTATTTCCAACTTTCACTTGAATATTATAAATTTTTTCGTGGGCTAAACCTTCAGTAGACAAAATTTCGTAAACTGGAAAATTTTTTATATACTGCTGTGCATATTCTTGAAGTGTGCTTTTGTAGTCCTTATTTTCAAGCGGATTAAATTTTTTCAAATATGGAAGAAAAATTTCATAAACTTTAATGAATCCAAACTTTTTGTAAATAAATCCTGCAATTTTATAAATCACGTAACTACGCTTTTCATTAGCATCAGATGGATTTACTACAATATCTGCCAAGTTGTAATCTTCATAGAAATAATTTTCAATGTAATCTACAAATGTTGTAATGCCTATAGACATTTGACCTACAGTAAACGTTTTGAAGTTATTATATAAATAAATTGCGCTCACAGTATCTACGACATATTTTCCAAGTTGAGCATAAGCATTGTTTAATTGTTTTAAATAAAAATTCCCTGTAAGATAATTTGGGTGTTTTAATATTATCTCAAAATCCTGTTCCGATATGCTCAAATTTAGTTTTTCCATCAAATTTGAAATATTGGACACACAGCTACCTCCAAACTTAAAAATTCATTTTTTATTTGAACTGAATTATAAACCAAAGAATTTATTTTCACAAACAATAATTGTATCGATAAAAAAGTGCGTTTCTTGATTCTAAACATATCACACAACTTGCGCAAAAGTTACGAAAATGTTAATATTGTGGCGATTAACTGAGATGCAAATTAACGTTTGATGCTACGAAAAATCAAGCAAGCTAAGGAGTTGTTGAATTGATTAAAAAAATTTTAATGGTTATTGGAGCTTTAACGATAATTGGCGTTATTGTTTTGGTCGGCGGCACGTATTACGTCGGAAATAAAATCACGGGCGAACTTGAAAAACGCGAGCCGGAATTTCGCCAATATGTTACAATGACGACTGAAGAACAAAACGCTTACGTTTCAAAGAATGTTGACGCCTTTTACAATTTAATTTCGTCGCTTGCCGGTGAAAGTGATGAAGAATTGGCTGAATTTCAAACTGTTATGAAACAACTTGATAGCGATCCCGAAATATTTCAAGCAAAAGTTAATTGGGGGCGTTCGATAGTTGCAACGTTTATTTTGGCAAATGAAAACATTACCAAAGATTTAAGCGCAGATGTTTTACAGAAATTGCAAGATGAGAAAAATGAAAAAGACACCAACTATTTGGAATATAAAAAGTTAATCAATGAGTATAAACTCAAACAATAAAAAAATTTTTATCTAAAGGAGTTTGACAAATTATGTTGAAAAAATTGTTAATTGCTGTTGGAATTTTGGCTTTACTCGGTATTGTTGGGATTGTTTTTGTTGGAAATAAAATCGACAACAAACTCAAAGAAAAAGAGCCGGAATTTCGCCAATACGCCGCAATGACGGTTGAAGATCAAAATGCTTACGTCGAAAAACATTTTAATGATTTTTTTGCTTTAGCGGCAAATATCAATGACAAAGACGAACAGTTAAAAGCTAAAATCGAACAATTTAAAAACGATCCTGAAGCGTTTCAGGCAGGTATCGCAATGGGGCGTTCAATGGTTGCCGAATTGATTTTGCAAAACGAAAATATTTTAAAGGATTTAAGCGCGGAAGTTCATAGCAAATTGCAAGCTGAAGCCGCTGAAGCTGACAGCCGCGCCAAAAATTTTGAAGTTTATATGAATAAATATTTTCCTAAAGACAAATAATTTTAAGGAGTGTTTCACTTGAAAAAAGCAGACGTTATCGAATTGGCAAAAAAAATGATAGCCGCGCCAAGTTGTTACAGCGGCTTGAAAGAAATTGCACAGAATTGGATTGACTCCATTGGAACGGCTGACGAAAAAGACGCCGCACAAAAACTTATTGCCGAACTTGAAGGCGACGTTACAGATATTGAGCATCTTGTAGAATTTGCACATTCTGAAATCCCCGCGCAAATTTTTGGCGAAGACGGCGCAAAAAAATTCGCCGCTCATGCTGATGAACTCAAAGCAAGCGGTGCTAAATTCTGCGATTGTGGAGCTTGTGCGCCCGGTCTTGAAATTCTCAAAAATAAATCGCTGATTCTTGACTAAATTTTTTCTACAAATTAAAAAACGTCGGAAATTAATTCCGGCGTCTTTTTTTATCTTCGGCGCGGTCGATTATTTTTGTCGTCCTTAAGGTACTGATCATAAAAATCTTCAACCGGCATAAACAAATAACGTACACCTTCAATAAAGCCGACAAAGCCCGGTAAAAACGTCCAGCAAAATATTAAATACATAACGCCTTGAAAAGTTTTGCCTTGATAAAATTTGTGCGCACCTATACCACCAAGAAAAATTGCAAGCGCAGATTGAATCAATTTTTGCTGAATAATTTCAGGGCGTTCATGTTCAGGAAAAGATTGTGCGTCTTCAATTTCGTAAGTGCGGCGACGGTGGCGAACTTTTGTACCGTTAATTGAGCCAACCGGCAAATTTTTTATTTCATTACTTTCAATTCCGCCCAACGGCTGATTTAATAAATCCCTGTCAATTCGCACGTTTCCATATTCGTCAACTTCGCCAACGTCCACCGTGCGGCTTTTAATTCCTTCGGCGTCAAGTTGTTGTTGCATAACTGTCAATTCGGCGTCTGCAGAAATTATCTGATCGTTCAGAACGTGTTCAAATTGATCGGCGTAGGCGTCATCAAGCGCGGAAAGTGTTTGCTTCATTCGGCTTTTTAAATCTTTTACGCGGTCGGTTGAAAGTTCGGTTTCTTCCAATTCTTGATATTGCTTGACGATTTTAACGGCGCGGTCTTGATAATAATCAATAAACTTGTATGCAAGCGGGATTCTTTCAGGATTTTTTTCAAGATTTGCCAAAAGTCTACGCGCAACTTTTTGCATACGATTGAGCTGCGCTGAAAGTTCGCGGTCAGAAATTTTTTTTCGCGCCTCTTCAATGTATTTGAAGTCTTCCATTGCCTTATCAAAATTTTCTTGAAGATATTCTGCGCGATCTTCTTCCAACTCTTCTAAGTCAAGTTGCGGCGTGCGATTTTTTTTCCAGTCCCAAGCAGCTTTACCGCCGAAAATTACCGCAACCGTTGCTAACATAACTAAAAAATAATCCATTGAAAAGCTCCTTTCGGTCGTTTTCAGTGGTTATATTTCTATTTTTTATCGCTTAAATCCTGCGAAAATTTTTAAATTTAATTATTTAACGAATATTATTTGTATTGCTGACAAAATTTTAGCGGCGGAAATTTTCAACATTTGCAACCGTCAAATTTAATTCTTCAGCGAATTTTAAAGCCACGTCGAAATTTGCGCCTACAGCCTCTACAACGTGCGCATCTGAACCAATAGTAATAAATCTACCGCCGAGCTCTTTGTAACGCTTGTAGACGGGTTTAAGCTCCTCTACGGCGATTTTTTTATTAAGGCGGCGCGTGTTCAATTCCAAAATTTTTCCGCGTTCAACGAGAATTTTTAAAACTTCGTCAATTTCAGATTTAAAAGTTTCGTACTCAATTTCGGGGTTATCGTACGGAGCAACGCGGCAAATGTAGTCAATGTGTCCCAAAACGTCAAAATCTTCAACGGCGGATTCTTCAGCCATTGCCGCAAAGTATCTTTTGTACGCCGTCATTTTATCTTTGTCGGCGTAATATTCAAGGTTGTAAGTATCGTACCCGTCCAAAACGTGAATTGAGCCAATTACTAAATCGAAATTCGCTTGTTTGAGAAAATTTTTATTCGCCTCTCTTGCGTAGTCAACCATTCCAATTTCTACGCCGAGTTTAACTTTGTCGCTGCGCAAATTTTTATATTCGTTCATATATTCCGCCGCGTCAAAAGTAAAATCAACGTCGCCGGGCAATTTGTAGTCAAAGTGTTCAGTAAAAACTATTCCAAGATTTAAACTTTCAGCGCGTTTAATGGCGTCCGTTGCAAGCATTTCTGAATCAGCTGAAAATTTTGTGTGGTTGTGACAGTCAAAAATCATTTTTTATTCCTCGTCTTCGTCGTGATGGTGATGAAGAATTTCTTTGCCGCGAATATCTTTAATTGCCTGCGCAATGTCAGCCGCGCCGAAAATCGCACTTCCCGCCACTAAAATATTTGCGCCGGCTTCACGTACAAGCACGGAAGTTTCAGGATTTATTCCGCCGTCAACTTGAATATCGCACTCCGTCTCCATTTCGTCAATCATATGGTAAAGCATATGAATTTTGCCAAGTTGCGATTCAATAAATTTTTGTCCGGCGTAACCTGGATTTACCGTCATAATCAAAATTAAATCGGCGTCTTCAACAAGTTCTTCAGCCATTGAAAGCGAAGTGCCGGGATTCAACGCCACGCCCGCCTTGCAACCAAGCTCATGAATTTGTTGCAAAATTCTATGTGAATGTTTAGCCGCCTCAACGTGGAAAGTTATTAAATCCGCGCCCGCGTCTGCAAAAGATTTTATCTGCGTTTCAGGATGTTCAACCATTAAATGAACGTCGAAAAATAAATTTGAAACTTTACGCAAACTTTTTACAACGCCCGCGCCTATTGTAATTTCGGGTACAAATGTTCCGTCCATTACGTCAATATGAATGTATTCTGCGCCTGCGTCTTCAACTTTTTTGAGTTCGTCCGCCAAATTTGCAAAGTCCGCCGACAATATCGACGGCGCAATTATTGTAGCCATTTTTTTAGCTCCTTTCAATTTTTGGGATTTTTTTTATTTTATAAAATCATTTTATCTAAAACGGCATTTCTTTCATTTTAGAAAAAAGAAAGAAACGCCTTGCGCGGCTGCGTAGCAGGCGTGCTCTTTAGTACAAAGAAAGAAAAATTCCGCAGATGATTCAATCCTTGAATCAATCTGCGGCGGCAGTCATCCGTGACTGCCGTTTTTTTTATTTTTGTAATGGCTAAAATTGAATTTCAGCCTCTTGAAGTTGCCGGAGCAATGTTTTCAATTTCTTCAAGTGATTTTTGCTTGCTTTCAATTCCCAAGCCAAGCACAATCGCTGAAACTGCCACGAATACAAACGCAAACATTGCAAAAATTAAGCTCATTTCTGCACCACTTGCCAAAAGTACGCCAACTAACATTGGGGCTAACATTCCGCCAATTCTGCCGAATCCTGCCGCCCAACCTGAACCTAATGCACGTATTGAAGTTGGATAAAGTTCCGGCGTATATGTGTAAATTACGCCCCACGCGCCCAAATTGAAGAAACTCATTGCCGCGCCCCACATTAATAAATCTGTCGGCGTTGCCGCGTTCCCAAAGAAATAACTGCAGACTCCTGACATTAACAAAAACAGCGACAAAGTATATTTTCTGCCAATTATATCAACAAGCCACGCCGCCGCGTAATATCCCGGCAACTGCGCCAATGTCATTACCAAAACATATTCAAAAGTTTTGACGACTGCGAAGCCCTGCGCGAAAACGATTGACGGCAACCACATAAAAATCCCGTAGTAGCTGTAAACAATTCCGAACCACGCAAACCAAAGCATTATCGTCCTTGTGCGAAATTGCGGCGACCATAAAGCAGAAAATTTGGGCTTAACAGTTGATTCTGAACCTAATTCTGCGGGCGATAATTTATTTTCAAACGGCTGACTTTTTACGCCCAATTTTTGTTCCAACATTAAAATTATTTCTTTGGCGTCGTCAATTCGATTTTTTGAAATTAAATATCTTATCGACTCCGGCATATGCAACCGAATTAAGAAAACGTAAACTGCCGGAAGTGCGCCGATCCAAAATGCAATTTTCCAGCCAAATTCCGGAATTAACAAATACGAAATGCACGCGGCAACTAACCAGCCTAAGCCCCAAAAACTTTCAAGCAATACTATAAATCTGCCGCGCAAATGTGCAGGCGCGTATTCACTCATTAAAGTTGCGGCTACAGGCAATTCGCCGCCCAATCCGAATCCTACCAAAAATCTGAAAACAAGTAACGACTCATAGTTCCACGCCACCGCGCAAAGTCCCGTTGATACGCTGTACAAAATGACGGTTGCTGCAAATACATTTTTTCTGCCGAATTTATCTGCAACAGTTCCGGCAATTACCGCGCCCAAAGCCATTCCAATTAAGCCAACAGAGCCAATCCAGCCGACTTGTTCCGGCGTCAAGCCCCATTCCTTCGCAAGTACCGGCAACACGAATGATATTAACCCCGTGTCCATTGAATCGAACAACCAGCCTAAGCCGGTAACGATTAGCAATTTGTAATGAAATGAACCGACGGGCAATTTTTCAAGGCGTTCAAGTATCAATTTCAAGTCACTCCCCAAATATATAAACCAAATTATAAATCTGCCGTTGTGTTATATCAAATATTGTTGATTTAGTCAATAAATGATAAAATAATTTTGGAGGTGATTTTATGCCAGTGAACAAAAAAGGCGAAGTTCCAAAGGAGACTAAAAAAGTTGAAGAGGAAAACGTTTTTATACCTGAAGAGCCGCGTTATTGTTTGGACGATATAATTTTGACGCAAGCGACGAAGGATCAAATTTTAGACGTGGCAACTTACGCCGAAAATTCAGAATTGGTTTTTGATATTTGGGGCTTCAATAAGACGCACAAATATTCAAAGCGCGTTGGAATAAATTTGTACGGTGCGCCGGGTACGGGTAAAACTATGGCGGCTCATGCCATTGCCAAACAACTCGGCAAAAAAATTTTAATCGTCAACTACGCGGATATTGAATCAAAGTACGTTGGCGAAACGCCGAAAAATATTCGTAAAGCATTTGAGGCGGCGAAAAATTCGGGCAGTATTTTATTTTTTGACGAGGCGGACGCAATTTTAAGCAAGCGCGTTACAAATATGACACAGGCGGTTGATGTCAGCGTTAATCAGACGCGCTCGGTTATGTTAATGCTGATGAATGAATACCAAGACTTTATAATTTTTGCCACGAATTTTATTTCAAATTTTGATCCTGCTTTTATGCGGCGAATTTCGGTACACGTAAAATTTGAACTTCCCGACGTTGAATGTAGGAAAAAACTTTGGGCAATGTACATTCCAAAAGAATTTGCGGCACAATTTGAAAATCTTGACGTTGACGAACTTGCAGAAAAATTTGACGGACTTAGCGGCAGTGACATTTCAAACGCGGTTTTAAACGCCGCTTTTAAAGCTGCGCGACTTGTTCCCGACGGCGATATTAAAAATACTGCATTGAAGGCAAGATACAAGGCGTCTTACACAAATACAAACAAACTTGACAAGAAAATTTTATTTGACGCGGTAGAAAATATTTTGGAAAGTAAGCGGGCAAACAATGGAAAAATTTAACTGCGATTGTTGCGGCTTATGTTGCAGAAATATTCGACGAAGTGAACTTTCAAAAAATCTTGACAGAGGCGACGGCGTTTGTAAATTTTTGAACACTGAAACTAATCTTTGCACAATTTATAATAATCGCCCCGATTTTTGCAACGTCGAAAAAGGATATAAAAAATATTTTGCCGAAACTTTTACTGAAGAAGAATATTTGCGGCTGAATTATTTGGCTTGCAAAAATTTGAAAGAATTAGGAAACGGACTTTAGGAAACAGGATACAGATTCAAATTTTCAAAACACTGTTTCCTGTATCCTGTCAACTGTTTCCTCTAAAACGAAAGGAGCAAAATTAAAAATGAAAGTTGCAATTTTATTGGCAAACGGCTTTGAAGAGGCGGAGGCACTTGTTACGATTGACATTTTGCGTCGCGCAGGAATTGAAATTGAATCGTTTTCATTGGCTGAAGAATTTGTAACAAGCAGCCGCAAAATTACAGTGAAGGCTGATAAAATTTTGGGCGATAACAATTTGGCAGATTATGACATGGTAATTTTGCCGGGCGGTCAACCGGGCTCAACCAATCTTTCAAAAGATGAGCGCGTTTTAAATATCGTAAAAAATTTCATTTCAAACGACAAAAAATTTGTGGCGGCAATTTGCGCGGCTCCAATGGTTTTAAAAGCGGCGGGCGTAAGTGCGGGCAAAACTTTAACTTCATTTCCTTCAGACGAATTAAAAGCAATGTTCGCAGACGCAAATTATATTGATGATGAATTGGTTGTACAGGACGGCAATTTAATAACAAGTCGCGGCGCGGGAATTACAATGCCGTTTGCTTACAAAATTGTTGACGTTTTGGGCGGCAATTCTGAACCTGTCAAAAAAGGTATGCTTTACGACAGACTTTTGGCGGGAAAATGAAACAAGTTAAAATTACCGTGATGAAAAAAGTTTGTCACGAAGATTTAATTTCAGAATATGAAAATCCGCTTGAAAATCCCTGCGATATGGAAGTTGGACGAACTTTTATTTCTGACGGAATGGAAAAACCGGCGGGCTTGTGTCAAAGTGCGTGGGAAAGTATGAGCGCGTTTGTAATGGGACTTTCGCACGGTGCGGAAGATTTTTATAACGGCTGGATGAAAAACAAAAAAGCCGTCATGATTTCCTGCAATGACGGTTTCAGACCTGTAAGTTTTTTAATTGAAGTTATTGATTAAATTTCGTTCATAATTTTTGCATTCTCTGCGGCAGATAAAGCGGCGGAGAATTTTTTTAATGCAGAAATAGCCTTGTCAAAAGAATCAGTTAAAACTAACTCAACGCGGTTGCCCAAAAGTTTTTTCGCCTGTTTGAAAACTAATCGATAATCTTCACTGGACGAAACTAAAACATAGTTTGACGCTAAATCAGAATGAGCCGCGCCAATAATTTCAGCCAATGACGGCGAAGATTGAGGACTGCCTGAAACTAAAATAGTTGCGCCTGCGTCTTGAAGTTTTTGAGCCTCTTCAGCATCTTTTGCAACTGCCAACGCCGCAACTGTTATCAAGGCGTCATTTGCGGGCAGGGCGTGTACTTCGCTCATATTTGTAATTTTCACGTCGCGCAGGCTGCCCCAACCTAAGGCTTGCTCCAACGCTTTACCAACGTGATCTGTATGCAAGTGAATATCAATTCCGCCGCTCAATCTTTCGACGATTGAAAAACTGCTGAAATCTTTCATTTGCCGTTCAAGTTCAGAAATATTGGCGTTGGAAGTTTTAACGCGCAGTCTGACACAGTACGGACGAACTAAATCATTGCGGGGATCAGGCATATTTTTATGAATCCCTAAACCTAATGATAAACTAACGGTAGGCGATACAAAATTTCCGTCCAGACCTTTAAGGCAACCTTTCAGAAAACTAATCATAATACTTGCGCCCGCGTTGTGCTGTCCCGATTCAGAAATAATTTTTTCGCCGGATTGAATCGCCTTGTTCAAAATTTCGACGATTGGCATATTGTCTCTTACGGCGTGATAAGCACCTTTCGCCACAGCCTTTGCAACCATTATGAACGAATTTTCATTTTCATCCGGTAAGGAACGTTGCGCGTACAAAATACCATATTGAAACGCCTTGCCAAATTCTGAACCTGTAGCGTCGTACTTTCCGGCAAGTCCCGTAGCAATTCCGCGAAACATTTGAGCCAAAACTACTCCGGCGTTGCCGCGTGCGCCGAAAACTGCCGCCGTTGCAACTCTGCGCGAAAGTCCGCCTATACTGTCGTCTTTCGTATCGGCAAGCGGCATAACTGCAGCTCCCATAGTGCGCAAAATGTGCGTTCCCGGTAAAGTTCCTGCGCCCGGTTGTGAATTTATATTTTCATATTCCAATAAAAATTCACTGTACGCGCCGGAAACCATTCGCTTGAAATCGCCGCCGGTTATGACTTCTCGGATTCCTGACATATTTACACCGCCTGTCTTTATTTTAATCATTCATTCTTTGCAAAAAATTGGCTCACATTCGCCAAAATTTGTTCACGGTTCAAAGTTTTCAAAAGATAACCATCAGGTTTAAGCGATAAAACTTTCATAATACTTTCTCTGTCGCTTTTACCCGTCAAAAACATTACAGGAACTTTTCCAACTTTCGTTTCACTGCGAATCATTTCCAAAACTTGAGGTCCTGAAGTTACCGGCATTTCATAATCCAATAAAATTAAATCCGGCTTATTGTCGGCAAGGTACATCAAAGCCTGCATACCGCTTGTAACGATTGTGACGCGGTAATATTTATCCAGCCAATTTTTCATCATCTTTAAAAAAGTTGCGTCGTCGTCAACAAGCAGGATACTTTTTTGGAAAGCGTGAACATTTGCCGAGTGAGAAATTTTGTCTACAACGTGAGTAAGTTTTTTCATATCAATGGGGCGTTCCAAAGTTGCCGCCGTTACATTTTCCGGAATAATATCTTGCGCAAATTTCAATTCGTCGATATTGCCGAGAAGAAGTATAACTTTATCTTCAGATACGCAAATTCCTTTGAGATATTCCAGAAATTCCGGCATTTCTTCAATAAATTTGCCAAGATAGAAAACAATTATATCTACTTCGCGTTTGTGTTCCATGAACTCATCAATAGCGGGATCGATACGAATAACTTCATATCCCGCCTTTTCAAGCGTTTTTTGTACAGAGTTTCCCATAAACGAAAAGCCCTGCGTTATCAGTAAAATTTTTTTTGACATTCACATCTTCCTAACTTTATAAATAACTTATTGGATTAACTCTTTGCCCGTTTACGTGTACTTCGTAATGACAATGTGGACCTGTACTGAAGCCGGTACTTCCCATGTAGGCTATAAGTTGTCCGCGTTTAACGTGTTGACCGGAGGTAACCACAACTTGCGAGGCGTGCCCGTAGCGCGTCATTAAGCCGTTACCGTGATTTATATCAACCATATTGCCATAACCGCCCGCGTTCCAGCCAGCGTATTCAACAATTCCATCAGCCGTTGCAACAATAGGCGTTCCCATATCGTTTGCAATGTCAATACCTGGATGAAAATCAGTGCCGCCCCAACGTAAACCGTAAGGCGAAGTAACAACGCCGGTTGTAGGCCAAATTGAAGGTACATTTGGATTAGCCAACGGCGAACCGCCGAATTGCCCCAAATTCAAATTTAAATCATTTGCAAAGCCGTTATCAATAACAATAGTCCCGTAAGTTCCCACCGCGTTATTTGGAACTGCTAAAACTGTTGTCATTTGTTCGCGGCGCACTTTCAATTCTGTTTGGAATTCGTCAAGACTTTCAAGACGAATTGCCACGCGTTCTTCAATCATTGATAATGCCTCTGAAACGTCTTTCAGTGCCAACTCTGCCAAAGGTCCGCCCTGTCCAATGTAATTTGAATTTTTTTCCGGCGTGGTAGTTAAAACCGGCGCAGGAACTGTATTTTGTAATTGTGAAGTTTGAATTTTTGCGCCGCTGTAGCCGCCGTTATCAGGCGAATTCCATTCAGACTTTGGAATTTCAACAGGCGCGGGATTTTCTTTTACAGTAGCTTGAATTTTTGCGCTACCATAGCCGCCATTTTCTGGAGAAATCCATTCAGATCTTGGCGCGGGAATTTCAACCGTTGAAGGAATATTTTCAAGCGCGGGCAATTCTTCCGGCGTTGGCAACCCTTCAATAGGTTTAATTTCTTCCAGTTCAGGAATTTCATCTTCAAGAGTTTTGCCGGAAATTTTATCTTCCTTCGCCGGTTTATTTAAACCTGCCTGAATTCGCAATTCTTCTTCCTGCTGTGCAAGATTCTGAACAGTTTCACTAAGACTTACTGCCTTTTTTGAAATTGATAAAAGTTGTTCTTGTTGCATTTCTCCGGCGCGTTGCACGGAGCGCACAATTTCTGTATTTTGTCGAGTATGTAACGCACTGTAAACTGAATAACTGCAAGTGCCAATAAAAATAAAAACTCCCATCATAATTAAAAAAATTCCGGAATTAAATGCAAACGCCGACAAATGTATTTCACGCCGTTTATTTTTGCCTTCAATCGTTATCAGGTATTCACTTTTTTTATCTTCCAATTAATAACATTCCTCCAATCATTTCAAAGAGGCATCGCGCAAAGCCTGTTCTTCTTCTTTGGTGAGCTTGAAATTTGGCGATTCGCCTTTTTCAATCGGTTTAACGTAATTGCGCGAAAACTCTCTACCGGTAAGCGAAGAAATTATAACACCGGAATTTTCGGCGTCAAGGAGTGCAATACAATAACTTAATTCTGCCGTGTCATCGTGAAAGGCGTTGAACCGCACAACCGAAACGCGGCAGATTGATTTTTTCACAAGTTCTTTAAGTTGGTTAATTTCGGAATTCAATTTTTCTTCAGCGTCAACCGCCGAATTAATTTTATCCGCGTGTTTAATTAAAATTTCATGGGCGTTTGCGTCGTCATCGTCACTTCCCATAGTTATTCGGCGAAAACGCTTTCTCATATCTGAAAGTTTCGACTCCAAACTGATTATAAAGCCAATCAACACGGCAATTATTATCCCAACAAAAATAAGAATATAAGCCAAATTATTTGAAATGATGGCGTTGAGTTCGTCCAAAAAAATTCCTCCTGCTAGTTTACAATACCTTCAGTTGAAAATTTTCTAAGTGCGGCTAATTTTTCGGCGCGGGTAGTGTCTTCAACTTCCACCGCGTCATTTGTCGAATTTGTCAACGCGGTTTCAATATTCGTGAGGACGCGCAAAAGTTCCGTTTCATTCGGCAAAATAATTTGAATTTGATGATTATTGCCGTCTTCAACAATTTCAGTTGACGCGCCAAGAATTTTGTTAAGTTTCTTTTCGGCGTCACGAAAACGCATTTCATAGGGCGAAACTTTCAAATTTGCCTTGATTAGCGCAGGATTTATATTTTGTTCAGAAAGTTGCTCGGAAATTCGGCTTGTACGCTGCGAAGGCATAATTGCATAAGCCATTTCAATCGGCAGATTAGATTTTTTTTCTTCGGGGATTAAGCCGGAATTTCGCAATTCTTTTATAAACGCTTCGACTTTTCTAACTGATAAATCTTCATTAATAATCATTTCTGCGGCGTTCGTTTGCAATTCTTCATTTTCAATGGCAAGGAGTGGACGCGCCTGCCCCATTGAAAGTTTGCCTTCAGAAATCCAATCTCTGACTTGCGGCGAAAGTTTTAAAAGCCTCAATAAATTTGCAATGTGCGGACGACTGCGCCCAATTTTAGCTGACAAAGTTTCTTGAGTGTAGTTATATTCCTTCATCAAACTTTCGTAAGTTGCCGCCTCTTCCAAAACGCTTAAATCTTGCCGGTGGATATTTTCAATCAAAGAAACTTCGCGCATTTGAGCATCAGTGTAACTGCGAATGACGGCGGGAATTTTTTCAAGTCCAATAAATCTTGCCGCGCTTAATCTGCGTTCGCCGGCGATTAATTCATATTTATCATTTCCAATTTGTCGAACAATTATTGGCTGTACAACGCCATAACTGCGAATTGACTCGGCAAGCTCCTTCATAGATTCATTATTTAAAGTTTGGCGCATCCTGTAACGATTTGGGCGCACGTTTTCAACTAAAATTTCTTGAACAGTTTCAGCTGAATTAACGTTTGCAATGTCTACCGCTTGAGTGCCAAGAAGTGCGCTTAAGCCGCGCCCCAAATTGCCGCGTTTATTTGCCACGATTTATAACCTCCTTAGCTAAATTCAAATAAGATTTTGCGGAGCGTGAATATTTATCATAAAAAAGAATTGGAACGCCGAAACTTGACGCTTCAGAAATTTTGACGGCGCGGGGAATGATTGTTTCATAAACCAAATTGCCCAAAGTTTCGCGCACTTCTTCAACTACTTCTTTGTTATGTTTTGATCTGCCGTCAAACATTGTCATAACAATTCCTTCGATAAAAAGCAACGGGTTTAAATCATTTTTAATAATTTCGATAGTTTTCAAAAGTTGCGCCAAACCTTCCATTGCGTAAAATTCACATTGCATAGGAATAATCACGGCGTCAACTGCCGTCATTGCGTTAATCGTCAACAGACCGAGCGCGGGCGGACAGTCAATTATAATGTAATCGTATTCATTGCGCAGAGAATCCAGTGCGGCGCGAAGTCTTGTTTCACGAAATTTTAAATTTGAAAGTTCAACTTCAACGGCGGCAAGATTTATGCTAGCCGGTAAAATTGTCACGCCATAAGGCGTCATTTGCAAGGCTTGACGAGGATTTAAACCGTCAACCAAAACATTATAAACACTTTGAGTAATTGTGGAACGATTGAGACCAAGACCGCTTGTGGCATTACCTTGAGAATCGCAGTCCACAAGCAAAACGCGCTGATTTAATTTCGCCAGCGACGCACTCAAATTTATTGACGTGGTAGTTTTACCGACGCCGCCTTTTTGATTAGCTATCGCAATAACTTTAGCCACGCCCGTGAACCTTCTTTCAAAATTTTTTATAACAATTTTAAATTCGCCGCAAATGTTTTCTATCCTGCAATTTGGCTACGAATTTTGATTCATATAAAAACTTAACGTATTAAGCCCAATGCTCAAATCTTCATTCACAACCGTTACAAAATACGGCACGTTGAGTTTTTCGGTAGTAAAATTCCAAATCCCGCGCACTTCAGCTTCTGCCAAAATGTCTGCAACTTTTTGAGCTTCAGAATTTGGAACGGCGATAACTCCAATATCAATTAATTTCCTGCGCGAAATTGGAATAAATTTTGCAAAGTCGTAAATCCTGACGCCGTTAATTTCTTTGCCGATTTTGTTTTTATCAATATCGAAAAGCGCGGCAACTACAAAGCCCAATTCAGAAATTTTTTCGTAATTGGCAAGAGCCGCGCCCAAATTTCCAACGCCGATAATTGCAAGGCGAAAATTATTTTGCAAGCCTAAAATATTTGCGATTTTATTTTTTAACTCAGAAACTTCAAAGCCAAGTCCTTTAATTCCAAAACTTCCAAACGTGATTAAATCTTTACGAATTTGTTCCGGCTTAATTCCAAGTTTTTCTGAAAGATAGATTGAGGAAACTTCTAAAAGTCCCGCGCTTTCAATTTTTTGTAATTCTCTGTAGTACAGCGGCAACCGTCTTATCGTTGCCTTAGAAATTTTTTTGTCTTCAGTCATTTGCTCAACTCTTTTCAATTTTATTCATCCAAATTGTTGTTTATTTCGTCAATCGCCGCTGCCGCCGCGCCAAGTATCCACATTAAAATTGAACTGGGAATATTAAAAAGCAAATCGTCACTCATTCCGTTCAACGCCATTGACAGAAACGCTAAACCAATTCCAAGCCTCATACTTTCAGTAATTTGTCTGTCGGCAACATTTTTTTTATCTTCAAACAATTCAACAGTTGCGGCGAATTTTTGTATATCTATATTATCGTCGTCAGATTTTTCATCAGTTTTTTTATCTTTAGGTTTTTTAGTTTTGGCGTCCCATTTCATTTCGTCGTGGTGAACAAGCTCCGGTTCAGATTTTTTTTTAGTCGGCTTAGTTTCCTGCGTCGAAAATCTGTCAAAAATTTTGTTAGTCAATTCACCCATACGAATTATAAACATTGATTTTACCTGCGCCAAACTTTGCAAGAATTTACTTTCAACTACAGTTTTTGCAAATTCTTCGTCAAACTTTTTCTTGAATTTCGATTCTGTTGCACGGTGGACAATTTCACCGGCGGCATTTTTCATTTTTTCATAGCGTTCATTTGAATTTAAAGCCAACGCCATGAACATTGTACCAAAGAAATACCAAAAATACGCCAACGCGCCCGCAATTCCGACTTCAGCCGCCGTCTGTAAAAATAAATTGTGCGCGTGGTAAATCGTCTGCGTTGCGTCAATCAAATAATAATTGTACTGCGGATAAATGAATTGATACGCGCCCCAGCCAATTCCTATAAATGGATGGTCTGCAATCATTGAAATTGTACTAACCCAAATTCCGATTCTTAAACCTTCGGACGGATCATTTGTTTCAGTGAAAATTGATAAAATTCGTTCAAGAAAAGTGGTATCGTTGTGGAATAAAATTGCCGTACCAATCACGAACAAAAGCAAAATTCGCCCTTCGTACAAAATTCCGTAAATCAGGAAAATAATTGCGATTGACAGGAACGCGCCGCGCGAATATGTCATTGTCAAACAGATTGTCAAAAGTAGTATCGCCGCAATTAAAATTAATTTTTGTTTGAGCGTGCCGAATTTTGCCAAGAATCCCAATGCAAGGCAAATCATCACGTCCAAATAACCTGCTAAAACGTTTGGATTTTCAAACGTCGAAAAAATTCTTGTTTGCATTCCGTGAAAATTTTCAAAATCTGTCCAGTGCATTTCAGAAGTATCAACGCCAAAAATATATTGAAAGAATCCAACTGCCACAACAATTATTGCCGCCGCCGCCATTGATTGTGCCAAAGTTTTTATTTGTTCAGCCGTGCGGATATTTTGTCCGACAAGCAAATATGTCAAAATAAAAATTCCAACTATCCCAAAGTAATTGTAAATCAATTCAAAACTTTGCGCCGGTGACATAAAAACTGAAACCGCGCCGAGCATTACAAAAATTGTAACCGGAACGTCAAATGGCAAACTGCGGATTTTAAATTTTTTATCTATTTGCAGACGCAAAAACCACGCAACAATCCCGAAAAGTACCGCCGCCGCCGCCGCTTGCGGGAAAATTGCCAACAAAAATGCTTCTGCCGCAATGGCGTATATCGTCCAGTTTTCTAAATTTTTTATTCTTTGGCGTCTTGCAAAAACGCTGATTCTGTTCATTTTAATCGCCTCTTTTGAAAGCTTGGATATTTTCAAAAATCGCCGCGTCAATTTCGTCAAGCAATTCAAATCTTCGGCGATAGACTGCGCGTTTTTGAGTAGGAATTTCTTCAAAAGTTTTTCGATTTTCAGTTAGCGGCAATTCATAAAATCTTTTGTCTTCGACGGGAACGCCGCCACATTCTTGCCAAAAATCGCTGAACGAGGTTTTCAATTTTCTATCCGTGCGAATGTGATTATTTGCGTAGTAGCCGTAATTTGTCACGGCGTAAATTTTTTTCAAATTCAATGCACGGGCGACGGCTTGAGCGGCGTACAGGATTAAATTTTTAGTGCGGTAAGCGTGACATTTTTTGGTTAAAATTTTTATTAAGTCTTTTGAGTTTTCGACGTTTGGACCTTGCAACGCGCCAATCCACATTGAAAAATTTTCAGCTGAATCTTTTGCAATCCAAAACATAATTTGATAAACCGGCGTATTATTTGCCAATTCCAAAACTATTGACGCTAGCCCCTCTTTTTTTTGTCCGGACTGCATACAAATTACCAGCTGCATTTCTTTTAAATTTTCGTCAAGCGGCATTGACCACAAAAAACTTTTTCCTCCGCCGTAAAGTTGCAGCAAAAAGTTTTCATTCATTGCCTGCGTTAAAAATTCAAAATGCTCCTCAATAAGTTTTATTCGTTCGTCGAAAGTTGATTTGTAATAGAAAAAAGCGCGGGTACTTTGTTCAAATACGAAAGGAAAATTTTTTGCAACTTCACTCAAAATTTTTGACTGTGAAAAAAAATCTTCCAAACATTTTATTTTTTGCGAATTAAGGCAACAACGTACCACAAACACTAAAAATCTGCGAAATTCACGGGGATTATTTAAATCGTAAATTTTTTTTCCAAGTTCAACAAAATTCAATATCAAGACCTCTTATTTTTTTGTGATAGGCTATTCTAAAATATTTTGCCTTTGGTGTAAATAAAATTTTTGTGCAAAATGTTCCAATCTGTTATAATTGCGTGAAATAATTTATTGGAGGGAAATTTTTTGAAAATGAATGGAGCGCAGGCGTTATTGGAGTGCCTGAAAAATGAAGGCGTCGATTTAGTTTTTGGTTATCCCGGCGGCGTCGTTTTGAAACTCTACGACGAAATTTATAAATCTAAGTTTCCGAACATTTTAACGGGACACGAACAAGGCGCGGTACACGCGGCGGACGGTTACGCACGTGCAACGGGTAAAGTTGGCGTAGTAATTGCAACTTCCGGTCCCGGCGCGGCAAATTTAATCACCGGAATTGCAACGGCGAATATGGATTCAGTGCCGCTTGTTTGTATTACTGGACAAGTTGCTCGTCCTGCCATTGGCAAGGATTCATTTCAGGAAGTTGACGTTTGCGGAATTACCACGCCAATTACAAAGCACAATTACCTTGTAAAAGACGTTGAAGAATTGCCGCGCGTCGTCAAGGAAGCTTTTTACATTGCACAGACGGGCAGACCTGCGCCCGTTTGCATTGACATTGCGGCGAATGTTTTTAATTCTGAAATTGATTTTGAATATCCTGAAAGTGTAAATCTGCGCGGCTACACGGCTGAAAATCCCTGCGACGAAAAAGCAGTTGATGAAGTTGTAGCGGCGATTGAAAAAGCTGATTTCCCGTTAGTTTTTGTAGGCGGCGGCGTTGTCATTTCTGAAACTTCAAATGTTGTTAGAGAAATTCTTGACAAGCTCGGCTGTCCTTGCACTTCAACTTTAATGGGCTTGGGTTGCATTGAACCTAACCGCGAAGGTTATTTAGGTTTTGCCGGTATGCACGGCAGTTACGGCGCAAATATTGCTATTCAAGAATGCGATTTACTTTTGTGCATTGGAATGAGATTCAGCGACAGAGTTACCGGCAAAGTTGCGGAATTTGCACCAAACGCTAAGATTGTTCATTTTGAAATTGATCCTGCTGAAGTCAATAAAAATGTTCAAGTCGATATAAAAGTTTTGGGCGATTTAAAAAATTCCTTGCCGCTCCTGCGCGATAAACTCAACGCCTCTGAAACTAATTTCAAACAGAAATTTAACAGTTGGCTGAATTTGTCCATTGAAAAAGGCAACAAACATTTATTCAGTTATCAACCTGACGGCGAAGTTATTAAACCCGGTGCGTTAATTTCAAAAATCAGCGAACTTTGCGACGCAAATACAATCGCCGTTACTGACGTTGGACAGCATCAAATGTGGGCGGCGCAATTTTTCAAAACTCAAGCCCCGCGCCAATTTTTAACCAGCGGCGGACTTGGCACAATGGGTTATGGACTTCCTGCCGCAATGGGCGCAAAACTTGCTTGCCCTGATAAAAACGTGGTACTTTTCACGGGCGACGGCTCAATTATGATGAACATTCAAGAATTGGCGACAATCGCAGATAACAACATTGATATTAAAATTGTTATCGTCCACAATTTTATTTTGGGAATGGTCGGGCAATGGCAACGCCTTTTCTACAATCATCATTATTCGGCGTCAGAATTGAATTTGAAACGCGACTTTATAAAAATTGCTGAAGCTATGGGCGTGCGCGGTTATCGTTTGACGAAGGCGGCGGAGCTTGAAACTGAATTGCCGGAAATTTTATTTTCAAAAGGCGCGGCAGTCATTGATGTTTACGTGCCGCAAGATGAAAACGTTTTGCCAATGGTACCGGGCGGCAAGCGTTTAGATCAAATGGTTTTGGAGTGATTTAATGGGCGTATTCTTTTTCTGTTGCGTAATTTTTTTAGTTTTTGCGTGGGTAATTTTATCGCTCGAACACGGCAAAACTTTTGGCAGTTGGATAATAAAAACTTTTAGAAAATTGACAGGTGGCAAAAAATGAACGACGACGATAACAAAAATAATTCTGAAGATGAAGAAATAAAAATTGATTCAGCCGCTTTAAAACAAAGATTGGGTACTATTGGAATTGGCGTCGGTTTAATTATTTTGGCGGGATTGGGCTTTTCTGTTATCTGTAAAATTTCGCCCGGTTACGCCGGAGTTATCTACAATATGAATGGCGGCGTTGAAGATTCTGTTTTGTCGCAGGGTTATCATGTCGTTGCCCCTTGGAAAAAGGTTATCGAATATCCTGTAAGTACCGAAACAGTTTATTACACAAAGTCTGCTGACGGCAGAAAAGGCTCTGACAGCTCCATAAATGTAAATACGAAAGACGGCAAGCAGGTTAATGTTTCCGTGACATATTCTTTTCATATGGACGTTGAAAAACTTCCTGCGATTTTTACAAAATTTCGCGGGCGTTCGACAGAATACATTGAATCCGGCTACGTGAAAAACGAAATGTATCAAGCCATTAACGAAGTTACCAGCCAATATAGTTTAATGGACTTAGTCGGCGACAAACGCCCTGAAATTAACGCAAAAGTTTTTGACAAATTTAGAAATTCGCTGATTGAATTTGGGATTGTGATTGAAACTTTTAACTTGTCTGACGTTGTACCTGACGAACAAACTAAAGAGGCGATTCAAAAAGTTGTCAACGCCCAAAATGTTTACGAACAGGCGAAGATTGAAAAGCAAACTGCCGAAGTTGAAGCCGAAAAAGCACGTATTCAAGCCAAAGGTAAAGCTGATGCAATGATAATTGAGGCGGAAGGACAAGCGAAGGCAAACGCACTACTTCAACAATCTTTGAGCGATAATGTCATACGTCAACACGCAATAGAAAAATGGGACGGAAAATTGCCGGTATACCAACTTGGCGACAATACCGAATCGTTGATAAATTTAAAATAATTTCTATTTATTAAAAAATTGCCACTAAGTCGTGTTGATTAATAACCAAGTGAAGGGAAAACCCGGCAGTCAAGGATGACTGCCGCCGCAGATTGATTCACGGAATGAATCATCTGCGGAACAAAAAGCACTTTCTTTTGGTACTTGCAATGCGACGAGTAGGAGCATTGCTCCTTTTTGCTTTGGAAAAGAAAAGTACATATAAAAAGAAATTAGAAACATTTTGGCGAATTTGGAATTATTCAACTGCATCCAATTAAGGAGGTCTGAACTTGAAAAAATTTTTATTAGCTGTCCTTGTAGACAATAAACCCGGCGTATTAACGCACGTTGCGGGACTGATTAGCCGCCGCGCTTTTAACATTGAAAGTATTTCCGCAGGTTACACCGAAGAACCCAGCGTTACAAGAATTAACATTGTTGTAAGCGTCGAAAGTGAAAACGAACTGGATCAAGTTGTTAATCAGCTTGGCAAGTTAATTGACGTGATTAAAATTGTAAATCTTAGCAAAGCTCCTTCGATTGAGCGCGAACTGGTTATGATAAAAATTAAGGCGTCAAAAGAAAATCGCGCAGATTTGGTTAGCGTGGTTGATATTTTCCGCGCAAAAATTGTTGACGTGACAAGCGAAAATGTCATTATCGAACTTACCGGCAACCAACAGAAAATTGACGCTTTCTGCGAAGTTTTAAGCGATTATGAAATTGTAGAAATTGCACGCACGGGAGCTATTGCACTTTCACGCGGTCCCGTTCCCGTAAAAAAAATGTAAAATTTTTGGAGGTTTTAAAATGAAAAAAGATTTAGGCGTTCAACCGTACCTTTTCCCAATGCCCGTTTTGATGATTGCAACTTACAACGAAGATGAAACTGTTGACGTTATGAATATGGCGTGGGGCGGAATTTGCGCAGAAAATATGGTTGCGCTGAATTTGGGCGAAGATCATAAAACAGTTGCAAATTTGAAAAATACAAAGGCGTTTACACTTTCAATCGCTGACGTTGCGCACATTAAAGAATCTGATTTTTTTGGAATTGCAACCGGCAACAAAATGAAAGATAAATTTGAACGCTCCAAAATGACGGCGGTTAAAAGTTCCCGCGTCAACGCGCCAATCGTTGAAGAATATCCCGTAACTTTGGAATGTAAAGTTATTGAAATGCAGAATCAACCTTACGGCTTGAGAGTTTTGGGCGAAATTGTCAACGTTATTGCAGATGAAAGCGTACTTGACGAAAAAGGCAAAGTTGACGCAGGAAAATTAAATGCGTTTGTATTCGACCAATTCCAAAACGGCTATTACAAAGTTGGCGAAAAAATCGGCAAGGCGTGGAACGCGGGCGCAAGTCTTATGAAAAAATAATTTTTGGGAGAAATTAAAATGACTGAAGTTGAAAAACTCCGTGCAGGGCTTGAATATGATTTTTATGATCCTGAAGTTGACGCGCTGAAATTGAACGCGGTTAAACTTTGTCAAAAACTCAATGCAATACCTGTTACAGATTATGCAGACAATGAAAAAGCTCTTCGTGAACTTTTTGGAAGTGCGGGCAAAAATCCTGTAGTATTGCCGGTTTTTAACTGCGATAACGGCAAAAATATTCACGTTGGCGATTATTTTTTGGCAAATTTCAACGTGACGATTTTGGATATTATGGAAGTGCAAATTGGCGATTATGTTATGATTGGACCGAACACTTTAATAACAACGGTAAATCATCCGCTTAGCCCAATGGGACGGCGTAAACATTTAGGAATTGGCAAGCCTGTTAAAATTGGCAATGATGTTTGGATTGGCGCAAATGTTACAATTTTGCCCGGCGTCACGATTGGCAATAACGTTATAATTGCGGCGGGCGCGGTTGTTACTAAAGACGTTGCAGATAATTCTTTGGTCGGCGGCGTTCCTGCGAAACTTATTAAAAATATTCCAAACGACGTGGAATAAATTTCAAAAGTCCAAAAAAATTAAAACTTCGGCAAAAGTTTTTGTCGGAGTTTTTTTGGAGGTGTTTTTATGTCAGCTATCAGAAATGAAACATTTGAATTGATTGAAAAAATTCCTGATGATTATATTTATTGGTTGAACGAGATGATAAAAAAATTTATTGAAGAGCAAGAAATTGAAAATGAAGATGCCAAAATTGCAAGATGGCAAGCCGACCCTGATAAATATGAACAAGAAATAAGCAACTTTATCAAAGGCGGAATTAAAGCTTCAAGATACGAAGAAAGAGCGCGGAAAAATGCGAATACTAATTGATACAAATATTTTAATTTCCGGCTTATTTTTTCACGGACTGCCTAAAAAAACTTTTATGGAAATCGGCATGAACAATCTGAAACGTCGCTATTGACATCAATGCTAAAAATGATTAAACTAAGCTTAGCGGTTAGACTTCCGCTTTAGCAAAAAAGTATTAAGTAAGCGTGTAGACTTGAGGTCTTATCGTGTAGGGGCGACGTGGACACGCCTGTAAGAATAAGGGCATTTAGCCAAACTTCTTAATGGGGACATGAGAAATCGCTGTCTCCTCGAAGCTCGCGTTTTTAGTCGTGGGTGGTTCACGATAAATATTTGGCTTTAAAGATTTTTAAAAAATCAGCCAAAAACGACGTTTCTACGTTTTGGAACGCCGCGAAAAAAAATCGTCTGTTAAAAATTCGACAGGCGATTTTTAATTACAAAAGAAAATCTGCAAAAACTACATTGCCGAATTTCATACCGTGCGGCGTTAAAAAAATTCTGCCGTTGGAATTTTCAAGTAAACCGAGTTTCAAATTTTTTTCGATAACCGCGCCGTAAATTTCAAAAATATTTTTGCCGAAATTTTTATAAAAAGTTTCAACGCTTAAACCTTCGGCAGTGCGTAAACCTAAAAAGCAAAACTCTTCCATAGCCGCTTTTGGCGAAACAATTTCCTCAAGTATGGAAACACTTTCGCCGGAGCGGATTTTTTTTATATAAGTTGCCACGTCACAAATATTTGAACTGCGAATTTTGCCGTTGTAGGAATGTGCGCCCGCGCCGAATCCCAAATATTTTTTGCCTGTCCAGTAGCCGAGATTGTGGCGACTTTCAAAATTTTTCTTTGCAAAGTTTGAAATTTCGTAGCGGCGAAAACCTGCGCGCGGTAATTCTTCAGTTATAAAATCGTACATTGAGTCATCATCAGGCAAATTTAATTTTCCTGCGGCGTACAGCTTGCCAAAATTTGTACCGTCCTCAATTTCCAAGCCGTAAATTGAAATGTGCTGAATATCCTGCGCGACGGCAATTTCTACAGATTTTTGAACGTCACAAAGTTTTTGATTCGGCAAGCCATACATTAAATCAATACTCACGTTATCAAAAAATTTCTTAGCAGTTTGAATTGTTTCAAGCGCAGTTTTTGAATCGTGAATCCTGCCTAAAATTTTTAGTAGATTGTCATTGAAACTTTGAACGCCCAAACTTATTCTGTTAAATCCAATTTCGCGCAAGTTTTTCAAATAATTTTCGTCAACAGTGCCGGGATTTGCCTCAATAGTAATTTCTGCCGCGCCGTCAATTTTAAACTGCGAAAGAATTTTTTCAAGCTGATTTATTTTTAAAATCGTTGGAGTGCCGCCGCCGAAGTATAAGGTTTTGGGTTGTAGGTTGTAGGGATTAGATTTTATTTCGGAAATTAGCGCGTCAACATAATCAGCAATTTCTTCAGCGTTTGAAACTTTTGAATTGAACGCGCAGTAATTGCATTTTCTAACGCAAAATGGAATGTGAATGTAAATCATTTTCTCACCGGCATAAAAATTTTTCCGTGCAGTTTATTGCCCCATTGCTCAAAGTCATACTCAAAAACAACGCGGTAATTTTCATCATTGGACAACATTAAGTACGGAATTTTATTATCTGTGGCTACAAAAATGTGCGTAAAATTGTAGCGAGAAAAAAACTCTCTATAATCCAAATCTCCATTTATAAAAGAAAAATATTCGCGGATAATATCTTTTTGGTGATTGTTAGACTTAGCAAAAATTTCAGGGCGAGCATCCATGTAAGTTTTTAGTCTGCGAAACTCAAAGTAAGCTCCGTCGTTAAATCCCGTGTAAAGAATTATATCTTCGGCGCGGTTTTTCGACAGTAAAAAATCTGCGGCAGGTTTATGCGGCTCCGGTTTTTCAGCAGGCGATTGAAAATAAATTCCCGCAAAAAAAATCATAATCTGAAAAGTTGCCAAAACAATTAACGGCTTGCGACGCAAAATAAAAATTTCTTCGCTGAATAATTTTCCTTCCCGTCTGTAAAAAAATGTAAAACATATCAAAAAAATTATCGTCAAGGCAAAAATAATTTTCATCGGCGGGTGCATTTCCCAAATTGAATCTTCAGCCATTCTGTAAACCAAAAAAATTTCTACCGCGCAGATTATAAACAGCGGCGCAAATGCTTTATATCGCCAATTAAAAATTTTGTCGAAGGGATGCCAATCTTTGGCGGCGTAGGCAAGCGGGAACGTTGACAAAATCAAAAATAAAAATATGCTCCGCAGTGCCATAAATCCCAAAATCATTATTCCGAACGACAGAAAAAAATATCTTAGCGGCAGACGTTTTTTAGTTTGTGCGATTATCAGAAACGCCGAAAATACGAATAACGCAATTCCCAAAGTATCTCCCGCAGATGCAGGTTGCACTTCTGATATCATTCCGTGAATTTCCGGATCGTACGACGTGAAAATAAAAGTTATTGCCTCCCAGCCGTATGGATTTATAAAGCCCGCCAAAAATATTCCAACCGCCGAAATTATCAGCGGCAAAAGTGGAATGTCAAAATTTTCTGCGGGTTTTAATTTTAAATACAAACTTTCGGCAATGAACGGCAACATTACAACAATTAACATTGGAAAAAGTGCGCAATGCAAATTTATAAAAATTACTGAAATTATCGGCAAAATGCACAACGTCCAAATTTTTTTCTCGCGTACAAATTTTTCCAGCAGAAAAACTTCAATCAATAAAAGCAACGTCGATAAAATTTGCGGACGTGTAACGATAAATCCCAATGTAACGGGTTTTGCAATTAACACGGATAATAATACCGAAACTTTTTCATTGCCGCCGCTGACATACATACAAATTCTGAAATAGACGAACATTAAAATAAAACCAACAAGCCACGCAAAAAATATCAGCCCGTCCGCGCCGAAGTTGTCAAAAATTTTCCAGAAAATAACCGCCGTCAACCATTGCTCCATCACGTAATGTAAATTTTCGTGCATCGTTGCAAATTCTACGTGTGGGATTGTTCCCGTTTCAACTACGTACCGCCCGCAATTCAAAATAAACCACGTGTCGTTGTCCAACCCCCAAACTTTTAAAATTGTTATACTGCAGGCAAGCATAATTAATAAGCCGCCGTAACCAAATTTTCCAATTTTTTCTGCCAAAATTTTTGCACCCCAATTTATATGCCGCTAATTTGCGTTTAAATTGCCATAGACGCCATCTTATGCTTTTAAAAATGATTTTTTTTATCTAATACGGCATTTCTTTCATTTTTGAAAAAAAGAAAGAAACGCCTAGCAAAGAAAGAAAAAACTTGTTCCGCGTATGATTCAATCCTTGAATCAACACGCGGCGGCACTCATCCTTGAGTGCCGGTTTTCGACTTCGTTTTGGCGATGATAAAGTTTTAATTTTTATGATTAAATTCACATCATAAAATTAAACTTCGTCATTGACAGTTAAAACCGCCATAAAAGCCTCTTGCGGCAATTCGACACTGCCAACGGCTTTCATACGTTTTTTACCTTCCTTTTGCTTTTCTAAAAGTTTGCGCTTGCGTGAAACGTCGCCGCCGTAACATTTCGCCAAAACATCTTTACGCCGCGCCTTGACAGTTTCACGGGCAATAATTCTGCCGCCGATCGCCGCTTGCACGGGAATATCAAAAAGTTGTTCAGGAATAATTCTTTTAAGTTTCAAAGCTAAGGTACGCCCAACTTTGGCGGCGCGGGTACGGTGTACGATTGAGCTTAAAGCGTCAACCATATCGCCATTTAACAGAATATCCAACTTGACTAAGTCAGATTCAGAATAACTTGACGGCTCGTAGTCCAAACTTGCATATCCCCGCGTCATTGATTTAAGTTTGTCGAAAAAGTCGTAAATAATTTCATTCAGCGGAATTTCATAAGTAAGCAAAACGCGGGTTTTGTCGATATAATCCATACCTTTATAAGTGCCGCGCTTTTCCCTGCAAAGTTCCATAACCGCGCCAATATAATCACTCGGTACAATCACGGTTGCTTTAACAATCGGCTCTTCAATCGATTTAATTTCAGTTACAGGCGGCAACGCGGCGGGATTATCAATCGTCAAAATTTCGCCGTTAGTTTTGTTGACTTTGTAAACTACGCTCGGCGCAGTCGTCACAAGTTTTAAATTATATTCACGTTCCAAACGTTCCTGCACAACGTCCATATGCAACAATCCCAAAAATCCACATCTGAAACCGAATCCCAACGCGGCTGAAGTTTCCGGCTCGTAAACTAAGGCGGCGTCATTCAGTTGCAATTTTTCCAACGCCTCTTTCAAATTGTCGTAGTCAACACTTTCAGTTGGATAGAGTCCGCAAAAAACCATTGGTACGGGCGCACGATAGCCCGCCAACGCCTCTGCAGGTTTTTCAGAATTTGTAATTGTGTCGCCAACTCTAACATCGCGCACGTCTTTTAAACTGCCGCAAATGTAGCCGACTTCGCCCGCGTTTAATTCGGCAACTTCATTCATCGACGGCGTAAAAATTCCAATTTCCGTACAATCAAATTCTTTGCCCGTTGCAATAAGTTTCAGTTTGTCGCCTTTTTTAATTTTGCCGTTCATCAAGCGAACGTGAGCAACCGCGCCTTTGTAGCTGTCAAAGTATGAATCGAAAATCAACGCCTGCAAAGATTTATTTTCTTCACCTTCAGGCGGCGGAATTTTTTTAACAATCGCCTCTAAAATATCGGCAACGCCTTCGCCGGTTTTTGCACTGCATTTAACCGCGTCGCTTGCGTCAAGACCTATTGCCTCTTCAATTTCAGTTTTGGCGCGTTCAATATCTGCGCTCGGCAAGTCAATTTTATTTATTACGGGAATAATTTCCAAGTCGTGATCTAATGCAAGGTAAACATTTGAAAGCGTTTGAGCCTCCACGCCTTGAGTTGAATCGACAACCAATAACGCGCCTTCGCAAGCCGCCAAACTGCGCGAAACTTCGTAAGTAAAATCGACATGTCCGGGCGTGTCAATCAAATTCAAAATGTATTCGTTGCCGTCCTGCGCCTTGTATTTTAATCTGACAGTTTGCGCCTTGATTGTAATTCCGCGCTCGCGTTCCAATTCCATATTGTCCAAAAGTTGCTCTTCCATATCCCGCTTTTCAACCGTTCCTGTCATTTCTATCAATCTGTCCGCCAAAGTTGATTTGCCGTGATCTATATGCGCTATGATTGAAAAATTTCTGATTCTGTCGTTCAAAAAAATTCTTCCCTTCGATATTAAATTAGGTTAAAATTATAACACAATTAACAATCAGAAAAAAATTCCAGAGGTGAAATTTTTGGAAAATGAAATTTACGCCTTGCCTGATAATTGGAGTTGGACTAAATTAAAAAATGTCTGCAGTCTTTCACAAGGACAAAAAATATCTGATAAAAATTTTCCTTACCTTGAAGTTAAATATTTGCGCGGTTTCAAAGAAAAGAAAATGATTGACAGCGGCAATTATATTTCAGCAGGTACAAAAATAATTTTGGTGGACGGCGAAAATTCCGGCGAAATTTTTACCGCGCCTGAAAACGGTTATATGGGCAGTACTTTTCGTGCGTTGGATATTTTTTCAAATGTTGACGCCGATTATTTTCAATATTTTGTTTCTACAAAAAAAGAATTGTATCACAGCAAAAAACGCGGCTCTGCAATTCCTCACTTAGACAAAAAATTATTTTATACAACGCCGTTTCCGTTGCCGCCGCTTGACGAACAAAAACGAATTGTAGAAATTTTGGACAAAGTATTTTTGAAACTGAATCAAGCTGAAGAAAAATTAAATTTAATAGTTGGCTACAACGATTTGAAAAATAATACCATCGGCAAAATTGACGTTATGAAAAAATCCATTTTGGCGCAGGCTTTTCGCGGCAAATTAGGTACAAATAAATTCTACTGAAAAATTCGTGAGGTGAAAATTATGGAAAATAAAATTGAAAACCTTGAAACGGCTGAAGAAATTTTTGAAAAGCCGAGAATAATTATTGTAACGGGAATGAGCGGGAGCGGCAAAACTCAAGCCTGCAGATGTTTGGAAGACTTGGGCTATTTTTGCGTTGATAATCTGCCGCCGGTTTTTATTCCAAAATTTGTAGAATTGTGTTCGCACGCCTCCAGTCACGTCAACAAAGTTGTTTTCGTCGTCGATACACGCAGCCGAGAATTTTTTGACAACCTCATACAAATTCTTGAAGATATGGACAAAAAAAATTTAGATTATGAAATGCTTTTTATGGACGCAAGCGACGACGCAATTATAAGACGCTACAAGGAGACGCGCCGCCGTCATCCAATGGCACCTTCTGCAAGAATTTCTGACGGCGTTGCAAAGGAACGTTCCCGCCTTGAATCTGTACGCGGCAAAGCGACCTATTTAATTGACACTTCCAATTTGTCAAAGGCTGAACTGCGCGACAAAATTAAATTGCTTTTCGGCAAAACTGAAGGCGCGGGAATGAATATTTCTGTTTTGAGTTTCGGCTTTAAGTACGGTATGCCAATGGACGCCGATATAGTTTTGGACGTTCGATTTTTGCCGAATCCTTTTTACATTGAAACACTTAAACATAAAAGCGGAGCGGTTGCTGAAGTTGCAGAATATATCGCAGAAAAACCTGTCACGCAAGAATTTTTGAAACGCCTTGATAATTTGATTGAATTTTTAGTGCCGCAATATGTCAAGGAAGGTAAGAGCCAACTTGTAATTGCGGTAGGTTGTACCGGCGGAATGCATCGCAGTGTTTTTACTGCCAAACATATTTTCGATTTAATTTCAAGCAACGGCTACACAGTAAATTTGGAACACCGCGACTTGATGAAAAACGACGTTTGGGAAGTTTGAGGCGCAAAATGTTAAATCTTTTTAAGTGGCTTTATCCCGGCATGAAAATGAAACGCTGGTTAGTACTTTTTGCAGTTGGCGTTTTAATGGTAAGTTTCGGCGCGGCGTTGGCGTTCAACTATGAATATTTGGGACGCGCTGAAGAAGCGATTTTCCAATTTTTCTACACACGTTTTGGAAGTTATCAATACGGCTTAACAACTGCGCTTGGAATTTTCATCGTGATAATTGGCGCGGTGTTAATGATGTATTCGACTCGCTCAATCATTCGTTCGATAATCGCCGTGTTAATTCCCGACAGGACAGGGCGAATTGTAGATATGATTTATCAAGAAAGAAAACTCGGCAAAGGTCCTGTTGTAACGGTAATTGGCGGCGGGCACGGTTTATCAGTTTTACTGCGCGGGATAAAATCTTCAACAAGTAATGTTTCAGCAGTTGTAACGGTTGCAGACGACGGCGGCAGTAGCGGACGCCTGCGCGAAGAATTGGGAATAATTCCCCCGGGCGATTTACGAAATTGTTTGGTTGCATTGGCAGATACTGAACCGCTTATGGAAAAATTATTTCAGTACAGATTTAAAGGCACGTCAACTTTAGCCGGTCACAGTTTCGGCAATTTATTTATCGCCGCAATGAACGAAGTTACCGGCGATATGGAAACTGCGCTGAAAGAATCTTCAAAAGTTTTGGCAGTCAAAGGGCGCGTAATTCCTGCAAGCAAAGAATACGTGCGCCTTGATGCAATTATGACTGATGGTACGGTTGTTGAAGGTGAATCGCAAATTCCCGAAGCTCATAAAAAAATTAGACGCGTGCAACTTCACCCTAAAAGAGTTCAAGCTGTACCCGCCGCACTTGAGGCGATTGAAACTGCCGACGCAATTATTTTAGGTCCCGGCAGTCTTTATACTTCAATAATGCCGAATCTTTTAGTTGAAGGCGTGACGAAGGCGTTAAAAAATTCTAAGGCTATAAAAATTTATATTTGCAACGTTGTAACGCAGCCCGGCGAAACTGATAAATATTCTGCGTCCGCACACGCAAAGGCAATTTTAGATCATACGGGACGCGGGGCGATTGATTATGTTTTGGTAAATTCTGCGCCCGTTCCAAAAGAGTTTTGCGAAGAAACGGGAGTAAAGCCGGTTAAAGTTGACGAAGATAAAATTAACGCGCTCGGTTGCGGCTTGATTAAGGCAGATTTAATCAGCGAAACTGACGCGGGCAGACACGATCCCGAAAAACTTTGTAAAGCCGTTATGAAAATTATTTATGAAATGTCTCCTAAATTTAACGGCAAATAAAAAAAGCCGGAAATTTTTTCCGACCCGTAAAGTTAATTTTTAAATTTGTTTCTTGCGTACAACTTCAGTTTCAATATAATCAATGCAACCTGAAATTGGCATAGCGGGCTTGCGAATACGAATTATAACTTCTTCAACGTTGTTGACTTTTTCAAGCAAACTGTCAGCTATTGCAATTCCAAGTTTTGACATAACTTGAAAGCGTTGAGTTTCCATAATATTTTTGATAATTTCATAAACTCGCGCAGTATTTATACCCTCTTCAAATTCGTTTAAGTCTGCCGAATTTTCATCCATTTTAAGTTCCGCGTCAAGGTAAAATTTCTGTCCTTGCTCGCGTTCATATTCGTAATAGCCGTGATAAGCATAGAACATCATATTGGAAATACGTACCGTTACCATAAACTCACCCCACAAAAAATTTTTTATTTGAAACGAATTTTAACATAGAAAATTTCAAAATGGAAGAAGGATAACTTTGGAAACAGGAACTTTTTTTTATTTTTTGGCGGCGTCAATCTTGCTTACGCTTGCGCCGGGCCCGGACATTTTATATTTACTTACAAAAAGTTTGGCAAGCGGTGCAAAAAGCGGAATAATTTTAGCGGCGGGACTTGTAAGCGGAATTGTTTTTCACACATTTTTGGTAATGATAGGAGTTGCGGCGATAATTCAAAATTCGCCGTTGGCAATGGCGGCGTTAAAAATTTTTGGCGCGGGATATTTATTATTTTTGGCGTTTAAATCTTTCACGGCGGCGAAACGCGGCGGGCAAATTTCAATGAAACAATCTGACAAAGTAAATTCGGCTAAAAAAATTTATCAACGCGGAGTCTTGATGAACGTTTTAAATCCAAAAGTTTTATTATTCTTTTTAGCGTTCCTGCCGCAATTTGTAAATCTTTCAGATGAATCTGCAAGCTTTCAAATAATTTTACTCGGTATAACATTTGCAATTCAAGCGTTTGTAATTTTCTCACTGATAGCGATTGGCGCGGGCAAAGTTAGAAAAATTTTATTGCAGAAAAAAAATCTCGGCAGAATTTTAAATTTTGTAGAGGCGGCAGTTTTGGCAATTATCGCTGTGACACTTTTAATTTTTTGAAAGGAGCATTATCAATGCAGGCAGCTAAAATCAAATTGGCAGATATTTTTCAAGACAGCGTAACTTTAATTGTTCCCGTTTATCAGCGCAATTACGATTGGCGAAAGGAACATTGTACCCGCCTTTTTAATGATATAAAAAAACTCGTTGAAAGCTCGCAGGAACATTTTTTGGGCGCGGTTGTCTGTCAAGATAGAAAAATTAGCGGAATGTTTAATGAGCATGTTATTGTTGATGGACAACAGAGAATTTCAAGTGTTGTTTTGTTGGCAAAGGCGATTTTTGATTCAACCGAAGACGCCGCAATTAGGCAGGCGATTCAAGCAAAATTTATTAAGCCTTCAATACAGAATCCAAAATATAAATTCAAATTGCTCCCTACAGAATACGACAGAGAAATTTTTGAAAAAATTATGAACGGCGAAAATTTGAGCGAAGTCGATAAAAATTCCAAAATGTATGAGAGTTATCAATTTTTTAAAGATGCAATAAAAAATTTTAACTGCGATATATCGAAATTGCACGCGGCAATTTATAATTTGCAGATTGTACGAATTTTGCTTGAAAACGAACAGCCGCAAGAAATTTTTGAGTCCCTAAACTCAACCGGCAAAGATTTAACTGAAACTGAATTAATCAGAAATTTTTTGCTGATGGATTTAAATTCTGATGTTCAAGAAAATTTTTATAAAAAATATTGGTTGCCAATAGAGCGACTTCTTGAAACTTCCGAAAAAATGGAAAAGTTTATGGTTCATTACCTGATTTCAAAACAAAAATCTGACAACGATCAAAAAATTAAAATTTCCAAAAACGCGCTTTATAGCCCTTTTAAAAAATACTTTGCTAAAAATTATCATGGTGATAAAACTGAACAAGTTGAAAAATTTTTGTCAGATTTATATCACAATGCCAAATTTTTCAGCCGGTTAATTTTCGACGAAAATACAAATTTTGAAAGTTTATCAGAACTTGAGAAAAAATTTTATGAATTAATTTACTTGTTAAAGTCAAAGAGTACGCCTATTATTTTGATGTACCTTAACGAAAAATTTGAGAAAAATTATTTTGACGAAAAAATTTTTATAAAAATGACAGATGCGCTGATTTCTTTAATGTGTCGTGCGCGAGTTTGTATTACCGGCGGAATCGATGAACAGAGAGCCGGAAATATTCTCAAACGTCTTGAAAAATCTAACGATTGGAATATGGATTCTTTTTGGCGAGCCATTACAAAAGACAGCGGCGAAAATTCCGTACCCAATAACGAACTTTTTAAGCAAGCACTCTGTAAAAATGATTTTTACAACTCTCTGAAGAAAGACGAAATTGGGAAGTACCTTTTGTATAAGTTGGATAAAGTTTTTGGAAAATCTGATAATTTGCCGCCGTATTCTGAAATCAAGATTCATTTGATTATGCCGCGAACTCTTAATAGAGATTGGAAAAATTTTCTGCAGTCTAAGAAAGATTTAGATAACCACGAATTTTATTTTTATTCGCTTGGAAATTTGGCTTTAACTGAAGTAGAAATAAAAAACTCTGCAAAATTTGATGAAAAGCGCGGGATTTTTTCTACCTCAAAATTTTCATTTAGTGAGAATTTAAAAAATTATTCTGATTGGACGACGCGACAAATCAAATCTCGTACGAAAATTCTTGCCGATAAAGCTTTGGAAATTTGGAGCATCCCCGAAGAATATAATAAAAAACTTCAAAACAACGAAAATATTTTTAATTTGGATTCTGACTTTAAAAATTTTACAGGTACAGAAGTTGAAATTGTTTCGATTTTGGGAAAAGAATATAAAATTAATTATTGGATTGATTTATTGCGTACAATCGCCCAAATACTTTATTATTTCGATAAGGATATTTTTCTGCAGTCAATCAATAACGAAAGAATTAAAAAAATTTTTTCTGACAATCCCGATGATTTGACTGCACCATTTAAAATTGACAATAATTTTTATATTGGCGCAGGCATTGATACTAAGAACTGTTTAAAATTTGCAAAAACAATCGTGGAAAATTTTGACAGAATAAGCGATATGAATTTTTCAGATGAAATTTGGTTTACGCTGAAAAAATCTAATTAATTTTTAATTTTTTTAAATTGTTTTCAAAGTTTGGGCGTCTACAATAAAGTTAAATAAAATCGAAACGGCGTAAATTTTTTAAAGGAATGAAACTGCGCTTGACGAAATTTATCAATGTAGTAAGGAGTGAGCGTGATGAAAAAATTTTTGATATTGCTGATGGCGGCGTTCACAATTTTTTCTTCGGCAGTTTCAGTTGAAGCGGCAAAAAAAGTTGTAGCGGTAATGCCGCTTGAAAATGTTTATGGATACGAAACAGAAAATGTTGCAGAAATTATGACTGAAGAAATTATGGTTGCACTTCAAAACAGCGGCAAATATTCTGTAGTTGAACGGGCGCAAATGGCTACAATCCTGCGCGAACAAGGTTTTCAAAATATCGCCGCTGATCCAAGTACCGCAGTTGAAATTGGAAAGTTAATCGGTGCAAATTATTCTCTTATTGGCAAAGTTACATTGGCGGCGTTGGAAAAAAATCCTACCAAAGGAATTGTTGATAATATTTTGGGAAATATTGCTGAATCGGTCGGCAATGATATTGGAATTGATTTGCGTTCGACGGCGGGCAGTTTTGTAAACGGCTTGAAAGGCAAAGTTACTGTTGACGTTCGATTTGTGAACAATGAAACGGGCGAATTGGTTTTTGCAAGAAGTTTTACAGGAACGAAAAGCGGCGCAACTCCTGAATCTGCTTTATACGGTGCCTGCAAAGCTGCAGCAACTGAATTTTTAAAAGAAATTGCCGGAAATTTAATGGGGCGTGTAGCTGACATTTCCGGCGACGAAATTTATATTGATCAAGGCTCGGACAGCGGACTTATTACCGGCGACGAAATTTTAATAGTGCGTGAAACTTCGCCAATCGAAGTGAACGGCAGAATTGTTGGAATGAAAACTTCAACCATTGGCAAGGCAAAAGTTATTGAAGTCAACGCGGATTATTCCATTTGCAAAATTATTTCCACCGAACACGGCGCAACCGTTAGAAAAGGCGACGTTGTGAAAAGAGGCTGATATTATGAAAAGATTTACAATTTTAGTTTTTGCACTGCTGATTTTATTTACAGGCTCGACACTTGCAAAAAGTGTAACAGTAACCGGGCAAGGCGTCACGCCTTCCGACGCTGAAAATGACGCGCTAAGATTAGCCGTTGAAAATACTTTGGGCGTTTTGGTAGATTCAAGCACACTTGTTGAAAAAGGCGCGGTTATCAATGACCAAATTTATACCCAATCGCGCGGCTTTGTTACAGATTATAAAGTTATCAGCAAAACGGACGATGGCGGAATTTGGAGCGTTACAATTTCTGCGATTGTTGACGATACGCCAAATTCAAAATTGATGAACGAATTAACGCGGCTTGGAATTATCGAATATCAACTTAGAAATCCCAAAATTGCCGTGTACGTTCCTGAAAGCCATCGTTACGGAAATATTCCTTCATCAGCGGGCGAAACTGCCATTGTAAAAGCGTTGCTTGACGCGGGATTTTCGCAAGTTACGGAAGTTGGCTCACGTTTAAATATTTCAAATCCAATGAATATGAGCGCGGCGGAAATGACTCAAGCGGCAAATAAATTTGGCGTTGACATTATGATAGTTGGAGAGGCTTTTAGCGAAGAATTAGGCGACGCGGCGAAATGGTTGCCCGGCAATCAGCGTTCAAATATGCAGACAAGCCGTGCGCGTGTTGAAGCAAAAATGTTTATCGTAAAAAGCGGGCAAATGATAGCCACTGACGGCAAATACGGTTCAGGTATGGATAATTCTCAAGCAGTTGCCGCCAAAAAAGCTTTATCTGTAGCAGGTAAGGAAATGGGCGAATATCTTGTACAACAGATAACGGGAATGTATACCAGCCGCCAAAGTATCGAAGTTGTAGTTTACGGCGCGGCGTTCCAAAAAATAAATCAAGTGCAAACTGCTATTGGAGCGGTGCGCGGCGTCAAAAGTTGCAACCTTTCAAGTTATGAAGGCGGTCGCGCAGTTTTCACTGTAATGTATAGCGGTTCGCCTCAAACGCTTTTCAACGAAATTCAAAAAGCTACTGACGCAGATTTAATTTTACAATCTTTAAATTATAGTACTTTGACAATTCAAGTTAAATAAATTTGCTAAAATCCCCTCATTGCAGGGGAATTTTTTTTTGCGTCGAAAATGTCAAAGTTAAAATTTTTCTTTCGCTAAGGAGATGAATTTAATGACAGAGAAAAATTTAAATTGGGCAGTTTTAGGCGTCGGTGTTATCGCTAACGAAATGGCTCAAGCTCTCCAAAAAATGGGCAAAAATCTTTATTCCGTCGGCAACCGTACGCACGATAAAGCCGTTGCCTTCGCCGAAAAATACGGCGTTCAAAAAGTCTATGACAATATCGAAGATATGTTTTTTGATGACGAAGTTGATATAGTTTACATAACAAGTCCGCACAATACGCACTATAATTTTATGAAACAGGCACTTGAAAACGGCAAAAATATTTTCGTCGAAAAATCTATTACTTTGAACAGCCGCGAACTTGACGAAATGATTAAACTTGCCGCCGAAAAAAATTTAATTCTTGCTGAAGCTATGACAGTTTGGCACATGCCACTTTACAAGGAACTTTGGAAAATTGTACAAAGTGGCGAACTCGGCAAAGTCCAAATTATTACAATGAATTTCGGCAGTTTCAAAGAATACAATATGAAAAACAGATTTTTCAATATGAATTTGGCAGGCGGCGCAATGCTTGATATTGGCGTTTACGCGCTGTCAGTCATTCGCAGTTTTATGGACGAAAAGCCTACAGAAATTTTGAGCCAATGGAAACCTTCGCCAACAGGTTCAGATGAACAAGCTACAATTTTGCTGAAAAATTCGCAGGGACAAATGGCAACCGCCGCGCTTTCAATGCACTCTAAACAACCTAAACGCGCCGTGATAAGTTGCGAAAAAGGATATATCGAAATTATGGAATATCCTCGCGCAGATAAAGCCATAATTGTTGACGCTGAAACAGGCGCAAGCCGTGAAATTACAAGCGGCGAACGTCCAAACGCGCTTTATTATGAAATGCTTGATATGGAAAATGCCGTGCGTACCGGCGATACTTCAGCAATGAAACTCAATTTGACAAAAGACGTTATGGACATTATGACGACGCTTAGAAAAAGTTGGAATTTAAAATATCCAAATGAGGAATGGTAGAATTGGCAGAAGAAAAATTAAATCGCGGTTTAAAAAATCGCCACTTGCAAATGATCGCGCTCGGTACTGCCGTCGGTACCGGGCTTTTTTACGGTTCAACTTCAACTATTGCGCTTGCAGGTCCCGCAGTTTCTTTAAGTTATTTAATTGGCGGAATAGTAATTTTTTTGATTGTGCGAATGTTGGGCGAAATGTCGGTTGAAGAGCCGGTTTCAGGTTCATTCAGTTACTACGCTACAAAATATTGGGGAAATTTTCCGGGATTTTTATCCGGCTGGAATTATTGGTTTTTGTATATTTTGGTAAGTATGGCGGAATTAACGGCAGTTGGAATTTATCTGCAGTATTGGTTTCCTGACTTGCCGCAATGGATCGGCGCGTTAATCTGTTTGATAATTATCACGGCGGTAAATTTAATCACGGTTAGAGCGTATGGCGAAATTGAATTTTGGATGTCGCTGATAAAAATTTCTGCGATTATTTTTATGATAGTTTTGGGCTCGTACTTGATTTTTACAGACGTTCGCCCGTTCCCTGAAAATTTCAGCAACCTTTGGAGTCACGGCGGATTTTTCCCGCACGGCTTAGGCGGTATGATGATGGCAATGGTGCCGGTATTTTTCAGTTTTGGCGGAATTGAATTAATTGGAATTGCGGCGGGTGAAACTGAAAATCCTGATAAAACAATTCCCCGCGCCATTAATCAAGTCATTTATCGAATTTTAATTTTTTATGTCGGTACAATGTTAGTTTTGATGACGCTGTGGAGTTGGGACGAAGTTGGAACAAAGGCAAGTCCGTTCGTACAAATTTTTGAAAACGTCGGCGTACAAACTGCGGCAAACATTTTAAATTTTGTAGTTTTAACGGCGGCAGTTTCAGTTTACAATTCGGCAATTTATTCCAATTCCAGAATGTTATTCAGTTTGGCGGAAAATTCGGAAGCTCCAAAATTTTTAACGAAACTTTCAAGCCGCAAAGTCCCTGTAAATGGAATTTTCATTTCATCGGGAATAACCTTGCTTGCAGTTATTTTAAATTACCTTGCGCCGGAAGAAATTTTTATGTACTTAATGTCAATCGTAACGGGCGCGGTTATGATAAGTTGGGCAATGATAATTTTGACGCACTTAAAATTTAGAAAACATTGCGCCGCCGCCGGAATTGTTCCAAAATTTAAATCTTTCTTTTACCCGTTCGCAAATTATTTATGTTTGGCGTTTTTGGCGGGCGTACTGATTTTAATGCTGACAATGGAAGAAATGCGCCTTGCAGTAATGTTAATCCCTGTATGGCTCGGCGCAATTTGGATTTTCTATAAATCTAAATACTGAAATAAAAAAAGCCCGTCAATTCGACGGGTTATTTTTTATCTGATTAAAAATTTATTGACGCTTTTTCTTAGGTGAAACAATAATGTAGCGGTAAGGGTCTTCACCTGCGCTGTGCGTTTCAACTTTTGAATTATCCTGCAGGGCGGTATGAATGACTTTTCTTTCAGTGCGGCTCATTGGTTCAAGTCGAACATCTTGACGCGTTCTAATTGCACGCTCGGCAACGCTTTTAGCCAATTTCTTTAAAGCAGTTGCGCGGCGGGAGCGATAATTTTCCACGTCTAAAATAAAATAAATTTTTTCTTCGGCGTCGTGAGAATTTGCCGCCAAATTTGTCAAATATTGCAACGCGTCCAAAGTTTGCCCGTGCTTGCCAATCAAAATTCCCATATCTTTTCCGACTAAATCAAAAGTAACTTCAGATTCATTTTCTAAAACGTTTACAGTTAATTCAATGTTCATTGCTTGAAAAACTTCAGTGAGAAAATTTTTTGCTCTGTCGATAACTTTTTCTTTGTCGAAATTGGATTTAATTTCTTCGGTTGCAACATTTTCGGTTTCAGGTTCCATTTTTGTTTCTTCCAAAACGGGTTCAATTTTTTCTTCAGCGTTAGCAGAAAAATTTGTAATAGGTTCGGTAGTTTCAATAGTTTCAGTTGGAACTTCGACGGGAGTTTCTTCAGGAGTTTCTTCAGGAATTTCTTTTAGTTTAACTTGAATTTTGGCGGGCTTTGCGCCGAATCCAAAAAAGCCTTTGGAGGGAGTTTCTAAAATTTCGTATTCAACATTTTCGGCAGCCACGCCTAGCTCAATTAGTGCCGCGTTTAGTGCGTCCTCCACAGTTTTACCTGTCTTTTCAATAATTTTTGTCATTTCGTGCCTTCCCCTTTTTCAGATTTTGCATCCATATTTCGATAAATTAAAAGTTGCTGAACAATTTGGACTACGTTTTGAGTTGCCCAGTAAAGTACAAGACCTGCCGGAAGATTTAAGCTGATGAATCCCATAAACAGCGGGAAGAAAATCATCATAATTTTAGTCTGCTGATTCACTTCAACGGTTGAAATTTTTTGCATTATAAAAGTTGTACCGGCGGCAATAAGCGGCAAAATATAAGTTGGATCTGTTTCAGATAAATTTGGTACCCACAAAAATGAAGGTGCGCCGCCGCCGTAGTCGAAACTGAAAAATGTATAATACATTGCCATTAAAATTGGCATTTGAATGAGCATCGGCAGACAACCCGCCATTGGATTAACGCCCGCTTCTTGATAAAGTTGAATCATTTTTTGTTGCAGGAGTTGAGGATTATCTTTGTGCTTTTCCTGCAATTTTTTCAATTTCGGCGCAATTTCTTGCATGCCCTTCATTGATTGTATTTGTTTTTGAGTCAGCGGGTACAAAAGTATTTTTATGATAACGGTTAAAATGATAATCGCCAAGCCGTAACTTCCAACGCCGAAATTTTCCAGCACGGAATATAACGCGGTCAAAATTGCCGTGAATAAATCAGTTATCGGCGAAAACAGACTTACCAAGAAAAAAGGTTCTTCCAAAATTTCACTTCCTTTGGAAATTTTTTATCTGATATTTTAAATTGCACTCAAGGAACAGGATCATAGCCGCCCTTACAAAAGGGTTGACAGCGCAAAATTCGTTTGACTGTTAAAAAAGTGCCGCGCCGCCAGCCGTATTTCTGCAAAGCTTCAACCGCGTATGCTGAACACGTCGGAAAAAATCTGCAAGTTGGCGGCTTAAGCGGCGATAACCATTTTTGATAAAATCGCACTGCAGATATTAAAAATTTTGTCACAATTAATCAATCCCCAATTTAGAGCGTTTGCTAACTTTTGTAAAGTATTAATTTCGATTTTTTATTTTATATCTTCTTTTCTTTTTCCAATGCAAAAAAGAAAAGAAGCAAAAGAAAAGTGCATTTCCGGCGCGTCAGGTTTTCTCGGGCAAACGTAATTCCTAATCTTCCCCTCTATCCTAGTCTTTCCTATTTTTAACTTACTAGCTCTAGCTGAAAACTATGACGCGCCTAACATTCCAGTCATTATTTTTTATTGTATTTTTTACAAATACGCACTAAAGGCAAAAATTTTTTATTAATCAATCCAAATTTCAGCGCGTTTGCAAAGTTCGCAAAAAGATTTTATGGCAACGTCCGCCTTAGCATCAATAAGTTTTTTTCTGCCGACAAGAATAATTTTGCAGTTTGGTTTGATATTGTGCTGATTAAGTCTGTACGCCTCGCGCAAAAGTCTTTTAACGCGGTTACGAACAACGGCGCAACCTAATTTTTTACCGGCGGCAAATCCAACGTCGCCGCGCAACGTTTCATCTTTCAAAATGTAAATTACCATTTCACGATTTGCAAGCGAACGCCCTTTTGAATAAACTTTGTTGAATTCGCGTTTGCCACGAAAAATTTTATCTCTGCCAAGTTCAAACATAAAAACCTCTGTATAACAAGAAAAAAAGGTCACCGTATTAGTGACCTGCGCGTTCTCTTATGCTGTAAGCACTTTTCTGCCGCGTTGACGACGCCTCTTAATAACTTGACGACCGCCCAAAGTCTTCATACGTTCACGAAAACCATGCGTCTTTTTGCGCCAACTTGAATTTGGTTGAAATGTTCTCTTCAAACAGGACACCTCCTGATAAATCTCAAAAGTAAAGTACCGTTGCCAAATGACAACATAAGAATTATAGCGGCGCAAGGCGGCTCTGTCAAGAAAATTATTTTATCAGCGGCGTTTTTATTTTTGCTTGAATTTGATATAATTCTGTGCGAGGCGATTTTATGAAAGGAAATTCTATAAATCTTTTTGAGGAATTTGAAAAAGTTTCGCTTGAAAGTCTTTTTGTAGTGTATAATTCTGCCGTTTCAAAAATGAAAGTCAGTGAAATTTTTGATACCAACCGCTATAACGATTTAAAAGCCGTCAGTTATGTTTCTTCGCCAAAATTTTTTGCCGAAACCGTCAAAAGTTTTCAATCTGTAATTTTTATTATTGGGATTGACAATGTGGACAATCTCAACAAATTTAGTGATGGAGTCAGCGCACAATTTGACAGCGAAGAAAATATAAAATTTTTTAACGAATTGCCGGACGAAACTAAAAATTTTGTAATTGAAGACAGAATTAAAATTCGCTACGGTAAGCCGGGAGTTATGATTCACGATAAAATTTATTTGCTTGCCAATGAAGAAACTGAAGATTACCGCGTTATAATTGGCTCGGCGAATTTCAGCACGTCTGCATTTGATTCTGAAAATCGCCATTTTGAAAATATTCGCATTGACGATTCAAAAAATTTGTATGAAATTTATTTGGCGCGTTTCAATTACCTGCTTGAACAAACTAACGATTATATTTCTAATGTTTGCCGCCGCAATTACAAAAAAGATAAGGCGATTGTAGTTATTTCGCCGGAAACAAATTTTGAAGCATTTTTGGAAAACTGCAAAGAGCAAAATATTTCTATGATTATTTCTGAAGAGCAAATGGAGACTTTGAACAAACGCACCGCGCAACTTGCCGCCGAAAAAAGGAGTATCGATAACGCGAAAAGAATTATAGAAATTGTGACTTTTCCAAAGGATAAAAATGGCAACCTTAAAGTTAAGCCGTTGGATTATATTTTGAGCAAAAAAAGTGTCCTGAAAGAAATTTTTCATAAAACTCCAAAACATAAAAAAATTGAAGATGATATTCGAGAAACTTTGTTGATTGACTCTAACAATTATAAAATTTACAAAAGAAATTCCGACGATAAGGAAGTTGCAGAAATTTATTCCGTGCCAATTAGCAAAGAAAAAATTAAATTAACGCTTGAAAAGATAAATCAATTTACGCGGGCTTATTTTGATTTTGCCGTGACGCCAAATGAAATTATCCCGTCGAAAATTTACGAATTAATTTTGTATGCTTTTACTGCGCCGTTTATTTGGAAAATTCGCCAAAAGTGCGCTATGACTTACGATAAATCCGCAGTTGCTGATATTCCAATGTTTTGCATTTTGGGCGGTGTTCGTGAATCCGGCAAAACTACCGCGCTAAGATTTGCGGCAACACTTTTGGGACAAACTGACGGCAAAAAAGTTTACGATTATTCACGGGAATTGGATAAAGCGAAAATAATTTTTTCAATGATAAAAGAAAATAACGTGATGCCGATTTTTGCAGATGAAATTAGTTTGAATTTTTTTCAGCGTAGTAAATCACCTCAAAAAGGCGAAGAAATGATTAAAAGCCTTGCGAATGAAATTCCTACTGAAGCGGCGGGTACTTTGATTGGTACAACGAATTTGCAGGAATTTTCTTCAAGCGGGCAGGTCGTGCGGCGAATTTATTATTTGGAAGTCAGCAGTATGTTTAATTCCAATAAAAAGCGTGAATCAGTCGAATATCTCAATAAAGTTTATGAGAATTTGGACGACGAACTTTTTAAGGATTTTACTTTCAAATTTGCACAGGCAATTTGCAACAACGAAGAAATTTTTGATATTGAAGACTTTCTGAAGTTGACACGAAAGATATTTTTGAATTACTACGAAGAAAGTGGCGTTGAAGTTCCAAAATATTTTCCACGCGAAATTTTCAGCGATTACGAAACGCGCAAAGTTGAAACGTGGCGTAAATTATTTTTCGCAAATAAAAATTGTTTTATTGACAAGGGCTCGACTATTCAAGTCAATATTGACGAGATTTTTAGAAATTCCACAAATGTAAAAGCGCAAAAAGATAAGCTGATAAATTTTTTGGATGAAACTTGCATTGCGTCAGATTTTGGAATTGGCGTTAATTGGTTTTTGAAAAAAGACGAGTTTTATAAATTTATTGAATATGAACCTTCGCTTTTGGAGAAGTTTAAAAATATTTTTAACAGGAGTGATTAATTTGATAACGCCGGAACTTTTGGCGAGGATAAACGAATTGGCGCGGAAAAAGCGAACGATTGGACTTTCTGAAGAAGAAACGGTTGAGCAGAAAAAACTTTACGGTATTTATTTGGCGGCGATACGCGGGCAAGTCGAAGGCTTGCTTGAAAGTATAGAATTTGTGGACGAACCTAAAAAATAATTTGAAAGAGTGATTTACAGATGGAAAATTTTAATGTTGGATTTATTGGCGGCGGCGCGTTGGCTGAATCCGTTGTCAAGGGAATTTCAAAAAAACTTTTTGCGGCTGAAAAAATTTTCGTGGCTGAAAAAATTCCTGCGCGTCGTGATTATTTAACTCAAAAATATTCAATCAACGTTGCTGAAAATTTTTCAAATTTCGCAGAAAAAATTAATTTGTTGATTATCGCAGTCAAGCCGAAAGATTTAAACACGGCACTTTCTGAAGTCCAAAAAAATATTACGCCTGCAACTTTGGTAATGTCGGTGGTTGCCGGTTGCAAACTTTCAACACTTGAAAACGCTTTGCCTAATCAAAAAATTATTCGTGTAATGCCGAATGTTGCAGTTTTGGTTGAAGAAGGAATGATGGCTTACGCGGCGGGCAAAAATGCAACGGCTGAAGATATGAAAATTGCCAAAAAGTTTTGGGCGGCGATTGGGCGCACTGTCGAAGTTGAAGAAAAATTAATGGACGCGGTAACAGGTTTAAGCGGTTCAGGTCCTGCGTACGCTTTTTTAATGATTGACGCGCTTGCAGATGGCGGCGTTGCGGCGGGACTTCCCAGAAATTACGCTATTGAACTTGCCGCACAAACTTTACTTGGCGCGGCTAAAATGGTTTTAGAAACGGGCGAACATCCAGACGTTTTACGCGATAGAGTTACAAGCCCTGCTGGTACGACGATTGAAGGCGTCCGCGTTTTGGAGAAAAATAATTTTAGAAGTGCGTTGATTGAGGCAGTTGTTGCCGGTTCCGAAAAATCTAAAAATCTTGGTTGAGGTGTGAAAATGTCTGCTAGAATTTTATATGGAAAAGAATTTGCCGCGCAAATAAAAGAATCTGCGCGAATCGAAATTGAAAAACTTAAAAATAAATTTCACGTAACGCCGGGACTTGCCGTTATAATCGTCGGCGAAAATCCCGCGTCTCAAGTTTACGTTCGCAACAAACATAAATCTTGCGAAGAATTGGGTATAAATTCTGTAGTCGTCGAAATGGCGGAAACTTCAACCAAAGAAGAACTTTTGGCGAAAATCGACGAATTGAACGCAGATAAAAATATTCACGGAATTTTGGTACAGTTGCCACTGCCGGACGCCATTAAAAATCATTCAGACGAAATTTTAAACAGAATCGACCCGCTCAAAGACGTTGACGGCTTCCATCCAATGAACGTTGGAAAATTGGTTACAGGAAGTCCTGCGCTTGTACCTTGTACGCCCGCCGGTTGTGTCGAAATGCTTAACCTTGCAGGAATTGAAATTGACGGCAAACGCGCAGTTATTATCGGACGGAGTAACATTGTTGGCAAGCCTATGTTACATTTGTTAATGGCGAAAAATGCAACCGTGACAGTTTGCCATTCACATACAAAAAAACTTGCCGAAGTGACACGCGAAGCAGATATTTTGGTTGCGGCAATGGGCAAGCCGCAATTTGTAAAAGCAGATATGATTAAACCCGGCGCGGTTGTAATTGACGTTGGAATAAATCGAATTGCGCCGAAAAAATTAGTTGGCGACGTAGATTTTGACGCGGCGGCAGAAGTTGCAAGCGCGATAACGCCCGTACCCGGCGGCGTCGGACTTTTAACCGTTGCAATGTTGATGAAAAACGTTGTAACCGCTGTAAAATTGCAAATTGGAGTTTAAAAAATGTTCGCATTATTTACGGCAGGAGTTTTGGGGCTGATTCTATTTTCAGGAATAATCAGCGTTAAATTTCTGTGGACGGGCGAAAATAAAGATCGCCTTTCCAGAATTTTACTAAATACAAATTTGTTGATAATTTTAATAATATTCGGCGGTTTTATAGTTCGCAATTACCTTTCAGATTCGGCGATTGAATTTTTGGGAAGTTTCTCGACTGTTTTTTTGTTGACGCAATTAATTTGCGGCGTTTTAGTAATAATTGCGCTGATAGTTAGAGCGATTTACAAAAAATTTCACAAGCCGACGCCTTACAATGAAAATCGCCGAAAAGCTTTAAAGTACGGCTTAATATATCCGCTGATGGGCTTGGCAGTTTCACTTTACGGCAACCGAATTGAACGAATGGAAATAGTTGACAACTTTTTTGACATACCAATAAAAAATTTGCCGGAGGAATTGAACGGCTTTACCATTGCGCAAATTTCAGACGTACATTTGGGCGCGTATTTTTCACTTGAAAGATTGGAAAAACTTTTAGATAGAATTTCAGTAGCAAAGCCGGATATTTTGGCGATAACCGGCGATATTTTCGACGACGTGTCGATTAATGACGCGGCGATAAAATTGGTTGACAGTTACTGCGACAAATTCAAGTACGGGATTTATTATTGTCACGGCAACCACGAACATTTCAGAGGTATTCCGCACATTGAGGAGCAACTTTCAAAAACTAAAATTCATTGGCTGGTAAATGAATCTGCGCACGTCAAAGGAAATTTGTATGTAATTGGCGTGGATTATCCGCCTGCCGCGCCGGTTATGAAAAGCGGCGGACGCGGTAAGGCTGACGAAGTTTTTTATAGTCAAATGCAAAACTATATTGAAAAATCTTTAAAAGATATTCCCTACAACGCCAATGTAATTTTGTTGGCGCATCATCCTGAATTTTTTGACTACGCCATACCGAAAAATATACCGCTGACTTTGACGGGACATACGCACGGCGCACAAGTTTGGGGCTTGCACTTGCTGGAAGTTTTTAAATATACGCGGGGAATGTATCAAAAAGACAACTGCTATTGCTACGTTCATGCCGGTTGCGGCAGTTGGTTTTGTTTCAGATTGTTTACGCCGCCGGAGGTTGCCTATTTTACATTGAAAAGTTAATGATAATTAACAATGTAGAAAACCGCCCGTCCTGTGCCGCCGTTAAAAATTAAAGTTAGCGCGTGCGGTAAACTACGCGCCGCCTCTGGCGGCACACCTACTAGGAGCGTGCAGGAACCTTAGCGGCGGACGGGCGATAAAAAGCACTTTTCTTTGGTACTTTCTTTTTTGCTTTGGAAAAAGAAAGTACATTTATAGATAAAAAAATAAACTAAGGAGTAGAAAATGAAGATACAAATTTTTCTTGCAGTTTTTTTGTTGCTACTTTTAGTGAACACGAAAACATTTGCGGCAGGTATTGAAATTGACGACGAACGCGCCACGCCTGAATATTGGATAAATAAAAATTCTGACGGCGACAAATTATTATTGACGTACAAACAAATTGACAGATTGAACGCGGAAATTTTGGCAAAAGATGACTACGCGGCAGATTTAAAAAATTACCCTGAAACAATCAGCGTTGCCGATTTAAAAGCAAGAATTCAAAAATCAACTGAAGATGTTAGAATTGTTGGCAGTCAATCAGTTATGGCGAACAGAAATTTAGACACGCTAAATTATAATGTTACTGTTCGCTACGCTGTGACAACTGAAAGAGTCAACATTAGACTTTTGCCGCAACCTCCGACCGGTGAAAGATCAGATTCAATTCAAGGTACGGCATTAGATCCAGCTGAACCTGTGGCGGTTTTATGGGAAAGTAAAGACGGCAAATTTTCTTTCATTCAATCAAGATTTTATTTTGGTTGGGTAAATAAAAATACTTTGGCGTTCACTGATTACGCGACGTGGCTTACTTACGTTGAGCCGGAAAATTTTCTTGTAGTTACGACAAATAAAAAATTCGTCAACGTAAACGGCAAAATAATTCTGTTTCAAATGGGGGCGAAAATTCCGCTCCAAAGTTCCGCAATGCAAAATAATTCATGGACTGCGCGAATTCCACTGGCTGAAAATAATCAGCTCAAAGAATTTTCTGTAAAAGTTTTGAATGACGGCAACGTTAGCGCAGATTATTTACCTTGCACGACAAATAATTTTATTCGTCAAAGTTTTAAATTTTTGGGAGATGTTTACGGTTGGGGCGGACTTGAAAACAGCGTGGATTGTTCAGCTTTGACTCAAAATGTCTACCGCACGTTGGGGATAAATATTCCGCGCGATGCTGACAGGCAAGCCGGTTGTATGCCAATTTTCGCCGTGTTCAACAGTGTAACTCATGCTGAAAGAGTTGATATTGTCCGCCGCGCTCCCGGTGGTTCACTGCTTTTAATTCCAACTCATGTAATGATGAAACTGGGAAATGATGACAACGGCACGCCGATTATTATTCATGCTATTGGCGGCTCAACCAGAAAAGTTATCGTTTCAAATTTAAATTTCAGCAGTGCTTCAGGGCTTGCGATGATTGACAGATTAACAGATATTACATATCCGAGATAAATTTGAAATTTTGGAGTTGGTTAAAGCCGCTCCTTTTTTATTGGAGGAATTTTGATGAGGAAAAATTTTTGGCTGGACGTTATACTTTTTGTTAGCGGTTTGATTTGTATTGCAACGGGAATTTGTTTAGATTTTCATTTGATCGGCAGAGAAATGGAAACGCGGCGGCTTGTTCGTGACATTCACATTTACAGCGGATACGTTATGACAGTTGGAATAATTTTTCATATTGCATGGCATGGCGGCTGGATAAAATCAGTAGCTAAACAACTTTTAAAAAAGTAGCAATAAATATGGATAACATTTGTTTGCGCGTCATTTTTAGGGGAAGAGGGATAGATGGGCTAGGGATAAATTTTTAATGGAACTTTTGGCGCGTCATAGGTTTCAGCTAGATGGGAAGAGTAAAAATACGAAGTACCAGGATAGATAAACGACGCTGAATTTACGTTTACCCTAGAAACCCTGACGCGCCATTAGAGATTTTCTTTGGTACTTTCTTTCATCGAATGGAAAGAAAGTACATATAAATTTAAAAAATAAAACTTTCAATGAACAATAAAATTTTTAGTGAAATAAATTTTCAAAAATTAAGCAGGATATTTTTTTAAAACGGGGAAAAACTATAAAAAAAGGCGCAAGGAGGTTTTTTTATGCAACACGTTATGTCCATTCGGGAAAAAATGTTTTTCGTGTTTATCTTGCTGATAGTTGTTTTCATAGCCAACGGAGTTTATTCTACTATGGCACTGTCATCAATAAACGAGGGTGCATTAAGAATTGCAACCGAACACTTACAAGGCGTTATATCAACGTCAGAATCCAGTCGCTCAATGAGTGACTACCGACAAGGTGAGTATGCAGTTATCGACGCCACAACCTTACCGGCAAGAATTTACGCCGCTCAATCTACCCAAAATCTTGCAGATCAGATTGATATTACCTTTGATTATATTCAAGGAAATATCGAAGGCGATATTGCCAAAGATTTTTCTGATATGCGCGGAATGTGGGACAAGTACAAGGCAAATTCTAACAACGTTATCAATTTGGCGAAGGCGGGCAATACTCAAGAAGCCGCACGCTTGCTTGAAAACTCAAGCGACAGTTACAACTACATTCAAACAAAACTTAACAAAATTCTTGATAACCGCAAAGATTTTATTCATGCTGAAGTTGTAGACGCTCAATCAAGCTATAATCAGGCGCGCGTTATCTTAATTGTTACGATTATTGCAGTTGTAGCATTTTCAGTTGTCATGGCAATTATTCTTAGTCGTACAATCCTCAATTCCATTGCTTACCTTTCCGACGTTTCAAGAGAAATGGCGGCAGGTAATTTGACTGTTAAAGCTGAAGCCAAAAACGACGACGAATTTGGACAACTTACAAACATTTATGCGAACACTATCGCCAAACTTCGTCAACTGGTTGCAAACATTCAGCGCAATGCTCAAGACGCCTCTGATTTTGCAGTTCGTCTTAATTCCAACGCTGATAAAAGTACTGAAATTACTCAAAAAGTTACAACCTCAATCAGCAACGTTGCCGAAAATTCTTTGAATCAAGGTTACGCAATTTATCAAGCAACCGAAGATATTAGAACTTTCGCCGAATTGTTGCAGGACTTTGAAAGTAAAGCTAATTCATCAGTTAAATCTGCGCAAAACGTAGAAAACATTGCAGAAAATGGACGCTCGGCAGTCGGCGGCGCGGTTAAGCAAATGTCCGCAGTTGCTCAAAGCGTTGAAAAATCTGCAGTAGTTATCAAACAACTTGCCGAACGTTCAACTCAAATTGGCAATATCAGTGCAACAATCGCCGGAATTGCCGAACAAACAAACTTGCTTGCACTTAACGCGGCTATTGAAGCGGCTCGCGCAGGTGAAGCAGGACGCGGCTTTGCAGTTGTTGCAGACGAAGTCAGAAAACTTGCCGAAAGTTCCAGTGAAGCCGCCTCTCAAATTGCAAGTTTAATCAGCACCATTCAAAATGAAGTCGGACAAGCTTTAAAACAAATGGAACAAGGAAATATCGAAGTCGAAAACGGGCGCGTTGTCGTTGCAGAGGCGGGCGATTCTTTCAAAAATATTACAGACGCCATTGTTAAACTTACTCAAGACGCCGAAGTTATTCAGCGCAACGCCAAAGATGCTGCCGTTCGCGTAGATAAACTTGTTCAATCAATGGACGAGCTTAGCAAATCCAGCGAAGATGTCAGCGTTGAAACCGAATCCGTTAAAGCGGCAACCGAAGATCAATCAGCCTCAATCGAAGAAGTTGCAAGCGCAAGTAAGAAACTTTCTGAAATTGCGGAAGAATTGACTGAATCTGCCGCCAAATTTAAAATCTGAAAGCAGGTGATTTAATTGAAGTACGCAAAATTTTTATGCTTGGCAATGCTTTTAGTTTTCGCTGCAGCTTTAAGCGGTTGCGGCTCCAGTGCGGAAACCGAAAAACATAAAATAGCAGTTTGTTTCCCAAATACAACTACGAGTTGGCAACGTAACGGCGATTCTTTGCAAGAATTACTTTTGGAAGCCGGCTTTGAAGTTGATATTCAATTTTCAGCCACGATTGATGAACAACTTCAACAAGTTAAAGACTCTCTCGCCAAAAATCCTGATTGTATCGTAATTGCCGCAATAGATTCTGCCGCGTTCGTTGACGTTTTGGAAGACGCCAAGAAAAAACATATCCCCGTTATCGCGTTTGAAAGAATGATTATGAACACCGACGCCGTAAGCTACTACGCAAGTTTTGACGGTACGTCAGTTGGTGAAGGAATGGGCGAATATTTGGAAGCGGCGTTAAATCTGAAAAACGGCGGCGGCCCTTACAACATTGAATTTTTCGCAGGAAGTCCCACTGACAGCGGCGCAAGTGTTTATTTCAACAATGCTTATAAAATTTTGGAACCGTATTTAAGGAGCGGGCAACTTGTTTGCCGTTCAGGTCAAACTACCTTTGATCAAGTTGCAGTTGCCGAATGGAATTCTGCAAACGCCCGCCCGCGTATTCGTGAAATTATGAGCAAATATTACAGCGACGCGCCTTTGCAGGTTGTACTTGCTCCAAATGATGACATTGCAGGCGTACTGCTTGAAGAAATGCACAACGCCGGTAAACCTTCTCCTTACATTTCCGGGCTTGACGGCGACGCTGCCGCCTTCGACAGAATTAAAAAAGGCGACCAAACTTTTACCGTTGCTAAAGATTCGGTAATTTTAACTTCAAAATGCGTTCGTATGATTAAAGCCGTTGTTGAAGGCACTCAACCTGATATTAATGACGTTGCAAATTGTAACAACGGTGTTAAAAATGTTCCCGCGTATCTTTGCACGCCTCAAATTGTTGACAAAACTAACGTTGATGTTTGGGCGGCTAAATAGTTTGATAGTTGGTTAGTATAAGACATTAAAAAATCTCGTGTTAGAAATAAAATTCGGCACGAGATTTTTTTTGTTTAAATTTTTATTGGCGAATTGAGAAAATCTTGACGAAAATTTTTTGGTACTGAAAATAAAGTTTCGCGCAGGTCAGTTGACAATAAATCAAATGCAAGATTTTTTTTGTACGGTTCAATAATTTTTTCAACTAAAATTTCTTTTGAATTTAAATGTTTTGCAACTTTTGTAACTATTGGCAAATTTCCCGCCGTGCGAATTTTTTTCAGCAAATTTTTTCCACGTTCATTAAAAGCCAAAACGCGGGCGTAATTTCCAGTTTCAAAAGAAGTTACGTTTAACAAAAAATGTAGCAACAATCTTTTAACACGGCTAACTGGAAAACGTTTATTGACGACGACGCCGACCAATTCAGAAAAATTTTTAGCCGTTCGCGCAGATTCAAGCAATTTAAATTCTATACCTTCATTCATACCGTAAATTTTTTTCAAGTCATCAAGTTTTGAAGTTAAAATTTTTGTCAGTAGCGGGCGAAATAAAAATTCTTCGTTCGGAAATTCGGCGACTTTTAATTCTGTCAAAACTGTTGCAGGTACTGAAATTTTTTCCCATTGTACAGAGCTTTTATAAATTTCGTGACGGATTGCAGTTGCACTTGAAATAATTTTGCCGCGTGGAATTAGTAGAGGCGTTATATTTTTCGGCAACGCTCGTAAATATTCAATCGCTAAAATTGTATTAGGCTTGCCAATGTCAACCTGCGCGACCTCTGATAAAATTTTTGTAACTGCCGCCGCGTATGGTTTACCGTCCGCCATTTCCAATTTTAATTTTTCGGCAAAATTTTTATCTGAAAAAGTTTCAGCCGCCAATTTTAATTTTTCTAAATCTGAAACTTCCGCACCAAATGCTAACGTGTCAATAATTCCCAACTGCGCCAATAAATTTACTCCGCCGCGTGCAAAATCTTGGGCACTTCGTACAGCGTACACAAACGGCAATTCCAAAACTAAATCCACGCCATTTAAAACTGCAAGCCGCGCCCGCGTCCATTTGTCTAAAATTGCAGGTTCGCCGCGCTGTGTAAAACTGCCGCTCATTACTGCAACTATTTCGGCGTTCGGTAAAATTTTTCTGACTTCAGAAATTTGGTAGGCGTGTCCGTCGTGAAATGGATTATATTCGGCAATAATTCCAACTGCCATTGAAAAACTTCCTTTCAGTCAGTTTTTCAGGTTTTAGGTTCTAGGTTTTAGGTCTTACACTTCCCTAAAACCTAATCGCTAAAACCTAACACCTAATCCTTAACTGCCTCCAAAGATTTTATCGCAACTTCAATCATTGAATCGTCCGGCTCGCGCGTCGTCAAATATTGCAGCCATAATCCCGGCAACGTCGCCAAACGTACCAAAGAATTTTTTGAACGCCCCGCAAATCTGATTATTTCGTAGGAAATGCCCGCAACCACCGGCAACAACAAAATTCTTGATAAAATTCTCAACCATAAATCAGGCCAACCCAAAAACGCAAATACAAAAATGCTTACAATCATTACAATCAACAAAAACGCCGTGCCGCAACGCGGGTGAAGTCTTGGAAACTTTTTTACATTTTCAACTGTCAGCGGTAAATCTGCCTCGTAACAGAAAATTGTTTTATGCTCCGCGCCGTGATACTGAAATACTCGCTGAATATCTTTCATTCTGGATATTGCCGCAATGTACAAAATAAAAATCGCAAGCCTCAAAAATCCTTCAGCCAAATTAAAATAAAACGGATCGTCGGTTATCGAATGTAAAAATTTTGCGCCGAATGTTGGAATTGCGATAAATAAAACCGCCGCCATTGCAAACGCAAAAAGTATTGTTAGGGCTAATTCGTTATCTGAAAGTTGCTCGTCTTCTTCGCCCGCCGCCTGCGCCGAAAATGACAGTGATTTCATTCCCAAAATTAAACTTTCAATTAAATTTACAGTGCCGCGCAGAAATGGCAGTTTCAAAATTGGAAAACGTTCTGCGATTGAATTTACAGGCTTAACTTGAACATTTATATTTCCATTCGGTTCACGGACGGCAGTTGCAACTTTGCCGAATCCGCGCATCATTACGCCTTCAATGACGGCTTGCCCGCCTACTAACGGTTTTTCCATTGAATCACCTCAAAAAAATTTCTAACAGTCTATCACAAAACTAAAAAAATTTCCATTTGCAGGATAAAAAGCATTGGCGGCGAAATTTACTTTATCTGTAAAGTTAGAAATTATGGGGGCGATTTAATGGCAAATGATAAAGTACGCAAAGGCGACGAAGCCGGCGACAAAAAAGGTATATTGCTTGAAACAGGTACAAACGAATTTGAAATAGTCGAATTTAGTATTGGCAAAGTTCACTATGGTATTAACGTTGCTAAAGTTCGTGAAGTTATTCAGCGCGTGCCGGTTACTGCAATGCCGCAAGCTCATCCTTATGTTGACGGACTTTTCACTTTGCGCGGCAAGGCTCATCCTTTGGTAAATCTTCCGCGTTGCTTGAATGTGGCGTCTGGCGAAGAGGCTAGAAATATTATCGTTACTGAAATTAACAATTACTACGTAGGCTTTTTGGTTGAAAATGTTTCACGTATTCACCGCGTTTCTTGGCGTGATATGGAACCTGCGCCGGAAGTCGGCGATCAATCCCGCGTTGTCGGTATTATCAAAATGAGCGATAGAATTGTTTTACTGCTTGACTTTGAAACGATTATTGCTGAAATAAATCCCGAAATTAACGCCAAACTTACAACTGTTGAAGATGCAACTGACGATATTAGAACTAAACGCTCAAACGTTCATGTTGTTGTTGCTGAAGATTCAGGAATGTTACGTGATTTGCTTGTTTCGACGTTGCACGATTCCGGCTACAGATTTGTTCGTGACTTCGGCAACGGTATGGACGCTTGGGAATATCTGCGCGGACTTTCTGAAAAGGATGGTCCTATTTATAATCACGTTGGAATTATTGTTTCTGATGTTGAGATGCCGAAAATGGACGGTCACCGCCTGTTAAAATTGGTGCGTGAAAATGATAGACTTCGTGAAGTGCCGTTTGTACTTTTCTCGTCTTTGATTAGTGAAGAAATGCGCTTAAAAGGCGAATCGCTCGGCGCAAGCGGGCAAATTTCTAAACCTGAAATTAACAAGTTAATTGCCTTATTAGACAATTTAATTTTCGGCAAGCCAATTCCGGCTGAAGATCAATAAAAATTTTTCTTGCCTGCGCGAAGGGCGCGGGCTTTTTTGTTTAGGAGGTATGAACTTGAGGCAATACATAGTTGACGCCTTCACAGATAAAATTTTTGGAGGCAACCCCGCCGCCGTTTGCATTTTTGATAAATTTCCGGCAGATGATTTAATGCAGAAAATCGCAATGGAAAATAATTTGTCGGAAACTGCCTTTATCGTGAAGGACGGCGAAAAATTTAAATTGCGTTGGTTTACGCCCGCCGTTGAAGTGGATTTTTGCGGACACGCTACACTTGGCGCGGCTTACGTCATTTTGAATTTGATTGAGCCGAATTTAAAATTTGCAGAATTTGAAACATTGCGCGGCAAATTGATTGTCACGAAAAACGAAAATCTTTTAGAAATGGATTTTCCGGCGTATGAAGTTAAAAAAGTTCCTGTAACTGCCGAAATGAGCGAGGCTATTGGCGCAGAAGTTTTAGAGGCGTATTTGAGCCGAGATTTATTATTGGTTGTAGATTCAGCTGAAACCGTCGAAAAACTTCAGCCGAATTTAGAAAAACTTGCAAAACTTGACGGTTTAACGCAAGCAGTAACCGCCGCCGGAAAAGATTTTGACTGCGTGTCAAGAGTATTTGCGCCAAAAGTGCAAGTACCTGAAGACCCCGTTACAGGCTCTACACATTGTTTAATTGCGCCGTATTGGGCAGAAAAACTCGGCAAGAAAAAATTAAAAGCGCGGCAAGCGTCGAAACGCGGCGGAATTTTATACTGTGAAATTTTGGGCGAACGAGTAAAAATTTCAGGACAGGCGGCACTTTTCGCAGTTTCAGAATTAAAAATTTGATAAATTGCAATGAAAAATACAAAAATAATTTTGGCAATGATGTTTTTGACATTGCTTTTACATTTTGTCGAAATTTTTCAACCGACAGAAAACGTTGAGGAGGAATTAAAAATGGGAATTTTAGCGGCAGTGGCAGTACCGCACCCGCCAATTATTTTGCCGGAAATTGGACACGGCGAAGAGGAAAAAATTTCAGCGACTTCAAACGCCTACAAAGAAATTTCCCGCCGAATTGTTGAATTGAATCCCGACACGATTATTATCACAAGCCCGCACTCAATTTTATACGCGGATTATTTTCACATTTCGCCGGGTAATTCTGCTGAAGGCGATATGGCGCGTTTTCGTGCGCCGCAAGTCAATTTGAAAATAAATTACGACGTGGAATTTGTGGACAAACTTAGCGAAGTTGCAATGAATGAAAATATTCCCGCCGGAAAAATGGGCGAACGCGATAAAACTTTGGATCACGGTACTTTCATACCAATTCGATTTTTGGAACAAGCGGGACTTGATTTAAACAAGGTTAAATTTTTGCGGATTGGACTTTCAGGTTTAAGTGCGGACGTGCATTATAAATTTGGACAGATAATTTCAAAAGTTGCAAATGAATTAAATCGGCGTGTTGTATTCGTAGCAAGCGGCGATTTATCGCACAAATTGAAAACAGATGGACCTTACGGCTTTGTTGAGGAAGGTCCGCAATTTGATAAGGCAGTAATGGAAAATTTGGGCGGCGCGGATTTTTTGAAGTTGCTGACAATGGACAATAAACTTTGTAACCGTGCGGCAGAATGTGGCTTGCGTAGTTTTTGGATAATGGCGGGCGCGTTGGATAAAAAATCTGTGACGGCTGAAAAACTTTCCTACGAAGGATCTTTTGGCGTTGGCTACGGCGTTGTTTGGTATGAAATTGGCGGCGAAAATCTTTCCAGAAATTTTGATGAGCAACTGAAAAATTTCAATCACGAGGAATATATTAAGCGCAAAAATTCTGAAGATGAATTTGTAAAATTGGCGCGGCTTAGCCTTGAAACTTTTGTAAAGACTCATAAAACTGCAGAATTGCCGAAAAATTTACCTGCCGAAATGACAGACCGTCGCGCAGGAACTTTTGTAAGTTTGCACAAAGACGGAAATTTGCGCGGTTGTATTGGAACTTTTTTACCGACTACAAATTCAATCGCCGAAGAAATTTTACAAAATGCAGTTTCTGCTTGTTCGAGAGACCCGCGTTTTTCGCCGGTTGAAGTCAGCGAACTTGAAGATATTGAAATTAGCGTTGACGTTTTGAGCGAGCCGGAAAGAGTTTTTGACATTAAAGACTGCGATGCAAAAAAATATGGCGTTATCGTAGAAAATGGCGGGCGGCGCGGTTTATTACTTCCTGACTTGGAAGGCGTCGAAACTGTTCAGGAACAAATTGCCATTGCAAAGAAAAAAGCGGGTATTCCCGCCAATGAAAAAGTTATGCTGTGGAGATTTGAAGTTATTCGCCACCATTAAATCTTAATGCCAAGTAATTACCCCTTTTACATCACCATCTACATCGCCTACTTGTGGGCAATGATAATCATTAACGGTAAATGTATGCAAAAGACTTCCACCAGCCGGAATATAAAGATTCTTTGGATAATAATTTATATCTTCAGCGTTAAAATATGGTGTCCACAGGCTTTCTAACCAAAATTTTGTCACTGTAGCTCCTACATCGCCATAGTTTATAAAATAGCATTGCACTAAAGCCTGTCCTTCATTGAGTACAATACGTTCTTTTCTAAAATGAACATTCGCCGCCGCATCGACACTTGATACCCCCCATATATAGGGAGTAACTAACTAACACAGTAAGTATTACGATTCTGAATACATTTAAAAATTTTTCCATTTAACACAGCTCCTTTCAAAAATTCTACTCTCCACAGTAAAATCATTTTAGCAAATGAAGTATACACTTGCAAGGCGATTTTCAAATTTAATGAAATCTTAATAAAAGCCGTCGAATTTTGCCGACGGTTTATTTTTTTACTTCGACAAAAAATTTTTTATTCGGCAAGAGCTTTTTGAACTTCATTTGGAAATTTCATTATGGTGCGAAAATAAGAAATAGCAGTCATATCCATTTTGCGGTTGCCTTGCTCCCAACCTTGCAAAGTTGAAAGCGGAATACCGAAAGTTGATGAAAATTTACTTTGCGACATATTGAGTTGTTCACGAATTTTTTTAGGTTCAATTCTGTAAACCGTACTTTTTTTCATACCGGCTACATTTTCGTTATTTGCGTCCTGTATAGCTTCAGTGAGTCCTTGAATAATTCCATTTGCTATAGGTGAAAACTGATTTTTTTTCATTGTGTTAAGCCTCCTTGTTAAAAGAATTTTTGAGTTTTTGCACAAGACTACGCATTAACTTTTTTTCTTGCTCAGTTAAGTCAATTTGTACATTTTTAGCATATGCAAATAACAAATAAATTGGATGATTTTCATCGTAAAAGTAATAGATGACACGAACGCCGCCGCGCTTGCCTTTGCCGGTACTTTTCCAACGAATTTTGCGAAGACCACCGGTATCTGGGATAATATCGCCGAGTAAAAAATTAACTCCAATGTAATTTTTAAATTCAATCTGCGTTTCAGTATCCCAAAAATCTTGCACTGCTTTAAGATAAGCAGGCGTTTCAACAATAACTTGAGGTAACAATAAATTTTCCATAAATTTATTATATTTCAAAGGGATATAATTTTCAAGAAATAAAAAGCCGTCGAATTTGCCGACGTTTTATTTTTTTGTACAAAATTTGACAAAATGAAAAATTTCTGTAAAAATCAAATAACAAATCCCGTTCCGGCGCGATTTTTTATTACATAAATTTTTAGAAAATTTTTGAAAAACTGCTTGCAATTTGGCGGCAAGCTGATATAATTAAACTATCGAAAGTAAAATTCTGTTTAACGGTAAGGAGGAATTCGTTAATGAAATGTGAAAAGATGTCAAAAATTGCAAAAGTTGTTGGTCGTGAAATTGTTGACTCTCGCGGTAATCCTACGGTTGAAGTTGATGTAGTTCTTGAATGTGGTATTGTTGGTCGCGCAGCTGTACCGTCCGGCGCGTCCACAGGTGAAAATGAAGCTCTCGAACTCCGCGATGGCGACAAAGGTCGTTATCTCGGCAAAGGTGTTTTGAAAGCTGTTGACAATGTAAATAAAATTATCGCTCCGGCTATTGTCGGCGATTGCGTATTAAATCAACGTGCGCTTGACTATAAGATGATCGAACTTGACGGAACGCCCACCAAGAGTAAATTAGGCGCAAATGCTATTTTAGGCGTATCCTTAGCTGCAGCAAAAGCAGCGGCTCAATGTGTTGGACTTCCTCTGTATCGTTACATTGGCGGTTGCAATACCTACAAACTGCCTGTTCCTATGATGAACATTATTAACGGCGGCGCACATTCCGACGCTCCTATAGCTTTCCAAGAATTTATGATTCGTCCTGTTGGAGCTCCCAACATTCGTGAAGCTATTCGCATGGGCGCAGAAGTTTTCCATAACCTTGCAAAACTCTTAAAGAAACGTGGTCTTTCCACAGCAGTTGGCGATGAAGGCGGCTTTGCACCGAAACTTGACGGCATTGAAGATGCTCTCAATATTATTGTTGAAGCCATTAAAGCAGCCGGCTATGAACCGAAAAAAGATGTTACCATTGCTATGGACTGCGCAGCATCTGAATTTGCTTACAAAGAAGAAGACGGCTGGTACTACGATTATAAGAAACTTAAAGACGGTAAAGAAAAAGATCCTAACGGCAAAAAACTTAGTGCTAAAGAACAAATCGACTTCCTCGAAGAACTCATTACAAAATATCCGATTGACTCCATTGAAGATGGTCTTGATGAAAATGACTGGGAAAATTGGGTTGAACTTACAAAGAGAATTGGCGATCGTTGCCAACTCGTAGGAGACGACCTTTTCGTCACAAATACCAAATTCCTTGAAAAAGGCATCAAGATGGGTGCGGCTAACTCAATCCTTATCAAAGTCAATCAGATTGGCTCTTTGACAGAAACACTTGAAGCCATTGAAATGGCTCATCGTCATAACTACACGACCGTTACTTCACACCGCTCCGGCGAAACTGAAGACGCAACTATTGCAGACATCGCAGTAGCAACAAACAGCGGACAAATTAAGACCGGTTCAATGAGTCGTACAGACCGTATGGCAAAATACAACCAGTTAATCCGCATTGAAGAGGAACTCGGCAAGAGTGCAGTTTATGATCGCGCTCCGCTCCTCAACAAAACTTTTGGTCGTCCCTGATAATTTTTAATGAAAATTTAATCTTTGAATAGCTCAAGACACTGTGTCACAGGTTGACGCGGTGTCTTTTGCGTTTTAAAATAAGTTTCAAAAAATTCAAAGGAGTGTTTTTTTTGAACTTAACGAAAAAAATTTTTACGGCATTTCTGTTAGCAAGTTTCATATCAACTTCACCAAATATAATTTTTGCTGAAGAGGCAACTTCAAACAACGGCGTAACTGAAAACGAAGTAAAAGAATATTCTGCTGAAGGCGAATACAGACTTGGCGATAACGATACCCGCGCCACTGCCAAAATTAAAGCACTTGACGACGCAAAAAGAAAAATCGCTGAACAAATTGGCGTTTACGTGCAAGGTATTTCTGAAATGAATAACTTTAACCTTACTGCAGATAAAGTCCTTGTAGTTGCAACTGCGATGATTAAGGTTAAATCTGAACAAGTCAATTTCAGTGAAAATGGAATGCTTTGCAAAGTTTCTATAGTTGCTGACGCCTCTGTAGATGATAAAAATATTGCCGAAGTTATCAGAAAAATTCTTGACGAAGACAAAAATAAAAAAGACCCTGACGAAGAATTATTAAAATTCGCCAAAATTTGGAAATACAACGGGCATTTTTATAAAGTTTTTGATGAAAGTTGTAATTGGTCGGGAGCAAATCAGCGTTGCAAAGATTATAACGGACATTTGGTAACAATCACTTCAAAAGACGAACAAGCCGCAATTCAAAATATGCTTTTCCATTACGGTGGCAAGAAAAATTATTATTGGACAGGCGGTTTTAGCGTTCGTCAAGATACTTGGGAATGGATAACGCGGGAAGAATTTACCTACACGAATTGGGCGGACGGTGAACCGAATAACGATTTGGGCAATGAATTTATTTTGGCGTTGTATGGCAGTACCGGCAAATGGAATGACTGCCCGTCTGAAGGCGTCGATCATATTCCGGACGTAGATTTTTTTAAGTTGGAAAATTCCGGCTTTATCTGCGAATGGGAGAGCCGCGAAGATATGAAAAAAGGTTACGTAAATTTTGGAGGCTAAAATGTTCAATCAAAAAACAGTAATATCAATGTTGCTTGGACACGCAACGGCGGACGCTATCGGCGTTCCAGTCGAATTTACCAAACGGCAACGGCTAAAAGAAAATCCCGTTACAGGCGTTAGAGAATTTGGCACTTACAGCCAGCCCGCCGGCACGTGGTCAGATGATACAAGTTTAACTATCGCCGCTGTGGAAAGTATGGCGCGGCTGAAAAAAATTGACTACGCCGATATTTTAAAAAATTTTTGGCTGTGGTACAGCGAAAATAAATTTACTGCCAACGATGAAACTTTTGACTGTGGAAATACAACGGCAACGGCTATTGGTAATTTTAAAAGAGGTACGCCGCCTTTGGAGTGCGGACCGAATGAAGAATTTGCATCCTCTAACGGCAGTTTAATGAGAATTTCGCCGGTTGCAATTTATATCTATATGACACGTGGAAATAATTTTGACGCTGAAACTTTTGAAATTGTGCATAATTTTTCCTCAATTACGCACAGAAATTTGAGATGTTTAATTGCTTGCGGCGTTTACTGCTTAGTTGCCGCTGAAATTTTCGACGGGCAAAATTTGCAAACTGCCATTTCAAACGCCTTGAATAAAGCTAAGAATTTTTATAGTAGCTTAAAAAATTTTGAAAACGATTTAAAACCTTTTGAGCGGCTTTTCAGTGAAAATTTCGCCAAACTTCCCGAAGATGAAATTAAAAGTACCGGCTACGTTGTAGCAACTTTGGAGGCGGCGTTGTGGTGTCTTTTGAATACTGACAACTACAAAGATTTAGTTTTAAAAGCCGTGAATTTGGGCGGCGACACTGATACAATCGGCGCAATAGCGGGCGGACTTGCGGGCGCGTTTTACGGCGTCGAAAAAATTTCTGCTGAATGGCTTGACGTTCTCAAGAAAAAAGATTATCTTATTGAAATAGCTACAGATTTTTACAACGCTTTTAATTAAAACGAATTGAGGTGTAAAAGTGAATTTTAAAAAATTATTTGGTACTTTAATTGCGTTAGTGTTTGTCGTAACGATGACTTCGGCGACTTTTGCACAAAAAGCAGAGTTGCCTGAAGGAGTTGTACCGCTGACGTGGAAACCTTCACCCCAACATTTAGCCATACAAACTGATGAAGCCCGAAAACTTTATACCAGAATCAAAAAAGATGATTATCCAAGTATGAAGGAACTCAAAAAAAGCCCTGTGGTTGCACAGCTTGACGCACTTTCAAGTTACTATTTCCAGTTGTACGGCAACACGGCTGATATTAATACGCCGGAACGTCAAGAATTGAGAGAAAAAGTTTTGCAGGAATTTTTAAATATTGGGTCTGCGCGAAAAATTTATGACGAAACGGCGAAAAGATACAAATATGTTTATGAAGGTTCACTCAACAAAGATTATCAAATGACTTTAGTTTTGGGGTTGCCTTCCTCTGGAAAATCTACAGTTTATACCGATCCCGCCAGTGAAAAAACGGGGGCTTTTATCCTTGATTGTGACGTTATAAAAACTTTATTGCCGGAATATCAAGAAAGTTACGGCGGCGCAGGTGACGCGGTACATTTGGAAAGCTTTAATATTATGGATAAGGCAATGGAAAGTTTTTTAACCGGCGAAATGAAGGGTACAAATATTATACTTCCCATTGTGGCTCCAGATTTTGACGAATTGACAAACAAATATATAAAACCTTTTGAGGCGGCAGGTTATGAAGTTAGAGCGGTTTATGTAGATGTTCCCGAAAATATCAGCTTTGCTAGAAATATTGCAAGGCAGCTTGAGTCTGGAAGAGTTTTTAGAAGTGCGATTGCCGCCTCATTCGGCAATAAGCCAAAAAAAGTTTACAATAAACTTAAAAATAAAATAAATTCCAAAGGCAACCCATATGGTATGCTAATCATAAAAAATTCTAAGGGGAGAAAAATGTAATGGAATTAAAAACTGTTTTGACGATTGGCGGCTCTGATTCAAGCGGCGGCGCGGGTATTCAAGGTGATATTAAAACTTTGCTTGCTAATGGCGTTTATGCAACTTCGGTAATTACGACTTTGACGGCGCAAAATACTACCGGTTTTCGTGCTTATATGGATGTTTCGCCGGATTTTTTGGGCAACCAAATTGATATGGTTTTTGAGGATATTGTGCCGGACGCCGTGAAAATTGGAGCTGTACCGACGCCGGATTTAATTGCTACTGTTGCTGAAAGATTGAAAAGTTTTGGCGCAAAAAATATCGTGGTAGATTTGGCGATGGTTGCCAATGACGGTACAAAATTGATTGAGCCGGATACAGCTAATCTTTACGCAGAAAAAATTTTCCCAATGGCAACGATTGTAACTTTAGGCTTGAAAGAATTGGAATTTTTCAGCGGCGTTAAAATTACTAATCGTCAAGAAATTTCTGACGCGACTAAAAAATTTGCCGAAAAATATTCCTGCGCGATTTTAGCGAAAGGCGGCGGCGATGAAAACGATGCAAGCGAACTTTTATTTGACGGTACAAACGCCCGCTGGTTCAGAGGTAAAAGAGTTGATACTAAAAATACACACGGCGCGGGTACGGCGTTAAGTGCCGCCATTGCCGCAGGTCTTGCCAAAGGTTCAGCTTTAATTCAATCAATCGACGAGGCTAAAAAATATTTAACCGGCGCGTTGAGTTCCGGCTTAGTAATTGGCAAGGGCGTTGGTCCTGTAAATCACGGTTGGAATATAAAATAAAAAAATTTTTTTGTTGACATTTTAGAAAACTTTGTAGTATAATCTGCAAGGTTTTAAATGGCGCTATCGTCAAGTGGTTAAGACACCGCCCTTTCACGGCGGGTTCGTGGGTTCAAATCCCGCTAGCGTCACCATTTTTTTTGCCTAAAATTAAATACGGTTCAAATCCCGCTAGAGTAAATTTTCCTACTCGTCAAATTTACAACCATTTTTTTGCCCAAATTCACGGCAGGTAGCGAATATTCTTACTCATCATATTCGCAGGGTATAAAATCCCGCTAATGTAATTGATTTTTTGACAAATTTTTCACGGCGGGCGAGCAACTGCTCTTATTCATCGCAGTTGCAGGGTTCAAATCCCGCTAGCGTCATCATTTTTTTTGCAAATTTTTGCAGCGGCTTTAAAGTTTCGCTGATATTATATTTTGAAATAAAACAAATTATGATATAAAATGCTGTAGCCTGTGTGTTGCAGCATTAATTTTTTTTGGAGTGATTGAAATGTTTCTTGAGGAAAGACAATCAAAAATTTTGGAACTTTTAGCCGTCAATGGAAAAGTTTTGGTTAAGGAGCTTGCCGAAAAGTTCAACGTTACAGAAGATTCAATTCGCAAAGATTTAACGGCACTTGAAGCCGAAGGTAAACTTAGACGAACTTACGGCGGCGCAGTTTCGATTAAAGAAAATTTACAAATAGCTGAAGCGCGTAAACGCCGAATGAGCGATGTTGACGCCAAAAGAAAAATCGCCGCCGCCGCTGTAAAAATTATTTCGCCGAACGATTTAATTTTTCTGGACACTTCCACAATCAGTATTGCCATTGCAGAAATTTTGGAGAAGAAAAATTCGCCGTACAAAATTATTACAAATATGGTTGATGTGCTTGTGATATTGGCGCGTAATCCACAAATAAATATAATTTTTGCGGGCGGGCAAATTAATAAAAGCCGCGACGGTTTTTGCGACGGCTTGAATTTGGAATTTATGGAAAAGTTTCGCCCAAATGTTTCATTTATTGGAGTCGTCGGCGTTGACGTGATAAAAAATTCTCTTTCGACGAACGATATAACCGCCGGCTTGCACAAGTCAAAAATTTTGAATATCAGCAAAAATTCTTATATAGTTGCGGAGTCCAGAAAATTTGGCGTCGAGGCAAATTATACTTTTTCAGATTTAAAAAATGTGCGCGGAATTATAACCGAATTAAAACCTTCAGAACAAATTTTAAAAGCGGCGCGAGATTTGAACGTAGAAATAATTTTGCCGGAAAGTTGAATGGCTTAAATCCTTGTCAAAAATCTTGACGCGGCTTTTTGCATAAGTTAGAATTAGCAAATAAATTAATTGGAGGCGAAATTTTTGATAAAAGTATTGGTAAGCGGCGCACTTGGAAGAATGGGGCGCACTGTTATTTCAGCCGTAAAATCTGATTCAGAATTGGAACTTGTAGGCGCGGTAGATATTTTTGAAGGCGAAGTTGAAGGCTTGAAAGTTGAAACGAATTTAGAGGCGGCGTTAAAAAAATATCAGCCTGAAGTTATGGTAGATTTTACGCGCCCTGATTCAGTTTTTAAAAATGTTATGACGGCGATTGAAAATAAAGTTTCTCCCGTAGTTGGCACAACCGGTTTGAGTGACGACGCCAAAAATAAAATTCGTGAGGCGGCAGAAAAATTTGATACGCCTGTTTTTATCGCTCCGAATTTTGCCATTGGCGCGGTACTTATGATGTTACTTTCTCAAAAAGTTGCAAAGTATATGCCGGACGTTGAAATTATTGAATTGCATCACGATAAAAAATTGGACGCGCCGAGCGGTACTGCTGAACTTACGGCGAAAATGATTTCAGAAGTTCGCCCTTCACATAAACAGGGACATCCTGACGAAAAAGAAAGACTTGAACACGTACGCGGCGCAGATTTTGACGGGATTAAAATTCACAGTGTACGCTTGCCCGGTTACGTTGCACATCAAGAAGTTATTTTCGGCGGACTGGGACAAACTTTGACAATTCGCCACGATTCAACGGGGCGCGATTCATTTATGCCCGGCGTAGTTTTGGCTTGTAAGAAAGTTCGCAGTTTGAAAGGTTTAACCGTCGGTCTTGATAAAATTTTAGATTAATTTGGAGGTAATTTAATGAAAAAAATAAATCTGGCGATTGTCGGAGTTACCGGCGCAGTTGGTCAAGAATTTTTGAAATTGATTGAAGAAAGAAATTTTCCCTTCGCCAATTTAAAAATGCTTGCGTCTTCGCGCAGTGCCGGTAAAAAAATTATTTTTATGGGCAAAGAATACACCGTTGAAGAAACAACTGAAAATTCTTTTGAAGGCGTTGACATTGCACTTTTTGCGGGCGGCAAGGCAAGCAAAGTTTTCGCTCCTGCGGCAGTCAAGGCGGGCGCAGTTTGTATTGACAATTCCAGTACTTTCAGAATGGATCCTGAAGTGCCGCTAGTTGTTCCTGAAGTCAATCCTCAAGCGATTAAGCGTCACAAAGGAATTATCGCCAATCCCAACTGCTCAACAATTATAATGGTTATGGCGTTGAAACCGCTTTACGATATTTCAAAAATTAAAAGAATTGTCGTTTCAACCTATCAAGCAGTTTCCGGCGCGGGGCGTGAAGGTATGGACGAATTGAAAAACCAACTTGACGCGCTTGCCAAAGGTGAAGAAATTCAAGCTAAAATTTTGCCCGTTGCCTCACTGGACAAACATTATCAAATTGCCTCTAATCTTTTGCCGCAAATTGATATTTTTATGGATAATCTTTATACCAAAGAAGAAATGAAAATGATTGACGAAACGCGCAAAATTATGGAAGATGACGCAATGAAAATCACGGCTACAACTGTTAGAGTGCCGGTTTATCGCAGCCACGCCGAATCAGTCAACGTTGAATTTTATGACGAAGTTTCAGTTGAATCTGCGCGAGCGGCTCTTGAAAAATTTGACGGCGTTATAGTTCGTGATAATCCTGCTGAAATGATTTATCCGCAACCTTTGGAAACTTCCGGCAAAGATGATGTTGAAGTTGGACGTATTCGCAAAGATTTTTCAGTTGAACACGGTTTAAACTTTTGGGTTTGCGGAGATCAAATTAGAAAAGGCGCGGCGTTGAACGCCCTGCAAATTGCCGAATTTTTGATTAGGGATTAAGGGTTAGCGGTTAGGGGTTAGAAAAAAATCCCTAACACCTAATCGCTAAAACCTAACACCTAAATTTCTACCGAAGGGAGAAATTTCTATGGTTAGCGATGAAACTATGATGTTCAGTTTTGGCGTTGAGGAAAATCGCGCAGAAAAAGTTATCAAGACTGCGTATCAAGCCATGACTGAAAAAGGTTATAATCCCGTTCATCAGCTTGTAGGTTATCTTTTGAGCGGCGATCCGGCGTATATTACAAGCCATATGGATGCCCGCAGTAAAATTCGCAAGGTTGAACGTGATGAACTTTTGGAAGAGTTGGTTAGAACTTACCTTGAAAAGTTGGAGACAAAATCTTGAGAAGTTTGGCACTTGATATTGGAGATAAAACCATTGGAATTGCGGCAAGCGATTTATTAAACCTTACCGCGCAGGGCGTCAAAACTATCAAACGTATTTCGATTAAAGACGATTTAAAACAACTTGGCGAAATTATTTCACAGTACGACGCCAAAATTTTGGTGATAGGTTATCCAAAAAATATGAATGGCACTGAAGGCGAACGCTGCGAACTTGTAAAAAATTTCGCTGAAAAAATTTCAAAGGCTTTTCCAAATGTTAAGCAAGTTTTTTGGGACGAAAGATTGAGTACGGTTGCGGCTGAAAATTTTTTAATATCAGCCGACGTAAGCCGCGCCAAACGTAAAAAAGTTATTGACAAAATGGCGGCGGTGTACATTCTGCAAGGCTATCTTGACAGTTTAAATTGAAAGGAAGTTATTTTTGTGGCTAAAAAAAATCAGCAGGAAGAATTTTTTGAGGAAGAAAATTTTGAAGATGTTGTAGTTGAAATGACGGACGCCGAAGGCAACGTTTATTACTATTCTGAAGAAATGGTAATTCCCGTTGGCGACGATAATTTTGCAATTTTGGTAGGTATTCACGACGAAGACGAAGAACACGAACACCATCACCATTGCGGTTGCGGCGATGATGACTGCGATTGTGACGACGACGATGTTATTATTGCAAAAATTGTTTTGAACGAAGACGGCGAAGAAGAATATATTGAGCCGACCGACGAAGAATTTGAAGCCGTACAAAAAGCCTATGAAGAGTTAATGTACGAAGCGGACGAAGAGGAATGAAAGCCGAAAACGTTGACGACAAAAAAAAATCTGACGAATCTAAAAAAAATTCGGATTCTGAAACAAAAATTAATTGGCGCGAAAAAATTTTGTTGCCATTTTTAGCGTTAAAAGATATGTTCGCTGAACTTTCGCCAAAATATGTTGTGACGGTTGCGGCGGCTGTATTTTTTTGTATTTTTGTCGTGGCAATGGTTTTAGTTTTTGCCGACCCCAAGCCGATAAAAATTGCGAACAATGAGGACACTGATAAAAAAATTCATATCAAAGTTAGCTCCGGAATGACAACTGCCGAAATTGCCGACCAACTTTCAAGCAAGGGCGTTATCGCAAGCAGTTTGAAATTTAGATTTATTTCCCGCGTGCGCGGTTACGATGGCAAAATGAAGCCCGGTACTTACGTTTTTACGGCGGGAATGTCCGACGAAGAAGTTTTTCAAGAAATTTTGAACGGCTCAAAGCATTTGGTTAAATTCACAATTCCGGAAGGTTTTACCGTGAAAGAAATTGCCGAACGCCTTTACAGTTTGGATTTGACGGACAAGGAAGATTTTTTGACGGCGGCGGAAAAATTTCAGCCTTATGATTATATGAAACGTCCTGAAAATGTTTTGTACGCGGCGGAAGGTTTTCTATTTCCTGAAACTTATTCGGTTGAAAGTGATTATTCGATTGATGAAATTTTGGAGTTAATGGCGGGCGAATTTAACAAGCGATTGACTGACGAAATGCGCGGCAAGGCTAAGGAAAAAAATTTGTCGATTCACGATTTAATAACTTTGGCGTCGCTGGTTGAAAAAGAAGTTCGATACGCCGAAGACAGACCAATAGTCGCGCAGATTTTTTTGAAACGCCTTGAATTAAATATGCCGCTCCAATCTGACGCAACTTTACAATATTTAATGGACGCGCCAAAAGAAGACGTTACAATTTCAGATACAAAAATTGAATCGCCGTACAACACCTACCAAAATGCAGGCTTGCCGCCGGGGCCTGTGGCAAATCCAGGAATTGCGGCGATTGAGGCGGTTTTAAATCCTGCTGACACTGATTATTTGTATTTCGTGGCAGATAGAGACGGACACAATCACTATTCGCACAGTTACGACGAGCATTTAAATTTGGTTAATCAGTATCGTTGAAATGAGGTAATTTTTTGGTAGAATTATTGGCACCGGCGGGGAATTTTGAAAAGTTGCAGGCGGCGTTGACGTATGGCGCGGACGCAGTTTATATTGGCGGGAAAAATTTTAGCCTTCGTGCTTACGGCGATAATTTTTCTGAAGACGAAATTTTAAAAGCCGTCGAATTTACTCACAAACGCGGCAAAAAAATTTACGTGGCGGCAAACGTTTTCGCCCATAACGCTGATATTGACGAACTGGGAAAATATTTCACGTTTCTGGACGGCGCGGGCGTTGACGCGGTTTTAATTTCAGATTTAGGCGTTTTCACTTTGGCGAAGAGTTTAACGAAAAATTTAGAGTTGCACGTCAGCACGCAAGCCAACGTTACAAATTATCGCACGGTAAATTTTTTCAAAGAAATTGGAGCAAGCCGCGTAGTTTTGGCGCGGGAATTGACGCTTGAGGAAATTTTGGAAATTAAAAATAAAACGTCCGCCGAAATTGAAATTTTTGTACATGGCGCAATGTGCATTTCGTATTCCGGCAGGTGTTATCTTTCGCACTATTTGACGGGGCGCGACGGCAATAAAGGCGCGTGTACTCATTCCTGTCGCTGGAAATATTCTTTAATGGAAGAAAAACGCCCAGGCGAATTTTTTGAAGTTGATGAAGATTCACGCGGCGCGTACATTATGAACTCAAAAGATTTATGTTTGTTGCCGTACCTTGATAAAGTGATTGAAAGTGGCGTGGCGTCATTAAAGATTGAAGGCAGAATGAAAAGCGTTAATTACGTGGCGGGCGTTGTCAAGGTTTACCGTGAGGCGATTGACAGTTATTTTGACAATCCAAAAAATTTTACAATTCGCGCAGAATGGCTTGACGAACTGGACAAAGTTGCACACCGCCCGTATACGTCAGGATTTTTCATCAGCGACGGCGCACCAACTCAAATTTACGATACGTCAAAGCCGAAACGTTCAAGCGAATTTTTGGGAATTGTCAGAGAATTTGACGCAGAAAAAATGGTTGCGACGATTGAACAACGCGGCAAATTTGAACTCAATCAGCAGGTAGAATTTTTTCAGCCGCACGGAAAAACATTTCAGCAAAAAATTTCTGTAATGTACAACGAAGACGGCGAAGAAATTACCGCCGCGCCACACGCTCAACAAATTGTAAAAATTCCCGTAACTCAAGCGGTAGAAATTTTTTCTTTAATGAGGTGTTAAATATGATTGCAAATACTAAAATCCGCAAAAAAACTAAAATTAACAACATTGACGAATTTGAAGACGAAGAAGATATTTTGCTTGCTGAAAAGCGTCTCAAAAATTCTGAATCAATGAAAAATCGAATCCCTTTTGAAAAGGTTTTAGAGAAATTCAATATAACGCAACAAGAAATTGATGACGCTGAAGAAGTTGAACTTGCATGAATTGGAAAATTTCATTTCTTGACGAGGCAATAGATGATTTTTCCAACCTTGATCATTCACAACAAATTGAAGTTGCAAAAGTTTTGGATAAAGTAAAAACTAATCCTTTGCCATTGCAAGAAGGCGGATATGGTAAACCACTCGGAGGCAATTTAGCTGGTTGCTGTAAGGTTAAACTTAAAAAATTCGGTATTCGCGTAATTTACAAAATTGAACGCGTTGAAGAAGAAATGACGGTAATTGTTATTGGATTCCGAAAAGATTTTGAAGTTTACAAAATTGCTGAAAAGCGTATTAAAGATACTTAAATTTTATTGGAGGTGTCCACAATGAAAAATTTTCTAAAACAATTTTTTGGAAGTTTTAATGAAGAGCCAACATTAACGCCGGTGGATGATGAAAACGCCGTTCGTAAATCCATAACCGTTTCAGGACACGTTCAAGGCGTTGGATTTAGATATTTTGTCCGGCAGGAGGCGCACAAACTCGGAATAACCGGCTGGGTTATGAATTTGAATGACGGTACTGTTACAATGGAGGTGCAATGTACGCCGCCTGTTCTTGAAGAATTTGTGGCACGTCTTCAAAAAGGCAACGGTTATTCAAAAGTTGTGCAAATGAAAAGTTACGACCTCGATATTATCAAGGGGGAAAACAAATTTGGAATTAAATATTAACACGAAAAGAATTTTAGTATTGCACGGACCGAATTTAAATTTGTTGGGAACACGTGAGCCGGAAATTTACGGAAGTTTGACATTGAACGATATAAACGAAATTTTGAAAACGCGGGCGAAAGAATTGGGCGTTGACGAAATAAATTTTCTGCAGTCAAATTTTGAAGGCGAATTAGTAGAGGCAATACAAAAAGCGCGTGGACGGTACGATTTTATTTTACTGAACGCGGCGGCGTTGACGCATTACAGTATAGCCCTGCGCGACGCCATTGCCGCAATTCCTGTACCTGTGATTGAAATTCATTTGTCGAACGTCCACAAACGCGAAGAATTCCGCCATACGTCAGTTATTGCGCCGGTAGTAATGGGCGTAATTTGCGGCTTCGGCGTTGACAGCTACATAGCGGCGTTAGAAATTGCCGTGCGTAAACTTGGCAGGAGTTGAAAATTTGAGATTACAAAATTTGTACAAAAAAATTGCCGCTGAAGACATTGACGCCGTAATAATTTATAAACCGGCGAACGTTTTTTATTTCAGCGGTTTTCGCGGCGACAGCACGATTTTATTTATTGGCAGGGACTTTCTGAAACTGATAACCGATTCTCGATACATTGAACAGGCGAAACTTCAAACTAAAAATTTTGAGATAGTCAAACAAGATGAAGGGCTTTTCAAAAAATTAATCGAAGAAATTAAAAGTTGCGGCGCAAAAAAATTCGGCTTTGAAGGTAGAGTGCTGACTTTTGACGAATATAACAACTTGAAAGAAAATTTGCCGAACGTCGAATTAAAATCTGTCGAATTGGATTCATTGAGGCAGATTAAAGACGCGGCGGAAATTTCCAACATTCGTAGGGCTTGCGAAATTGCAGATAAAGCTTTTTCAGAGATTTTGAATTTTATCAATCCGAATGTTACAGAAAATGAAGTTGCCGCCGAATTGGAATATTTAATGAAAAAGTTTGGCGCAGAAAAAATTTCTTTCGATACTATTGTAGCGTCAGGTTGGCGCGGAAGTTTGCCACACGGCGTGGCAAGCGATAAAAAAATTTCTACAGGCGAATTTGTTACAATGGATTTTGGCGCAATTTACAACGGCTACTGCTCCGATATGACGCGCACAATTTGCGTTGGCAAGGCGAATGAAAATCAGAAAAAAATTTATGACGCGCTTTTAAATGCCCAACTTTACGGCTTGCAATGTATCAAAGTTGGTGCAAGCGGCAAGGCGGTTGATGCTGCAGTTCGTGAAAATTTAAAAACTTCCAACTTAGAAAATTATTTTACTCACGGCTTAGGACACGGCGTAGGAATTGAAATTCACGAAGAGCCGCGCCTTAGCAAATTAAGTAAATGTGAAAAACTTTTGCCGAATATGATTGTTACTGATGAACCTGGAATTTACATCCCTGAAGTTGGCGGCTTGCGAATTGAAGATACTGTTTTGGTTACAGAAAGCGACGCCGAAACTTTGACGAAGAGTCCAAAAGATTTAATTGAGCTTTAAACGCCCTTGAAACAGCTTTAAAAATTTTTAGGTAAAAATCTAGTCAACAAGATTATAAAACGCGCTACGGGCTTAAAAACCGCCTTAAAATTGATTTTAACTTTGCTTGATAAAATTTGAGGTGTAGGATTGTTTAACAGTCAAAAATTCTATCTGACTTTAGAAAATTTTTCAGAAACTATACAAAATATCGACGTTGCACTTTCCAAAGAAAAAATTACTCGCAAAGAATCAATGAACGCGCTACTGTTGCTTGAAGAAAATTTTATGCGTCTTGTGAATATCGGCAAGGCGGAAAGTGTCAACGTTAAAATTTCTCAACGTTTCGGCGATTTAACTTTGACGCTTGAAAGTACGGGCGAAGAATACAACCCGCTGATTTCTGCAACTGATTTTGACGAAGACGACGAAGATTATTTTCGCACGATAATTTTAAAATCCAACGCCGAAAAAATGCACTACACCCGCAAGGGCAATAAAAATTTAGTTTTCATTCAAATTCACGAAAATACCAACAAGCAACTGAATTACACGCTTTTTGGAATGGTGGCAGGAATTGTTTTTGGCTTAATCTTAAAATTTGTTGCAAGTTCCGAAATAATTTCAATCTTTACCGAAACAATCGGCGGCTCCGTCAATACAATGTTTATGAACGCGCTGAATATGATGATTGCGCCCGTTGTTTTTTTCAGCATAATCAGCGGAATTACCGGCTTGACAAATTCGGCAAGTATCGGCAGAATCGGCGGCAAATTAATTGGCTTATATTCAATTACAACAATTATTGCAATTTGCGTAGGCTTGACGTTGGCTCACTTTGCATTTTCAAGCGGCGTCCCACAAGTAGGAATTGTTGACGGCACGGCGTCTACTGAAAAACTTTCTCTGCTGTCTGCGATTGTCAATATAATTCCAAAAGATTTAGTAACGCCAATAATTAACAGAGGACTTTTACAAATTATTTTCGTTGCGGTAATTTTTGGCTTGTGCATTAACAAACTCGGCGATAAAGTAAGAATGTTAAACGACTTCGCAAAAGAGGCAAATGATTTTTGTTTGACGCTGATAACGGCTATTGCGGCGTTTATTCCAATCGTAGTATTTTTTGCAATGGCAGGGCTTGTCATAAATTTGGGAATGGATTCAATAATTTTACTCGTCAAACTTTTAATTTGCTACTCAATCGGCAACTTGCTGATGATTTGCACATATAGTTTAATGTTGCTGATGTTCGGTAAAATTTCGCCAATCCCACTGCTAAAAAAATTGCCTAGCTTTGTAGCCGTTCCGTTTGCAACAAGTTCCTCAAATGTTACAATGCCGTTTACGATGAAATTTTGCACGGAAAAAATTGGAATTTCGCCAAAAATTTCTTCGTTTTCAATCCCAATAGGCGCAACCGTAAATATGGACGGTACAGCAATTTTTTATTCGACAACTTGCATAATGCTTTTAAAAATGTACGGCGTGGAAATTGACAGCGCGGCGATTTTTACTTTGTTGCTTGCAATTTTTACCGTTTCAGTAGGAACGCCCGGAATACCCGGCGGGGCTGTAGTTTTAATGGCGGCGATTGTCGGAATGTTTGGCGTACCGGCTGAAGCTGTAGCGATTGTTTTTGGAATAAGCCCTATTGAAGACAGAATCAACACAACTACAAATGTTGTTGGCGATATTGGCGCAAGTGCCATTCTTGCAAAAACTGAAAACTTGCTTGACACAAGCATTTATTATAAAATGTAAAAAAATTTTGGAGGAATGATTTTAGTGATTTCAAGTACCGATTTTAGAACCGGCTTAACGATTGAAATTGACGGCAACGCGTGGCAAGTTGTCGAATTTCAACACGTAAAACCCGGCAAAGGCGCGGCGTTTGTCCGCACAAAAATTAAAAACGTTGAAACAGGCGCAGTTGTTGAGCGCACTTTCAACCCCAATGAAAAGATGCCGCCTGCGCGTCTCGATACTCGTCACATGCAGTACCTTTACGAAACTGACGGCGCGTATACTTTTATGGACAATGAAACTTATGAGCAAATGGAGCTTACCAAAGATCAACTCGGTGACGCCCTTAATTATTTAATGGAAAATATGGAAGTCAATTTGCAGACTTTCAAAGGGCGTATCATTGGCGTTAATTTGCCAAATTCGGTTGAGTTGAAAGTTACCGAATGTGAACCCGCCGTAAAAGGCAACACTGCAACCGGCGCGACCAAAAACGCCACACTTGAAACAGGTTATGTTGTTCGTGTACCGCTGTTTATAAATGAAGGCGACGTTTTGAGAATCGACACCCGCACCGGAAATTATATTGAGCGTGCCTGATTTTTATAGAAAATTTTTTGAAGGAGCTGAAGGACTATGGCAACATTCAACATAAGAGGTAAAAACATCGAAGTTACACCGAACCTGCGCGAATACGTAGAAAAGCGCGTTGGTAAAATCGCTCGCTACTTTGAAGGAATTGAAGAAGTTTTTGTACTGCTTGCAGTCGAAAAGGGACGCCACATTGTCGAAGTAACTGCAGAAATTCCGCGCGGCGGACTCGTATTGCGCGGGCAAGAATCTACAGCTGATATGTATTCTTCAATCGATTTGGTTGTTGAAAAATTGGAGCGTCAAATTCGCAAACAGAAAACAAAATTGGAACGTCGTTTTCGTGGCGGCGGCTTTAAATCTGAACTTTTCGCCGAAGAACAAAAAGCGCGTAACGAACAGCAACACGAAGACGAAACCGGCGAATATCCCGTTGTTAAAACCAAACGCTTTGTAGTTAAACCTATGGACGTTCAAGAAGCGATTATGCAGATGAATTTGTTGAATCACAATTTCTTTGTATTCCGTGATGCACAAACTGAAAATTTCTGCGTAGTTTACAAGCGCAATGATGGCGCGTATGGCTTGCTTGAATCTGATAATTAGGTGTTAGGTGTTAGCGGTTAGGTTTTAGGGATTAAATTTTCTATTAATCTGACGAATTTAGAAACTAAAAAGGCGGCAACTTCTCAAAAATTGGGAAGTAGCCGCTTTTTTGTTTGTAAAAAATTTTTTATAAATCGTCTTCGTCTTCAGCAGGCGGAGCATTTAAATCTTCGTAGGTAGTTAAAACAATACCTTCTTTGCCTGCCTCAACTGCTTTATCCATAAGTTCTTTAATGGTTGCCGTGCCGTCGTCAGTCATTTGTTCCTGTACCATACCAATAAGCATCGGGAAATTTACGCCCGCAACAATGCCGTAATGTTCATCGCCGACAGCCAAAGTGCTAGCCGCGTTGTAAGGTGTACCGCCGCGCAGATCGTTCAAAAACAAAACGCGCTCGGGGTTGCCTAAATCTGCGATAGCCGCTTTGTATTTTTCAATGACATTTTCGGGACCTTCGCCGCGTTTAAGAATAACCGCACGAACGCCGCCATTAACTAAATCTTCGCCAAGAATCATTTGAGCAGATTCAAGAATACCATTTGCAAATTCGCCGTGAGTTCCAACAATAATTCCGAACATTAAGCAAACGCTCCTTTCAAATTCCAAACAAAATTTTATAATTCTGTGCTGAATAATAACATATCTGTTGAAATTTTCAAGCGGCAAAAAAATTTTTTATCAAGCGTTAAATTAATTGAAAAAACGTGCTGAAATTGGCGCGGCTTTTTTGTTTAGAAAAAATTTTGAAAGCCCTTGACAAACTAAACTGGGGGGGTATAATCAGTTTTAATGATTTTGAAAATTTTTTAAAGGAGGTTTTTAATTTTGGGTCTGCGATTGAAACTTTAATTTACGGCGCGTTGGCTCTGTTTTTCCTCAATGCTATTCATCCGTTTGATTTTTCAGTTAATGACGCGGTACACGAAGGAAAAAATAAACCGTTGCCTTATAGTTGCAACATTCAAGGCTTTGGAACTGTTTCCGGCGCAATGAAGGACGATATAGGCGTTGCGATTATGGACGTTCAAGAAACTAAAGTTATCCACCATCCGCGCTATAACGATGAATTTGCTCAAGGAAAATATATTGTCGTAACGTTCGCCATATGCAACCAACAGAAAAGTAAAATTTCTGTAAAGGAAGATTTTTTTACATTGGTTGACAGTAGCGGGCGAAAATATGAATACGATCACGCGGCGAATTGGTCGGTTGAATTGGAGTATAAGCCGGAAATAAATCCGGGCTTAACCGTAGCCAAAAGAATTGCTTACGACGTACCGGCAAATATAAATTTAAACGATTTGCAATTCAAAATAACAATGGGATTGTTTGGAGCGAATATGACTCTGCCTTTAAAAGTTCAATTCGTACAATAAATTTTTAAGGAGGTTTTTCAAATGTTGAAAAAAATTTTATCGGTAATGGTGCTTGCAGTCGGGATTATTTTTAGCAGTCAAGTCAACGCGGCGGAAGTTAAAATTGAATATTGGAACGGCAACAGCAACTATCCAATTTGGGTTGAGCGTAAAGATGGCTCAATGATTGTTTTTAAGCTTGATTCGGCGTATGTCAAGGCGCGTGATGGCGGCGATATTGTAATTGAGCTCAAAGGCTATGAAATAGATTCTTACGGCAACCAAGATGAGTATAATTATTCAATATTTGTATGGCCAAATGATCCTATTCGTTATGAGGCTTTTTACAACAAAACTAAACGATTTCCAAAAGGGCAACATTTTTTTATAGAAAATCCGTATCAAATGAAAATTTGCAGAATGATTGAAAGGCAGGTAAGTTAATTATGTTGAAAAATTTTTTGTCGGCGGTAGTTTTTGCAGTTTGCCTTTTTTCAGTAAATTTTTGCTCGGCGGGTAAAGCTAATGTTTGTGATTTTGGAATTGATGCCTTCATAACTCGTTACAATGACATTGCCAAGCAAAATAATAACTGTTATTTTATTGACAGTCCGGAAAAAATGAAGTCGGACAATAAATTTGATTATTACGGAGTTGCTTTAAGCGATCCGGCGAAAATTATATTTATTTTTAATGTTGGTAAGGATGGCTTTATTGATTCGTTTAGCATGTCAAATTACCTGCAAAATAACGACGAAAATTTTGCTGCCGCCGTTATTGATACTTTAAGTACAATAGGCGCAAATTATGATGAAATATCCGCGCTTGCAGATGGATTAAAAGAAAATTTGACTGCTGATAAATGGATTGCGAATATCAACAGATATGTATTCATTGTTTCTCAAACCAGAAATTCCCAAAATGGCAACGGCATTACAAAAACTTTAAATTTTTTTGCAATGAAATAATCTGCATTAAGATTTAAAAATTTTCTTGGAGGTTTTAGAAATGAAAAAATTTTTATCTGTAATGTTGCTGGCGTTTTGCCTGTCATTCGTGATAAATTTTGCTGACGAATCAAAAGTTCACGCAGAAAGAATTTGGGCTTTTTCGTTAGGTAATGTTAATTATTATGTCGACATTGATCGTAGTTATTGGTGGGCTGCAGTAGTATTAAATGACGGCAGAGGTGGTTATGGCTATCCTTATGAATTTCATTTTGTCGATAATATGAGTGGGAATTTGGCTTGTGAGATACTTTATGATAATGGTACCAGAGATTTTGTAATGTTATACGAGTCGAGAATGGCGCAAGCAGTTTTTAATGTATTGCGTAATCACCCGAAATTTAAAAACGATATTGAAAATGCATTATACAATATACAGCATCCTGAAGAAGCTGAAGAAAAACGACGTAGGCAAGCAGAACAAGCTCAAAAAGAACAACAAGCCAGACTGCAAGCCCAAAAAGCTCGTGAGGAAGAAGAAAATAGGCGTACAGAACAGGAAAAAACAAATGAATTTAATAAATTGATTGCGGAAGCAGATAAATTTTATGCAGACAAAAATTATCTGGCGGCTTGTGGAAATTATGAGGCAGCAAAAAAAATCTTTTTTTATCGTAAGAAATCTGATGGTAATGTTAGACTTGAACCCTTTCATATACCCGTTTATATAGGTCTTGATAAAATAAAAGAATTTTTTGATGCGTTGGTAAAAAATGGCGATCAATTATATTCTCAAAAAAATTATTCTGCCGCACTTGATTATTATAAAAAAGCAATGGTTATGAACACTGACAGAGATTTTTTACTGAAAAAAATTCAAACAATTTATGAAAATATTGGAAATAATAATTATGAAGATATAGATTTTCATAAATTGATTTACATGATGCATCCTGTTACAACTCCAAATTTTTCAGTTTCAAGCGAGTATGTCTGGGATTATTATTTAGAAACAAAAAAATTTGAAGATGCGGCTCTTTATTACGATTTTATCTCAACAACAACTTACAACGCTGATATTTTGTATAAACTTTGTTATTCTTTGAATGAAGCCGGAAGATATGACGAGGCTTTAAAACAATTACAAACCAAAATAGACTTTAAGGATACAAAATGTTATTTTATTCACGGAAAAACTTATGAAAATCTTGGCGACAAGAAAAAAGCGATTGCATACTACAAAAAGGCATTAAAAATAGACAAAAATTATAAGGAAGCTAAAGACCGTTTAAATAAATTGTCCGGCAAAAAATAATTTATAAATTTTTGCAAACAGAAAAATCCCTGTCGAAATTGGCAGGGATTTTATTTTTATATCTATCGATTAAGCCGCCATATTTTGCGAAAGATTGTAATAGACGCCGCGTTTTGCAATTAAATTTTCGTGCGTGCCTTCCTCTGTAATGTTGCCGTGTTCCAAAACTAAAATTCTGTTTGAATTGCGTACCGTCGCCAATCTGTGAGCAACTGTAATTGTCGTGCGATTTTCTGAAAGTTTTTGCATTGCACGTTGAATTTGTCTTTCAGTTTCGTTATCAAGCGCACTGGTTGCCTCGTCCAAAATTAAAATTTTTGGGTCTCTCAAAAACATTCTTGCAATAGCTAACCTTTGTTTTTGTCCGCCGGAAAGTTTTACGCCGCGTTCGCCAATAAAAGTATCGTAGCCGTTTGGAAGTGCTGAAATAAATTCGTGCGCCTCTGCAAGTTTCGCCGCCTTAATAATTTCCTCTTCAGTTGCGTCTTCGCGCCCGTAAGCAATATTATCTTTTACCGACGCCGAAAATAAAAATGTGTCCTGCTGAATCATTCCAATTTCTTGGCGCAAACTTTCAGTTTTCACGGTTTTAATATCAGTGCCGTTGATTGAAATTTTGCCGCCGTTCAAATCGTACATACCTAAAAGCAATTCGCAAAGTGTAGTTTTTCCGCCGCCCGTCATTCCAACTATTCCAATATGTTCGCCCGCCGCAATTTTCAAATTAAAATCGCTGAAAACCGTCAAGCCGTTTTCATAGGCAAAATTGACGTGGGAAAATTCTATCGCTTGTTTTTCTGCGTCTTCCAACTTTGCAACACGTTCAACTGACATTTCATCAGATTCCGGCAACTCCATTAACTCTTTGTAACGTTGTACGCCAGCCATTCCGCGCTGATAAACTTCAGTAAGCATCATTAACTGAAATACCGGGCGCATGCACGCCATCATATAAAGCAAAAAGGCTACAAGGTCGCTGATTGTCATTAAGTTTAAGCTGATTAACGCACTGCCCAAAACTGTAATTGTTAAGTTCATCAAGTTTGAGAAAAAATCCATACCGCCATGAAGTTTTCCAACTGTGCTGAAAGATTTTTCTTGTACCGACAAAAGATTTTCGCCAACTTGCATCATTTTTTGCAATTCTTTTTCTTCGTTGTTGAAAATTTTGACGAGGCGTATACCTTGCAGACTTTCAGAAATTTGCCCGCTTAAATCGCCGGTATTTTCTCTAGCCGCCATAAACATTTTTTTCATATCGGCGTTCATTTTCATAACTTGCCACGTTTTGAAAATCAGCAAAATTGTTACAACCGTTGCAAGTTGCCAATTCAAATAAAAAATTAAAGCCGTTGCGCCAATCATCGTAATTGTACAAGTTACGAACAAATGAGGAATTGCGAACATTAAATTTCCCACTTCGGCAATATCATTGACGAGGCGGGATAAAAGTTGCCCGCTTTTTGCGTTATCGTAAAATGAATAGCCCATACGCAGTAAATGGCGGAAAAGTTTTTCACGCATTGCAAATTCGATTTTTGCACCCATTCCGCGTCCGAGATATTCAACCTTAAAGTTTAAAAAATAATTCGCCGCGTAAATTGCGAACAAGCCGCCCGCAGTTATCGCCATTTCTGCCGAAATTCCATTTGGCAAAAGTTCATCCATAATGTAGCGAATCATCATTGGCGAAATTAAACCAATTCCCGCCCCTGCAAGCGATCCTAAAATTACAAACGCCACTGCTTTTTTATGTGCGCTGTAACTTTCCAAGAAAAATTTTAAATTGTCTTTGAACATTCCAACTCCCCTCCATTTCAACAAAAAAACAAGTCACCTTGCAAATAATACAAAGTAACTTGCCTTTCGTCAATATTTTGTGCGTCGATTTAACCGGCGGCTAATGATTTTTAATCTTGATTTAATTTGCCTTCGGCTTTTTGAATCGTTTCGGTAGTTTCTTTCAAGCCTGCGCGAATCTTGCCTTTAACAGCCATTTCAGCGTTAAATTTGGCGTCCTTCGCCTTTTCAACTGCGTTATCAACTTTTTCTTCAACGGATTCTTTAACGTCGCTTGCAATACCTTTCACGGTTTTTTTTGCGTCTTTTAAATCATTTGTAGCGGCAACAACGCGCTCTTTGGCGTCGTCAACTTTTTCTTCAACGCTTTCTTTAATTTCGTCTTTCTTTTCTTTGGCTTTTTCAACTGCGTTATCGAGTTTTTCAGCAACGCCGCCGAGTTTTTCCGCCGCCTTGTCTACCATTGATTTAAACATTTGCAAACCTCCAATTTTATTTATGCAATTAAATTTTAATAAAGCGGATGTTTTTTGCAAAGCGCGGCAACACGTTCACGCGCCACAACTTTTTTATCTTCGTCAGTAGGATTATTTAAAACCAGTGCGATAATGTCAGCAACTTCAGCCATATCAGATTCTTTAAAGCCGCGTGTAGTAAGCGCGGGCGTTCCAATACGAATACCGCTCGTAACAAACGGGCTTAAAGTTTCAAACGGGATTGTATTTTTGTTGACGGTAATATTAACTTCTTCCAAAACCGCCTGCGCGTCCTTGCCGGTAATATTTTTGCTCGTCAAGTCCACCAACATTAAATGATTGTCAGTACCGCCGGAAACAATTCTGAAACCGTCAGATGCAAGTTTATCAGCCAAAGTTTTTGCATTTTTGACAATCTGCGCGGCGTAGTCTTTGAAGTCGTTGCAAAGAGCTTCGCCGAGTGCAACCGCCTTAGCTGCGATAACGTGCATTAAAGGTCCACCTTGAGTGCCGGGAAATACTGCACTGTTAATTTTCTTTGTATATTCTTCGTTGTTCCAAAGAATCAAGCCGCCGCGAGGACCGCGCAAAGTTTTATGAGTTGTAGTTGTTACAATGTCAGCAAATTTCATTGGCGAAGGATGAACGCCGCCTGCTACAAGTCCCGCAATATGTGCTATATCTGTCATCAAATACGCGCCAACTTTTTTTGCAATGGCAGAAAATCTTTCAAAGTCCAAAATCCTGCTGTAAGCAGACGCGCCCGCTATAATCATTTTCGGCTGACATTCTACGGCTAATTTTTCCAATTCGTCATAGTCAATCATTTCAGTTTCCTTGCTGACGCCGTAAGAAACAATGTTAAAATATTTGCCGCTGAAATTGAGTTTCATACCGTGCGAAAGATGCCCGCCGTCAGAAAGATTCATACTTAAAACCGTGTCGCCAAGATTCAACATAGCCATAAAGACAGCCATATTTGCCTGTGCGCCGGAATGTGGCTGAACGTTTGCAAAATTCGCCTCAAAAAGTTCTTTGGCTCTGTCTATTGCAAGTTGTTCGACAACGTCAACATTTTTACAGCCGCCGTAATATCTTTTGGCGGGATAACCTTCAGCGTATTTCAAAGTTAAAACCGAGCCTTGCGCCTCCATTACCGCCTTGCTGACGATATTTTCAGACGCTATCATTTCCAAATTATTTCTTTGGCGATTGAGTTCGCTTTCTATCGCATCAAAAACCAATGTATCTTTTTCAAGACCTTCATTTAAATCCATATTCAAACCTCCCGCAAATAATTTACAAGTTTTGATAAAAATTGTCAAGATTTATTAAACCGCGTCAATAGCCGCTTTAATTTTCGTAGCGACACCGGAAATTTTTTGCAGGGGAGTTGAACAGGCGGCGACTCTAATACCGAGTTTCAACGGTACGGCAAAAATTAAATCGTCGTGAAGTTTTTGACAGACGGCGGCGGGATTTTCAGCCGGAACTGCGATAAAGAAGCCGCCTTTGTACGGTACAATTTTTAAGCCGCAACTTTCAGCCTCACGAACAAAAATTTCTGCGCGAGCGTTTACCATTTCACGCAAAATTTTTTGATCTTTTTCAAGTTCAGCAGATAAATTTTCATTGCCGAGAATTTTTGTATATAAAACTTGTGCGCCGTGATTTATATTCGACCAAACGGCGCGGCTTGAATATTTATTTGTGTCGTTGAATTCGTCAATAACTTCTTTGCTTGAAGAAATTGCAGCCAACGCGCCACAACGTTGCCCGTACAGCGTAAAACTTTTTGACATACTGACTGCAACCATAACTAAAAGATTTTCTGGCAGATTGTTAAATTTTTTGAGAAAGTCCCACGCCGTTTTTTTATCACCGGAAAAATCTATATACGCCACGTCAACCAACAATGAAATTTTCTTGCCGCCGTTCGCGCAGGTTTTCAAAACTTCCAAAACTTTATCCCATTCAGAATCACTCAAAGAATAACCTGTAGGATTGTGCGCGGGCGAATTTATAATTACCAACAACGAATTTTGCGCGGCTAAAATTTCTTCAACCTTCGCTGAAAAATTTTCCACGTTGAAAAATTTATACTCGTCGTCAAACATTTTGAAAGTCTCAAGCGTCTTGCCGGTTTCCTTGCAAATAATGTTGTACGTTCCCCAAAACCAATCTGAAGTCAAAACTTTTTCGCCGCGTTCGGCGTAATTTGCAATGGCGTGATGAATTGCGCCCGTACCGCCGGAAGTTGCAATGGCTCCCAAATAGCCTTCGCAGTTAATTTGCTTTTTGACTAATTCAAGATAATCTGCGCGACCGGAAATTGGCGCGTAGGACATAAAATCTGCCATTGTCATTGAGCGAAAAACTTTTTCAACCGTCGGCATAACTGATAAATTGCCTGCGTCGTCAAGCACCGTGCCGATTGTTGCGTTTGTAACTTTATCTGCGTCGAATTTTTGAATTGCCGCTTTGCAAGCCGCGTTTGCCTCAAAAATTGGATCTACTAACTTTCTGTTGACTGCGTGAGTTGCCGCCATATTCATTGCCATTTAAAAAATTCCTCCATTCAAGATTTTCAGCGGCTATTATAATCTTTTGTTAGATTTTAGAAAAGTTTTTTTAAAATGTATTCAAGTATTCAAAAAATCCCTACGACTTTTGCCGCAGGGATTTGATTAAAAATTTTTTATGAAATTAGAGTACTTGCGGACGATAACCTGCATTCCATCTTTGTTGAACAAAAGCCCACGCGGTATCGCGATCTATTTTTTGCCCGTTGATACTGTATTTGTTATCTTTTCCCAAATATCCGCCGTGCTGTTCAGTTGCAATACCGTAAGCAGCGAAAGCCGCAGTAATTGCATTTTTATCGTGCTTATCAACGTTGGCTGATAAAACGCCCAATTTTTTGAAGTTTGCGGCGTCTGCCTCCATTTGATAAATATTGCCGCCTGCAACATTTTCAAGTTGTTCATCATCGAGTTTTTCGTTTTCCAAAATTTTTTCGTCTGCCATTTTAAATCTTCCTTTCAGATGTTTTCAATTTATTATATTCACGATTTAAAATTTTATGACAAGTTTTTAAAAATTTTTCACCGCGTCGAATAAAGAAGTTAATTAGCGAAGAATTTTAGTACCGTTTTCAGCGTCGAAATTCTTCCAAAATTGCTCACGTGAAATGGTATTTCCTTTTTTGTCGGTGTAAATGTTGCCATTAACAATTCCGCCGTTGTCTTTGTAGCCGGAATAACCCATTTGGTGAAGCATATCACGCACTGGTGCGGAGTGGAATGCATCATCTTCGCTCAAAAGTCCGCGCTTGTAGAGTTCGTTACCGTCTGCGTAAGTTTCAAGCCTTGTACCGCCTGCAACCTGTTCGAGTTGCTCCTCATCGAGTTTTTCATTTTCCAAAATTTTTTCGTCTGCCATTTTAAATCTTCCTTTCAATTTTTATTTTCACTTTATTATATGCAAATTTTAAAATTTTATGACAAGCTTACAAAAATTTTTTATTTATTGCTCCTTGTCACTTTCGACGCTCATTATAATCTTTTTTCAGAATTTAGAAAAGTTTTTCGGCTTATTTATTCAATCAAAAAATAAAAAGCGGCTTTTTCCGCCGTAAAATTTTATTGAACAGTTGGCAAGTAGCCGCCGTTATATTTATCCAAAATTATTTTCCACGCATCGTCATTGCTGATTTTAACGCCGTTGAATTTAAAATAGTTGCCGTGAAAATTTGCCTCAATTCCAAAAAGTGAAAAGGCTTTTTGCAAAGCGTCAATATCGCGGTTGCCGGTGCGTCCTCTTAAAACGCCTAAATCTTTGAATTTGCGAATATCAGACTCAATCAGCAAAAAATTCATCGTGGATGCTGTTTACCGCCTCTGTAAGTTGCGACGCCTTTATAAGACAGGAAACGCTAATTTCTGACGTGCTGATAATATCAATATTAACATTCGCCTTAGCAAGTGCGCCAAACATTCTTGCGGCAACGCCGGGACTTCCCAACATTCCCGCGCCGACAATTGAAACTTTTGCAACGTCTTCTTCAACCAAAACGCCAATAGCATTAATTTTTTCTGCCACCGCGTCAACAACTTTTTTGGCTTCCGGCAAATCGTCAAGTGCCACCGTGAAAACCATATCTGTAATATTTTTTTCGATATTGCGGATACTTTGAACAATCATATCAACATCAATATTTGCATCAGCAAGCGCGGCAAAAATCGTGTGAGCAATACCCGGCGTGTTATCGACGCCTAACACCGCAACTTTTGCAACTTTTTGATCGTGTGCAACGCCGCGAATTTCAAAATCTTTATCTTCCAATGTGTAATCCTCCCTAATAATTGTACCGGCTGTATTTGTGAAAGTTGAGCGCACGTGAATTGGAATATTAAAATATTGCCCCATTTCAACCGAACGCGGATTCATAACGCCCGCGCCGAGCCGCGCCATTTCCAACATTTCAACATAGGTTATTTCTTTCATACGGCGAGCATTTTTTACAATACGCGGATCAGCCGAGTAAACGCCGTCAACGTCCGTGAAAATTTCGCATTCGTCAGCCTTCAACGCGCCTGCAAGTGCAACCGCTGAAGTATCACTGCCGCCGCGTCCCAAAGTTACGGGATCGCCGAATTTGTCCGCGCCTTGAAAACCGGCTACAACTACGATATTTCCTTTTTCCAATTCCTCATGAACGCGTTTTGGATTTATTCCCAAAATTCTGCCCTTCGTATGAATTGAATTTGTACGCATTCCAATCATTGAGCCAGTTAAAGAAATTGCCGGATGTCCGAGTTTTTGAAAAGCCATTGCCAAAAGTGCGATTGAAATTTGTTCGCCCGTCGTCAACAACATATCCATTTCACGCAGATATTGCGCCCGGTACGGTTGATTGTCAATCCCTTCAGCCAAAGTTATAAGATTGTCAGTAGAATCGCCCATTGCTGAAACTACCACTACTATTTTATCTTCAGGTTTTTTTTCTCCCAAAATTCGTTTAGCCACGTTTAAAATTTTTTCCGTCGTAGCAACCGAACTGCCGCCGAATTTTTTTACTATGAGAGCCAATTTAAATTCCCTCCTTGATTAAACCGCGTCATTATAACAAAGTTTTTTAGTACAGTCAAAATTTATTCAGCCAATACCAAATTTGAATTGAAATATTTGGGATTGTTTGAAACTTCTTCGCCGACCCAATCAGGAATTTTTACGAATTCATCAAGCGAATTTATTTCAACTTCCGCCAATATCAAGCCCGCGTGTTTGCCTTCAAAAATATCAACTTCCCAAACGTGTCCCGCGTAGTCAACTTTGTAACGAACTTTTTTTAAAATATTCGGTACGCACAATTTCAAAATTTCTTCAGCGTCAGTAACAGGTATTTCGTATTCAAATTCTTGCCGCACAATTCCAATATTCGCACTTTTTATCGTCAAAAATCCACGATTCTTTTTAATTCGTACCCGTACAATTTTATTCGGCTCGGTCGAAAGATAACCTTGAGAAATTCTTTCGCCGCCCGTAAGTTTCAGCTTGACAACTTTTTTTGCGTCTACCAAAAATTTTCTTTCAATTTCCAAAGGCATTGTAAATCCCTCCTCAAGTTTTCATTTTTATTTCACATTTTTAATCGTCAACTTTGCGCTTTTTATTAAGAAAAATTTTTTCATTGATAAAATTTTCAAAAACTGCTAGAATTACGGCAATGTTTTTTGAAGGGAGAAATTTTGGCGTGGCATATGAAGCTCTGTACACGCGGGGGCGACCGAAAAAATTTGCTCAACTGATTGGGCAAGAACACATTGTGAACGCCTTGACGCGTGCAATTTCAAGTAACAGACTTTCGCACGCTTATTTATTAGTTGGTACACGCGGCACGGGCAAAACTTCAACGGCGCGACTTTTGGCGAAGGCTATGAACTGCGAAAAAGTTTTAGACGCGCAAAAAAACGGTACGGCTTTAACGGCGAATGAAATTCCCTGCAATAAATGTGCGTCCTGCCTGTCAATAGATTCTTCGCCGGACAACGTGGAATTTGACGCGGCGTCTAATCGTTCGGTTGAGGACGTTACCAGATTGTTATCGACGGCGTACCTTGCGCCGCTGCAATCCAAAATTAAAACTTTCATAATCGATGAAGTACACATGCTGTCATTTGAGGCGGTAAATTCCATTTTAAAATTAATCGAAGAGCCGCCGCCGAACGTTGCATTTTTTTTGGCGACAACCGAATTAAACAAAGTCCCAATGACAATTCGTTCCCGCTGTCAAGTTTTGAACTTTCGATTAATCCCGCAGGAAACAATTTCAAACTATTTGATAAAATTGGCAACGCGGCTTGAAGTCGAACTGGAAGAGGACGCAGCTAAAAAAATTGCGCGTCTTGCCGCCGGTTCAATGCGCGACGCCATGACATATTTAGATCAGTGCTACGCAATGGCTGACAAAAAAATTTCGCTGGAAAATGTCAACGAAACTTTGGGATTAGTTTCAGATTCAGATTTAGATGAAATTATTACCGCCGTAAAATCGCAAAACCGCGCTGAAGTTACCGCCGCAATTAATCACGCCTTTAAATCCGGTTTATCTTCAATTTCAATCGCCGAATCTTTGATAACGCGGCTTAGAGACTTAGAATTTGAAACTTTGGAGCGGCGCAATTCAAATTTTCAAACGTTAGATAATTTTGTTACGGAAATTCGCAAGGCAATTTTTGAAATGCAAAATTCGGGTATCCCCGATATAATTTTGGAAATGACGCTGCTAAAACTTGCCACGCCGCAAATTATTTCTGCGCCCGTCGTACAACTTGACGAAAATAAAAAAATTTCCTATGATATTAACGAAGTTTTAAATTCCTTGCCGAAGTCTTTAAATTGGATTCGTGATTATTCAAATTTAAAAGATTTTTCCAACGGTATTTTGACGCTTAACTTTGTTAAAGGATACGCCAAACTTTTGACTAAAGAAATTCAAAAACAATTTGAGGATTTTTTGACGCAGAAATTTGACAAAAAAATTTCCATTGAAACGGTTGAAGACGAAAATTTAAAAATTTCTAAATTTGGCAAAGTGAAAGAATCTGATCAGAAATTTCTGGAGGATTCTATGAATATATTTCAAACTGACAATTTTAAAATAATTAGTGAGGAGTAATTTAAAATGGCACAAACACCCGGTGGATTTAATCTTGGCGAAATTATGAAACAGGCGCAGGCGTTGCAACAAAGTTTTGAGGCTAACAAGCAAAAACTCAAGCAGGAAACTGCAACGGCGACTGTTGGCGGCGGAATGGTTACTGCAACTGTTGACGGCGAAAAGCAACTTAAAGAAATTAAAATTTCGCCGGAGCTTTTAAGCGAAGACGTAACGACGATTGAAGATTTGGTCGTTAGTGCAGTCAACGCGGCAAACGTCGAAATTGAAAAGAAAATTAATGCAAATATGGCGGCGTTCGCAGGAAATGCACTCGGCGGACTTGGCGGCGCAGGTCTTGGCGATATGGCTAATATGCTCGGCGATTTACTCGGCGGCGGTTCAAAAAAATAAAATCACTTGAATAAAAAATTTCAGTCGTCAGAAATGACGGCTTTTTTAGTTTTTCAAATTGACAGCAACCACTCAAAAAGTTATAATCTAATTGTAAAAACGATGAAATGCTAAAAATTATAGAAACAAAAAACCCCGCGATTAAGCGAGGCTTTCTGTGACACCGGGCAAACGGTTGCTCACATACTAAGATAGGTACGAATTGAAAATTTAAGCCGTTTGAGCTTTTCCGGAGCTTAGGCGGCTACTTTTGTGCCTACGATAAGCACAACGACCGTGATAACAATCACAAGTACGATGAAACGCTTAATCTTCATGCACGTCACCTCCTTTCGGAAGTGATGCAACCACCTGCCCATTTGCGGCATCTTGCAAATTGTATCATAGAATTTTTTATTTGTACAGAAAATTTTTGTTGCAATATTAAAAAGCTTTGTGATATAATTTGCGGCGTTGAAAAACACACGGGGCGGAGCGTCAACCTGTGGCGAAAGCTGAAAAGGCGCGTAAATGTCCCGCGAATGATTAAACAGGAGGAAATTCAAATGGCAGTTATCTCAATGAAACAGCTCCTTGAAGCAGGCGTTCACTTTGGACATCAAACACGCCGCTGGAATCCTAAAATGGCGAAGTACATTTTCACGGAGCGCAACGGTATTTACATTATCGATCTTCAAAAGACAGTGAAGAAAATCGACGACGCGTATATGTTTATTCGCAGCGTTGCCGAAGAAGGCAAGACCGTTCTTTTTGTCGGTACGAAGAAACAGGCGCAGGAAGCCGTTAAAGAAGAGGCTATTCGCGCAGGGCAATATTTCGTCAATGAACGTTGGCTCGGCGGTATGCTTACCAATTTTCAAACAATTCAAAAACGTATTCGCCGCTTGAAAGAATTGGAAACAATGCAGGCGGACGGCACTTTTGACGTGCTTACCAAAAAAGAAGTTATGCAACTCAAACACGAAATGGCACGCCTTGAAAAATATCTCGGCGGTATTAAGGAAATGAATAAAATTCCCGGTGCGCTTTTCGTAGTTGACCCGCGCAAAGAAAGAATCGCCGTTGCAGAGGCACGCAAATTAAATATCCCGATCGTGGCGATTGTCGATACAAATTGCGATCCTGATGAAATTGATTATGTAATTCCCGGCAATGATGATGCAATTCGTGCGGTAAAACTTTTAACGGCGCGTATGGCTGATGCTATCATTGAAGGCAATCAAGGCGAAGGCGGCGCGGTTGATTCAACTTCAAGCGAAGATTTTTCTGAAGATTATCCTGAAGAAAACTACGCGGACAAAGACGCTGACGAAGAATAATTTGGAGGTTTTATATAAATGGCAAATATTAGTGCGGCAATGGTTAGAGACCTGCGCGAAAAAACCGGCGCGGGTATGATGGACTGCAAAAAAGCTTTAACCGAAACAGGCGGCGATATGCAAAAAGCGATTGACTACCTGCGCGAAAAAGGAATTGCGAAGGCGGCTAAAAAATCCGGACGCATTGCGGCTGAAGGTGCTTGCGCGGCTTACGTTTCTGAAGATGGAAAATTTGGCGCGGTTACAGAAATTAACTGCGAAACTGACTTCACTGCAAGCAATGCAGACTTCCGCGCGTTGGTTAAGAAAATTACTGAACACGTCGCAAAAACCAATCCTGCAGACCTTGACGCTTTAAACGCAAGCGTCATCGAAGGCAAAAAAACCGTTGCTGACCTCGTAACTGAAGCTACTGCAACTATTGGAGAAAAAATTTCCGTGCGCCGTTTTTCACGCTACGAAGGCAAAAAAGTTGTAAGCTATATTCATATGGGCGGAAAAATTGGCGTCCTCGTCGAACTTGACGGCGGCACTGATGAACTTGGCAAAGATATTGCTATGCAAATTGCGGCGTCCAATCCTTCAGCGATTGACAGAAACAGCGTTGACGCGGCTGAACTTGAACACGAAAAAGAAATTCTTCGTAAACAAGCCCTTGAAGAAGGCAAGCCTGCAAAAATCGTTGAAAAAATGGTTGAGGGGCGTATCAACAAATTCTATAAAGAAGTTTGCCTCGTCGAACAGATTTTTGTTAAAGACAACGAAAAAACCGTTCAAGACGTTCTCGGCAAAGTTAAAGTTTTGAATTTTACTCGTTATCAACTCGGCGAAGGTATCGAAAAGAAACAATCTGACTTCGCCGCCGAAGTTGCAGCTCAACTTCAATAATTTTTAATTTATCACAAAAAAATTAGCCGTTCAGAAATGAGCGGCTTTTTTAGTTTTGAAAATTTTTTATTTGCACAAAGTTAAACCGGCGAAACAAGCCGCCAATCCTACAACTACGCTGACTAAAATATTTGCCATTGCAGAAAACATTTGCCCGCCTTGAATCAAGGATAAAGTTTCGGCTGAAAAACTTGAAAAAGTTGTAAAGCCGCCCAAAAATCCTACCGCCAATAAAAGCCGCACATTTTCCAAACTCGAACGCCCCGCGATTATTCCAACTACCAATCCCATTAAAAAACTTCCCAAAATATTTGCCGCCATTGTGCCTATTGGAAAATTTCCTAACTTTCCCGCTAAATTCGTTGTTACAAAATATCTTGCCATTGCGCCTAAGCCGCCGCCTACGAATACCAATAAAAATTTCATAAATTTACCTCGTCGCCTAAAATTATTTGCAATTCCTCAAGTGTCGTTAAACCGCCTTTAACTTTTTCAATTCCATCTGTAGCTAAAGTTTTTAAGCCGTTTGAAAGTGCCGCCTGTCGAATTTTTTCCAAGTCTCGGCTGTACAAAATCAATTCGCTAATATTTTTATCAACGCGCAAAATTTCATGAAGTGCAATTCGTCCAAAAAATCCCGTGCCGCCGCAATGTTCGCAACCTACCGGCTTAAATGTTTTTGAAACGCCGAATTTTTTTATTTCAATGTCAGTTGCTGAAACTAATTTTTTACAGTGCGGACAAAGTTTTCTAACTAACCTTTGAGCTACAACGCCGCGCAATGTTGACGCCAACAAATACGGCTCGACGCCCATTTCAATCATTCTGAAAACCGCGCTGCAGGAGTCTTTGGCATGCAAAGTCGTAAAAATTAAATGTCCCGTCAACGCCGCACGTACTGCAATTTGTGAAGTTTCGGCGTCCCGCGCTTCTCCTACCATCATACAATTACAATCCATTCTAAGCATTGCGCGTAAACCTGCCGCAAATGTCAAGCCTGCCTTTTCGTTTACCTGTACTTGACTTACGCCGGAAATGTGTTGCTCGATTGGGTCTTCAAGCGTCATTATCGAACGCGTCGGCGTGTTCAATTCTCTAAGTGCCGCGTAAAGCGTCGTTGATTTTCCGGAATTCATTGGACCCGTTAAAATTATCATTCCGGAAGTTGCCGCTATCATTTTGCGAAAAATTTTTTCATTTTCGGCAGTAAATCCCAAGTCCGATAAATTATGCAAATTTCGCGCAGAATCTAACAGGCGAATTGTTAAACTTTCCGCGCCGAATGAAGGCATTGACGCCACGCGCATTTCTGTTTCGTTGAAATTTATTGCGCCGTCCAGTGGCGAAAAAGCCGCCGTTGTGTCCATTCGCGCCAAAATTTTTATTCTTGAAGTTATCGCCGCCGCAAATTTTATTGGTAACGGCTCATGCAATTCGTGCAGTCTTCCATCTATTCTGTAACGTACCCGCAAAAATTCTTCAAGCGGTTCAATGTGTAAATCCGTCGCCCGCATTTTCACGGCGAAATTTAATATTAAATCCACTATTTGTACAATCGCCGCCGAATTTCCGCCGAAATTGTGTCCCGCTTGATGTATCAATTTGTGAAGTCGTTCCTTGAAAATTTCCAACTCAATCACCTACAATCCCAAAAATTTTAATATAAAAACTGCAGTAAATCAATGAAAAAACTGTGGAAAATATTTTAGTGATAGTATATAATTTTAGAAAAAATTTGCGGAGGAATTTTATTGAGTCCAATGATAACCGCCGTTGCAGCATTTTTAATTGACGCGCTGATAGGAGACCCGCGCAGCAGATTTCATCCGGTCGTACTGATTGGAAAATTAATTCTGATACTGGAATATTTTTTGCGCCGTGACTTAGATACAAATTTAAAAAAAATGTGCAAGGGCGCAATTTTGGTTATAATCGTTTTTACTTTGAGTTACGATATTGGCGCACTGATAGAAATTTTGGCTGAAATGACGGGCAGCAACACGGCGAAAATTTTTATAGAGGCGTTGGCGTTAAGTTTTATGATTTCGCCGCGTTCACTTGCTGAAGCAGGACGCGAAATTTATTTTTTGTTGAATATGGAAAATTTGGAGCAAGCGCGTTACAAAGTCGGCTGGATTGTCGGACGTGATACAAAAAATTTGAACGAGGCAGAAATTACGCGGGCAACTGTAGAAACAATTTCAGAAAATACGGTTGACGGGATAATTTCGCCGCTGTTTTACTTCGCAGTTGGCGGCTTGCCGTTGGCTGTAGCTTACCGCGCAATTAACACGATGGATTCAATGTTAGGTTATAAAAATTCAAAGTATTTATATTTTGGAAGAGCGGCGGCGCGGCTTGACGACGTGGCGAATTTTATTCCTGCGCGAATCACGGCGATATTATTTTTGGCGTCCGCACTTATTTTGAATTTAGATTTTAAAAACGCGTTTAAAATGCTTAGACGCGACGCAGATAAACACCCAAGCCCCAATGGCGGCTATGCTGAAGCGACGGTTGCAGGCGCGTTAAATATTCAACTCGGCGGACTCAATTATTATTTCGGCGTGCCACATTTCCGCGCCTATATGGGAGATCCAAATGAATCTTTGCAAGCGTCTCACATTCTTGCCGCAATTCGTATGATGTACACCGCCACGATTATTTTTCTGTGTCTGTCGATTATGATTTAACTTGGAGGATTTTATGGAAACACAACAAAAGCCGCGCCGCAAGGGCAAGCGTTCATTCAAATATATAATCAGATTTTTTCAGATAGTTTTTGGATTAATTTTTGTATTTGTAGTTTCATTTTTCGTAACATTGGCGTGGCGGGCGTCTGAAGACAAACTGCCGGAAATTGAGGAAAGATATTCAGTTTCACCAAATACAAATATTTCGACTGCAAATAAAATTGTGACGCCGCCGAAAGAAACTTCTTTAACTGAAAAATTTGACAGAATGATGAATATTGAAGACGCGGTTAATCTCCAACGTCAAAAAATCCGCAGATATGTTTTACTGCGCGAAATTCCAACTGCAATGCGTCAAGCGGTTATCGCCGTCGAAGATAAAAGATTTTACGCGCACGACGGCTTTGACATTGAAAGTATAGCGCGGGCAACGGTTGTAAATGTTGAGGAAGGCGAAATTTCTCAAGGCGGTTCAACCATTACTCAACAACTTGCAAAAAATCTTTTTTTGACGCAGGAACGATCTTTCACGCGTAAAGTTGAAGAATTATTTTTGGCGATTCAACTTGAAAGGCATTACGACAAAAATAAAATCCTTGAAATGTATCTGAACACAATTTATTTTGGCTCCAATTTTTATGGAATTTACGAAGCGGCGCACGGCTACTTTGGCAAAGAGCCAAAAGATTTAAGCGTTGCAGAATGTGCGATGCTTGCCGGTATTCCAAACGCGCCATCGATTTATTCGCCGTATGTAAATTTTATGTTGGCTAAAAAGCGTCAGCTTGTTGTAATTAATGCAATGGTTAAAGCTCATTTTATTGGAAGTTACGAGGCTGAAAAAGCCCGCGTTGAAGAAATTGTTTTAAGCGAAGGCGTTTATTAAATATTAGATAATTTTATTGACAAGTATTTTTCAGCGCGGTAAAATTTGTATAATTATTAAGAAATTTTTTTAAATATAAATGTTTCGGCAAAGGAAGTTCCTCTTCTTGTAGAGATTTTTTATTTTTACTTCCCGCCGATTGAACGAGGCGGCTTTGCCGCCTTGTTTCGTTTTAAAGGAGATTTGCCTATGAAGACCCGCGACGAAATTTTCAAATTTATTCAAGCCACTTTGAATTTATTTAAAGCTATACCAAAACTTGAAAATGAATATGTTCCCAAATACATTTTGGCGAACGAAAAAAATCTTGAATCCGGTTTTTTCGTCACGATACAGACGTTTCAAGATTGCCCTTACGTTGCCTCTACAAAAATTTCTGATTTCATAAAAGACAAATACGGCTATGATATTTATGAATTTAATCAGAATCTCCATCAGTCTATAAATAAGGTTGCCAATTTTACGCCGAAAGAAGCTTTGTTTGACAAATTGTGGCGGTATCTTTCAAGGTATGGTATGGAGCGACTCGGCAAATTTGAAAGAGATTTTGTTTATATTCCGAACGAAACTTTTAATTTTCCCGAAAACGCCGCCCCAATGAAAATTTTTATTGTCGGTTCTATCAGTGAATCTGAAATTAAAAAACGTGTAGCGGAAATGTTAAATTCCGGCGCGGATCTTCGTGAAGATAAAATTAACAGTCTTGTTGAAGTGATTCATTACCTTAACATTGAATTTGAAATTGACGACGTGTCCAACAAGAAACTTTTTATAAAACTTTGTGAAAGATTAAAAATTTTGCCGAAAAATCCCGTGCAATTTTTGCGCCACATAATTTATATCGGAACGGGTTCACCTTTGCTGATAAAAAATGCCGAGACTGTCGAAAATTTGAGAAAATCTCAAACGCGCTTTGACGATTATTTTGTTCAATACATAAACGAAAACGGAATTGAAAATTTGGCAAGCGTCTTCCACAGATTTAAGCCGCTGTGGTTGGCGTTTAAGTCGCACTCAAAATATCTTAGAACGACAATAAATCGTATTCGTAAATTTGCGGATCACTATCACAAGCCGACAAAGCCGGATTTTTTGGCGTGTTTGACTTCAGCTGAAAATATCGATTTGAATCAACTGCAAATTGAATTGTCAAAACTTACGACTTACAAAAAAGTTTCGCTGGCAAACGCTTTACTTTATCGCCTTGCCACGCCGGAAAATTCAGTTTATCACATTCGCAACAGCAAAACTTTTGTAACTGATTATTTCGGTAAATCTAAGGCGGGTACTGATAAAATTCTCAACGTAATTGTTAATTCGATTGTTGACGATATTAAATTTAAGGTACGCGGCAAAAAAATTTACATTCCTGAAAATTTTACTTACGCAATGCCCGTAAATGAAAAACATTTTATCGGAAATATTCCCTACGGCTCGTGCTACGCTTTCAACAGCAGGTCTTGTATTGTCGGCGTGCATTGGATAAATATCCTCAAAAATAATGATGAAATTCGCGTTGATTTGGATTTACATTTGAACGGTATTGGAAAAAACATTGACGTTAATTTTGATTTCAGCAAAAATAATTTAGTTAATGCAAGAGACCACAAAGTAATTTTTTCCGGCGATATGACGGACGCGCCGTTGGATAATAACGGAGCTATGGAGGCGTTTTTTATCGGCGAAACTTTACGGGATAAATTTATGATTCTGAATGTGAATCATTACAACCGCGAACTTTTCCGCCTGTACAAAAAACATAAAAATCCGCCCGTTCCGTTTAATCTTGTATTTGCAGATGTGGAGAAAGATAAATTTGATCAACAATATTTAACTCATTCATATGAATTTGGTTTTTGCGTGCCGTGCAAAATGGAAACCGGCGCAATGTTTCTCGGTTTTATCGTTGCAAGTAACAACGGCAAGAAGAAATTTTATTTTTCGTCAAGGAATGTCAGTACCGGTGTTGTTGCAAAAACTGCCGCGCTGAATGAAAAATTTACTTCGGCAATATGTACAAGTTTTGAAAATTGCTTGAGTTTAAATGAAGTTTTGGAAAAAGCCGGCGCAATTCTCAACAATGTTGATAAATCTAACTGCGATATTGATTTAGATCCTTTTGATTTTACGAAAGATACTTTGCTTGAACTGATTGAAAAATAATTTGACAAAAAAAATTTGCCGCTCGTAATGGAGCGGCTTTTTTAGTTTCAGAAAAAATTATTTTATAGGTTTTACACGTTCCTTAAAAATTTTGTACGTCCAACCTTGATAGATTAAAACTACCGGCACTAAAATTACTGCCGCAACCGTCATAATGGTTAAGGTGTAAGGCGTTGACGCCGCGTTATAAATTGTCAAGCTCCATTCAGGATTTAAACTTGAAACCATCAGGCGCGGGAACAACGCCACAAATAATCCAATTACCGTCATTGTGATTGTTACCGTACCCGTTACAAATGTGAAGGTCGGGCTGTCCTTTTCCTTCATTTTTGGAAAACCTGCCGAAAGTACGCCCATTGCCGCCGCAAAAATTAACACGCCGCTTGTATATGACATTACGTCCGTATCGTGAACCGCCGCAATTACAAAGCACAAATACGAAGTCCACGCCGCTTGCCCCATTGCGCGGGCGTCGCTTTTCAATTCGTACAATAAACTTTCGTCTTCAAGTTTCATTCTCAAAAAGTTTGCGCCGTGAAACATAAACAGCGATACGAAGAATAAGCCGCTGATTATCGAAAATGGATTAAGCAACGTGAAAAAATTTCCCGTGTAGTGCATTTGTGAATCTATTGGCAAGCCCTGTAACAAATTTGCCATTGCCACGCCCCATAAAAACGCCGGTACAAAACTGCCAAAAATTATTGCTCCGTCCCAAAAATTTATCCAATCTGAATTTTTAAATTTGCCGCGCAGTTCAAATGCCACGCCGCGTAAAATTAACGCCACTAACATTAAAAATAACGCCAAATAAAATGTGCTGAACATTGAGGCATAAAAGTGCGGAAACGCCGCAAAACTTGCTCCGCCCGCCGTTATCATCCAAACTTCATTTGCATCCCAAACAGGCGCAATCGCTTTTATAAATTGCGTGCGTTCATTTTGACTGCGAAACAGCATCATCATTCCAACGCCGTAATCGAAGCCTTCCAAAATAAAAAATCCCGTGAAGAGTACCGCAATTAAAATAAACCAAACTATATTCAAGTCCATTTATTCCGCCTCCTCATTGATTTTTGTTCGATTGATGAATTTTACCGCCGTAACAACTGCCACAATCGCCAAAACTAAATAAATCGCCGTGAATCCAATTAAAGTTATCCAAACATCACTGCCTGTCAAATTTGGACTGACAGCCGCCGAAGTTTTTTGCAAGCCAACAACTATCCACGGTTGCCGTCCTGCTTCAGCTATGTACCAGCCGACTGAATTTGCGATAAACGGCACGGGTAAAAGTATTGGCAACATTTTAAAGCAACAGGCAAATTTTTTAATATTGTCCCGGCAGAAAAACGCAATTACGCCCATTACTAAAACCGTAAGCAACATAAAGCCGCCCGCGCCTACCATAATTCTGAAACTCCAAAACATTCCTTTAACGTCGGGAATGTAATAGCCGGGTCCGTATTTTTCCTGCGCGTCTTTTTGTAAATCGTTAATGCCTTTAACTTCGCCGCTGAAAGAATTGTACAACATAAAAGTAAAAAGTTTTGGAACGGCAATTTCAGAATCATTTTTGCCCGCGTCTTGATTTATATCAGCGTAAACTGCAAAAGGCGCGGGGTCTTCAGTTTCCCAAAGTGCCTCAAATGATGCAAGTTTCATAGGGTTGCCGGTATTCAAATATTGCGTGTGCAAGTGTCCGCTGCCCATAACTCCAAAAATTCCAACAAGACTAAAAAGCACTGCGCGACGCAAAGTTTTTGCAAACATTTCACGGGAAATATCATCAGTAGCAATTTTCCACGCGCTGACGATTATAACCAAAAATCCCGCCGTTGAAATTCCTGCAAAGAAACTGTGGAAATATTCGCCGAAAAGATAAGGATTTGTAACCAACGCAAAAAAATTATCCATAACTGCGCGACCGTCTTCAATTCTGTAGCCTACAGGATGTTGCATAAAACTATTGGCAACCAATATCCAAAACGCAGATAAATTACTGCCAAACGCTACGAGCCAAATGCAAGCGCAGTGTAATTTTTCGCTCAATTTGTCCCAACCAAAAATCCAAATTCCAATGAAAGTTGACTCCAAGAAAAATGCAGTTAAAGCCTCAAGTGCAAGCGGTGCGCCGAAAATATCGCCCATAAATCTGGAATATTCCGACCAGTTCATACCAAAATGAAATTCTTGTACAATTCCCGTTACAACGCCCATTGAAAAATTTATCAGAAAAATTGTACCGAAAAATTTTACAAGTTTTTTCAGTTTAATTCTTTCGTAATAACTGTAACTGTTAATGTACCACGTTTCAAGCAAAGCCACAAAAATTGACAAGCCCAAAGTTACCGGCACGAAGAAAAAATGATAAAACGTCGTAATTGCGAATTGTAACCTTGATAAAATAAGTGCGTCCATAAAAAAATCCCTTCTTTCGCAGATTTAGGGAATTAAAAAAGTCCGGAGTTTTGAATGAAGGCGGAAATTTTTGGAACGTCATCTATTTGCCGCCATGAAAATTTTTTTGAAAATTAATCAGGAACGGCTCAAAGAATGTTAAATCGAATTCGCTTGAATCCTTGCGGACAATTCGATATTTATGGCGTTATCGTTGCTATTATTGCATTTGCGAAATTTAGAATTTGCGCCCAACCTACCCAATCGCTATGTAAAATTTCGATGAAAGCAACCGAAATTAATTACAACCACGATTCAACAGCTTGGTTTTGGATTGTGCAATAGGGAAATGGGCAAATGCCTGCTATGTGCCGCACCCAGTCGCTGACTTATGGTGCTTGCGAAAAAATAACAAAATGCAGAACAGCCCCTTCAAGCGTAGGTAAGCTATGCTTTCTCCACATCGACAATGAATATCTTCATTTTATGCAGCCTCTTAGTTCATCTGCATCTGAACCGATTCCGCCAAAAACTCTGCCTTCATTCAAAACTCCGGACAATTTTTTTACAGAGAATAATATTCTTCAAAAATTTCTTCAGATGAGGTATTTAAAGAAAAAGGCCACACGTAATCTACTTCGGTATTTTTAACAATATCCTCAATTTTAGGCGAAAGTTCCGCAGACTCTTTGAATAATTTTGTAGCTAAATCACGTGCTTTATTTCTGTCAAAATTAATGGTTTTTACTGTTTCAACATCATAGCGATAGGTAGTTTGGTTGCCTTCATTATTAAAAATGTAACCGACGCCGCTATTTCTCTTAAGAACACTGCTACTCTCGACTTGACGCAATAAACGCAAACTAATTACCAAAGAACGACGTTTTTTATTTATGTCAACTGAAGTATCAATATCGAAATTCATTTTTAATTTGGCGTCATGAATTGCTCTATCAAGTTTTTCGCGTTCTTCAAGTACAACTAATAAAAAATCTATAACCATATCCGGTGAATATTTCTTTTTATCGCGCTCTGTAACGTCTATTACTTCATCAATTTGATTTGCAACAACCCTTGAACGAAAGTGTTTTTCTTCAACATTAAACAAATTTGAGTCGTTTCTCAAATAATTTTTAAAGTATTCAAACATAGCGTTCAACTGTTTTTGATAGAAAAAAGCTAACTTTAAGTTCATACTTATCACCTCGCCAAAATTATAACAAACGTCAAAAATACTTGCAACTATTTTTTTAGCACGTTTAAGGCGTCTGAGAGGCGTTTTAAGCTCTCTTCCTTGCCTAACAGATATAAAATCTCTACCACGCCGCCGGGCGTTACTTTTTGCCCCGATATGGCGATTCTCAAAGGCCACATAACCGTCCCGGTTTTCAAGCCGCTATTTTCGGTAAACGTTGAAATTTTTTCGTTCAAATTTTCAAGCGTCCAGTCGTCAACTTTTTCAAGCATTTCAAGCGCGGGCTTTATTATTTCGACAGATTTTTCAACTGTAACTTTGTTGCGCTTGTTAATAAAAAGTTCGGCGTCGAAGGGCGGCATTTCCTGCAAAAATTTAATCATTGCGGGAATTTCGCTAAATTTTGCAACACGAGTTTTTAACAGGCTTGAAAGGTAAACTTTTTTGCTTGAAAGATTTTCATCAAGTGCGCCAAAAAATTTATCAGCCGCGTTTGCAAATTCTTCATCAGTCATTGCTTTAAAATATTCGCCGCTCATCCAGTCAAGTTTGTTGTAGTCGAAAACTGCGGGCGATTTACTCAAGCCGTCCAAACTGAATTTTTCAATCAATTCAGCCATAGAAAAAATTTCTTGATTGGTCGTCTTTGGATTCCAGCCCAATAAAGCCACGTAATTTGTTATGACTTCCGGCAAATATCCCATTTCCATTAAATCATTGAAACTGGTTGCGCCGTGTCGTTTGCTAAGTTTGGAAATTGTACCGTCTTCAGCTTTGCCCATAACAGGCGCAAGGTGTATAAAGGTCGGCAATTCCCAGCCGAACGCTTTATAAAGTAAAACGTGCTTAGGCGTTGAAGTGATGAACTCCGTGCCGCGTATAATGTGCGTAATTCCCATTAAATGATCGTCAATGACGTTTGCAAAATTGTAAGTCGGCATCCCGTCGCTTTTCAGCAAAACTTGGTCTTCAAGTTCAGAATTTGCGATTGTAATATTTCCGTGCAACACGTCAAAAAAAGTAGTTTCGCCGGTAAGCGGCATTTTTTGGCGAATAACATACGGCTTGCGTGTAACAATATTTGCCTCAATTTCTTCTCTGTCAAGGTCGCGGCAGTGGCGATTGTAGCCGCCAAATTTTTTTTCGTCAGTTTTATCTTCGTTATCGCAGTCTTCGTGATTGACGCAGAAACAGCGGTAAGCATAACCATTTTCAACCAATTCTTCAGCGTATTTTTTATAAATTTTCATACGCTCACTTTGAACATACGGACCGAAATTGCCGCCGTGATGTGGTCCTTCATCTGGAATAATTTTAGCCGCCGCCAAAGTCTTTTCAATAAATTCAACGGCGTCTGCAACGTAGCGGGCGCGATCGGTGTCCTCAATTCTCAAAATAAAATCGCCGTCTTGAGACTTCGCAAAAAGGTAAGCATATAACGCCGTGCGTAAATTTCCAATGTGCATGTAACCTGTCGGACTTGGCGCAAAACGTGTACGAATTTTTTTCAATTTGTAAAACTCCTTTTAAATCAATTTTCTAATATCATTGACAAAATTTTTCAGCGGGCGAACATAATTTTTCATTCCCGGATGAGCTGAACATTTTTTATAAATTTCGCTTGAATCCTGCAAATAAAAAATTTGTCCCTGTTCGCCGAGTCTAACAATTTTATCATCTGTTAAATCGTTGTCGAAAGTTATCAAGTGCCACAATTCACGGATTTTAAAGTGTGACAAAGTGCCTCTGTCAGCTTGGCTTAATTGTTTCCAACGTTCGCGCAGTGTTCGCTTGCAACTAATTCCGACAATCCAGCCGTCTAGTAATCAAAAATAAAATCTGCAACACTTTCAAGCGAAATACCGCCGCGCGATTTTCTTTTCTGTCCGAGCCGTCTTTCAAACTCCTGTACAAACGCCGTCAGCATAATGTTATCATCAAGTTGGCTGTGAGGAATTTTCAGCCGTGATAAATTTTCAAGCAATTTTGTAAATTCTTCAACAATTAAACCGCGTTCAATATCTAAGCAACCTTTCACGCCCAAATTATCCCAAACTTTAATCAATTCGGCAATATTTTTTTCGCCGAAAGTGTCCAGAATATTTTTAGCGGCAGTTTCACAAAATTTTTTATCGTCAGCCGGAACAAGTGAAATTGCGCGGTTAATCGGTGCAACGAAATATTTTACGGCAATGCAAAACACAAAAACATCTTCGACAGTTTGAATATCTTCATCAAGTCGATTTATCAAATTCAGCGACAAATTATAAATTTTTGTATTGGGCGAAGAAAGATTTTTGATTGATTCAGCCAAAGTATTTTTCAGCAAAATAACTTTTTCGGCGTCAGAAAAATTTTCCTGCGCGAGCAAAGTTTCCAAAATTGTAACCGTATTTAAAAGTTGAGTTTCTTTAGATTTTCCGAGTGCGCCGAATTGGTCAGTATTCAAAAGGTAACGCGAAAACCAGTAAACATTTTTAAAACAACTTTGTTGTATTTGGCGTTGAATCGTTTCCGGCATTTCGCCAATCACCTCCGTTAATTCTGTCCCGCGCCATTTCGCAATACTTCAGCGATTTTTCAATCAAAATAAAATTTCTGTCAAACTTTTTTGCAGATATGGCAGTAGTGCCGGAACCGGCGAACGGGTCTAAAATAATTTTGCCGGTAGTGCTTGAAACAATTCTATCAATCAAGGCTTCAGGAAACGGCGCAGGGTGCGGATTTTTCATTTCCTGCGTAATTTCCCAAACGTCAGTATTTTTATTTGCGCCTTTCGCCAGTTTGAAATTTTTGTTGCAAATTAAATAAATTTGTTCGGTAGTCGGCAGAAAATATCCTTGATTGAAATTTATTGCGCCGCTACGTTTCCAAATGATAACTTGACGCAGTGGAAAACCTTTCAGAATTTCGCCGCGATCTTCAAGCAAGCCATTTTGAACACGATTTTTGTTGTTGTAAAAAATTGCGCCGTCGTCCTTGATAATCCTGCACATTTCGGCGACACATTCCCTTTGCCAAGAAATATAATCAGCGTAGGGTATATTGTCATCATATTCGGCGTAACCGTTTTTAATGGCGGCGTTTTTCCATTTGCCGGTTTTAGTATTCTTTTTCAAGCCGTTGCCGCTGGAATTTAAAAGATTATACGGCGGCGAAGTTATTACAACGTCAACAGACTTTGCAGGAAAATTTTTCATAACTTCCAAGCAATCGCCGTGAATTATTTTATCAACGCAATTATCGAAAAAAATTTTTGTATCAAATTCAAGAATTTCAGTCATTTAAAAATTGTCTTTCCAGTAACTGCAGAGAGTGCGGAAAATTATAAAAGACGACATTGCGCCGGGATCTTCGCAGCCAATACTTTTATCGCCGAAATAACTTGCTCTGCCTTTTTTAGCGGGAATTGTCTTTGTAAATTCCACGCCGTCCTTAGCCGCGTCTCTTGCCTCTGTTAAAATCGTATCAAAATTTTTTCCGACGGTATTTTCAGCCTTGAAAGTTTCGTGAATCGGAATTAAAACATCAAGCATAGTCTTATCGCCTTTGTCAGCGTGTCCGCGTCTTTGAATTGCCGCTACAACCGCGCCAAAAACTTTTTCTAAAGTTTCAGCATTGAGTTTTGAATCTTCATCAACAACTTTAGCCGCCTCTAAAATTCCTGCGCCGTAAAGTGGACCGGCAGTGCCGCCAACATTCATTACAACCGCGTCGCCGACTGCCTGTAAAATTTCTTTGACGTTTGCCGCGTCGTCAAGTTCTTCAAGTGCCTCTTCAGCCGCCATTGCTCCACGCGCCATATTTAAGCCGTGATCGCCGTCGCCAATTTTCGCGTCCAACTGCGAAAGATAATCCTTGTCTGATAAAATCGCCTTGATAACCGCCTCAACTGCATCGTTTACCATTTTTTTCACCTCTGAAAATTTTTAAAATTATTTCGTATCATATCACATATTTTGAAACTGTGCTATAATAACTTTGAGAAAATTAGTTTGGAGATGTTTTTCATATGGAACAAGGTATTGGTATCAAAGATATGCGTGCCTTTTTTGCAATAGTTGAAGAAGGAAATATCAGCCACGCGGCGCAGCGTTTGGACGTTGCACAACCCGCACTTAGCAGACAAATGAAACGCCTTGAAGAAAAATTGAACGTTAAACTTTTTGAGCGCGGTTCTCGTCGTATTCGTTTAACTGACGCCGGGCGCGTTTTGTACGGTCGTGTTGAAAATATTCTCGGTATGGTTGATGGAACCGTTCGTGAAATTACCGAGATTGGCACAGGCGCAAAAGGTTCAATTCGTATTGGCACAATCACAACTTCCGGCGCAATGATTCTTCCGGATTTAATTTCTGAATTTCACAAAGTTTATCCCAACATTACTTTTGAAATTTGGGAGGCTGAAGGCGCAAGAATTTTGGAACTTTTGGACAGTCATTTAATCGAAATTGCAATTACGCGCACACAGGTTGACAATCTTGCTTATCAGCTTTTAGTTTTGCCGAATGAGCCGCTTGTTATTGTGATGAACAAAAAAAATATTTGCGGCAAAAATGACGAAACTATTAAACTGAAAGAATTGAAAAAGCAACCGATTATAATTCCGTTGCGTTGGAAGTCGATTTTTGAAACGAATTGCAAAAAGGCGGGCTTTGAGCCGAATATTATTTGCGTTTCTGATAGCGTTGTACAAGATTTAATGATGGTTAAGAAAAATTTGGGCGTGGCGTTAATTCCAATTTCAAGCCGTGAACTTTTGACGGACGGCGATTTAATTTACAAACAAATTATTGAGCCGGAAATGAAAACTCATACGGTTGTTTCGTGGCTGAAAAATCAAACACTTTCGACGGCTTGCACTCATTTTATCGAGTTGTTTAAGAAAATGTACATAAAGGAAAATTAAAATGACGATTTTAAAACATCTTGCCTTTGCATTGTCGATAGTAGCATTGATATTGACAATTTTAAAATGAACGGCGTTTTCTGACTCAATCTAAAAATTTATATGAAGGAAATTAAAATGGAATTACAAATTGGTTTAAAAAATTCCGCCGCGCAGGTTGTAACAGAAAATGACACGGCACTTGCAGTTGGCTCGGGAAGTTTGAAAGTTTTGGCAACGCCGAAAATAATTGCACTGATTGAAAAGGCGGCGGCTGAACTTGTAGAAAAAAATTTATCGCCGGAATTAACTTCAGTTGGAATTTCGGTAAATTTTGAACATACCGCGCCAACACCCGTTGGAATGAAAATTTCTGCCGAAGTTGAAATTATTGAAATTGACAAACGAAAAATAATTTTTGAAGTTGCGGCGTTTGACGAAGTTGGAGAAATTGGACACGGTAAGCACGAACGCTTTATTGTCAATCGTGAAAAATTTCAAACTAAAGCAGATTCAAAAAATAGTTGACAAAATTTTAACTTAGTGCTATTATTGCAAAGTCTTTTGGGGTAAAATCTAAAAGCGTCAAGGAGTGGTACTCAAGTCGGTGAAGAGGACGGTTTGCTAAACCGTTAGGGTCGAAAGGTCGCGGAGGTTCGAGTCCTCTCCACTCCGCCATAATTTTTGAACATTTTCCGTTAATGAACGGTTTCTATAAGTCTCGCTGAAAGGCGAGGCTTTTTTACATTCTAAATAAATTTTTTCTCTGCAAATAAAAAAACTGCGATTAAAAATAACCGCAGTCAACGTTGAATAAAATTTTTTAAATCATTTCAAAATATCATTTAACTCTTTAATTTGTGCCGTCAAGTCGTCAACTTTATCACTTAAAACTTTTACTGTTTGGTTATTAACCTTATCATTTAAAACTTTTACCGTTAAATCATCAACTTTATCATTCAAAATTTTTACCGATTCTATTAAATCATTCAAATCTTTCACTGAAATTAAAACGTGCTGTTCGTCTTCAATATTTTCAGTTGGAGCTTTACTTTCCAAAATATCACTTTCAAAAATATCTTCTAAATTATTAGAGGCAGTTTGTAATTTTCCTTTATTATCAAAGGCGGCTTGCGCTTTTTCTTTCAGCCATTTATGAAACGCCTGTTTGTTATGAGGATACCAATCATTGGAGATAAAGTATTGCTGATTCTTGCAAATCAAATACATAGTTTTTTTTGGACGAAATCTTTGATAGCCGTCTGCTCCCGAAGTATCAGTATTATTTTTTGGCAGGCGTAATGCTCCTTCGTCAGGATTGAAAGGAAAATTAAACGCAGTGTCAAATCCTTTGCAAGCTTGAGCACTACGCAAAAAATTTACATTTTCTTGAGTTATTAAATTGCAGTCGTGCATAAGTTTAAAAGCCGCCTCATTGAAGTGGATATTAATTCTTGAATCGTTTTGGATATTTGCAATCATTTGTTCAATTTTTTTAAGTCTATTATCTAAATCAGCTTGACTTGCCGGAAAGTTTGTACTTGGAGAATCTGTAAAAACCATTTTAAATTCCACCTTTCAAAAATCACAGTCATTTTTAGCGGCAATATCTAAAAGCCGGAGACCTTTTTCTTTGTCGCCGTTTTTGCAGAGAAAACAGCCAATGTTAGCAACTTTGCTTATAGCATCTTTTTCGCCAAAATAAGCCGCCGCCAAGATAATGTTAATATAGGCGTCATTTGCGGCAATTTTTTTAATTTCAGAAGCATCTAAATCAAAAGTAAATAAGTTACGATAAAAATCAATCAAGTGATAACGAATCAATTCTTCGTCGTTGCAATAGTAGTGAATTCCTCTAACCAGTTCAAAAGCTTTCTCTTCGTTTTTTTCGACGCCTTCACCTTTAAGGAGCATTGAAATCATTTTTTTTATTAAATCGTTTGAATACCACAAATATTCTTTGGTATGTTTTTCGTAGTATTGGAACGCCTTTTGAAAATTGACTTCAACGCCCCAACCGTTGTAGTACATATCGCCAATTTCTTCAAAGCGATTATTTTTTTCATACAAGCGCAAAATTTCTTCAAAGTCCGGCGTTAAGCTGTCGTATTTGAGATACATTTTAAGTAACTTATCAATAGCTGACCAGCTGCCTTTTTTGGCTAACTGTTTATATAAACTTTCCGCCTTTTGTAAATCCTGCGCGACGCCCCAGCCGTTGTAGTACATTTCAGCAAGTCTTTCAGTATATTCATCATTTTCTTTGACTGATGAAAGTTCTTGATAGAGTTTAAAGGCTTTTTCATATTTTTTATTGCGATAATACGACCATGCAAGATGATATTTTGCCTGTTGTATTTTTTCAGTGTCAGTGGCTTTTTCAAGATATTTTTCGTACCAATAAATTGTCGACTCGCTATGCCAACCTGTATCACCAAGTAACCGCATAGCTTCAATATTTCCATTTTCAGCAAGTTTTTTGCACCGTTTGCGAGCTAAATTATAGGCTCCAACACCGTGATGATCGCCGGTAAAAATTTCTTCAAGTGTTTCAATATCGCCATTTTCGATAGTTTGACGAAATTTTTTATTTTCATTTTCTTTAGCCGTTTTGCTTGCTTTTAAGTTATCTGTAATTTCTCTAAGTTTTTCAACCGCCTTCAAAAATTCAGGGTTGGTAATTGCTGATTTAATAAAAACAACTTTCTCTATTTCATTGAAATAACTATTAATGCTCCAGTTATCATCCGGACTCTGTTTTTTTAAAATTTCAATGGCAGTTTTTAAGGATTCAACATCTTCAATCTCTTCCGCCACTTCCAGAAATAAATTAAACGCCTTATTATCATTTTTTTCAACGCCGCGCCCGTCGTAGTATTTTTTAGCCAACATTTTTTTAGCGTCAAGGTTGCCATTTTTAGCGGCTTTTTCAAAATACTTTGTCGCCGTTTCAAAATTACGTTTAACGCCGTGTGTGCCGCGTTCGTAAATTTCGCCGATTGTATTTTCAATTTCGCCTTTGCAAATCAAAAAATCCTTTGGAAGAATAATATCTTCATCGTCATCATCAGTATCAAGTTTTTCAAATTCTTTGTAAATCGCCAAAATTTCTTCAAAAGTCAAATCGTTTTCAGTCATTTTAAATCACCTCGCGCAGGTTTACATTCCGGCGGCAATTTTTCCCAAAATTCGTCAGCTTTTTCATAATTGACGGAGACGCCTTGCCCTAATTCATACATCCACGCGGCTTTATTTGCGCCGTCAAAAAATTTTCTGTTGCTTGAATATTGCCCAGCCTGTTCGTAATATTTCAGAGCCGTTTCAAATTCTTCATTCATATAATAAAAATCGCCTAATCTGTAATTAGATTCTGTATAAGCCCCACGTTTCGCCGCAATTTTGTAAGCACGAAGAGCCATTTCCATATCTTTAAAACCAGCCTCGCCACTTTCAACCATTTGCCCGGTTAAGTAAAACGCCGAAGGATTTACACAAACTCCCCGCATAAATTCACCTTCGCCGGTTGCCGCGTCCCAAAAATATCTGTACGCGGTAGGTAAATCTTTTTTCGTGCCGCGCCCTAAATAGTACATTCTTCCAATTAACATTTTAGCTTTGTTGGAGTTATATTCTGCCGCTTTCTGATAATATTCAAATGCTAATTCGTCGTTTTGTTCGCCACTGTCGCCGGTATAATAAATATCGCCAATTCGTATATAAATTTCTGCAAAAAAATCGGGGTTATAATTTTCCCCGCTACTTTTAGCGGCGTCAACTGCTTCCAGAAACGTTTCAATCGCCTCATTAAATTTGCCGTCCCAACAGAAATTTTCTGCTTGAGCCTCAATCGCTGAAGGATTTTTCATTTCTATAGCAATTTTCAGCCACTTATCATCATTATCATATTGGTTTGACAGCTCGTAAGAAATATTTTCCGCGTCTTTCTTTGGAAGTTTTGAAAATAATTCGTCCGCCTTGTCTTCATTTTTTTCCGTACCTATGCCACGTTGATAACATTTTATTAATTCTTTTAACGCCTTGAGATCGCCAAGTTCCGCCGCCTTTGAATACCAATAAAAAGTTTTTTCTGTATTTGGAACAAGTCCGCCAAATGAAAAGTCGTACAAATACGCTGTGATATTCATTGCGCGTATACTTCCCAAATTTGCGGCTTTTTCGTACCATTCCAGAGCCTTTGGATTATCTCTTTCTACGCCTATTGCGTCATAATATGATCCGCCAACTTTTATCATTGATTCAACGTCGCCTGCTTCTGCCGCTTTTAAAAACCATTTAAACGCCTCTGCATTAAGGTCTGGGTCTCCTTCTTCGTTAAGGTGGTTGAAAAATTCTTCGCTTGAAATACTTTCGCCAACTGCAGGTCCTTCAAAGTGCTTAGATTTTTTTCGGTAAAATTCCCCTAACTTTCGCATTGCCTCAACGTTTCCGTCGTTCGCCAATTTCAATAATTTTTTTTCCAGCATTTTAAAAACCTCCTTGAATTTTTCTGAATTTATTTGTACTTCGATGTCTGCCAATTCCAATAATTTTTTGTCCAACATTTTAAAAAACTCCTTGAATTTTTTTGATTTTATTTGCGATTCGTCGTCGTTCGCGGGCGTCTTGATAATTCAGTGTATATTCTGTGCCGCGAAAATTAGAAAACAACGCCATCGTAACAAATGGATGCCTGCGCGAATAAATATCATTGTAGTAATGGGCGTTAATTTTTTCCAAAACAAAATTTAAACTTTCTGAATCTGAAATTTCGCCCGCCTCGTACATTGCCAAAATTTTTTCCATTGCCGTAACTTCGTCGCGTTGCACTGCTATTTTGTAATATTTCAGTGCTTGTTCAAAATTTTTTTCTGTATGATAAATTTCAGCAACTTTCATAATTGCGGGCAAATAATTTTTTTCGGCAGATTTTATCAACCAGTCAAGGGCTAAAACTTTATCGCCTTCATCTGTTAAAATTTCTGCAAGTTTGTACATTGCGTCGGCGTCGCCTGCCGTCGCCCAATTTGTTAATCGCTCTTTCATAAAAATCATTCCTCCGGTAAACTTTCTTCAAATTTTTTTGCCATTTTTCTGAACCAATCATAAAAAAGTTTTTTGGTGGGACGTGGCTTACCCGGCGAAAACCAATCATTGCCAATATAGTAAACTTCGCCCTCAAAAATAATTTTTAAACAACTTGCTATACCATAACCTTTTCTGCTTGCGGTTTCAATATCACTTTCAAATTTGAGTTCTGACAGCGGGCAATAATAGCGCAAATTAGTTTTATCGCACATTGTCAACGAAGTGTGGCGAATTATTCCGCCGAGTGGATTCATTTTGCAATTAAAATAACGATTGCAGGCGTCCTTATCATTCAAGAAATTTATTGTTTCTCTTGTAAGAATTCCGCAATCGTTCATAAGTGTAAAAATTTTTTCCGTGAAGATCATATTGTTATTAGGTCTTCGCTTTATCGGTTGAGGTATCCACGCCTCAACTTCCGCGCAACGCGACAAAAACTCTGCGCGAGTACGCGGCGGATTTTTTGTGTCAGTATCAGACACAATGAAATAAAATGCTCTAGCCAAAGTAATTCCCCCTTCAGAAATCCTTTAGACATTAATAACTTATGAACGTAATTATAAAAAAAAAAAAAACGACTTTGTCAAGTAATATTCAGATAATTTTTTTATCGCAAAAAAAATAGAGACTCCCAAAAATTTGAGAATCTCCAAAAATTTTTAGCAGCTAACTTTTTCAATTTCGGCGGCAATTTTGTTACAGATTTTATCAAGTTGCAATTTGTTTGGACCTTCAGCCATAACTCTAATTAGCGGCTCCGTTCCTGACGCACGTACTAAAATTCTGCCGCTTGTACCTAGTTCAGTTTCGCCTTCAGTAATTGCGCGTTTCACGGCGTCCGCGTTTTTGTAGGCGTCTTTATCTTTTACGCGAATATTTATTAAAACTTGCGGAAAAGTCGTCATCATTTTGTTAAGTTCGGCGGCAGATTTTTTGGATTTTTTCATAGCGGTTAAAACTTGCAGAGCTGTAATTAAGCCGTCGCCGGTCGTCGAATAATCTGTAAAAATAATGTGTCCAGATTGTTCGCCACCTAATTTGTAGCCGTTAGCCTTCATATTTTCCAAAACGTATCTGTCGCCAACTGCGGTAATTTCGTAGCGTCCGCCCAAATTTTCTATCGCTTGACGAAAACCAATATTCGCCATAACCGTTGTAACAACCGTATTATTTGGCAGTGCGCCAACGTCCATCATCAATTTTGCACACATTATCAAAATATGATCGCCGTCGATTAAATCGCCTTTTTCGTCGATACAAAGGCAGCGGTCGGCGTCGCCGTCGTGTGCAATTCCAATATCAGCTTTTTTGCGTAAAACCTCAAGGCGCAAATTTTCAATGTGCGTTGAGCCGCAATCGTCGTTAATGTTAATCCCGTTCGGTTTATCGCCCATTAAAATAACTTCCGCGCCCAATTTTTTCAACACTGCAGGCATTGCCTCAAACGCCGCGCCGTTGGCACAATCCAGCGCAATTTTCATACCGTCAAAGCGTTCAGTCGTTGTACTAATTACGAAGTCGATATAATCTTTCAAAAGGTCGTGGCGATGTTCAACGTCGCCGATTTTTGCGCCGGTAGGCTTTTCAAATTTGTCATCAGATTCAATTTGGCGAACGATATTTTCAATTTCATCTTCAACGGCATCAGGAAGTTTGTAACCGTCGCCACCGAAAAATTTTATACCGTTGTCATAAAATGGATTATGTGACGCAGAAATTACAATCCCCGCCGCCGCGTCGATTTTTTTCACAAGGTAGGCAACTGCAGGCGTTGGAATAATTCCCGCCAAAACTGCGCGACCGCCCGCTGAACAAATTCCGGCAGTTAGAGCCGCCTCAAACATTTCGCCTGAAATTCTCGTGTCTCGTCCAATTAAAATTTTCGGTTTATCCTCCGAACGTTTGCCAAAATACAAAGTGGCGGCGCGTCCCAATCTGTACGCCAATTCCGGCGCAAGTCCAACGTTAGCTTCGCCGCGTACTCCGTCCGTTCCAAACAATCTTGACATTAAAAATTGCCCCTTTCAAAATCAGGTTTACCATTTTTATCGTTACAAGTCATTCTGCAATTTGGATAATTGCTACAGCCCCAAAAATCGCCATTTTTGCCGCTACGTTTAACCATTACGCCGTTTTTACATTTAGGACAAGGAATATTGCTTTTTTCGGCGATTTTTAAATTTGCAAAGTCAGGCTTACCGTTTTTATCTTCACAAGTAGTTTTGCAATTTGGATAATTACTGCAAGCCCAAAAATTCCCAGTTTTACCGCTACGTTTAATCATCACGCCGCTTTTACATTTTGGACAAGGAATATTGCTTTTTTCAGCGATTTTTAAATTTTCAAGGTCGGGCTTACCGTTTTTATCGTGGCAAGTAGTTTTACAGTTTGGAAAATTACTGCAAGCCCAAAATTCGCCGGTCTTGCCGGTACGTTTAACCATAACTCCAATTTTACAGCGCGGACATTGTACAACGCCTTCAGGCGGTTTAATCTTCGCAGTTTCAGCCTTTGCACAAAGACTTTTTGTAAATTGAACTTGCCCAGCTAAAAATTCTTCAAGTGTGCCGTCGCCTTCGCTCATTGAGTGTAATTTATCTTCCCAAATTGCGGTTGCGTCGGGAAAAGTTATTTCGTCCGGCAGTAAATCAATCAGCATAAAAGCCTTTTCAGTCGGTTGCAAAATTTTTTTATTTTTAAACTGTAAAAAGCCGCGTGAAATTAAATCGTCGATAATTGCGGCGCGTGTTGCCTCCGTACCAATCCCGTAAACGTCTTTGAGTTGTTGTTGGACTTCGGGATTTTTAACGTATTTATGAATATCTTTCATACCTTGCACAAGGCTTGACGCGCTGAAACGTTCCGGCGGCTTAGTAACACTTTTTTTGAGTTCAGAATTTTTATATTGGACAGAATCGCCTTTTTCAACTTTCGGCAGATTTTGAGTAACTTCATCATCAGATTTAGTTTTGGCAGTAACGTAAAATTCCCGCCAACCAATTTGCTTAGTGATTCTGCCACGCGCCGAAAATTTTTCTTTGTGGTAGCTGACTTCAATAACAGTTTCGTCGTAAATGTGGACGTTGTAAAATTGCACGGCGTAATTTTTGGCAATGAGTTTGTAAATATTCATTTCAATTTGACTCAAGCCGCCTGTAACAGGTTTCATAGTTGGGATAATTGCGTGGTGCGCAGAAATTTTTTTGTTATTCCACGCGTAGGATTTTATATTGGCGTCGGCGTTATCGACGAGTTTTTTTAAAGTTTCGTCGGTAGTTTTTTGCAAATTGGCAAGAATTTTTCTAGCGTCGCTAAATTGCGTTGTTGGCAAATATTGACAATCTGAACGCGGGTAAGTCGTCAATTTTTTTTCGTAGAGGGACTGCGCGGCGTCCAAAACTTGTTGCGGCGTGTAGCTGAACATTTTACCGGCGGCAATTTGCAACGTCGATAATGAAAACGGCAAAGGCTGATATTCTTTTTTTTCGGTAGTTTTGCAACTTGAAATTTTCCCGTCAAGCGGCGGTGTTGCAAAATTTTTTCTGAAGGATTCGGCAAAATTTTTATCAATCAATCTGCCTTCGCTGTCAAAATGTTTTAAGTCGTCGCTTTTCGGTTTCCACTTTGCAATAAATGCGCCGTTTTCGTGTTGAAATTGCACAAAAATATTAAAAAAATCTACCGGCTTAAAATTGGTAATTTCTTTTTCACGGCGAACAACAAGCGCAAGCGTCGGCGTCTTCACTCTGCCAATAGGAAAAACTTCACGATGTCCCGAACGTTGCGCGGCTAAAGTGTAAGCGCGTGAAAGATTCATTCCAATAAGCCAATCTGCCCGGGAACGTGCAAGCGCGGACTGTTTCAAGTTAAAGAATTCGGCGTTATCGCGCAGGTTTTCATTTGCTCGTTTAATGCTCGTTTCGTCAAGCGCGTTAAGCAAAATTCTTTTGACGGGCTTTTTATTTCCAACAAAGTCTAAAACTTCGTCAACTAAAAGCTGCCCTTCCCTGTCAGGGTCGCCCGCGTGAATAATTTCATCTGCGCGTTGGATTAAATTTTTTACAATATTAAATTGAGTTTCAGTTTGAGGCGAAACTTCCAACTTCCAAATTTTGGGTACAATCGGCAAATCTTCAACGCGCCAAATTTTATATTTTGCGTCGTAAGCATCAGGTTCAGCTTGTTGCAGGACGTGACCTACAAGCCAAGTTACAATTCCATTTTCAGTTTTTATAAAGCCGTTGCCTTTTTGAGGATTTTTCAAGCAGGCGGCAATTTCCCGCGCCATTGAAGGTTTTTCGGCTATGTAAAGTCGCAATTTATCATCTCCAATTTGAAAAATTACTAGCTGTAAAGTTTCTACTCTTGCAGGTAAATCCCTTTAAAAATAAAAAAATCTTGACAGAAAATTATTTAAGTGATATATTATCGCAGTACTTATGGAAAGTTGTCCGAGTTGGTCGAAGGAGCACGACTGGAAATCGTGTAGGCGTTGATAGCGTCTCGAGGGTTCGAATCCCTCACTTTCCGCCATTTTCTTTTACAAAAAAGTTCCGGCTGTGAGCGCAGGAACTCAATTCTTACAAAATTTACCCGTACTGACAATCTCGCCAGGGCATACGCAGCAACGAGAGTCCATTGTAGCGCGGTAGGCTAAGAGCTGGGTTCTTGCGCTGACATTCGGAATTTTTTAGTTTTATTAAAAAATTATTGTATTTGTGAAATTTTAAGCAAGTATTCTTCAATGCTTTTACATTGAAAACGGCATTTCTTTCATTTTAAAAAAAGAAAGAAACGCCTTGCAAAGAAAGAAAAACTTCCGCAGATGATTCAATCCTTGAATCAATCTGCGGCGGCGGTCGTCCGTGACCGCCGTTTTTGTTTGATGTTTATCTGATATTTAGTCTATTCAAAATAAAAAAAATCCCGCCAATTTCAGCGGGTTATTTTTTTACTATCAAACTATCACACTATTTGCCGGTTAATTTATCTGCACAAGCTTTAAATTCGGCGATAATTTTTTCTTCGTCCAAAGTTTTCAATTCACGATTCTGCATTAAAATTTTGCCGTCAACAATAACCGTATCAACCGAAGACGAATTTGCAGAATAGACCAAAAGTGAAATTGGATTGTAGCAAGGTTGCCACTCCGCGCCGCTCATATCAAACAAAGTTATATCTGCTTTATAACCTGCCTCAAGTTTGCCAATATCAGAAATTCCAACTGCCGCCGCGCCGTATTCAGTAGCCATTTTTACAGCCTCAAGCGCGGGAATTGCTAACGGATTCATTGTCTCAACTTTGTTAATGAGTGCCGCAAGTCTAATTTCTTCCAGCATATCTAAATTATTGTTGCTTGACGCGCCGTCCGTTCCTAATCCTACAACAATACCTTCGCGCAGGAGTTTTGGAATTGGTGCAATACCGCTAGCAAGTTTCGTATTACTGCCGGGATTATTTGCCACGCGCACTTTTTTAGACTTCATAATTTCAATTTCATTATCGCTCAAATGTACGCAGTGCGCCGCCAACATTCCCAATTCAAGCAAGCCGGTTTCAGCCACGACTTCAAATGGACGCTTGCCATAATCTTTCATACAGCCGTTAATTTCGTCAAGCGTTTCATTCATGTGCATATGAATTTCTGCGCCCAATTCGCCCGCAGTTTTTGCAATTTTTTTGAGAAAATCCGGCGGACAGGTATAAATTGCATGAGGACCAAACATTACTTTAATTCTGCCGTTTGCCTTGCCGTGCCAATCTTTGAAAAGTTCCACGTTAGTTTGAAGTTTTTCATCGCCGTTAAAAATTCCAATAATTCCGCGACAAAGTACGCCACGCATACCGGAATTTTCGACAACCTGCGCGACTTCTTCCATATTTGGACCGTACATATCCATAAAAGTTGTAGTACCGCTTTTAATCATTTCGACGGCGGCAAGCTCCGCGCCAATTCTAATATCTTTTGCAACCATTTTATTTTCTATTGGCCAAATGTGATTATTCAGCCAATCCATTAAAGCCAAGTCGTCGGCGTAACTTCTAAGCAAAGTCATTGAGGCGTGAGTATGCGCGTTAATAAATCCCGGTACCGCAAATTTTCCGCTCCCGTCAATAATTTTCTTACCTTCAGCGGGCGAATTGTCAATTTTAGAAATTTTATCGCCGCTAATAAAAATATTTGCAGTTTCAACTTTGCCGCTCGGCTTGAGCACCTGCACATTTTTTATAACTATATCATTCGCCATTTTTTTACCTCCAATAGCAATATTCGGCAACATTGTAAAAGCAACTGCGCCCGCCGTCAAGCCAATAAATTCTCGCCGTGTAATTTCCATTAAAATTTCCTCCAAAATAAAAAATAGCCACGCAATTATTTTAGTGTGGCTATTTTTTTTTGTAAAGTTATTTTAAAATTATTCGGTTGGCGGATTAAAACCGTAGCTCCAATGTGAAAATGACATCATAACCGGCGCAGTTGGATTTATAGTAACTCCAATATTTGGATTTGCAATCAACTGTTGAACGGTGTTTTGTGTACTGCCGTTGCCAACAGTAGTCAACGCAAGATCAGTCGTAAGATACGGCATATTTTGGAAATTCAAATTGATATTATCAGAGAAAAGCGAAAGTTCGCCGGTATCTGCAGATTCTTTTAAAGACGCCTCCGGTATCATATCGGCAAAAGCAAGATAATCTTCATTTGGCGTAAAGTCCACAAAATTTACATTTGAAACGCCGCTTGCAACATAAAAATTATCAACGCCCGCGCCGCCTGCTACGCTTGCATTGTTGCCGGTAATGTTCAAATAATCGTTGTTAGCTGTGGCGGTAACGTCCCAATTTCTCGGAATTGTAATATTTTGATTGTATGGCGTTGAAGTTTCGGCAACGTAAATTTTTTCATCAGTAATATTGCCAACTACAATTTCATTGCCTTCAGCTTCATCTTTGAAAATTGCATCGGCGGTAATATTTTTATTATTTTTTCCGGCTATAACGGGATTTACAACAAAAACGCCGTCTGTAGAGCTGCCTACTTTGGCAAGATTAATATTTACAGCGGTAATGGCGTCGTAGTCAAAAACAATTAAATCGCTGATTATATTGGTGTCGCTACCGTTTGTTACATTTTTATTGTAAAAAGCCTCGTTTGGATTAGACATATTTTGGAAAGCCAAATTTATATCGTACGAGGACAAAGTAAACGGTCTTCCGGAAGTTGAAGGCGTCAAAGAATGTTCCGGTATCGCTGTACTAAAGGTAATGTTATCTTCTTCGGTTTTAAAGTCTGCAAATTTTACTACCGAAACGTCGCTGCCAACTGCAAAAGTATCTGAACCGTTGCCGCCCATTATGCTTGCATTGTCGCCGGTGATGTTCAAATAATCGTTGTAGTCTGTGGCAGTAACTTTCCAATTTTCAGGAATAATTATATTTTGGCGGTACGTGGAACCGGCGGCAGAAATGTAAACTTTATCAGCCGTGACATGTCCAACTACAGTATCTTCATCTTCAGCCGCCGCCTTGAAAATTGCGTTGTTAGAAGTATCAGTGCTGACTTCGCCGCCTAAAATTGGATTGATAGTAAAAACGCCTTTTGTAGATTCTCCAACGTCATTTAAATCTACTGTGACATCAGAGGTATTTTTACCTGAAATGTCTTCAGCAATTTCTTCAAATAATTTTTTATAATCCAACGAATTTATATCATAAAAATTTCCGCCGGTAGCGTTGGCTATTGGCTTATATTCATCTTCACAGTTAGTCCAACTTACACCATCATCACTATCCATTTGACCGACAACATCCAGAATTACATCATTTGCTAAAAGTGCGTTTTGAACGTCTGAAGTTATAAGATATTTTGAAGAATCGCCATCTCCATCTTCGCCTTTATTATGAAAAGATGCATCTGTAGTTAAAATAAATCTTTTACTTGCTGAAGAGCGAAAATCCATAGAAAGTGCGCCGTTCGTTGAATCAACCAATGCTTCAAGTCCGGATTCCTCATAATCCCCGCCACCAGTCATAGTAATACTAGCTACGTTATTTATAAAGGTTTCAATATCTGTAGTAAAAGCATATTTTTTAATAGACGAATCATTAATATCGCCAAATTCAACTAACCCAAGCCGATAATCCATATGGCTATCTGTCAAAGAATTTGCAAAGCTTGTAAGAGCTCCTTTAACGTTTGCTATATATCCTCCCATACTTCCTGTATTATCAACTAAAAATACAATATCAACAATATTTGCCATTTAAATAACCTCCTTAAAACGCTTTCTTTATTTTAGCCATAGCGGTAAAGCCGCTTTGATGACCTACCCAGCCGGTTGCATAAGTGTCTATCATCCAAGAAAGACTTTTAACCGGTTTAAACTGCCAACCAACTTCAAGCATTGCGCTTGCACCTCTGGAACCTGAAGTTGAATCGCTCCAATCATCGCCGCTTGCGCTTGAACCGGAATTTGATTCATATTGAAAAGCAATTCCCGTATAAATTCGGCTCATTTTATTTATTCTTGTATTCAGGCGGTAACCAATTCTTTCAAGGTTGCTGTGAACAGACGAAAAATTAACACGTTCGCCGCTTGATAAATCGGTACTCACTGCGCTTTGACGAGAATAAGCCGCAATACCATAAATTTCCATAGCGTTATTGCGGTTGAGACGTCTAAAAGTTCCAACACGAATATGAGCCGCATAAAGTGGAGAGGAAATGTCATAACCTACACTTTGCGGCACGCCGTTTACAAAGAAATTTTCTGCCATAAAATTATTTTTGGCGCGTCCTGCGCGAAAACTGCCTTCATAATAAAAGCCGTTATTGTTGATTTTACGTGCCACAATTCCGCCCGCAGTATATTTAGAATCACCGTTGCCTTTACTGCCATTTTTAAAAACGCTGTCATAATCGCCTTTGTTATATTCGATAACCGGCGCAATATAAAGATTTCCTGAACTCATATTCAAAGTCTTAGCCATTCCGACATCGTAATTTGTACTGTTGGCTTTAACATAACTGCCATTGCCGGTTTTAGTTTTCATATGACTGCCGCCGGTATCAAGGAAAAGCTCAAAGCCGCGATTTTCATGAACTCTTTCGGCAATTTGAGCCTTAGAGTCTTCCTCGTCCATAAAATATCCATCTTCGTCAACAAAAATATTTCCAACAATATCACTTTGAGTTGGAAGATTAACCACAGGCGGAACGATTACCAATGGCGCAATTACAGGATTATTAATCGCTTGAATAACTTCAGTATTTTCACCAACTTTATTGCCGACAGTTGCAGTAATTCCTGTACTTCCGGGATTAAGTGCCAAATTCAAACCGTAAATGCTTGTAATACCTCTGGTAATTGTAGTTTGGGCGAAAGTACTTGAAGGCGTCAAGCCGTTTGGATTGTAAATCAAATTCACAGTGTCGCCGGGTTTAAAAATTGTATTTCCTGCCATTTGAACACCAATTCCCGCAAGATTCAAACTGGTTGAACCGTTCGTAAGTGTCAAAATTGGACTGGGATTATTTAAACTGTTATTTGAAACAAAAAAATTTACGCTGTCGAAACCGGCAATATTTTTCGCCGTGACATTTGACGCGTAAATATTTAAAGTATTGCCCGTTGGGGTATACGAATCCCCCAACAGACCGCCAACTATATATGCTCCACTTAAATCTGGAGCCATTAAAGGATTATTTGAATTACCAATGTTAATTGTGTTGCCCGTAACGAAAGAATTTTCTTGAGGGTATCGAACTTCGCCGCCAATAACGTAGCCGGAAATTGTCCCGCCGTTAAGGTTGATGGTATTATTTGAAACGTTGCCGGTAAGCGCGGAGCCGCCGGAAACGCCGTCAGTAATATTTCCGCCATTTATCGAAATGGAATTATCTGAAACATTTCTGCCAATTAAAAAATTTTCCGGATAAAAATTAAAATCTGAATCTGAAGCCGTCGGATAAGTATAAGCAATTTCGCCGCCAGAAACAAAATTAACTGTTCCGCCATTAATGATAATTTGGTTACCGTAAATATCGCCCGCAGTGGCGTTACTGTCATACGGGAAAAAAGTTACGCCGCCAACAACACCGCCCAAAATATTACCGCCGTTAATAATTACGGTATTGTTATAGGCTTTTCCGCTCATTGACATTCCGCCAATAACGCCGCCAATTTTCCCGCCATTTACCGTAACGCGGTTTAAAAATGAATTTTCAGCGTTGGTTTCGTCGCCGCCGCCGTAAACCATATCATAATCTTCATTGACGGTAACATTATTTTCGGAAGGACTATCCTGCTTCAGATCTTCAGCAGAAACTACCCCCCCCCGGCGCAAATGGCATCATTACGCCAACCGCGACGCTTGCCAATAAAATCTTCTTC
>CALFJB010000074.1 GCA_937877565.1 uncultured Selenomonadales bacterium | reverse complement strand
AGGCAAAAAAGTTAAAGGATTTATCAAGCCTTTAGTGTCTGTCTGTCAGAACTAGGGGATGTTGGTAAATTAAAAGTGAATGGCAGAAGCGGCCAGAAACACAAAATTCAAGAAACATTCAGCTAATTTGTCGTAACGTGTAGCAATATGGCGATAGTTCTTTATTCGCTGAAAAAATCTCTCTACTATACTGCGTTTCTTGTACATTTCCTTATCAAAATCGTGCTGTATCTTGTAATTCCTTTTATCTGGAATACATACCTTGCCACCTTCTTTTTCAATATAATTACGAATTTTTTCTGAACTGAAGGCTCTGTCTGCAAGCACTGTCTTACCTTTAAGCGTTATTCTCTCAAAAAGTTCAATAGCTTTTTCGCTGTCGTGAACTTGCCCGCCGGTCAGCACCACATTTATCATTTGCATTCTTTCATTAACGAGAACGTGAATTTTGGTATTTTTACCGCCGCGCGAAGAGCCGATATCTTGATTTTTCAGAGCGGAACAAGCACTTTGATGTACCTTGCAAAATGTTGAATCAATTTCTATCAGTGATGATTCACCAAAGACGGAATTTGTGATAAATACTGTTCCAATTCCCATAGTGAGAAGGCAAATCGCGCCAACGCGCACCGCTTCTTAATATCCATAAAATGGCATTAAGAACAATACGAGAGTTGAGAGCAGGTCTTCCGACGCTCTTTGGTTTCGGAAATAAAAAATTAATTTTGTTCCATTGAGCATCTGTTAAATCTTTGTGATAAAATGAGTTTGACATAGACAATCCTTTCGAGTTATTCAAACTTATTTTATCAAAGAATTGTTTATGTTTTTTATCTATTTGGATTTACAAACAGCCCCTAGTAAATTTGGCTTAGGGCATACTTTTTTTTTTCACGGACTAGCCGGACTATACGGACAATTTTCTCTATGCCAAAAAAATCCTAATAAAAATCCGGCGTAATTATAAGTTAGCATTATTCCTACAAGCAGGCTGAACGTTTAACTGGTTTGTCTGTTTCTACTATCGCTCGTGCCATGCGGGCGATTCGTGCTGAAAAAATTATTGCAGAAAATCAAAATTAACTTGAAGGAATATAAAGCCGATTCGGAATGGCGACGCATTTTAAATTATTTTAGCAACGCAATTCCTATCGGTATGACTGCCACGCTCAAAGAAACAAAGGCAGTCAGCAGTAGCACTTACTTTGGTGAACCGATTTACACTTACAGTTTGAATCAAGGCATTATGGACGGATTTTTAGCGCCTTTCAAAATTATTCGCGTAAATATTGACCGAGATATTGAAGGCTGGCGTCCTCATATAAATCAACGCAATGTTGACGGTAATTTAATCACCGACAAAATTTTTCATCAGCAAGATTTTGACGACACACTTTTCATTAAAGAATGTACAAAACTTGTTGCTAAACGTATTACACAGTAGCTTAAAGAAAACGGGCGTTTCAGCAAAACTATAGTTTTCTGTATGAACACCGAACACGCTGATTTAATGCGCCGCGCTCTCATCAACGATTCCCAGATACGTTATGAAAATTACTGATGCTGATGCCGAAGGTAAAAAGCAACTCAATAATTTTATTTTACCTGACGACACGCCCTATCTTACTTATTATCAAAAATTCCACTAATCGTTCCTGTATCAAGCTTTTTGGTAAAAAAATTTTTTGTTCGATTTTTAAAATGTTCGATTTTTAAAAATTTGGGGTCGCATTTTTTTTATTATTTTTTTATAGCGCAACGGCTACTCTATCCCTATTCCTATTCCTATTCCTATTCCTGGTGCGCAGGCGGTGCCGCCGCCGTTAGGCATCAGGCGGCAAGCGTAGCGTCCGCCGTTGCGCTACATTGTTTACATAGTCTACAATGTTTAAGGGTTTTTGGGAGTGATGAGTTTAGCAAGACCACGCCTAGCTAAAACCCACCTTTTTTGACTTAAAAAACTTCCTTAATGTACATAGCAAACTTCCTTAATGTACATAGCAAACTTCCTTAATGTACATAGCAAGGTGGCGTCTAGACTTTGAGCTCTTTTTCAGGAAATTTATCGAGAAAGTAAGGCGTGACGCGACTTTTATTTATTTGAAAGAAATGCCGTAAGACCGTTTAGCGTCAGGGGATTTTTTGGCGGGTTCAAAGGATTTAATAAAGCCTTGATGTTGAAGATGTGCAAAAAGTTTAAGGATAGTATCGCGAGCATCATGTTTGATTTTGTCACTTGCGTCAATGATTCTGCAACGGCGGAAAACATTATCCCAAGTAATGGTTTTGGTCATCTTGTGAGCGAAGATTTCAACAATGCGGCGCATAACGTAGTTTTTGAGAGAAATAACGAGAGGAGTATTGTTCTGGTTGGGAACGTTAAGAAGGTTGGAGTCATAGCGAAGGATTTGGGATTTTTTGTCGGTGATAATAAGAATGGGACTTTCAAGGGTGAAAAAGACAGCGTTGTCGATGAGTTGCCCGTTGATTTTGGCGTCGACGACACAAGCGGGAAGCACAGGAGACTTTTTGATTTTGATAGAGTCGCCGCCATCGGAGTAATTAAGTTTCTGGAAAGAATCTTCGGTATCGGGGTTGAAGTTAGTGAACATAAGTTTTTCAATAGAGTTAAGGATAGCTTTTAACTGATTCGGACGGGGTCTGATGCTAACGCCCCCGACTTTACCGATTAAAGCGCGAAAGATAATGGCTGGAGTAGTGTAAGGATTACCGGCAAGCCATTCAGAAATGCAGACGGAGAGAACAGCGCGGTCAAATTCGTTAAGAGGGATTCTGTTGTCGTAACCATCGGAGTTGGTAAGAGTGTAAGGCGTCTTGATAGTGCCGTGTTTTTTATGGTTACGTTTTTCAACAATGTTGCGGGAGTCGCCGTCAAGAAGCAGTTGATAGTTATCGTCCTTGATACCGAAAAGAACTTTAGTGTCCTTGTCGTTGGGTTCAACGCGGACATGAGACGGAAAAACTTGAATGGAACGCATGGTGTCCAACATTTTTTTAGAAGTCAACATAATAAAAAACTCCTTTCGGGAAAACGTTGCATTTGGAAAAACATCTGTGGTAAAATGCAAACGTTAAGTTAAAAAATATAGAGTCTGAAAGTAAGGACGCACGGATTAGCTTGTAGATAGAAAAAAGCAAGCGGTTACGTGTTTTTTTTTCGCCCAGTTAGTCATCTTTATTTTGTTGGTTATGAGAAGAAGTGACGGGTTCAAGAGATTTTTTAAAGGTCGATTCATCACAAGAGACGAAGCAGTCGTTGGCTGGAAAATACTGAAAAAAAATGTCGTAGTTCAAACCCTGCCGATTTTTGAGACAGCAGAGTTGGATTTGGCGGGGATTGGCTTTCTTAGCCTGTTCAATAATCTCCCGATTCTTGGCAATAGAATCGACTAAAAGATGGTTAGTGCAGTAGAGTTGAAGCCCCCAGACGACATCGGCGGAATATTCAATGTTGCCGGATTCTTTGAAGGATTCAAAAGAAACGCGCTGGGAGTAATTGAGTCGGTTAAAAGAGCTGACGACGATAAAAGTAGAATTAGTCTGACGTTGAAAATTTTTAAGTTTGCGAACAATCTCATCAATGGCTTGTTTGGGAGAAATGTTGGAGTCTTTGACGGGAACAATCTGAAGGTAGTCAAGAACGAAAATGGGAGCTTTATCTTTGCAGAAAGTACTAAGTTTAAAAATCAAGTCGTCGATGTCGTGTTCTTGAAGTTCGAGGACGTGAAGGTCAAGGTTGGAAGATTTGAATTTTGAAACAATATTTTGAAGGGAGTGAGAGGAATCGCCGCGCCGAATACCGGCGGAAGTTAAGCCGGTATTTTTATCTAGAAAGAAAACAGCTCTGGCGAGAGATTTAGAAAAAAGTTCAAACTCGGACATTTCGTAGGAACAGTAGACGCAAGATTCGCCGCGAGAGGCAAGTTGTTCAAGAAGTTGCCAAGCAAAGGAAGTCTTGCCGAGAGCCGGAAGTCCGCCGATAACGTAAAGCCCAGGTGAAAAAATTTGATTATCGTCAAGATTAACGAAGCCGGTCTTGCGGTTGGCAAAAAGTTTCATATCCTCAACGTTTTGTTGGAATTTCTTGTCGAAAAAATCCGCGAAGTTAGTAGAGGAAGAAAGGTCGAAAGAAAATTTAATATCGGCAAGAAGATTTTCCGTAGATTTGATGATGTCATCGGAAGAAGCGTTAGGATTAGTGGCATTACGGACGATAGAGTTACCGGCTTGAATCAAGGAACGTAGAATAGATTTTTCCTTGATAGTGTAAGCATAATCAAGAGAATAAGCGGTAGTAAAAGCGACATCGCCGAGAGATAAAGCGACATTGAGAAAAACGGATTCATTATCTTTAAAATCCCGACGTTTGCGAAGTTCTTCGACGATGGCTAAGATATTGGGAACGACGCCGTTGTTGTGAAGGTCGATGATAATTTTGTAGATAATCTGATGAACGGAGTAATAAAAATCGTCAGGCTTAAGAATGTTGGTGATTTGAGGAATAACTAAACCATTTTTCAAGAGCAAAGAGCCGAGCAACTCAAGTTCGATGTCAACAACTTTAGGAAGTTGGTCAAGGTTAATGGACATAAAAATACCTCCAATAAAATTTTCAGACGTTTTTCAAATTACCAATCGATTGGTAAAATTGACATTTCGACTTTTAAAAATTTGGCACTAATCCTTTCTGTAGAAATTTGATTCATAGCCGTCGGCGGCTAAAAGTAAACCTTCCGCCCAATGAATGGGTCGTGACATAATGTCAATAACGTCAGCAAGGCTACCATTACAGTTGGGCATTTCGCAAACAATTTCGTCGTGGACGTGCATGACGATTTTGTAACCGGCGACATCAAGACGGGACAAGGCAATGGCAAGGCAATCACGGGCAATGGCTTGAACAATGTTTTCAACGAGCTTGCCGCCCCAAGTAGATATTAGCCCCCAACCGCCGGAAGCCTGAATATTACCGTCATAAGCCAAAGACTCTTTGCCGTCTTTTTTGATGATACGGGGGTTGAAATATGCAAGCTTTCTGCCGGATGGAAGATTAACGAATAAAAAATCGTCAACGACTTGAAAGGTGATACCTTTTTGACAAGAGGTTGGCGATTTAGATTTAATAGCGGAAAAAGCAGCGGATTCAACATCGCGCCAAAGTTTGCAGATATTGGGACTGGAAGCACGCCATTTCTTGATAATGGAAACCATATCGTCATCGGATAAACCGAGATTATCCGCGCCGAAAGCTTTGAGAGCATTAACGCCGCCGCCAAAACCGCAGGCAAGTTCGGCGATTTTACCTTTAGCACGAAGTTCTTTGTTGACGCCGTGTTTTTCAACAGGAACTTTAAACATTGCAGCGGCGGAAGCGCAGTAAATGTCGCCACCATGAGCAAAAACGTCCATACGCCATTTTTCATCAGCGAGCCAAGCGATAACGCGAGCTTCAATGGCGGAGAAGTCAGCGATAATAAATCTGTAACCTTCGGGAGCAATGAAAGCAGTACGAATGAGTTGTGATAAAACGTCGGACGGATTGTCGAAGAAAAGTAGTAAAGCCGCAATATCTTTTTTTGATAAGAAGAGTCTAGCAGAGTTAAGGTCGGAAATATGAATTTGCGGCAAGTTTTGAAGTTGGATAAGACGCCCCGCCCAACGTCCGGTACGATTAGCGCCATAGAACTGGAACATACCGCGAGCCCTACCATCGAAACAAACGGTGTCTTTCATAGTTTGATATTTCTTGACACTGGTTTTAGAAATAATGTCTTTAAGAGCAAGCAACTGATGAACAGGGCGAGGAATGTCTTTAGAGAGTAACGCGGTGCGAGACTTTTTATCAAGAGAGCAAGGATTGAAACCGTGTTGCTGAAGCCAAGCTAACATTTGATGGTTACTGTTGATATTAAGCCCGCCAGTCAAGGTTTTTCCGCGCAGTAAAGCGTCAGCTTTAATAGAGTTGTCGATATAAATAGCAGAGTCAACAAGAGGCAAATCAATGAGAACGCCATTAGAGTTAATCTTTTGGTCAAGACACCAGAGTTTTTGTTCAGAAGCAGGCGTCGAAAACTTAAAAAGGCGGTTACGAATGGCACGCTCTGCAACAACGTCTTGTTTACAGTAATCTTTAAACTTAGCCCATTTTTCAGGGTGGTTTTGAGGTAAGTTACGATTGTGTGATTTAGATTCGAAAAGCGAAAATTGGTTGTCAGCTTTAGATTTGACAGGGCAGGAAAAAAAGTTAATGAGTTTTTTGCCATCGGAAATTTTTTGATTGTCAAAAGAAATATTTAGAACTTTGCCAATATCATCAAGCCCAGCAGGAAGCCCAAGAGATAAGCCTAAAACCATAGAACACTGCCATTGAGAGATGTCTAAAGAGCGATTCAAATGATGAGCTAAAACGTTAAACTCAAAAGGAGCGTTGTAGGCAGTTTTCAAAATGTTGGGATCGAAGAGAGCGTTGATGAAAGAAACGGGCAAGGATTCGCCGGAAGCAAGGTCGATGATGACAACAGGTTGGTCGTCGAAGGCGAAAGCGCAGAGAAGAATTTGGCAGTTTTCAGCGTATTTGTATAAACCGACCTGCTTAATATCAAGTACGGAAAAAGTTTCAAGGTCAATATGTAATATTTGCAAGATAAACACTTCCTTTTGCAGGACAAAAAATCTACATATTAGGCAAAAAAGTCTGAAAGGCTTTCATTTTCCGAAGAATGACGGGCAAGAGTTCATCGGGAACGTGAGACATATTTTCATAGCCAAAAGATTTAACTAAAGCGAGAAGAAGAGAGGAAGTCAGATTTTTCAAATCTAGTAAAGCCATATGTTTAAGTTCCGCGATAATAACATCACGATCAATAGGAGACTTGTTAATGTGAGAGTCTTCCCAAACATTCAAATATTTTTGGAGTTCGGCTTGAAGAGCTGCCAGTTGAGAAAGTTGCTGTTTGAAAGATGAAAAATCAAAATCAGCGGCATCGGAAACGACGCTTTGAAGGTTATCAGCATTAAGTAAAGAAGATGAAACTGCGAACAGTTGCGCCAATGACTTGTCAACGTCATAAGCTGGAGTAGAAGAATAAGTTGTTATATCAGCTTGTTGAGAAGAACTGGTAGGGCTAATAAAAGTTGACGTTTCTTGGGTATCACGTTCAATATCCGAGACAGCTACTTGTGAAGTAGCTGATTGAGTAGAAACAGAGTCGTTGTTAGCCGAGTCTGGAGAGAATTTTTTAATCTCGGCGCGCAGTTTTTTAACGGGCATATCAGCAATAGGAGTACCTTCAGCCGCCATCGTTTCGATAAAAGTTTTTTCTTGACCTTTAGGAAGAGCCAAAAGTGCAATAAGTTGCGTTGGCTTAAAAGTCGAAATGTCAAAATGCGACATCGATGTCGCATTTGAAAATCTATCAGCAACAGCGATGAAACGTTGAGCACTACGAATAGTAAGATTGAAATTATGTTTGAGCCAGTCAGCCCATTCACCGTGCGGAACAAGTTTTTTAGCAAGAATCAAGCGTTTGCCGACTTCGATAACACTGTAGCGAGCGACGTTAAGATATTGATGTATTTCAAGGGTCAAAGAATCAAGATTCAGAGTGGACAGGTCTTCATCTGTAGGCGTTTCATCGATAGTAGCAGTAACAACAGCGACGCCGGAAGTAGAGGAAGTATCACGCATCTCCATTTGGTAAGACTTTAACTTTTCATCATTTTCAGCCAAGTCCTTTTCCCACAAGGGTAAACCGCTACTATTATCTAAGACGGGCTGATCAGCTTGCTCCTTAAAGTAATCGGAAGAAGACGTATCAGTAACAGTCTCCAACGAACTGTCTTGGGTATCGGTGCTTTGATCCGCGCCAATACGTTCATTTTCTTCAGGTATTTGAGGTACCAGCGGCGTGTTAGATTTTTCTTCCATAAAAATATCACCTCTAAAAAAGTTGAGAGAAACAGTAAGCCAAATATAAATGTGGTCTTCATCTTCCTCGAAGTTGAAATAATATCGGTCGTTAGAAGTGTTGAAAGGGTGACAGGTATTAACATCAAAATCTTTAGGAGCTACTAAAAAAGAGTCAATGAAGTAAGCCAATTCCTTAGTAAAAACGTGCTTAAGTTTAGCCTGCGAATAAGCGGCGAAAAACTTTGAATAAGTAGAAAAAAGAGAGGAGTTATAAGCGGTGATGTCAAGGCGAAGCATAGCCGAATCGAAAAAGATGTGTAAAAGGTCGTCGTCGGGAATATATTCATCGTTAAATATGCGACGAAAAAGTTTTTTTCTCAAAATATCACCACGCAAAATAAAAAGACGGTAACCACAGACCGTGATTACCGTCCACTTTCCCCAAAAAACTTCTTGAAAAGTTAGTAGAGGTTATGTATAATAAAGACCTAATAAATTTTTAATAGAAGGTCTTTAGTATGGCTAGCTAAAAATCAGCCGCAAAACTCTCGGCGCATTAGTGAAGGTGGAAAAATCACTAAGTGCTAAATGAGGTTTCGTGAGTGATAGTCACGGGGCAACACCGCAATGTTTGACAGACATTGCGGGTTTTTTGCTTTATAGATAAAAATTTTCTGCCGAGAAAAATCAATCCTTTTTGTTAAGTTTAAAATATTGTAACACAAAATCAGGAATAATCAAGAGAACATCTTAGCGGAAAGTTGTTTAATCCGCTCCAAAGGAAGGTTAGTGAATTTGTGAATTCCTTCAAAAAATTTATACCGCCAGAGCATTTTGCTAGACATGGTTTCAGTTTTTCAAGTTATTTCAAATTAGCAATAGATTAATAGATTGTTTGCTCGAATTTACAAAGGGTTGTCATATTAATTATAATATCATGAATAATTTTGAATTGCTTTACCTCGTCTGTTTTTACGTTCAATTTCCAAATATCCAGTACTATCGGCAAATCTTCCCTACGCCAATGCTGATATTTTTCGGCGTATAAATCTGGACTAAAATTTTCCAAAATGTGACAGAAATACCAAGTAACAATTTATCTTCCGCCGTTAAGACTAATATAGCCGTCACATTTTTTGCTGTCTCCTATTCTGACTGCTAATGCTCTTGCCAACGACGGCTTTTCCGCTATATAAAGTTTCATTCTGTGCATCCTGCTTTAATCTGAATTTTTTCGTAAACAGATTATCACAGAAAGTCTGGCGGAAAATATTATATTTTTGCTTTTTTATTTATTGATATAAGTAACATCGACAATACTTTGAATTTCCTCGACAGTTATTTTTTCATATGTTTCAAAAAAAACATTTTGGGCTGGTTCATTTAAGTGAAATTCTTCAATTCTGTTTACTGTATCGCCGTTAATAGCACATCTATTAACAAGCTTTGCTAACTCCGTAAAATTATATCTGGGTTTATTATTTTCACTCACACCCGTATAGTAGGCAAGTCCTGCTGTTATAAGACCACCTACTTCAACAGAATACAAGATTATTTTATCATTTATATTAGCTTTCAAAAATTGCAAATCTTCTTCCAAAGTATTGACCAACTCAATCGATTCTTGATAAATCGTCAGCCAACGTTGTAGTTGAACATTATCGACGGTTACTTTATCGGCGTTGATTTTACCATAATACAAAATTCCACTGGTGACGGCGCCGAGTACGGCAAACACATATCAATATTGAAGAGCGAACTCGACGACCGCCCAAATGACAGCCGCGCCGATGAACAAAAGCCATAATTGAAAATCGGTCTTTTTTCTCATCATAATCACCAATAAAAAATCTCACTTCATCAGGTGGCTTATAGGCCACTTCAAAAAGTTTTTCCGTCTATTTTTAGACAATTTTTTCAAGCAATAATCATAGCGAACTTTTTCCTTTAGAAGAATGGAACAACATATAATAACTTCCAGCTCATCAGATTTGCCGTTCTGAATCTCAATAATGCTTTCACGTTCCGATTCAGTTAGAATTCGTTTTCTATAAATTGCTTGCATTTTATTTATGAAACTGATTTCATTGTTTGAATTTTTGTGCAACCATGTGGCGATTTCAATCACACACTCCAGCATATCCATATCTTTTCTTTTGTCGTACGCAGACAACAAATTTAAGATGAAATTATTTATAGCCTCACCGTACAAATCTGAATATTTTATAGAAATTATCGCTTTAGCCATAGCAATGTAATCTAAATTGTCATATTTCAGAAAATCTTTTTCGCTGAATTTAACAAATAAACTTGACTGAAACCTATCGCCATCCTCACTAATACTCATCTCACAATTAGCATTATTCATCTCAAACGGATTTTTATAAGTAACGTTATTCTCATCGATACGTATTCTCAACAGAAATAATTTTAAAGAGCCGATTTCAAAAGTTCCCATAGCCGACTCTGAATTTCTATCTTCAACGGTTTGTTCCTCGACGATAACCCTAAACAAAAAAACTAATTTTTTTAACATTGAGTCAGAAAATTCTCTGACTTTCATTTTTTTCTTTATATTTAGCCGTTCAAACAAATATTCAATTTTTTTATAAATATCTAATTCGCGTTTCAGAAGTGACAGATCATCTTTCAGTTGAGGGTTGGTACCAATGGCAAACGTTCCGACTTTTAATGTACGTCCTGTTGATAAAGCAATCAAAAATTCTAGATTTTTGATGTATTGAGACACTGTACATTGTTTGGTAGATTGAATGGTAGCAGTATCATTTTTCTTATTTAATTTTATCATTAAGCCTTCGTTAAGTACAATGCCGTTTACTATCTGTCCTTTCGTAAAAGAAACCCCTGCACTCTGAAAATAAATCATGTCGTCTATCATGACATCAAAAGGAGCATTGGTAATATCTATTTCTTCAAGAATTATTTTTCCAACGGGAATAAACATATTATACGGTAATTGTTCATAAATGTACGTAGGCTTTCCATCTAAAATTTCAGATAACGATTTAACCCAAATGGTATAGTTTACTTTTTCGGTAGATTGTATCAAATGAAGATTCCCCAAAAACGGTTTTTCTCTTTGATGTTTGCTGTGAAATAAAAAATCGTTAAAGATTTCCTCAATCTGATTACATTCATATGGAAACTTTTTCAAATGTATACCGTAAGTCTTTTGATTATCTTTTAATTTTTGGAAAATCCTGTTGATATCAAACGGTAAAAGAGAATTGAAATATATTTGACATTTTTCTCCATTTGTTCCACTCATTCCGACGACAAAATAGACGACTCCACCATCGTTGAGGTAATTTTTTAAATCACACACGTCCACCGAATATGTGATTGTCTTACTTTTGAAATCTTTTTTTACAAAAGTTCTGCCCTTTACTTGAATCGGGCATCTGCCAATAAAATTTGTTTTTTTCTTTCCACCATGACTGTACAACTCGACATAACCATCCCAAGATAAAGTTTTATCATTTGAGCTTATAACCGGGTTCAGATGTCTGCATTTGGCTATTGCTAAATTCAAATGGGATATTGAGATTTGTTCAACTGTATTGGAGTCCATATTTTCACATTTTACCTCGTGAACAATTCATAATTGAACTTTGTGAATAATTGCCTCGAAATGCACACGCCAATATCGTACGTTTCAGCAAATCGATTTCCGACAAAATTTTTTCCGCAAATTCTTTTGTCCGCTCTTCCTTCTCAAGCAAACTGTTAAGCACGCGGACTATTTCTTTTTGTTCGTTTATTGGCGGCAGTGTCATTTCATAATTTGTTAAAAAATTTTTCGGAACTCTCAACTGTCCAACAGCTCCTGCCATTACGGCTTTTGCCTCAACGCGAAATTTTTTTCCTCTGATTAAATGATATAAAAATTTGTTTAAAATGCTTTTACTGCAACGCAAAACAAAAAATTCTGTCGTTCCGTAGCCGATACCATTAACAAGTTTTTCAATTACCGCAGATTTTCCATTTTCCATACACGGCGTGATTTTCGCCAAAACTACGTCACCTTCGGAAAAATTTGTGTAACCGTGTTTCACGTCGCCAAGTTTTTTTATATGCGGCTTTGTGATTTTCCCTTCGACTTCTGACAAAGACGCCATTGGAAAAAATGAAACGTCCAAGTCATCAGATAAATTTTGCGTAGAAATTTTTGGCGGATTTATTTGGCAGACCTCGCCCAAAGTTTTTTCTTGCCAATCATCAAGAGTCAAGCCGTGTTCTGCGCGAAAATTTTTTGTAAGCTCGCCGGTAAAAGCTTTGTGCAAAATGGCGGCGCGTCGGAGTTCGTAGCCGTCAATAATTTTCTGCACGATAGATTTTGCCGCGTCCAACTTCTCAAACAAACTTTCGATAACCGCGACAATTCTTTTCTGCTCATCAATTGGCGGCAACGGAATTGGAGTTGAATAAAATAAATTTTTGTTCAAATGCGGAATGGCAGAGCCACGCTTATTTTGGCGGTATAATTCTTTTTTCGTCGAAACAAAGTATTGAAAAAAATCCGCGTCAACGGCTTCAAAAATTTTAAGTTCGCGCAGAGTACTCCCCATATATCCATTTTCTTTGACAGTAAAAATTTCGCCGGAGTTTTCACCGTCCACTAAAATAAGTTTTGAGCCTTCCTCAACGTAATTGCCGAATTCGACAAAATTTTTTTCATTCGTGCCGCGCAGATATTTTACATTGAAGTAGGGTAATTTTTTAGCGGATAGCTTTTCGCCTTGTGATAAGCTACAAACATCGCCTAAAGTTGACCATTGCCAATTTTTGGGAAGTTCGTAAGGGAAAATATTTTCAGCCATTGAGCTTGCCACCGCGAAACGGGTGCGCCTTGCCGTATTCGACGGCTTCTCTGTGCAAAGTTTCCAAATCCATATCAGCTAAATTTTTTTTGCGCCATTCGGTATAATCGAAACGTTCGCGGAGCAAAGCGGCAATAAATCTTTCCGTGTCGATAATTCCGAGATTTTTTTCAAGGCAATCCATTCCCAAGCGCATAACTTCAGCGTCAGTCGTGCTGTACATTTTCCGTCACCTCCAACACTTTCAAAAATTCTATCGGATTCATAATTTTAATTTTGTCGCTGTGATATTTTAAAACACGGTCGTCAGTCGTCAAGAAATAATCACAATCGGCTTTAATCGCGCAGGCAATGTGCGAGGCGTCCATTTCTTTAAGACCGCTTTTCATAATCTCGTTTGCCATTGAAATTACTTCGTCTACTTGGTCAATGTCGATAAAAACCGAAGTGAAATTCTTAATGAAATTGCCGATTCTAATTCGATTGTCAACGTGCGGATTTCTATTATTTTCGTAAACAAGGATATAGGAAGTTGCAAGCTCAATTTTACCACATCTGACGGCGTTCTGTATGAAAATTTTTGCCTGCGCTTCAAGTGAAATTCTAATCTGCGATTGGTCGTCATACGGACGATTATAACAGCAGTTGTCCAAATAGATTCTCAAAATTTTTTCAGTCATTGCGATTCTCCAAAGATTTCAATTCGGCGGCGACGCTTTCCATAAGTTCAACGGCTGATTGAAGTTGAAATATAATTTCTTCGGCGCTTTCAATCGGGTCAGGCAATTCGTCGAAGTCAACGGCAGAATCATCACGAATCAAGCCCAAATCGAGAGAATTATTTTTTTCGGCGATTTCAGCGCGTGCAAAGACGTTAAATCTATAGTCATCAACGGCGTGGCGGTCTTCGGCTTCATAGGCTTTAACAAAATTGTCGAAAGTTTTTTCTGCAAGCTGACTGGTCTTGCCGAATGACGGCATATTTGTCCGCAAGTCATAAAACCAAACTTCGGAGGTATTGCCTTTGTCCGTTGTGCCGCGCGTAAAAAATAAAACGTTGGTCTTGACTCCTTGCGCGTAGAAAATTCCCGTCGGCAATCTCAAAATTGTATGGAGGTTGCATTTGTCCATAAGGTCGACGCGAATTTTTTCGCCTTCACCGTCGGCAAAAAGCACGTTGTCCGGCAACACGACAGCTGCGCGAGCCTTGCCGTCTGCCTTCAAACTGCGGTAAATGTGCTGGAGAAAATTCAACTGCTTATTGCTGGTGGAAAAAGTGAAGTCGTTACGGCTGGCACGTTCTCCGCCCTTTTTTGTGCCGAAAGGCGGGTTGCTTAAAACCACGTCAAAATTTTTCATGGACTTGCCGACGTTTGACAGCGTATCGCCCAAAATAATTTTTCCTTCAAGCCCGTGCAACATTTCATTCATCAAGGCGAGCCTATGCGTATCGTGGACGAGTTCACAGCCGGTAAACGCCCGCTCAATTTCAAATTTGTACAAGTCAGGCGGCAAGTTGAAAAAATCATCGGTGTTGTTACGGACATACTGCGCGGCGGCAATCATAAAACCGAAAGTGCCGCAAGCGGGATCGTTGCAAAGTTCGCCCGGTTGCGGTTTCATCAACTTTACAATGACATCAATCAACGGACGCGGCGTGAAATATTGCCCTGCACCCGATTTTTTTTCGTTGGCATTTTTTTCGAGCAAGCCTTCATACAAATTGCCGAGTCCTTCTTCACGTGCCGAATACCAATCAAGCGCGTTTATTGCGATAATTATTTTTTCAAGATTTTTGGGCTCATCAATGTTGGTTGACGCGCCTTGATAAATTTCACGAATACGCCCCGTAGCATTTTCGCCGAGAAAGTTCAACAATTCCTTGTAAAATTTTTTGAGTTCAACGCCACTTTTGTTGGTCAAATCGTTCCAGCGATAGCCTTCGGGAATTTTATTTTCGGTTTCGGTTTCCTTTGCCATTTTCAAAAATAAAATGTACGTCAGCTCGGTAACATACTGATGATAAGTTATTCCGTCATCGCGCAGAACATTGCACAAATTCCAAAGTTTTGAAATAATTTCTTGAGTAGTCACTTCATATTCCCCATGAGTCTAATAAATTTTGTTATTCCTTCAAATCCCAATAATGTCTGCATAAGTTTTTCTTGATATTCAGGATTAAGTTTACTTGCCTCATCGCGAAATTCGTAAGCAGATTTCAATGCCTTATCAAAAATTCTCTCTTGTTCTTCGTTATTATTCAAATTCAAGCTACATTCCCTCCGTCGTCATAAAGATAATTATTGAGCTCGTCAATTATATTCGCCAAATTCCCGCCGAATGCCTTGTTGATTCGCTTAAATCCGCCCGCATTTTTGAACGCCGTGCCGACTTCATCGAAAACTGCAACGTTTATCAGCGATTCATTGAGCAAATATTTTTCAATGCGGTTAATCCAGTTCAATTCCTGCGCGGTGAAATTATGCGCGGCTTTTAATTTTTGCACGGCAATTTTTATTTTTTCTTCGTGACTGACAAGCGGTGCGCCGAGTGTGTAACGACGTATCAAGCTGATGATGTCGGCTGTCATTTCGGCGTTTGTCATTTGAGAAACTGCTGTGTTGAGTTTCGGCAGAGTAAAACCGGCAACATCAAGACTAAGGCGTAAACTTTTCAAATCTGCGCGTGTTAAATCCTTCGGACGAGTGCAAACGATATAGAGCGCGGCAATTTCATTTTGATTGGCTTTCAAAAATTCCGCGAACTCTTCCAGATAATCTTGCGGCTTTTGTCCCGTGCCGTAACCGCGCCCGTGTTCGGTCAATTCGTCTTCGTGATCCGAAATTACAAAAGGTCTGCCACAGTTCAAAATTTTTTGTTGCAACAATCTGAACAAATCGACATGGCGGAGTAAAAATTCTTTTGACTCATGCGGCGACAAATTTTTAACTTCGCCGATTAAACTTTGAATTTGTTCAAGATTTTCACCGCTCATCTTAGTTTTGGCGCGTTGCAGTTTGCCGAGCAACTGATTTATTTGTTGCTGAATTTGCGTTGCGTTATCTGCAACTTTTAATTTTTCAAGAAGACTTTCAAAAGTTTCAGAGGGGTTGGCTACAACGGGTCTCATTTCGCTTACCGGTTCAAGCGATTCATAAACGCCTACCGCGTCATAAATTTCAAAATGTGTTTTACCGATTTCGGGACAAAGCCGCGTTGCACGACCGAGCATTTGTTCAAATAAAATTCTTGACTTGACGCGCCGCATAAAAACCAGCTTGTCAATTTGCGGAACGTCAATCCCCGTAGTCAACAAATCCACCGTGACAACAATGCTCGGATAACGTTCATTTTTAAATCTTCTGATTGCGTCATTGATTCGCCGCTTGTCGCCGACACTGCCCGTGATTTTCATAACGGCTTCGGTACTCGCGCCTTTTGACGAATAAATTTCCTTCAAAATTTTAATAATCAAATCGGCGTGCTTGTCGTCGACTGCATAAATTAAAGTTTTGCAAATTGCGTCGGGGTCAATGTCTTTTGAAATTTCTTCAAGCACTACGCGATTAAAATTTTCATTGACTACTTGCCGATTGAAATTTTCGACGTCGAAATTTAATTCATCCTCAAGCAGTTCGCTATTGGTAATTTCTCCCGTTGCAAGATCGTAAATCGCGATATTGTCGCCCTGCTTGTAGTGAATGCCTTCGACGCTCAACTTTGTTTTCAGAATATGCGGGGCGTCGTGGTCAACTAAATAACCGTCTATCACCGCTTCTCTGTAGCTGTATTTGAAAATCGGAGCGCCAAAAATTTGCGTCGTATGAAGTGCTGGAGTTGCAGTAAGCGCGATTCTTACTGCGTCAAAATATTCAATGACACTGCGATATTTGCTTTGATAATCTTGCTGATTGGCAAAAATATTTTCTTCGTCCGATGAAATTTCTTTGTCGAGAATGTAGCCGCGATGTGCTTCGTCGATAATTATCAAGTCGTAATCAGTCACCGAAGGCTGAACGTTGTCTTCATTGTACAAAATTCTTTTTACCATACTTTGAACGGTAGCGACTTGAATCCGCGTTTCTTTCTCAAAAATTTTATCATCTAATTTTTTGACGTTGTAAATTTGTTCAAGCGTCATCAAATCTTCTAACTTAACTTCTTTGAAAACGTCTTGCGCCTGTTCGCCAAGTGAAGTTCTGTCAACAAGAAATAAAATTCTGCGAAAACGACCGCTCTTTAAAAATCGGTAAATCATTCCGAGAATTGTGCGCGTTTTGCCGGTTCCAGTTGCCATTGCCAACAAAATATTTTGCTGTCCCGCGATAACGGCGTTTTCGACCGCTTGCACTGCTTTTAATTGATAATCGCGCAAGTTCAATCCGTCTTTATCGCAAAGTAGGTCGAACGACATTTTCTGCAGATTTTCATCACCTGCAGGAATATTTTTTTCCAGCAATTCCAAAATACCGTTGGGACTTATCCAACCGCGCAAAGCTTTTGGAGCGTTATCAGTCTTGCGTAAATCTTGAAACCAAATTCCAGACATAGTCTCAAGTTGCGCCGTGTACCCTCTGCCGTTCGTCGCAAAAATAAACGGCACTTGAAATTTGTCCCAAGTACCGATTAAATATTTTTCATCTTCCGCGCAGATATTTTTAGCGTAATCCTTGCATTGATAATCAATGACGGACGAAATATTTTTGTAGCTTGCCTTCGCCTCAACCAAGCCGACCAACTTTGTGCCGATAAAAAGTGCGTAGTCAACAAATCCGCCGTCGCCTACGTCAGAATCGGTTTTCCATTCGGCAATGGCGATATTCCGACCGTTTACAGGGCGCGTACCTTTCGAGTAACGTAAATTATTTGTGTCAGCTTCCCAACCGACTTTTCGCAGTTGTTCATCAATTAAAATGCGGGTTTCAGCTTCAGTCATTTTGATAATCCTACGATTGTAATGGTGGTTTTAATCTGGATAAAGGAAATTGTGGAAAATACTCATTCCATTCATCAAAGCTCCAAACAAGAACGTCATCAATCATCTTTTCGGAGACGGAGAATATTTTTTGAAATTTAAAAGGAAGTCGGTCTTTCAAACGATTTCGCAAACTCTTTCGCGTCACGCTATCGCTATTTGCTGTTTCTATTATGCAAATATAAATTTTCTGTTTGCTAAAAGTTTTGCCTAAACCCCGAACGTAGTGAAAGCTGTCAAAATATTTTTTTGCCAACACTTTGATTAAGTCTGAATGTAGCAGTTGAAAAGCCTTAGGATTATCAACGCCAAGAAAATTTGAATTTTTAACTTCTATGAAAAAAATTGAGTTTGCTCCTTCAACAATAAAGTCCACGTCAGATAATATGCTGTCCTTGATGACACTGAATATTGAGTTCAACTGGTCGGTAGCCCAAACTGCATTGGTAAAATCTATTTGACACGTTTGGTTTTCGTCTGTGAATATGAATTCCATATTAGTCCCCCAGATCAAGATCGTAGACTTCGTCTAGCAACTCGTTGAAAACCCTTATAATGGCATTGTGTTTAAGTGCTGCAAAATTTTCATTAGATTCACATTGTACGGAATTATTGATTTTATAAAGACCATGAAACATAATTGAATCGGAATCTGACGCTTTTACGTTAAAATATTTAGCCAAAATATAATTATGCGTACTCAAAAAAATTTGAACGTTATTTCTTGAGAGTTCGATTAAACATTCTACAAGTTTAGGAATAAATGCCGGATTTAGATTGGCTTCGGGCTCATCCCAGATTAAAATTGAATTGGGTGTTATACTTTCATTCATTAAAAGTTGCCAAAGTAAACCAATCTTTTTGAACCCTTCAGCTTCAACGGCAAAGTTTATTTCACGTCCGTCATTTTTCACAATAAAAAATTCTTCATTTTTAATAACAATTTTGCCATCAATCATTTCTTCAAGTTGTGGTAAAATAGAACGAGCAAGTTTCGGTGGTTGTTTAAGTGTCCATTGGTTGGCTTTACGAATTATTTCAGTAAGAGTTATATCGAAGGGAAATTCGCGATATTTATCGGACATAGCCAAAAGACCGCTTGAATGCGTCAACATATCTTTTGACGGAATAAAAGTCGCTAATAATGACGCATTTTGAGGAAGATGAATTTGATAAGAGTCAGAGCGAACTTTAGATTCATCATAATTAGAAAGGGATTTTTCACTAACAGAAGCAGAAGTGTTTTGTATAATTCTAATTGTAGGAGCACTTATTACTGTTGCAATACATTCTTTATCATAAGAATTATCTCTAAGAAATATGTCCACGGTAGTATTGATATTATTTCTGGATAATGATACTAGACCATTGTTTTTAAAGCATCTATGTAAAATATCCACGCTTTTACTATGATTTCTGCTGATTTCACTAGCAGCATAAATAGCTTTCAGCAGATTAGTTTTTCCAGTGCCGTTCTCACCTATAAAGATATTGATGTTGGAGGAAACATCGATATTGAAATCTTCAAAGACGGTGAAATTTTTTAAACCTATAGAATTGATAATCATATTATCACCTAAGCTTTAAACGTAGAATAAATATTTTTCTCAATACAATAGAGTTGATTATAACACAAAAAAGGTCATTTGCTATAACAAGAAATTTATTGGTCGTTCTGGGAAAGAATATTTTCAGCACGGATAGCACGAACAGCGCGAGAAATAGTAGATTGAGACAAGCCGGTTAAGCGTTCAACCTGTTTATAGGAATAATGTTGATTAAGAATAAGGTCGGCGGCAAAAGCTTTACGCTTGGGGTCAATAGGAGGACGCCCGTCACGGAAACCATTTTTGGTACGCGCAATTTCTTTCCCAGCTTGAGTACGTTCGATAATCATATCGCGTTCGTATTCGGCGAAGGCAAGTAAAATATTAGTGATAAGTTTACCAGTAGGAGTGTTGTCAATCCTGCCCATATTGAGAATGTGCACAACGACGCCTTTGTTAAGTAAGTCATTGATTAAAGCCGAACCCTGAGCAGTAGAACGAGCAATGCGATCAAGCTTGGTGACGATGAGCGAATCGCCAGAATTAAGCCGTTGAATCAATGCGTCAAAGCGAGGTCGATTGGTAGTAGAGCCAGAAAATTCCTCAATAACCAATTCGTCGTAGCCTTCAGCATTAAGCTTTTCGATTTGTTCCTTAAGCCAATTACCGTCACGGACTTGTTTACGAGTAGAGACGCGAGCATAAGCGAATTTCAAAGTAAAAACACCATCACTTTTGACAAATAGATTTGACAAATAAATTAGGAAGATAATAACAGAAAAGTTGGATTTTGTCAAAAGTGCTAACTTACAGTTACACGGGCTTTTTATTAGGATTTTTTTGGCATAGAGAAAATTGTCCGTATAGTCCGGCTAGTCCGTGAAAAAAGTATGCCACAAGTCCAATTTACCAGTTTTGACAGACAACAAAAGGCTTGATAAACCCTGAATAGTTTTTAGTGCAATTCGTGTGGTAGAGGATAAAGAACAGAGAGAACTTGTTCCGTGCCTTACGCTACTCGGTCGATAGCCTAAAAAAATTGCTCAACTGAAATTTTTCAAGAGAGATTTTGCGCAAACAATTAGCCTCAAAAATCTGTGCGCTAGACAGTCTGTCTTAAACATAGAATATCACGACAGGTAATGGTTATTTATCAAGCGGACAGAACGGACATGGCAGACAATCTTTCATTAGGAGTGCTATCGTCCACTACAAGTGAAGCAACTATGGCATTCAATTTCTCACGTACACAAAAACTATGGTACTTCCATAAAATCTGAAAAGACGGTTTCACAATAAGAATGTATACGCACAAATATCCTTGCTGAAATCTGCGCGAAGGCATATAGAAGTTGAGGTTCGCCTTTATCCAAGCCTACCATTTTCCCCTCTTCGTTGCTCTTTGCTATCAACAAATTTCCGAAAATTACAATGTCATCGTCAATGCAAAGATTAGGCACGGGGTTAGATTTGAGCAACGCTTCATCATCGCTCCACACGTCATACTTTTTCCCGTTGATTTCAATCGCAGTACAAGTGACACAACTGCAACCGATTATCTTGTACATTTCGCGCAACGTATCTGCCGGATTGATATAAGCGACACCGGGCGATATGCTGTTTGTGTGTTCGTCATATTTCAGCGTAAAGACTTTAAGCTGTTTTTCCGAACTCATAATCATTAACTCCTTTAGTTTCCAAATTTTGGGCATACGGGCAATTTTCTCGTGCTGCGCAATAATCCAAACATTTTCTGTCATTCCAACGTTCACGTACTGAACAAATCGGCGGTAATGTCTTTGTCTCTAGGGCTTCGCGCAGGAGTTTTGCCTTGTGCGTGAAATAACGTTTAAGCCAGTAGTCACTTATTTTGTTTATTGGTATGATATAGACAGCTTGAGTTATTCCGCGTTCAGTTGCAATGCGCAGATTAAAATCACGACAAAGCGCTTGGATATACATTCTTTTCACTTTAAAACCTTGCTCTTCTAACAAGATACGGTAGTAATTCAGCTGTATTGCCCAATCAAGTAAATCACAAACACCGTCATAGCGAAATTCTTTCCGAGTTTTTACCTGTCCCTTTTTAGTACCACTTTTATAAACTTCGCCTGTAGGGACATCTACTTTATAAATGCCTAACGCCTTCATCAGCTTGTAACTCGACGTAACCTTTAAATCACCAAGTACGCCTTCCTCTTCATCAAGAATTTTGCCGTACAAATCGAACTGTCCGCTTGTCACTTCATCTTTTAAGCGTTCCTCTGATAAAATATTTCCTTGCGTATTTCTTTCATTTATTGTATGAATGGCTTGACCTTGCAACGCGTACAGTACACTTGTAGGGTCTACCGCATAGGACGACGTTTTCTTCAAATATGTTTCACGGACTCCCGCGATAAGTTCAGTAACTGTAGGCTCGCTAATTTTTCTGTCAAGGGAGTTGCCAACTGCGCGCAGAGTGGGCAGGAACATACATCTTTGCTCGTTCGGACAGCCTTTCAAACATTCTGCAATACGAATGCGCTTTCCGTCCGGACATATAAATTTTGTTGCTGGCATTTCTTCTTCACCTCCGCAAAAAGGAAAAGCCCCAAACCTTTCAATGTTCAGGGCTTTGCTTGTAGTTTTCTTTAGGCTGTCTTTGCTACATCATTGTCATCTGCAATTTCTTCGGACGGCACTGTAATTTCAACGGTCATGTTGCCGTAATTGCTTTCTCCCGTAATTTCTTCAACGGAAATTTTGGAAAGCACCAAATTCAAACTTTTGGTAAAAATGAGAATCTGGGCGGGATTGAACGTCAAGTGAACGCTCATATTTTTAACGTCAAACTTTACGTAAATCACTTTGTCTTCATAGCGCACTGTTGATTCAACGTCCGAATATGCTGCGCACTGAAAATAACTGCTACTCATCTTTTCATATCCTTTCATGCAATTTGCATTGTGTGTTCGTACATCAAAGCCATTTCCAACGCTTCATCTGCAGACGGCGGTAACAAATTGCGTGGAATAGGTAACGCAAGAATTTCACCACCGATTTTTTCAAGTTCCGTTGCTCGGTCATATGTTTTTGCCAGTTTACTTGCCGATGTTACTGCGTTAATCAGTCCGTAACGCGAATTGTCGCCGCTCATAAACAATCTGCGCAAAACATCTCCGCGTTCGTTTTCCGTAAGCTGAAATTTGTCCGCAAGTACTTCTACTGCTTTTATCGGGTCTTTTCCAAGCGGGACTTCTTTTGTTTCACGCATTTTTTCCACCGTCAACATAAAGCGTGTTTCATCGACTGCCGAGCGTACCACGTCTTGCACTTTCATGAAAAACGCCTTGTCGTCTTGTGCCTGCGTTTCATCTGAATACAGTTCGTATGCAGTATCTTCCGAAACATTAACTTGCCTTCCTACGTGATATTTCTTCTGCGTAGCATCTTTGCAAATCAAGCCATTTTTGCAAGCCAGTCTAAAGATTAAAGGTTCTACGCGCATACTTCCCAGTCCGACTTCAGAATTTGATATTACAAATCCTGCTTGAACAACATCGCCTACCGTAACTTCTGCCTTCAGCTTTTTGTTGACTACTTTTAAGTACATACAAGTTGGCGTGATTTCGCAAGATTCAATGTTAGCACCTTTCATCTCCTGTATCACCGGCAACACTGCCGCACAAAGTTCAAGATTATCAAGCCGGCGATAACGGTCTGACAAAAACGCTCTAACTTTTCCGTCAAGTACTCTTATCATACGACGTTCCGAATTTTTATTCAGCCACGTATTAACATTGGCGTCCAAAAGTTCCGGCGTTTCTGTTTGCATTTTCTGATAATAACGATACGGAATATTAAGCCGCGACGCTATCTGCTGGTGAGCTATGTCGCTTACCTGATAGCCGTATGTTTTGCCGTCTATCATCATATTTAACGTTGAGCCGTATGCCGTCGTTTCCATTGCAAGGGAACGAGTATCGGCTATAAAGTCTTGCCTATTATTGCGTTGCCTTTGCAATTCCCGTCCCAGCTCCTGTAATGTTTTTCCCTGTTTCATAGATGAACCCCCTTTGCAAAATAGCCAAAATAAAAGCACTGGCGTAAATTGCCAGTGCTTTTTGAATTCAAAAATATAGTATGTAATTGAAAAAAGCGGGAAATACAAGGTGTATCAAGGTAAAAACTCACGCAGGAACGTGTATTCCCTGTTTAAGTTGGCAATAGAGGTATCTAGAAAATAAAAAAGGTTATATTTTTTGTCTCCAATTTACAGGAGATTTCATAGAAGGGATGGCATTTTCCGGAATGCCATTTAATTGTGCCACTCCTGTTCGTGCAAATCGTAAAGCGGCATCATGCGTTTCAAACTCTTTCTGCTTTACGCTCGAGGCGTTCCAGTAGGTTTTGGATTTTAACAATTTATCGTAATCGTCATACACGCCATAAGAAACGCGGTCGTAAATCCCGGTGTAAATTGTACTGGGAAAATTACATCTAGTGGAAGTAGGAACAGCGTTCGACGTGGGATTTAAACTGTCTCGCCCCTTCTCATAAAATTCCATTAATGTTTCAGCGTGTGCCCTTAATATATCCGGCAAATCAATTTTTAGCAAAGTAACCGTTTGATTTCTGGGATTTTGCATTCCTGCGATATTAGCTATATCGGAAAAATCATTTTCTGTCAATGAAAGTAGTTTACTATCTGTCATTTTTTCTACCTCCTGCATTTTATTTGTTCTTTATTGTTATGTTTATTTGATTAAATCGAAATGTGCTTCAGTTATCCCTTAAGAAGTTAATTGACTGTAAGTACTATTACAAAAATGTTTGTAAACGTTAATTGAATAACATATTCGTAATAGATTTAGGAGAGGAATTAAAAATGGAAAATTATAATCAAATTCTAATAACGGTAGACGAGCTTTGCGAGTCGTTGATGATAGGCAAAAACGCGGCATATAAGCTATTAAAGACCGGAACGATAAAGAGCTTTCGTATCGGTCGGGCGTGGAAGATCCCGCGTGAAAGTTTGGACGATTTTATAAAGCAACAAACTAATCAGCAAAAATGGATTTAAGGACGGCTTTTAGACAAGAAAAAAAGCGCAAGAACGTAATTGTCCTTGCGCATATGCGATTAATTATGCCCCGAATTTTTTAGTAAATGTAAATTCGCTATGATTGGTAGCTGACGAGGCTCATTTTCTGTATTTCAGAAACTTTTGTACACAATACATGCTCACAAATTGTCGACCACAATTTTTTTTCGATCTGTTTAATTGTTTGCAATTAACTATAATCGCTTTTGATTATTGGATGCTAAAAGCAATTTTCAGCGTTTGTTCTGAATTTTTGTTCTCGAATCTCGTAATCATTATCTACCCATAACGTATTTGGCGACAAGTTTATCGGTAACTGCACTTGGATGCCAAAATTACTGTTCTTTCCCAAAAATTTTGCGACGTACCGCTCATACGCATATCGTTTAGCTTGAGTTTCATTGGCTACTTCCATTATTTCGCAAGAAACCAATTTCCGAAGTGCTGATATGACATAATAATCATTATTGGTAAAACAAAGCCCATTGTCCCCAATGATACTGAACCAACGCACTATTGGGGGTGGACTTAAATAAGTTGCAGTTGGATTCATTGGTGTAATAACTGCGCCATTATCTAATGGCAATAGTTTTGTATTGTTCATTTTTTTCCTCCTAATTTTCACTTTCGAGTATTTGTTCACAGACGTATCTTCGCAACGCTAACATTAAGGGACGACTGATGCCCTTCTTAGGGTCACTCAGCTTCGATGATGCTTTACGCAGGTTACTTCCAGTATTGCACGCACTAATTCCTTTTTCTTTTAATACTTTCAAAACTTCATCGCTACTCATCGTTAGATATTCATCCTTAGCTCTACAGGCGTTAACAACTTCTCGATACAAATTATCTTTCTCGAACATTAACAAATCCCCGTCTACATAGCCGATATACTTTTTTCTTTCCAACTTATAAGCTTCTACGTTCGGTGCCAGTTCAATTGTTCCGGCATTTAATAGTTCAAAAATTTGCTTTACATATAATATACAGGGATCTTCCGTTTGAACTTCTTTACTCTGACTTTGCAATAGCTCAAACAAGATTCTTTCAAAATTATCAAGCCACAAATTACATTCTTGTGCTGTTAGCACTTCTGTTGATTTCAACCATTCTAACATTATCTGCGTCGTCATTTTTAAATGCACTCCAGCATCTATAATTCTTGGCTCACGCAATTCGCAAAATTGCTCTCGATATGCATCAAATCGTTTAATCACAAAATCCATTAAGCCAAGATAGTTTGCCTGTAAAAAACGTATATACTCGCTGAAAAAGAACGGCATTATTGTTGGATTCTTCTGATATTTTTTTAGCAATTCGCCATTAAATTTTTCTGCAATTACAAGTTTTAGGTATCGTAGCTTGCCGGACTTTAATTCGCCCGTCATGTTTGTTTCACCAGTTATTACAAGTCCACCGCGTATAGCGTATTGCTTGACGTTATCATTTCCGCCATATTTTGAACGGGATACCTTTTCGGAATAGGAGCGAACTAATGTTTGAATATTTTTCGTTTTTTGCGCAATTTCATATTTTGATCCTTCTCTATTAAAGTCGTCTATGACCAGAGTGTCATCGTAGGCTTTTTCCGTCATAACATGTAAACTTGCTTCTGTACTGCGTACTGAAGTGATTCGATCCTGGTATTTTGTAAATACATTGAAAAGTTCACGTACTGTTGCAGTTTTTAGCATTCCGCTTGAACCTATCACCATTATACAATGCGATAAGAAATGACCTGCATCAGTATAAATGGCATCTGTATAAGACGCACAACTATACACCAATAGCACATTGGCTCTCGGTCCAATTTCAGTAAAATTCAACGCTTCTCTAAGTATAATAATTCGTCTTTTTTGTTCATCCATATGCGGAGTAAGTATTTTTGAAGATTTACAACCTTCAAGCCCTCCGTGCCAAAACTTACGTCCAGAATTTGGATCCCAAGCACCCCAGCCCCAATGTGATACAAAGTATTTCGTTGGAAATTTACTGTTCTTCAAGACATACGTCATTAACTGCTCAAAATATGATATAGAAAATTCCGTTAAGTTCAGAATTCTTGTCGGAGCTCTTGCCCTAATCCAGCCTATCAAATGGGTTGACCACTTGTCATATTCAATGGTTGTTTTGCACTCCCAACCTGAATCATCGAAAATCATAAATTGTATTTCGTCATCTTGTGTGCCATTAACGTTATATGTAATTCTGCGTTCAATTACACATATTTTAAAATCTGTCATTTGTACATAAATTTTATTTTTGTTCAGATAATAATAGCCTTTATCTGTAGCATAATAATCTCCTCCGATGTTTTCATACACTGGGTCAACA
>CALFJB010000073.1 GCA_937877565.1 uncultured Selenomonadales bacterium | reverse complement strand
CGGTATCCTGAGAATGAGCATACGGTATCCTGAGAATGAGCATACGGTATCCTGAGAATGAGTTTCGTGGCTTATAAATCGCGCCAAATCAACCTCCGCAAACACTAATACTTAGAGACTGTAATACTCTAAGTGGGATAGCCCCCAAATTAGAGTGGGGCTATCCCTTAGGAGAGGTGAAAATCAAACGAAAGCGAAAATATTCAAAAATTCCACACAACTTTGAAAAAGAGAGACTGGAACCTTTCCTTTTAAAAGGAAAAAATGTTGCGTAACATTTTGAGCGAACCATTTCGCGAAAAATGCTCAGCAACCAAAAAAAGGCAAGTACTGAGGATTGACGAATGTACGCAGCCTTTTTTTGCATTTCTCCCTTTTCAAAGACAGGCAAATCTCTGGCGGCGGTGTAAAAATTTTTCAATGTGTCTCTTGTTGCCCGAACGACAATGTAGTATAATTGACGTATAAAGTTGGAGGTGAGGCAATGGCAACAGTATTATTGCAAGTTAGGGTCGATGAAAATTTGAAAGCACAGGCAGCAAAAATTTGCGAGAATCTGGGAATAGATTTGTCAACAGCAGTAAGAATGTTTTTGCATAGAACTGTAACAGAGAATGGGATTCCATTTTCTATGATATTGCCTAGAAAAGGTGAAGAGATTGAAGCGGTATCTACGGAAAGTGTAGCATTAGATTAATTTAAGGAAAGGAAATTTTTATGTCTCAAGATTTTGTAGAAACAAAAGCATCAGGAGATGTCGCACCAATATCTGGAACGAATCCTCGACACCCTTACGAACATCAGCGTGCTGCTATGAAAGCAATGGATAGTATTGATAAAAAATATTCCAATTACAATACATTAGTTGTTTTGCCAACAGGTGGAGGAAAGACTTATACGGCTTCAACCTGGCTTTTGCGCAATGCGCTTGATAAAGGAAAGAAAATATTGTGGTTAGCACATAGACAAATGTTGTTAGAACAGGCAGCTGAATCATTTAGAAAGTTTGCATTTTCAACTGAAATTCCTCATATATCATCGTTTCATTACAGAATTATTTCTGGTGCGCCGTCACATGATAGAACTAGTGATATTGAGCCGACAGATAATATATTGATAATCAGTAAAGATAGCATTGAGCGTAATTTAGAGCGTCTTGATGAATGGCTCAAAGATGAGAATGAGTTATTTCTAGTGGTAGATGAAGCTCATCATTCTACAGCTAAGAGATATAGAAATATCATTACATATGTAAAAGAACGAGTAAAAAATGTCAAGCTGCTTGGATTAACGGCAACTCCATTCCGTACGGCAGAAAGTGAACAAGGGCTTTTAGCTAAAATTTATACTGATGGAATGAAAAATGGTGAATTAGTAAAAGGCGATGTAGGCATTGTTTATCAAGTTGGGTTAAAAGAATTAATAAATCGACGTATATTATCAGCACCTAAATTTGTACCCTATTATACAGATGAAGAATATGGTATAGATTTAGGCTTAAAAGCATTGGAGAAAATACAACATTCTGATATATTACCGGAAGATTTAGCAAGAAAAATTGCTGCGAGTACGCCAAGAAATAAATTGATTGTTAGTAAATATAAAGAAAATGCTAAAGAGTATGGTAAAACAATCGTATTTACAGTCAGTATAGACCATGCTATAGCATTGACGAAATTGTTTAATAATGCTGGCATCAAAGCCGAATATGTTGTTTCAAGTATAAAAGATATGGGAACAGGCGTAACTATCAGTCAGAAGGAAAATGAGAGGAAAATAGAGGCATATCGTAACAGTGATGTACAAGTTTTAGTTAATGTTAATATTCTTACTGAAGGAGTTGATCTTCCGCAGACGAAAACGGTCTTTTTGGCACGTCCTACAGTTTCCACAGTATTGATGACACAAATGGTAGGTAGAGCACTGCGAGGCGAAGTTGCTGGTGGCACATCAATCGCATATATTGTTTCTTTCATTGATAACTGGAATGATAAGATTGCTTGGGTAAATCCAGATACTATTTTTAATGGGACTGGTGATTTTGTTGATGATCCTCCAGGACAACAACAACGAACACTCCGAATGATTTCAATAGCTAAAATTGAAGAATTTGCTTCTATTGTAAGTGACCAAACAGATACAACAAAATTAGAGGCAGTGCCATTTGTGCAAAGAATACCTTTGGGAATGTACGCATTTCAATATATCAATGAAGAAGGAATAGATTTTTCATATCAAGTAATGGTTTATGACAGTACAAAGGCTGCCTATGAGCAATTTATGCAAGCATTACCAACATTATCAGATGATTTGAATTCATCGGAAGAATATTTGCCTAAGAAAGTAATGGATAAATTAGTTGAACAGTGCAAAAAACAATTTTTTAGTGGTGAAATGATTCCGCCTTATGATGAGCGTGATGTGCTGCATATCTTAAAATACTATGCTCAAAAAGGTGAATGCCCTAATTTCTATACATTTGACCACATTGATAAGAATAAGTTAGATGTTGCAAAAATAGCAAGAAAAATTTTTGATGAAGATATGCGAAGAAGTGAACAAAATAATTATTTGAATAGTCTCTGGGAAGAAAGTGACGATAATATTTTACGTTTGTTCTTTGGCAAGAAACTGTACTTTTTGAAGATGGTGGATATTGAATTAACAAAACTTTCTGATCCAGATGTCTATGACTTCACTTCAGATAATGTGAAATACGATAAGAAATATGTAAATAGATTGTCACTGTACGATATGGCGCAAGTAAATCCTCAACTTGCTAATGAACTTCGTGAAGGTGCTTTTGAGAAAGCTAAAGTCAATGGTGGTTATAAATGTGCCGGTTGTGGTAAAGTGTTTCCTGATAAACAATATTTACAAGTTGACCATATAAAAGCATTGAATAACGGTGGTCTGACTGTAGCAGAAAATTTACAAATACTTTGCCGCTCTTGCAATTCAAGGAAAAGTGATAAATAATGGAAGAATTACTTTTCAGTGCTCTTGATATAGCTTGTATAATCGATAATTTCGATTTGTCAGAAAGAAGAGCAAATGAACTCATTAATCGAATTTGGAATGAAGATAGGAGTTTTCTTTTAGCAAATTATCGAAATAACTATCGTCAATGGATATTAGATGTTCGCTACTGGTCTCATTACTTATATGATAAAGTGACGTTTGATAAAGAATTTCCAGCTATATTATCAGATTGTAATGATTCGTTAGATGATGAATTGTTTATAGAAGATGATTTCAATTTCGATTTATTTTTCAAGTCAATTCGCATAAGAATTTTGTATATCGAAGAATCAGGTTATACTCGTATGAAACTTCGTACACTATTGTCAGCATATGGATATAAACGGCGTTCACAGGAATTTGTTAGTTATGTTAAAAAGTGTCTGAATTTTTATCATATACAAACTACATTGCGTGGAAATGTTCCTTGTGATGTGGAATGTATTAATCTTGATGATATGATTACATTCCGTGTAATTTAAAGCAAAAAGTTGGGAGTTTTGTTATGGCTAAATCTAAAACGAAGCGTAAAACAAAAAATAAAGTGAGATCAAAATATCGTGATTCTATGTTTCGAGATTTTTTCAATGATAAAACTCGTCTGTTGTCTTTGTGTAATGCCTTACTGGATACCGATAGCAATGATCCAAATGAAATAGAAATTAATACTTTGAACGGGATTTTCTTTTCACAGTCTAAAAATGATTTGTCTTGTATTTTTCGTAACCATTTTCTTGTCATTATTGAACATCAGTCAACGAAAAATGAAAATATGCCTTTAAGGATTTTCTTTTATGCGTCTGAAATTTTTAAGAATGTCATTGCCAGCAGGAAAGCAAAAGAAAAAGTTTATAATGAAGAATTGATACATCTGCCTATTCCTGAGTTTTTTGTCTTTTACAATGGAAATGATGATGAAGAGGAATCTCGTATTCTGAAATTATCCGATGCGTTTTATGGCAATAATGAATTTCTTGAATTGAAAGTTAAACTTTTCAATTTGAATGAGGGCAACAATCAAAAAATATTATCTCAATGTTCCTATCTGCAACATTATTGTACTTTTGTTAATCGTGTAAAGAGTAATCTAAAGTCAGGAATGAATATCAAAGAAGCTATAAATGAAGCTGTAGATTTTTGTTGTGAAAATAATATAATGACGGATTACTTGAATTCTAAGCGGAAGGAGATTTTTGATATGATTGATTTTCAATGGAATATGAATGAAGCCAAAAAAGTTTGGAAACAAAATGTCATTGAAGCTAAAGAAACTGGACGTGCTGAAGGTGAAAATCGTCTTGGTAAATTGATTTCTAAATTACTTTCTGATGGCAAGCACAAAGAAATTCAAGAAGCTGCCGAAAATGAATCTCGCCGTCACCAACTGTATCAACAGTATAATATTTAATTTTAATATTCTTGCCAACCGCAGGTTCAGCGTTAGCGACAAATTTTTTCACGTCGAAAAACGCACAATCCTGCGGTTTTTCGCACTTATCTGTCAAGATAAGTGGTAAGTGAACATTTGCCAACAAAATTAAAATTTTGGGCAAATGGAAAAATGAAAATGCAACAAAATAAGAATCTAGACGACCTCTTTTATGTTATAAAAAAGCAAAAACATAAGATTTTGAGAAGCAAATTTTATGCTAATGTAACATCAAAGGAGGTCATATTTTTATGGCAACATATCATTTAAGAATGAAGAATGACACTAAACCCAATGGAACTAAGATTTCAGCAAAAGATCACGTTGATTACATCAATCGAGAAAAAGAAGAAAAAAGTGATTGTATTTTCAAAGCCCACCGGCTTCCTAAATGGGCAAAAGACAGTCCACAGAAATTTTTTGAGGCAGCAACGCGATATGAGGATAAGGGCAATCGTCGTTTCAAAGAATTGGAATTATCATTGCCCAATGAATTGTTGTTGGCTCAAAATATTGACATTGTTCATCAATTTTTAGACACTCATTTGAAGAATCATTATTACGCTTATGCAATCCACGATAAAATTGGCACACTCTCTGATGGACAACATCATCCTCATGTTCACATTATGTTCTCTGAACGTCTCATCGACGATGTAGAAAAAATACAGGAGCGTCCAGCGTCAAAATATTTTCGTCGAGCAGCAAAAGCACTCAAAAATGAAAAATCAATATCCTTTGAAAGACGACGGGAACACGGGGCTCCTAAAGATAAAAAATGGCACGACAAAAATTTTCTCAAAGAAATTCGCGCTGACTTTGCAAAAATCCAAAATGAAGTTTTAGCGAAAAATGGATTTTCAATTCGCGTCGATCATCGCTCTTTGAAAGCACAAAAAGCAGAAGCTGTTAAAAATGATGATTATGCTCTCTCTAAAATTTTGGATCGTAATCCTGAATCTTATATTGGAGTTCAAGCGGCTCGCTCTAACAATCCAAAATTACGACAGCTAAAAACTCTGCGAAAATTAAAGAATAATGATTGCAAGAATATTCTTCAAGCTGAATTTGATTCTTTTAAAACTGCTGAAGAAAATATTAAATTCCGTATTCGTAACGCCGTTGCTACTGCTCAAAATCTCATGAACTCCGATGAATACAAAAATCCAAAAAATATTTTTACACGTTTTTTCTATATCGATTGGAATATGGCTATAAGTGAAGTCAATCGTTTAAAACGCGAATTGACATTCTCAAATGATTTACTGAAAAAAGCTCAAATGCAATATCTTTCCAAAGAAGAGCGTAAAGTATTCAATGAATTTCATAAAGCTCTTAATCAGAAAGCACATCTTGAAGATTTAATTGATAATCTTCCTTTTCCTAAATATGATTATCAAATCGAAGCACGAGAGGCTTATTTTCAGATTTGTAATGCTGCTACTGATAAAATTCATTCTTTAGAAAAAAATATTCACGATATACAACCCGTCATTTCAAGATTACAAGAAAAACTGCTGACTAATCAGAAAAATATTCAGTTTGTTACTCATCATTTCCTTAGAAATAACAATGCAAGTAGGGAGCGGCTTTTTGATTCCGTTTCTCGTCTTGAAAACACCGTTAACTCTCTACAAAAGGCTTTAGGGTCTCAAAAAGCAAATGAACCGTTGAAATACACATATTCCACTCGTGAAATTTTTGACATTCTTAAATCTCACTATCAATCTTTAAAGGCTGAAAAAGAAAAAATGATTGAGGAGAAAAATCTTCTCTGGCAAAAAGTTATTTCTCCGAAACGTGCAATAAAAATTGCTCAACGCTTATTCCTCAAAAATAAAGATGTGGAATTGCGAAAGTGTATCATCACCCATCAGCTTCAATTAGAAGAATTGTCCTCCAAAATGAAGGCATATCAGCAACAGAAAATTGAGTTTGATGATAGAAACTGGTCAAATGATAACAAGTCCGATTTTATTCAAATGCAATACTCTCTCACTAAACAAAAAATTCTCCTCGACCTGCAACAACAAAAGTTGAACGAGGAGCAGAAAAATATCAATTTGGAACAATCTCGCTTGAACAAAATTCTGCAAACTGATGCCACGAAAACAAAAATCAATGAGATTGCTATCGGTATTCTTCGCAAAAATTCTAACCTCGCTCAAGATTATAAAAATTTAGGGCAGCGTTACAAACTTATTTCTGACGCTGTTAATCACACCAAAGAGCAACTGCTTGCTATCAAATCGCAACTTAACAAAGAAAGAGCAGAGAATATTTATAAATTCTTCCCTCAAAACTATCCCAGCAACAAGCAACCTTCTGATAATAAATCCATTGCTTCTGTTATTGCCGATGCTCTTATATGCGATGAATCTGCCTTGCCTGCTGTTGGTCGTTTACATATGCACACTGATTGGGTTTTTCTAACGGAAGCTGAAAAAAAGGCTCTTATTAAAAAAATGGAAGAAGCTGAACTTCAAATGTAATTTTCTTATTTCTGAACACTAAAAAAGCTGTCACCTTCCGATGACAACTTCCTTAGCAACAAATTCTTCTTATTCATTTATTGAAAACCTTCTCTTTGTATGCTATACTGTTATTGTTCAGATAATCAAATAATGCACACAAGAGACGTAGATACACTTTTCTCCATTTACATCTTTATTGTATCAAATACGTCTCCTTGTGTCAATTCTTGGAGGCGTATTTTTAATGGTTATTTCTAACGAAAATAACATTGACAATAATTATCAAAATATTTTACAAGGTAAACTCACTAATGCTTTTCATATGTTATCAGAACAATCTTTTCATTTCGATAGATTTGCTAATAACGCTAATGCTATTGTCAATAATGTTAAATTCTCTGCTGACGGTATAAATTCCTTACCTACTCCTTTTAAATGTGATACCATTGTTCAACGTGTTTTTGACATTTTCATTCTCAAATTAACCCCAATACTTCCATACAAAAAAGAAATGTCTGATAGCGATTTCAAGAAATTTCAATGCGTTTCTATTACTCTTAAAGAATATATGACCTTGTGTAATATAAAGAGTAATAAAACTCGTGCCATTGAGCAATTACGCACTGCTTTAAATGTCATTACTCACATCAGTGTTGAATTCTCTGATACTCACTTTATAAGAAAGAATAAATCTGAATCGGAATATTATTTCTTTAGAATTACTGATACTGTTACCAGAGATAAATCTACTGGTACTTATTCCATCATCTTTAATGTCAATTTTTTAAGATACCTCTCTAAAACCTATATTATGCCCTTTGATTTACAATTATTTAAAATCAATTTGAAACTTCATTCTCACGCTTACAAACTGGCAAGGCGACTACTTTTACACCACAATATGAATTTCTCTAAATCCAATGCTAACATTATATCAGTAAAAATATTGCTTGAATCTACCAATATTCCTACTTATGAGCAAGTTAAAAGTAAAGGACGACAAATAAAGCAATTAATTATTCAGCCGCTCGAATTAAATATGAATTATTTGAAACAAATTAACTTTTTAGAATGGAATTACACGACTAACATAGATTATATTTATCAAAAATGGATTGATTCTTCCATTCATTTTAAAATTTTAAACTATCCGTCCAGAGAAAAATCAACTAAATCCCAATAAATCAGATATGTTTACCTGTAATTTCTATCATTACAAGCGGTATCCTGAGAATGAGCATACGGTATCCTGAGAATGAGCATACGGTATCCTGA
>CALFJB010000072.1 GCA_937877565.1 uncultured Selenomonadales bacterium | reverse complement strand
TTTTCTTTGTCGATAATATTCAGCACGTCTTCAGTTGTCAGCGGCTCAAAATACAGCCTGTCAGAAATATCAAAATCAGTTGAAACGGTTTCAGGGTTGTTGTTGATTATAATTGCCTCAATTCCCATTTCGCGCAACGCCCAAACTGAATGAACACTGCAATAATCAAATTCAACGCCTTGCCCAATTCTGATTGGACCGGAGCCAAGCACGATTATTTTTCTGTTGGTAGAAATTTCAACTTCATCTTCTTCGGCGCGGTAGGTTGAATAATAGTACGGTGTAAAAGCCTCAAATTCGCCCGCGCACGTGTCAACCATTTTATATTTCGGCAGGATATTATTTTCAAGCCGCAACTTGCGAATTTCTTTAATATTTTTGCCCGTCAATTCTGAAATGGATTCATCAGCCAATCCAATATTTTTTGCGGCGCGTAAATTTTCAGCCGTCAAATTTTCCCGTGCAAGTTTATTTTCAAAGTCGGTAATATTTTTAATTTTTTGGATAAACCACGTATTTATTTTTGTGATATTAAAAATTTCGTCAACGCTTAAAATCCCGCGCCGTAAAGTTTCAGCAATTACAAAAAGTCTTTCGTCATTAACTTTTTTCAATTCGCGCAGAATTTTTTCATTGTCCCAATTAGCAAATTTTTCAAGATACAGACGATTAACGCCAATTTCCAAACTGCGAACGGCTTTTAAAATTGCGCCCTCAAAATTTCTGTCAATGCTCATAACTTCGCCGGTCGCCTTCATCTGCGTACCCAAAGTTTTATCTGCAAAAACAAATTTATCGAATGGAAAACGCGGAATTTTCACAACGATATAATCTAAAGCCGGTTCAAAACAAGCCTTAGTTTTTTGTGTAACGGCGTTTGTAATTTCGTCAAGCGTGTAACCAATGGCAATTTTGGAGCTGACTTTTGCAATAGGATAACCTGTAGCCTTTGACGCAAGCGCGGACGAACGACTGACGCGGGGATTTACTTCAATGACGTAATAATTTTGGCTTTTAGTGTCAAGCGCGTATTGAACATTACAGCCGCCCTCAATTCCCAACGCACGAATTATTTTAATGCTTGCAGAGCGCAAAAGTTGATAATCTGAATCACTCAAAGTTTGACTCGGCGCAACAACGATTGAATCGCCCGTATGAACGCCCACCGCGTCCACATTTTCCATATTGCAAACAGTTATACAATTATCGTTGCCGTCGCGCATTACTTCAAATTCAATTTCTTTCCAGCCCGCTACGCTACGCTCAATTAAAACCTGTCCAATCATAGAATATTTCAAGCCGCGTATGACAATTTCCACTAATTCTTCTTCATTGTCGGCAATACCGCCGCCCGTGCCGCCTAAAGTGTACGCAGGGCGAACAATCAGCGGGTAGCCAATTTCATTTGCGAAAATTACCGCGCTATGAACGTCTTCAACAATCGTTGATTCGGGTACAGGTTCGCCAATTTCCTGCATTGTAGCTTTAAATTTTTCTCGGTCTTCAGCTTTTTCTATTGCGTCAAGCGGCGTTCCCAAAAGTTCAACGTTAAATTTTTCAAGGACGCCCGCCTCTGCAAGTTTTACCGCCAAATTTAATCCGGCTTGCCCGCCTAAAGTTGCAAGTAAACCGTCAGGGCGTTCCTTTTCGATTATCGCAGTTAAAAAATCTACAGTCAGCGGCTCAATATACACGCGGTCGGCAATATTAACATCTGTCATAATCGTTGCGGGATTTGAATTAACTAAAACAACCCGCAAGCCTTCCTCTTTCAAGGCGCGGCAAGCTTGAGAGCCCGCGTAGTCAAATTCTGCCGCCTGTCCTATTACTATTGGTCCCGAGCCAATTACCATTACTTTATTTAAATTTTCTTTTTTCGGCATAGTCATTTACCTTTAATCAAATTTAAAAATTCGTCAAACAAATAAAAATTATCACGTGGTCCCGGCGACGCTTCAGGATGATATTGCACTGAATAAATTGGGAAATTTTTATGTTTCATTCCTTCAACCGTGCCATCATTCATTGAAATATACGTAATTTCAAGCGGCAAATCTTTTAGTGATTTTTCGTCAACCGCGTAGCCGTGATTCTGCGAAGTAATATAAATTCTGCCGGTACGAAGATTTTTAACAGGTTGATTGGAGCCGCGATGCCCAAATTTTAATTTGTAAGTGTCCGCGCCCATTGCCAACGCCAAAAGTTGATGACCTAAACAAATTCCAAAAATTGGCTTTTTGTCGATTAACTTTTTAATTTCGGCGATAACTTCAGGAACATCTTTAGGATCGCCGGGACCGTTAGACAAAAAAACGCCGTCAGGATTCATTTCAAGAATTTTTTCAGCGGCAGTATTTGCAGGAACGACGGCAATTTTACAGCTCAAATTATTCAAACTTTCAAGGATATGCTTTTTAACGCCAAAATCCATTGCAACCACGAACGGAGCATTTTTATTTTCAGTTTCAAGCGTGTACGGTTCAGAAATTGTAACCTGCGCGACAACATTTTTTTGAATTGGTTGAGCCAACATTTCATCAATAACATTTTGCGGCGCGTCGTCAGAAACTATAACGCCCTTCATAGTACCGGCGGAGCGAATTTTTCTTGTAACGGCGCGTGTATCAACTTCATACAGGCAGGGAATTTTATTTTCTGTCAAATATTCGGCAAAACTTTTTTCAACTGTGAAATTACTTGGAAATTCGCACATTTCGCCAATAATCAAGCCGCCGACAAAAGATTTTCGACTTTGATTAAAAATTTTTGAAACGCCGTAATTTCCAATAAGCGGGTAAGTCAAAGTTACAATCTGCCGACAATACGAAGGATCAGTTAAAATTTCTTGATAGCCCGTCATTCCCGTATTGAAAACAACTTCGCCGCTTGCCGTCGAATCGCCAAAAATTTTGCCGTGAAAAATACTGCCGTCTTCAAGAATTAATTTTCCCGTCAAGTTATCGCCTCCTTTTTAGGTGTTAGGTTTTAGCTGTTAGGTTTTAGGGATTTTAAACGCTCCATTGCCTCAAAAATATTTTCACGGTTGCCAAACGCAGTTAATCTAAAATAATTTTCGCCGCAACTGCCAAAACCTGCACCCGGCGTTCCAACAATGTGAAATTTATTTAAAAGTTCGTCAAAAAAATTCCAGCTTGAAATATTGTTTGGCGTCTTCAACCAAATGTAAGGCGCGTTAATTCCGCCGTAAGCCGTCAAGCCCGCACTTTTTAAACCGTCCAAAATAATTTTTGCGTTCGTCATATAATAGCCGATGATATTTTTAATTTGCGCCTGTCCTTCATCAGAATAAATCGCCGCCGCGCCGCGTTGCACAATGTAAGCCGTGCCGTTAAATTTTGTAGTTTGACGACGCAGCCATAAATTTTTCAGCGGAATTTTTTCACCGCTTGAAGTTTTGCCATAAAGATTTTCAGGAATGACAACATAGCCGCAACGAGTGCCGGTAAATCCCGCCGTCTTTGAAAAGGAGCGAAATTCAATCGCCACATCTTTTGCGCCGTCAACTTCGTAAATCGAACGCGGAATATTTTCATCAGTGATATAGGCGGCGTAGGCTGAATCGTACAAAATTACGGCGTCATTTTCTTTGGCGTAGTCAATCCAACTTTTCAGCGCGGCTTTGTCCAGCGTCGTACCCGTCGGATTATTCGGCGAACAAATATAAATCAAGTCAACATTTTCGCGCGGCGGCGCAGGATTAAAATTATTTTCAGCCGTGCAAGGCAGATAAATTATTTCAGTGCGCCCCGCCATAATGTTTGAATCCAAATACACGGGATAAACGGGATTGAAAATCGCTATTTTGCTATCTAAAGAAAAAATTTCTTGAATGTTGCCGCAGTCACATTTTGAACCGTCGCTAATAAAAATTTCATCTGCAGAAATTTCAATTCCACGCCGCTTGTAATTCCAATCTGCAATTTTTTCGCGCAGGAAATTATAACCTTGTTCAGGACCATAACCTCTAAAAGTTTCAGCATTGCCCATTTCGGCAACCGCCGCCGCCATTGCGTCAATACAAACTTTCGGCAACGGTTGAGTAACATCGCCAATTCCAAGACGAATAATTTTTGCGTTGGGATTTTCACTTTGAAATTTTGTAACACGTTTTCCAATTTCCGCAAAAAGATAATTTTTCGGCAGTTTCAAATAGTTTTCGTTAATTTTCGCCATAGTTTCAACTCGCTTTTATTAGAGGAAACAGGAGACAGTTGACAGGAAACAGTTTTTAAATCTGTATCCTGTTTCCTGCTTTCCTGTATCCTAAATTTTCAACTCACTTTGTAAAGTCGGTACATTTTAATTTCTTCGGGATTGTCTTTGATATTCCAAACGCCGCAAGGACAAACGCCCGCGCAAATTCCGCAGCCGATACATTTTTTTTCGTCAGAAATATATTGCCACGTGCCGTCTTCGTTTTCAATGCGCGTAATAGCTTTTTCAGGGCAGGAATTTAAGCACATTTTACAATCCCTGCAAGTGCCGCAACTGATACAGCGCAAATGCTCATGAAGTGGATCGGGTAAATCGCAATGATGACATTTCTCAAAAAATTTTTTGGACAAATTTTCAGTCGGAATTAAATTTTTTTGAGAAACGGGCGTAATTTTTTCGCCGTTCAAAAACTGGTTAATCATCAGCGCGGTAATTCTTGCATCGCCAATGGCGTCAGTTAATCTGCCGGGTTTAATTACGTCGCCCGCCGCAAAAACTTTTGGCAAAATTTTTTTCTCGGCATTCGGTACAAGCCAACTGTTACGGAATTTTTTTATCCTTGAATCATTCGGCAGAAAATCTAAAACAAGTTCTTCGCCAATCGACACAATGACTTGATCCGCCTCAATAAATCTGCCGTCATCTGAATAAATTCCTTCGTCGGTAATTTTCTGCGTCATATAGGGCCAAATAATTTTTCCGCCGAAATTTTCAAGGCGTTTAATTTCTTTTTCAAAGGCGGCAGGTTTTACAACGTCAACAACCGTGACTTTTTCCGCGCCTTGTTCGTACGCTGAAGTTGCAACGTCCATGCCGGAATTTCCGCCGCCAATTACCACAACATTTTTGCCAATGAAAGGTTTTTCGCCGCGATTTATTTGTTTCAAAAATTCAATACCGAAAGTTAATTTTTCCGCGCCCTCCCAATTAAAATAACGCGCCTTGTGTCCGCCAACTGCAACTAAAACCGCGTCGCTTGCGTTGCAAATTTCGTTAAACTTTTCGCCGTCTACTTTGCAATTCGTCACAAATTCAACGCCGTAATTTTCAATTCGTTTCAATTCGGTTTTTAACAAGTCCTGAGAAATTCTGGAATGAGGAATAACCTGTGCAAGTTTGCCGCCAATAAATTCTGCGTCGTCGTAAACCGTTACAGCGTGTCCAAGTTGTGCAAGTTGCCACGCCGCACTTAATCCCGCAACGCCGCCGCCGATTATTCCAACTTTTTTGCCGGTAGAATTTTGCGGCTTTTCAATTTCAATGTTTGCAGATTCTAAACCAAGTGCGCCAATTTTTATAGCCTCGTCAACTAAAGACCGGCTGCAACCTTCCATACAAGGATTTGGGCAAAGCGTACCGCAAACTGAACCCGGAAACGGCGTATATTTTAAAACAAGTTTCAACGCCTCTGAAATTTTTCCCTGCCGCAAAAGTTCAATTCGTTTTTGTGTAGGTATACCCGTTGGGCAGAAAAATTGACACGGCGCAGAAAATTTTGAATTGTCCCAACTGGGAACGCGCAGACGATACAGCCCGCGATTAACCGTATTTAAAACTTGAAAATCATCAACCGCAACATCTGAAAAAATTCCGCCTTTAATCCAATCGTTTTTTCTGAAATTTGCCAAGTCAGGTAAAACTTGCGGCTTTTTTTCTTCAAAAGTAAGCGGGCGAAGTTTTTTCCATTCCTTCCAATTCGACAATTCGCCCAAAAGTTCAGATTTTTCTATTGCGTTAAGAAAATGATTCATTCCGCCCTTCAAAAATGAAATATCATCTTCATCAAGTTCAAGGCAAAGAATATCAGCGGGATAATCAGAAATTTTGCCGCGAACATAAACCACGCCGCCGACCATTCCAACGCAAGGACGATCTCCCAAAACTGAATTAAATTCTTCGCTGTCAACGCCGCAAATTACCGCACGTCCGCCGCCCATAAATTCAAATGAAAAACTGCCAACATTTTTTAACACCCAAAGTTCAGGCTCTTTGTACAGCGGATCATATTTCATAAGTGAACCCGTGCGCGTACCTGCGCGACCACCAATATAAATTTTGCCGCCCGCCGAACAATGACCGGCAGTATCGCCCGCGTCGCCTTTTACCGTGATAATTCCGCCCGCGTTCAGCCAACCGACATCTGCAGAAGTTGAGCCTTCAACAATAATTTCGGTATTCGGCAAACACATTGAGCCGACACGTTGCCCCGCGTTCGTTACGTGAAATTTTAAAGTTTTGCCGTAAGGATGCCATAACGGACCGCCAATATCATGTTGCCCGCTTGCCGCAATTTCAAAATCTGTTTCGCCCGCCTTTACCGCCGCTTCAATCTTCAGTAAAAGGTCTTGCGTTGACATTCTTTCATTTTGTCTGATTGTGTCAATTTTCAACATTTCCAAAACCTCCCAGAATGTGTTTACAAACAATATTGGAAAAATTGGGCGCACAGGACGTGCGCCACGCAAATTGTTAATCGCGTGATGCGATTATAATTTGCAGTTTCTTTCTTTTGGGCGGGTTTTCTTTCTTTGCACCAAAGAAAGAAAAGCTGCATTTAAAAAGTTAAAGAAAGAATTTACATTCAAAATTAAAATTTTGCAAACACGTTTTAACAAACATACTGAATACCGAGTTTATCGGCAATAGCTTTATCAGTCGAAACAAGCGCGTCACTTCTTCCAACAGGCAGGGAGCTATTTCCAATGGGAGCCATTAACTTTCTTAGTTCGGCGTCAAATGCAAGTACATAGTCAACGATTTTTTGTGCGCCTTTGTCAACGTCCAAACGCTTTACAAGGCGTGGATTCTGCGTACAAATTCCCGTTGGACATTTGCCGGTATTGCAAGCATTACAACGCCCTTGCTCATTTCCTACGCAGCCCAAAAGTTGAATTAAAATTTTGCCGCAAAAAACGCCGTTAGCTCCAAGACAAATCATTTTGAAAGCGTCAGCCGCCGCGTTGCCCGTCATTCCAATACCGCCGCCGCCGTAAAGTGGAATTTGTCCTTGTGCGCCCTGTTCAACCGCCGCGTTATAACAATCACGAATTTTTGAAACTACAGGATGCCCGGTGTGATCAAGTGAAATTTCATTTGCCGCGCCCGTGCCGCCTTGTATACCGTCAATGAAAAAGCCGCCGCAAATTTTGTAAGGGTCGCGCAGGAGATTATTATAAACTGATACGGAAGTTGAAGACGCCGCACACTTTATGGCAACTGGTACACGAAAACCGAACGCCGCATTTAATGACAAGTGCATTTTTTGAACAGATTCTTCGATTGAGTACAAGCCTTGATGATTCGGCGGCGATGCTAAAGTTGCCTTAGGTACGCCTCTAATCGCCTGTACGTGCGGTGCAACTTTTTCAGATTGTAATAATCCGCCGTCGCCGGGTTTTGCACCTTGTCCAATTTTTATTAAAATTGCCGCAGGATCAACTTTCATTTTGGGCATCGCTTGAATAATTCTGTTCCAGCCGAAATGTCCCGACGCAATTTGTATGATAAAATATTTCAGATATTCAGATTCAAGCAGTTTAACGGGCATACCGCCTTCGCCGCTTGACATTCTGACGGGAAGTCCGCAACGTTCATTCAAATAAGTTGTAGCCATTGCAACGGCTTCCCAAGCCCGCGTTGAAAGTGCGCCTATCGACATATCAGAAAAAATTAAAGGATAAATCCAACGTACGGGAGGAGTTTTTTTAGTGGCTACAAGTTTGCCATTTTCCATTTGAAACGGTAATTCTTTAGCTGATAAAACTCTACCCAAAGGCGAACGAATATCAAAAGTATGGCGCACTGAATCAAGCGAAGGGTCTGTCATTTGTGAAATTCTGCCGACAATAATTTTATCCAAAGTGCGTTGAGAATTTAAATTTGTACGCCCGCCGCGTTTAATTGGTCCGTTGTCGCGTGAAAGTAAATTTCTGCGATTGTCAGGATTTCTCACGGGGCGAATTGCATTATTGGGGCAAACTTTTTCACACATTCCGCAACCTCTGCAAGCGTTTTCGATACTTGCAACTTGCTTGATAACGGGAATTGCAACTTGCTGATGAATCGGTTCCGGCAAATTACTTTCAGAAATTGTAACAGATTTTCTTTGAACGTCGGCTTTAATCGCTTTGAAAGTGCAAGACGCCACGCAACTGCCGCACATTGTGCAACGTTCGGCGTTGTAGTCGATTTTCCACATTAAATCATTAACTGCAATATCTTGAGTCTTTACTGTTTCCATCTCATCACCTTCAAATCATTGTCAATTACAACAACTTCGCGCTCGTTGGGGTAAATATCTTTTTCCATATTTCGATCGGGCAAAATTTCGTTAATCCCGCAAACTTCGGAAGAAATTGCAATGGTCGTATCGTCGCCGCCGACAACTACGGGGCGCAATTTTTTTGAATCGCAACAAGTTATCATTCTGCCATCAGGTAAACCGGCAATAATTGTATTCGGTCCGTTAATTTCTAAATGTGCAAGCGATTGACGAATTGCCAATAAAATATCTTTATCCTCACGGTTGGCAATTTCGGCAAACGGCAACGGCGTTATAACGTGCTTGTAATATGGAATTTCCCATTTCAATTCGTGTAAAACGTAATGCAGAGTATACAAAAAATTTTGAGAATCAGATTCAAAGCCAATGTAACCGCGATGAAGATTTTTTTGAAATTCTTTGTTTTTGGTGTAGAAAGTATTTTCGCCGTTCGCGCAGAGTGTGTAACCTTGCAAGAAAAACGGGTGCGCCGCGTATCGAACAATTTTGTAATTTGTATTTTGGCGGCACTGGACAATTATATTTTTTGAAAGTAAAGTCCCGTTATCGTCCCAAAGTCTGAAATAGGTTGCAATATCGCGGGGATCGCCAATTTCTTTGAGCGTCAAAACGTCAGGCCAAAATGAATACACATAGCCTTGATTAGATTCAGTCAAAATTTTTCTCAACGCAAGCCGCGTATCAAGTAACAACGCCTCGCGACTTTCCTTGTCATCGTAGTGTTCAGGATAATCATAATTTCTGAAAATGTAATATGGCATTGCTTGAATATCCAAATTCGGTTGCTTATTCGGCACGGGCAACCATTCAGCCATTTTTATAAAATTCTGCGCCGCCATATAATCTTCAACCAATCTTGCGCCTTGTTTTGTACAAGCCATTGAAAGTAACGGCTTATCTTTGTACAGCGAAAAGACGCCGGATAAATCTTGCATAACCATTGCAAAGCCGGAATTGTCATGCCCTTCCTGTTGCGGCAACATCAATCTTAACGCCATTGAAGGATGAACCGGCTTTTTGCTTTTTATTGCTCCGATTCTGCACATTGTCAGCTCTCCTTTTTTAGGGATTAGGGGCTAAGGACTAGGGATTAGGGATTTGAAAATATTTTTTCTCCCTAGCCCCTAGCTCCTAAATCCTAGTCCCTAGATAATATTTTTGCTGTATTCGTCGTAAAGTTGCTTGAGTTCTTCAATTTTGTCGTACATTTCAACCTGCAACTTTGAGGCGGTTGCAAAGTCGCCGCTCGTCAATGCATTACTAAGGCGCGTAAATAAAGATTTTTTATCGATTGAATTTTTGGCAAGATATTCGCGCACGTCTTTAATTTTATTCCACGTGTAAGAATCTTGATCCGTGCGAAAATCAGTTTCAATTCTATGTGCCTTGCGAACAACTTCGCGCATTTCAGGTAAAATTCTTGCAAGTAATTCAGTTTTCCAACGCAGTAACGCACCTTCACGGAAAGATTTAATAATTTGCGGTTGAAGTGCGCCGCCCGCCGTGATAACTTTTACTTTCGCAGGATAATTTTCAAACGCCGCCATATTTTCCCAAACAGTTGCAGGCGGTATTCCAAACATTGAATCGCGTTCCTCTGCAGTATAATCTTCAAAAACGTCTTCCTCACTGCGGTAAGCACGATTTTTTTCAAGATAATTTGAATCCTGCCCGGCTTTTTTGCTAAGTTCGGTAAGTAAATCCACTGCAGTTTTATCAACCGCAAATTTTACGCCGTCCAAAATTGCAGAATAAGCCGCCGCCAAAACTAAATAAGTATTTGTGTAAGGGTTGCAGGCGCGTAATTCAAAACGGGTTGCCATTGGATTTTTTAAATCACGAATCAAGCCCGCCAAAATTGTTCTGTTACGGCTGGGAATTTTCGGCGTATGTCCCAAACTCGTAACGATACAAACAGGAGCCTCAAAGCCGGGCTTTAATCTGTTCAAAGAGTCATTCGTTGCACTTACGAACGGATTTATAACTTCATAATTTTTCAAAAGTCCCATAATTGCGCCGTAACCAATCGCGCTCATAAAATCTTCGGCAGGATTTTTGGCGGCAAAAAGATTGTGAATTTTGCCATCTGAAGTAATGGCGGCAAGTCCAATGTGCGTATGTTCGCCGTTACCTGCAAGCCCAATCATCGGCTTTGCTTTAAAACTGACTTCAAGACCTTCAGCGCGGAAAGTTTCTTTAACTACCGTGCGAACTAAAATTTCATTGTCCGCCGCTTGAATTGCATCGGCAAATTTCCAGTCAATTTCCAACTGTTCGCAAACGTGCGTTAAGTGTCCGCTCTCGTCAATTTGCGCCTTTAATCCGCCAACTTCTTTATGTCCCATTTCAACTTGTAAATCATATTTGTCAAGCTCAATAACGCACTTTTCCAACGCGCAACGTACCGCGCCGTGAGTACGTTCCCAATATTGCTCCTGCATAACTTGAGACGCGCTCATTTCTTCAATCGCCGCCTCTTCAAGCGGTGTTTTTACCCAAAATTCAAGCTCCGTTGCAGACGTAAAACAAATATCATTAATATCTTTGCCGCTAATTTCCAAGCCGTCAATTTTTTCATTTTCGTGGAAGATTTTTAAAAGTTCCTGCTTGACAAAATTTAAAGTGTCTGTCAAAACTGCGCGAGAATCAACGCGCTTGCCTTCGTGAATCAAGAAACTTGGGATTCTCAAAGTGCCGACGGGTTTATTAGTTTCATCGTCAAAGTATTCAAAGTTATAATCGACGAACCAATTAACCGAAGGATCAACAGGCATATCAACCTTAGCATTATTCAAAGTTGCAATACCGGGCAAAACTACGCTTGAGCCGTCAGTTTGAACCGCTGTACCCGCGTAAAAATCTTCAATATCCTTGAGAAAAACGCGCACGGGAATTTTTTCATCAGTATCATTGCCCGCCAAATCGATACCGACCAACGAAACAAATTTAATTTCAGGATGATTTTTCAGCAACTGAATAATTTCATCTTTCGGCGTGTTCGCCTTAATCGTGTACAACAATTTTTCCATTTTTAAAGCCTCCCAGAATTTTACTTTATTTTTTCTTCAGGAATATCCATAATTGCTTCAGCCCCGCGATGACCTGTTCGGATTCTCACGGCGTCTGAAATTTCGTAGACAAAAATTTTGCCGTCGCCGAATTTTCCTGTACGCAAAACTTTTTGAGCCGTTTCCAAAACGCTTTCAACGGGAACTTCGCAAACTACAGTTTCAACTTTTATTTTGGGTATAAGATTTATTTCATATTCACGCCCGCGATAAACTTCTTTATGACCGCCTTGAGTGCCGCAGCCGTAAACCTGCGAAACTGTCATTCCCAAAACGCCAATTTCATTTAAAGCCTCTTTCAAATTTTCCAACTTTTCAGGGCGTGTGATTATGTCAATTTTTGTAATTTTTCGTTCCTGCATTTTTGCCGCCTCCAATTAAATACTGTGATGATTTAAATCAAACGCCGTTGTACTTACAAATTCTTTGTTGTCAAGGAAATTGCTTGAACCGGTAAAAAGTCCCGCGTTGTAGCCGCGTTCGCCGTGTTCCGCAATATCCAAGCCGCCAATTTCTTCAGATTCTTCAACGCGCAACGGAATTATCGCATTTACAATTTTATAAAGCACAGTTGAGCCGACGACCGCAAAAATTATCGCAACACCGATTGAAATAATTTGCGCCCAAAATAAATCTGTTTCGCCGTAAAATAAACCGTTTGCGCCGTCAGGATTTATCGCCGTCGTTGCCCAAAGTCCCGTTGCAACCGCGCCCCACATTCCGCCAATTCCATGAACGCCGAAGGCATCAAGTGAATCGTCGTAACCGAGTTTTTCTTTCAAAATTGCAACCGCGCTGTAACAAATTCCGCCGCCAATTAAACCTATCGCCAATGAAGGCAAAATTGTTACATAACCTGCCGCAGGAGTTATCGCCACAAGTCCCGCAATTCCTCCGGAAACTGCGCCTAAAACCGTTGGCTTGCCGCTACGAATCCATTCAGGTAAAACCCAACCTAAAACTCCAGCCGCCGCCGCAATTTGTGTTACAAGAAAAGCATTTGTTGCAAGTTCATTTGCTCCAAGTGCCGAGCCTGCGTTAAATCCAAACCATCCGATCCAAAGTAACGCCGCGCCCAAAACTGTCATTGGGATATTGTGCGGAACTATCGCAGATTTTCCATAACCACGACGCTTGCCTAATAAAATACAAATTGTTAATCCTGAAACGCCGCTTAAAATATGAATTACCAATCCGCCCGCAAAGTCTAACGCGCCGAGTTGTGCCAAAAAGCCGCCGCCCCATACCCAATGCGCCATTGGATTATAAATTAAAATCGCCCAGAGTAGCATCAAAACTGCAAAGCCGCTAAATTTCATTCTTTCAGCAAATGCGCCGGTTATCAGTGCGGGAGTCAACGCCGCAAACATACATTGAAACGCTACAAACGCCAATTCCGGAATCGTGCCGCCTTCCAAAATGTTATAGCCAACGCCGGAAAGTCCAATTTTTTCTAAATCGCCAATAAAGCCGCCTATATCTGTGCCGAAAACCATTGCATAACCAAATAAAATAAACTCAACTGAAACCATTCCCAAAATAAACATTGACTGCATTATAGTTGTTAAAACATTCTTACTTCGTACCATTCCGCCATAAAATAACGCAACTGCAGGAGTCATTATAAAAACTAACGCCGCACTTATCAGCACCCACGCTGTATCGCCGTGATCTATCATTATATCTCCTTCTTTACAAAATATAATTTTTTTTATCAGCTGACATAACGATATTATCATATTTATTTTGATATGTAAATATTAAAAATAATTGTATTTCGGTATACATTAAAAATGCTTTTTCCACAAAAAAAATCTCCGACAAAATCATTTGCCAGAGATTAGAAATTGTTTTTTCAAATAAGTAATTTAGTTAAATTTTAGAATCAACATAGTTATATCATCAGATTGATCTGCACCGTCAACATGATTATTTACATCAGCGCGAACAAACGCCAATAAATCCTCAACAGATAAATCTTTTTCAGAACGATTTAAACAATCAAGCAAACGTTTTTCACTGTATAAATCGTTGTTGGGATTGAGAGCTTCTGTAACGCCGTCGGTATATAAGAAAATCGAATCGCCCTTGTTGAGTTGGATTGACTGTTGCTTAAAGTCTATATCTTCCATACCGCCGAGTACAAAATTTTTGGCAACTTTCAGATATTCATATTTATTTTCTGATTTATGATATACCAACGGCGGGTTGTGTCCACCATTGACAAAAATAAATTCACCTGTCTTAACATTCAACATTCCCATAAATACAGTAACAAACATCATAGCATCGTTATTTTGGCAAAGTTGATTATTCGCTAACGTCATTACCGCCGCTAAGTCGTCGGGACTGCTCATTGTCATAGCAAAATTTTTCAATATCGTTTTGGAATTTGCCATAAATAACGCCGCCGGTATTCCTTTGCCGCTTACATCAGCAATAGTTATAAGCAAATGATTTTCATCCAAAAGATAGAAATCGTAAAAATCGCCGCCAACTTCTTTAGCTGCATTCATTGTAGCATATATATCAAATTCTTTGTGGTCGGGAAACGCCGGAAAGACATTGGGAAGCATGCTTGTCTGAATGTTTTTGGCAATATCTAATTCTGTAGCGATTCTCTCTTTGTCTGCTGTCATTTTGGTTAGATTTTTCATATAAGTTTGAAGTTCATCAGTCATTGCATTAAAGCACGTTGCCAAATGTTCAATTTCGTCGCCTGTATGAATTGACAATTTTTTATCGAAATTACCGCTTGAAATTTCTCTTACACCGTCGCTCAATTCTTGGATAGGCTTAACAAATTTATTTGCCAACTTCCTGCCAATAATGTTTACTACCGCCCAAATTATAACTGCAAATAGAATCATCAAAAACATAACCAATAAAAATCTGTGATCAAGCGTCGCAACTTTGTCTGACGTCAATTTTTCAATAATTGCTTGATTTTTTTCGACGTTCTCTGTAATTTCGTTGGCGGGCATCACTACGCCCAAACTCCAATTCAAATCTTTAATTGGCGTATAAGCAACATAGTAATGATTGTCATTGATAAAAATTTCTTCGATAGATTTTTCACCGGCTGTCATTTTCTGCGCAATATTTGCTATTTCAGATTGTTGACTTTGGCGAATATCAGGCGGATTTTCGTAAACTACTTTAAGATCATCTAATTCAATTAAATCAGTGTTATTTGAGCTAAGTAATACGTTGCCTTTGTCGTTCAATACAAAATTTATGCTGTCATTATTTACGGTCGTCGGTTCAACCAGATAAGCAAGTTCATCCATCAAAATAGAAAAGAAAATTATTCCGGCAAATTCACCGTTAATTTCGTATGGCATAGAACAAGAAAATTGCCCCATGTAATTATTAATTCCCTTGCTGTATGTGCTTGTATATATTGGCTCATTTTTTTTGCCGTCAAACCAAGCTTTTTTAGTTTCTTGATATAATATCGTGCTCCAAAAATCCATATTGTCATTGCCATTGTGCCATTGTTCAATAGTTACCGCAGAATCAGCCATTATTCCAATTCCGGATTCAGTCAAAATTCCGAAAGTTGGAGCATCAAAAAAATCAGGGTTACGATATTTTAAACTCAAAAAGTAAAATAAGTCCTGTAAATTTCCCAACATATCTATTTCTGTACTTAGCGGCTCTTTATTCAAATCGTTAATGTTGACAAATGGCGCAAATCTTAGCGCGGCCACGTCGCCTTCTATAAAATCTCTTCCCAATCTTACCGGTCGTGGTTTAAAATTTTCCGGGTGTTGATAAATATTTTTGAGTTCGTTATCAAGCAGTTTAACATCAGTACAAAAATCATGCACTTCTGATTCAATATATTTGGTACGCTCCTCAATTTTATAGAGTAAGTCTTTGTACTTTTGATCGCGTAAAATATCAGAGCTTTTCTCAAACGCTTCATTTCCAATAGAATTGCTTATATCTATTGCATAGTCTTTTGAATTGTAAATTCCGGCAAATGCCGCAAAACCAAAGAATACCATCAACAACATACATATAAACAATATTACACGATTTATGCGGTTGCTGATATTCATATTGCCGCGACCGACAACAAAACTTATTAAAGCGTCCATCGTCTTAATCTTCAAATTTTATTATCTCCTTTTGATTCCGGCAAAAAATTTTATCTCCATAAAAAATTTTTAAATTAATTTTTCAACGCTGTAAAATATTTTCCTGCAAAAAAATAACGGGCTGCCAAATTTCGGCAACCCGCTTTTAGTTGGGAAGTTTATTTTATGCTTTATTGAATTTATCTTTAGATTGTTTGCAACGCGGGCATTTCCAATTTTCGGGCAAATCTTCAAACTTTACGCCGCCATTTTCGGCAGGATCGTAAACGTAACCGCAAATACTGCAAACATATTTTCCGGTTGCCGCCTTTGCAACAATTTCTTTTGGCGGAATAGTTTCAGGCGGATTATCCAAATCGCAAATTTTTTTAGCCTCAAGATTTTCATAGCCGAGCGGCGTATGTGTGGAGCAGTAAACAGTTTTGTTATTGCGGATAAATTCACGCACTCTATTTAAAGTTTCACGCGCCGCCGGTAAATCTTCAAAGACAACCGACAATTTATCTTCGTAAAGTGCCTCGTCAGTGTAAGTTACATCGCCGTGAATCAAATAATTTAAATCGCCGTCCTCAACAATTACAATGCTGTTGCCTTTGGTGTGTCCAACTGCTTGAATGTAATACACGCCGTCAGCAATTTTTTGACAGGCGGGGAAATTTTTATACGCGCCGTCAGTAAAATCTACTCTAACAATATTTTCACCTTCAAGTTTCATTGCGTCTGCGTCAGGTCTGCCAATATAAATTTTAGCGTTGGGGAAAGTGCGAAGTTCGCCGGTGTGGTCTTCGTGTTTGTGCGTTACCAAAATTTTTGTAACTTGTTCCGGCTTGTAGCCTAAATCTTTCAGCGCGTCAACATAATTTTTAATTTTCGTGCCGACAAAAATTTGAGTCTTTTCGTCAAAAGTTGGATATGGATATTCACTTGGTAAACCCGTATCAACCAAAATAACTTCTTCGCCGTTGTCGATAACGAAATTTTGCAAGCAGGAGCGATATTTAATATTGGCGTCAAATTTATCTGCGCCGTCTTCGCCGCCCATTGCAAAGGGTTGAGTCATAAAACCGTTTTCAGCAAATTTCACGGCTTTAACTTGAATTTTAGATTTTTCTTGAAAAGCAGATTTCGGTTGCCCGCAAAGTGGACAAGTCCAATTTTCATCTTCAGAATCAATATCGCCGACGTATTCATAACCGCAAACGGGGCAAACGTAAACTTTTTTGCCGGTGTTATCGACTTTGGGCGGATTGTACTTTTTGAAAATTTCTTCAATGACTACGCCGTGATGTCCTTCCTGTTTGGCGAAAATTTCCATTTCGTCCGCCGCCTCGTTAAATCCTGCGGCGCGTACTTTGTCGGCAAGTGCTTTAATTTGATTTTCGCCCGCAATTTCGGCTTTTTTGACAGTTTCAAGCAATGCCCAAAAATCTTTTGGATATTTGCCATTTAAAGTTGCGTAAAAGCCCGCGTGTACCGCCTCTTGATTTGCAGAATTTATCAAAGTTTCTGCAACGTCGTCAAGTCCCTGCTCCTTCGCCAAACGTGCAAGCGCGTAATACATCATTACGCCGTTGGCTTCAGCCTGCGCGAGTGCCGCAACAGATTTTTCAAGCTCCGTGCCTTTCGTTAAACCGTGCAAACTCATTTTTACTTCTCCTAAAAAATATTTTTTATATAAACTAAAAAATCCTTATCCCTTAGTCCTTAGCCCTTATCCCTTAAATTTGTTTTGCAAGCCAGTTTTGTTTGCCAATCAGCTGAATCAATTCAAGTTGCTGTTCAGTTTCATACATATCTTTTTCTTCGTCTTTGTAGTATTCGCTCAAAATTGCAAACGTCGTTAAATCTTCCTGCGCGAGTTTTACAAGGTCTGCAAGCCACTTCAAGCCGTCTTTTGAAACTTGCAAATCATACTTGAGGAATTCTTCGGCGTCTTTTCAAACGGGCGCAGATTTTTTATCTTCAAGTTTAACTTCGCCGCCCAAGTCAATAATTCTATCAATGCACTTAATGACGTAGCCGCGTTCTTCTTCCGCGTGTTCAGCGTACTTTTCGGCAAGTTTGGTTAAGCCTTGACTTGCAAAAATTCTGGACTGGATTAAATGTCCGTCTGATTGTTGGTCAAGTTGAGTAACGATAAATTGTAAACCTTCGATAATTTTTTCTGTCATAACAAATTCCTCCAATTATTTTTGTATTGCACTTTTGAAAGTGTTCAAAGTATTATCTGCGCCTTGAACCAAAAATGCCGTATCCGCGCCGACTGCCAAAAAGCTTACTCCCAAATCCGCAAAATGTTTGGCTTGTTCAGGTGTCAATGCGATTGTTCCGACAGGTTTTCCAAGATTTTTAATTCTGATAATCATATCGTCCATAGCGTCAGCAACTTCAGGATGGAAAATATTTAAACCGTGTCCCATATCAACCGCCAAATCAATCGGTCCCAAGAAAATTGCTCCAACGCCCGGAACTTTTACAATTTCATCAAGATTTTTGTAGCCGAGTTTGCTTTCAATTTGCGGAATTATACAAATTTCTTGAGTTTCGCGTTCAAGATAATCAGCATGACGCCCAAAACGCCCTGCACGAACTGCACTTGCTCCGAATCCACGATTTCCACGCGGCGGATAACTCGCCCAATACATAATCTTTTCGACTTCTTCAGGATAATCAACTTTCGGAATAATTATATTTTGAATCCCACCGTCCAAAAGTTGTTTAAAAATTCCTGTTCCTGCCTGCGGAATACGTACAACAGGTGTCATATCATAAGCCGCAATCGCACGCGCAATTTCAAAAATTGATTGAACGCTATGACTTCCGTGTTCGCCGTCAACAAAAAGCCAATCATAATTTGAAGTCGCCAAAACTTCCGCAACTTCCGCTGATGCAGTTTCTTGACCAACGCCATATTGTAAAATTCCCGCGTCAATTCCGTGTTTAAATTTGTTGTGCAGATAGTCTTTTACCATTGCCATAAAAATATCACCTCCAATTTTACATAAGTTTTTGCCCGCTCATCATTGGAATAAGGAGCATGCAAAGTTCATAAGTTTGATTCGGGAAGGCGAAAATCATTTTGTCAAGTTGTTCGCCGGTAATTTTGCAGTTGATTATAAAAGTTACAAAATTAACCAAATACGCCGCCTCACTGCCATAAAACGCCGCGCCGCCTTTTAATGTAACTTTGAAAATTTCGCCGACCTTTTCAATTTTTACGGCAGATTCATTAAAGCAGAATTTAACGCCGTCATCAGAAAGTTTTTTAACTACGCGGTCAACATATTTTTTGGGATAAGCTCCAAGCGGTCTGTCGTTGTACTGAATTACAAAAACTTCATCGCACATTTTCGCCGCCATTGAGGCAAATTCCATTGAAATAACGCCCGCGCCAATAAGCACGATTCTTTTTGGAAAATCTTCAAGGTCTAAAAATTGTCTGCTGTCATGAACATATTCATTGCCGGGAATTTCTTGATGTTTTGCGCGTTCGCCCGTGCCAATTACAATATATTCGGCAGTAATTTTTTTGTCTCCTGCTTGTACGGTGTGAGCGTCAACAATTTTACCGCGTACCTTAAAATAATCCATTCCCAAGCCTTCAAAAATTTTTTCAAGCCCAATAGGATAATCTTTCAAAACTTCGCGCTTGTAATTCATTAACGCCTTCCAGTCAACTTTAGGAACGGTATCGACGCAAAGATTTTTGTAGCGTTCAATCCCGTCAATCAATTCAAAGGGCGAATCCAACAAAATTTTTGCGTTGCAGCCGTAATTTGTACAAGTGCCGCCGGTTAAATCGCCGTCAACGAAAGCAACTTTTTTACCTGCCGCTTGCAAAATTCTGCCGCCGTGCCAACAAGCGTGCCCACTGCCAAGATAAATCACGTCATAATCAAACATAAAAACCTTTCCTCCAATCAAATAATTTGTCTAAAAGTACAATAAAAAAGCCCGCACTTCAATTAACAATGCGGGAAAATTTATAAATTTAGTTCACAAATTTTAATTTTTGTAAAAATATTTTTTGAGCGGTTCAGGTAAAGCCCTTTCAAGTTGTTTTACAAATTCTTTATCCGAAATTGGAACAGCTGAAATTAAAAATTCGCACAAAGTACAAACTACACCGTAGCAGTAAACATTTATTAAAATTTCTAAGTCTTGAGGAATTTTTTCTAAATTTTGAGTGCGTTTAATGTGGTCTGAAAAAATTTTTACGCTGAATTTTGACACGTAATTTATAAAAGAATCCTGCCCGCTCGTATTCAGTACCAAATTTTGCAAAAACTTTTTATTTTCCAGAAAATAACTTAAAACGTCAGTAAGTGCGTTATTCCACGTGTAATTTTCGCCATACAATTTACTAAAAATTTTTTCTGCCTGCGTCGAATAAATCCACGCTATTAAAGCGTATTTATCCTGAAAATGATTGTAAAAAGTTTTTGAAGTGACGCCGCAATTTGCAGAAATTTCTTTGATTGTAATTTTGTCAATCGGCTTAGTGGCGGACAATTCTTTCAGCGATTCGGAAAGTATTTCTTTTGTAGTTTGTCGAATAATCATTTCAATCACCTTGTAATTTTCTGAAGAAATTTTACAGATTTAATTTTTTAAAGTCAATCAAAATTATTGACAAAGTGTCAGTTACAATATAAAATTTCTCTAATGACAGCGTGTCAATTTTCTGAAAGGAGCTGATAAAATGCCAAAAGTTTCAGCCGAATTTAGCACTTCACGACGCGAAGAAATTATTGCCGCCTGTGAAAAACTTTATCAAACGATGAATTTCAAAGACATAACGATTATTGAAATTGGAAAAATTACCTCGTTTACGCGCACTTCGATTTATAATTATTTCAATACGAAGGAAGAAATTTTTTTGGCGTTGCACCAAAAAGAATATGAACTTTGGATAAACGAATTGGAAAAAATTATTTCAGACAACGAAAAATTGACGCGGGAAGAATTTGCAGATTTATTGGCAAAGTCTCTGGAAAATCGCTTGCAACTTTTAAAATTGATGTCGATGAATCATTTTGATATGGAAATGAACAGCCGCCAAGAAAATTTGATTGAGTTCAAAAAAGTTTACGGGCAGTCATTAAAAACCGTCAAAAAATGTTTGGATAAATTTTTTCCGGCTAAAACTGAAATTGAAAAGCAAAATTTTTTATATGCGTTTTTCCCGTTCATTTATGGAATTTACCCTTACGCGGTGGTTAATCAGAAACAGGTTGACGCAATGGACGCGGCGGGTACAAATTTTGTTTACCATACGATTTACGAATTGGCTTATAACTGCATTTTGAAGTTATTGTAGGTTGAGGAAATGAACAGACGTGAATTTTTAAAATTGTCGGCAGTGGCGGCAATGTCAATGTTTTTGGGAGATTTGAAAATGGTTGAGGCGAAAACTTTTTCAAAAAAAATAGATTTTCACGCGCATGCAATGTTACCTTCATACCTTGAGGGCTTGAAGAAATTGAAAATCGACGCACCCGCAGAAGAAGGTTTTCCGTTGCCGAAATGGTCGGTTGAAAATCATTTAAAATTTATGGCGGACGCGGGAATAGATTTTTCAGTTTTATCAATGCCAACACCGCACATTTACAACGGCGCGGAAAATGAAAAAATTTCAATCGAAGTTGCACGGGAAATTAACGAAGACTTAGCCGCGCTTTGCAAGAAATATCCTGACAAATTCGGATTCGTGGCAGTCTTGCCAATGCCCAGCGTTGAAGGCTCAATCGCCGAAATAAAATATGCTACAGAAAAATTGGGCGCGTTGGGCGTGAAAGTTGCAAGTAATTCTGACGGCGTTTATTTGGGCGATGAAATTTTAAATCCAATTTTTGAGGAACTGGACAAAAGAAACTCGCTTGTAATATTGCATCCGAGTCCTGCGCGAAAATTGCCGCGTGAAAAAGTTGTAACCGGCAAAGTAATGGCGTTGTTTGAATATCCTGCGGACACAACGCGGGCGATTTTAAATCTTTTGGCGAACGGAACACTTGAAAAATTTTCAAACATAAAATTGGTCGTGCCGCACTGCGGCTCATTTTTGCCGTATATGAAACAACGGGCGGGCGCAATGTTCCAAATGTTGGCGTCAATGAATTTAATGCCGCCTGCGGATATTTCGGCGGGCTTGAAAAATTTGTATTTCGATTTGGCGGGCGATCCGATGCCGGAAGAAATGGACATTTTATTAAAAATCACGGACGTACAACATTTAATTTACGGTTCAGATTTTCCGTACGTGCTTACGCCAATTTTGCTGAAGAAAAAACAGGCGTTGGATTCTGAATTGGCAAACAGAAATTGGCTTGAAAAAATTTATACAGAAAATGCAAAAATTTTAATGGAGGCGTGATTTTAAATGGAAAAAAGATTTTTGAGAAATTTGGAAGTTTCGCCAATAGGTATGGGCTGTATGGGATTTTCTCACGGCTACGGCGATATTCCTGAAGAAAGTTACAGCATTGAGGCAATTCAAAAGGCGTATGAGTTCGGGTGCACATTTTTTGATACAGCGGAAGGTTACGCGCCGAATAGATCACCTGAAAGCAAAGGACACAATGAAAAAATTCTCGGTAAAGCTGTAAAAAATTTTCGTCAAAAAATTGTTTTGGCTACAAAATTTATGCTTGCGGTTGATGAAATTGCCGGAAAAAATATTGTTGACGTGATTAAATCTCACTTGGAAAATTCGCTGAAAAATTTGCAAACAGATTATGTTGACTTGTACTATTTGCACAGAGTCAATCCTGAAATTCCAGTTGAAAAAATCGCGGAGGCTATGGGCAAAATTATTGACGCGGGGATTATTCGCGGTTGGGGACTTTCGCAAGTTTCAGTTGACACGATTAAAAAAGCTAATGAAATTGCGCCGCTTGCCGCCGTGCAAAATATTTATTCGATGATTGAGCGCAGCATTGAAGAGGAAGTTATTCCTTACTGCCTTGAAAATAATATTGGCGTCGTGCCGTTTTCGCCTATTGCAAGCGGCTTTTTGTCGGGCAAAGTTACGACTCAAACAGATTTTTCTCACAGCGACGACGTAAGAAAATTTGTACCGCAATTAAAGCGGGAAAATATTGAGGCGAATCAACCAATTTTGGACTTGATAAAAAAATTTGCCGCCGAAAAAAATGCAACGCCCGCGCAAATTTCGTTGGCGTGGATGCTGAAAAAATATAAAAATGTTGTTCCAATTCCCGGCTCCAAAAATCAAGGGCGAATTTTAGAAAATCTCGGCGCGTGGAATGTAAATCTTTCTGACGAAGAATTTTCAGAATTGGATTCTACGTTAAATAAAATTCCCGTTGCAGGTTTTCGCGGACATGTCGAAATGATGGGCGGTACTATGAAAGATTGGGACAGAAAAAAATAATTTCAGATGAAAATTTTAAGAGGAAATTTTTATGAAGAATGTTTTGGTAATTTCTGGACACACTGACTTGGAAAATAATTCGTTTGCGAACAAAATTATTTTGAACAAGTTGCAAGAGCTTTTACCGCAGGCAGAATATCTTTTCTTGGATAAAGAATATCCTGAATACAAAATTGACGTGGAAAAAGAACAAGCACGACTTGTTAAAGCGGACGTGATAGTTTTTCAATTTCCGTTTTTCTGGTATTCGATGCCGTCGATTTTGCATAAATATCAGGAAGATGTTTTTTTACACGGATTTTCGCACGGCTCCAAAGGCAAGGCGTTAGTCGGCAAAAAAGTTATAATTTCGTTTACGTCAGGTGCGCCGGAAGAAATGTATCAAGAGGGCGGCAAACAAAATTATCCCATTGAGGCGTTTTATCCGCCGTTTAAAAATTTTGTGGTGTCTTGTAATATGGAATTGAAAGATATAATTTACAGTGGCGGACTTTCCTACGCAAGCCGCCACGACGACGCCAAACTTCAGGCAATGAAAGAAAAAGCAATTCGCCACGCCGAAAAACTTGCAGAGGAGTTGAAAAATTTATGCGCGGATTGAAAGATAAAATTATTTTGATAACGGGCGCAGGTTCCGGAATTGGGGCTATTGCGGCGAAACGTCTTGCCGAAGAAGGCGCAAAAGTTTTAATTATCGGGCGTACCGAAAAAACTTTGAAAGAATCTGCCGCGCAACACGAAAATATTTCCTATGAAGTCGCTGACATTAACCAAACGGCAGATATTAAAAAAATTTTGAACGTCGTCAAGGAAAAATTCGGGCGGCTTGACGCGCTGATAAATAATGCCGGTGTTGCCCCTGTTGCGCCGCTGGGAAAAATTTCAATGGCTGAAGTTGATAAAACTTTTGCAACGAATGTTAAAGCGGTTGTCGAACTTTCGCAGGAATTTTTACCAATGCTGAAAGAATCGAAAGGCACGATTATAAATATTGGCTCGGCAAACGCCTCAAAACCAATGCCGAATATGTCTGTTTATTCTGCAAGTAAGGCGGCGTTGGTAGCTTTAACTCGCGCTTGGGCAAAAGAATTGGCGGCGGACGGCGTGCGCGTCAATTCGGTTTCAGTGGGTCCAATTTGGACGCCAATTTACGATAAAACAAGCTTATCTGAAGAAGAATCTAAAAAACATATCGAAACGGTTAAAAAAATTGTACCGCTCGGACGTTTTGGCGAATCTGAAGAAGTCGCGGCTGTAATTGCATTTTTGGCGTCAGAAGAATCAAGTTTTGTAACGGGCGCAGATTACGCGGTTGACGGCGGTACTTGTGCATAAAAAATTTAGGAGAGCTTAACGATGATTATTTATTTTTCTTCAACCGGTAACAGTCAATTTGTTGCAGAACAAATAGCCGCCGCCACGAATGACAAAGTTATTTCAGTGCGTCAAGCTGTGGCGAACGGCGAAAAAAATTTTACTTTGGCAGAAAATGAAAATTTCGGCATGGTAATGCCAACTTATTTTGGCGGTTTTCCCTCAATCGTCAAAGAATTTTTTGAACAAATTAAAATCAACGTCGAAGGCGAAAATCACTACAGCTATTTTGTTGCAACTTGCGGCGGCGGCGCGGGCAATTTTCCCACTATTGCAGAAAAAACTTTGCAAAATTTCAGCTTGAAACTCGACGCAGAATTTGTAATTTTTATGGTTGATAATTGGACGCCGTTTTTTGATTTAACTGACAAAAAATATCTGCAGGAGGCTGAAAGTAAAGTTGAACCTGCTTTAAAAGAAATTATCGAAAAAATTTCACGTCAAGAAAAAATTCAAATTCCTGCAAGCATTTCTGACGAAGAAGCCGAAAAACGCTATGCAATGTATGAAAATCTGCGTTACACAAAAAATTTTACAGTCAATGAAAATTGCGTAGGTTGCGGCAAATGTGCGCGTCAATGCCCGCTTAAAGTTATTGAAATTCAAAACAAAAAGCCCGTGTGGACGCAGGAAAAATGCGCGTTGTGTCTCGGCTGTCTGCACGTTTGCCCCAAAAATGCAATTAATTTTAATAATCAAACTGAAGGGCGCGGGCAATATCACAATCCGCGTATCAAAAAAATTATTTGAGGTGGTTTTATGAAAAAAATTTTGTGCGTTGTAACAAGCAACAATGTAAAGGGCGCGACGGGTATTCCTACCGGTTTTTGGCTTAGCGAGCTTACTCATCCAATGGCGAAGTTTGAGGCGGCAGGTTACGAAACTGTTTTGGCGTCAATTAAAGGCGGCAAGCCGCCCATTGACAAGGACAGCTTAGATTTTACAGACGCGATTAACAAAAAATTTTGGGACAGTGCAGACTTCCAAAAAAAATATGAACACACGCTTAAACTTGATGAAGTCAACGCCAAAGAATACGCGGCAATATTTTTCGCGGGCGGTCACGGCGTAATGTGGGATTTTCCTGACAGCGCGGCAGTTGACAAGGTTACACGTGAAATTTACGAAAATGGCGGCGTTGTCTCGGCAGTTTGTCACGGTCCGGCGGCTCTCGTAAATGTCAAACTTAGTGACGGAAGCTATCTTGTTGCCGGAAAAAATGTTACGGGCTTTACAAACGCCGAAGAAGACGAAGTACAAGGCACAAAAATTGTACCGTTTTTGTTGGCAGATAAACTCAACGAACACGGCGCAACTCATCACGCCGCCGCAAATTGGAGCGATAATGTCGTTGTTGACGGGCGACTTGTAACGGGGCAGAATCCGGCAAGCGCGGCAAGTGTCGGCGACGCTGTTATAAAAATTTTAGCTTAAGGAGGAAATTTTATGCCAATTATTTCAATCGACGCGGTTCATCCTAATCAGGAGCAAAAAGAAAAACTTATTGCAGGACTTACCAAAACTGCAAGCGAAATTTTGGGCGTTGACGAAAAATTTTTCTACGTCCTCGTTAAAGAAAACGACCTTGATAATTGGGGCGTTGGCGGAAAAACTTTAACCAAATTCCTTGAAGAAAACAAAAAGTAAAAATTGCTGTAAACTACAGACAGGCTCGCCGCAAAAATTTTTGTGACGGGCTTTATTTTAAATTGGAGAGTTTTTTATGCAAATAACAAAAAAATTATCCGCGTTAATTTTAAGCGGGCTTTTATCGGTTACTTTTTCAACTGCAAATGCAAATCCAATTCGTACACCTGAAGGCAATTTTCCGCGCGTTCAATGGGCAGTTGTTGAATCGACGCCCGGCAATTTGGGAAAAATCGGCGAAATTGGTGCAAGAGTTTTACCGTCAACTGTTGCCAAAGAATCCGGCACTTATGCACTTTACGGCGTCATTGAAAAAGATAATCCCGACTTGATGAGGTTGTTGGAAATTTACGAAAGTGACGAGGCGTACAGAATACACAGCACAAGCGCGGCTTTTCAAACGTATCGCGCAGAACGTTTTCAATTTTTGAAAGGCTTGAAACTTTTGCCGGTTAATGGAATAGTTTTGGAGCAAAAAATTGACGGCGTTGGAAAAACTGTTACAACTCACCGCTACGAAATTAAAGCGTCGGAAGTGGCGAAATTTCAAGAAATTATTTCGGCGGAATATTTGCGGGCAGTCAAAGAAAATCCTGAAGTTTTGGGAATGTTCGTAACGGCGGAGCAAGCCAATCCAAATATTTTTCACACGATGGAAATTTTCAAAGACGAAACGGCGCAGAAAAATTACAACAATTCAGCTGAATATAAAAAATTTTTGCGCTCAACAAAGTCAATGATTCAAGCCGAAAAAATTATTGAATATCTTCCGGCGAATATTGTTTTAACCAAAAAAGGAGTTGTACAAAATGAAATACGTTAAACTTGGTAATTCAGATTTGAACGTTTCAAGAATTTGTTTGGGCTGTATGGGATTCGGCAACGCGGCTACAGGTCAACACAGTTGGACACTCGGCGAAGACGATTCCCGCGCCATTATCAAACACGCACTTGAAATGGGAATAAATTTTTTTGATACTGCGATTGTGTATCAGCAAGGCAGTAGCGAACAATTTGTAGGACGCGCTTTAAGAGACTTTGCAAAACGCGATGAAGTTTTCATTGCTACAAAATTTGTACCGCGTACACCTGAAGAAATTGAAAATAAAATCAGCGGTCGCCAACACGTTACAAATTCACTTAGTCAAAGTTTGAAAAATTTGGGCGCAGATTATGTTGACTTGTATATTTATCATATGTGGGATTATCAGACGCCGATTTTTGATATTTTGGAAGGATTAAACGACGCGGTAAAAGCGGGCAAAGTGCGTTACATTGGAATTGCGAATTGTTATGCTTATCAGCTTGCGAAGGCGAACGCACTTGCCGAAAAAAATAATTTTGCCAAATTTATTTCAGTGCAGAATCATTACAATTTGCTTTTCCGTGAGGAAGAACGGGAAATGGCGGCGTTTTGCGCTGAAGAAAATATTGCAATGACGCCATACAGTGCGCTTGCAAGCGGCAGACTTTCCAAAAAGCCCGGCGAAACTTCAAAACGTCTGCAAGAAGATTCTTACGCAAAAGGTAAATACGATGCAACGGCTGAAGTTGACGCAAAAATTATTGAGCGGGTAATTGAACTTGCCGAAAAATATTCTGTTTCAATGACGGAAATTTCTTTGGCGTGGCTTTTAACAAAAGTTGAATCGCCTGTAGTTGGCGCAACGAAATTTCATCATATCGACGGCGCGGCAAAATCTACAGATTTAAAACTTTCTGCCGAAGATATAAATTATTTGGAAGAACTTTACACGCCGCATAAATTAGTTGGCGTTATGGCGCAGAATAAACCTACTGCCAATAAAAATTCACAAGTCTGGATTCAGAACGCGCCAAAGACTGTATAAATTTCTGCAAATAAAAATTCACAGAGCAAACGCTCCTATTTGTCGCCTTTGCAGGATTCAAAACGCACCAAAAACTGTATAAATTTCTGCAAATAAAAATTCGCAAAGCAAACGCTCCGATTTGTCGCCTTTGCAGGATTCAGAACGCGCCAAAGACTGTATAAATTTTAAAAATAAAAAACGCTACGATTAAGATTCAAAACGCGCTAAAAACTGTATAAAAATTTTTAACACAAAAAAATAACGGGCTGCCAAATTTTGGCAACCCGCTTTTTTAGCTTGCAACTTTCAAATTTTTCTTGCGAAGTCTTGAAGGCTTAAACTTTGTTTTAAATTCTTCGTGTGTAATTTCAGGAATATCACTTAAATCAATTTCTTCATCAGGCATCCGTTGAAAAGCCACATCAACGCGCTCGTCATCATATACATTAGCTGAAGAATTTTTTTATTTTCTAAAAATAGTTCCGCACCTGTGACAAAGATAAGAATTTTTCCAATTTTCATATTCAATAAGAAATTGCTTTTCATTATGTTCTTTTGCTTTTTGAGAAGAAAAATAAGCAATAATTGCAAGCACAAAACAGATTGCGGTTACAGGAATGAGACCGAAAAATAAACTGCCTATTCCTATAAAAACTAACCAATTTAAGGCAGTGTCATCAACTTCTTTCTGTGTCGGCGGAGCTACAGATCTTGCCAAGTCAGTCATCGTATTTCCTTGAGTAACTGCAATAAAATTTGTTGCACCTACTACCGCGCTTGTGCCACTACTGCCACTTTGATAAATTATCGGCAAACTTTGAACATTTTCAGAGCCGCAATTTGGACAACAAAAATCTGAGTTAGAATTTGAATGAATATGAAAAGATTCATCGTGAAAATGAACATTTGAATTACTGACTGAAGATTTACTATTAATTTCCAAAATTTTATTGTCGCTCCCATTAATCTCAGAAAATTTATTTCCGCAATTACTGCAAAACATCGCATCAGATTTTAATTTTGTGCCGCATTTCGTACAATATTTAAATTCATTTGAAACATTGCTTGAACCGCTCAAAATATTACTTGAAATATTTTCTGGAACATCATTTGAAACGCTCGCAGTATTATTTAAAATTCTGATTAAAGCAATTTCATCTTCATTTGTATATAAATCACCTTTGTAATCTACGTCATCTGCCATTTTTTTGTAACTTTCGTCAATTTTATCTTGAATATATTTTCGCGCAGATTTTAAAATTGAAATTTTTTCTCGCCATAATGAAATTATATTTTCCGGCAAATCATTTGAATTTTTTTGAATATATTTATTATGGTTATCGATGAGCGAATTTATAATGCCAACTATGTGATTACGAGCCAACTTTGGTAAATCTTTTGGGATTAAAAAAATATCAGACGAATAATCTATAGATTTAAGATACTGTCTGTAAATTTCGTCGCCTCTATCTTGAAAGTCGCTCATCGCCAAACTCGCTTCGTCAAGTTCTTGCTTATATTTGTTAAGCTCGTCAATAGATGAAATATTATTTGGTATCTTTAAACTGATAAATTTATTATATGCCTTGATAAATTCAGAATCGACATAAAGCAATCTCTGAAAAAGTTCATTGTTTTCTTGCATAAATATCACCGCCAAAAAAATTTGAAACATTATAAAAAAAAAAACGGTTATGTCAAGAAAAATTCTGAAAAATCTTGAAAAATTTTTGTAAAAAAATAACGGGCTGCCAAATTTCGGCAACCCGATTTTTTAACTTGCAACTTTTAAATTTTTCTTACGAAGTCGCGCAGGCTTAAAGCGTTTCAATTCTTCCTTTGAAATTGGCGGAATATCGCTAAAATCTATTTCGTCGTAACTCATTTTTGAAAGTGCCTCAATTTCTGCAATTTGCTCCGGAGTCAATGGCGGAATAGGTTTAGTACCCGAATTGTTCATATTTAGCCAACTCGCTTTTTTAGATTGCAACTTTCAAATTTTTTTTGCGAAGTCTCGCAGGTTTAAATTTTTTCCATTCTTCAGGAGTGATTTTTGGAATGTCGCTGTAGTCAATTTCTTCATCAGGCATTTTTGAAAGTTCATAAAGTCGTCTCATCTGCTCCCTAGTAAGCGGAGGTATTTCTTTAGTCGTAGAATTGTTCATAATATTGCGCCTCCTCGTCTTTGTCAGCTCTACGAGCGGAAATAATTCTGTTCTTGTCGCCGCGTTCGGTGTAAATGACAGCTAAAACATTCAGTACAATCCCAACAGTTTTAATTCTTTCTTCTTCGTCGCTGTGCAATTCATCATAATAATCAAGTCTATACTTGTCAAGAAAAACACGCGCCGCATCCTCAAAAGCTACCTTGTGCTTTTTAAAATTTTTAGCGGCTTTTTCAGAATCCCATTCAAATTTATATTCACCAAGTTCATAATCTACATTCAATTTCATCACCGAAGTATTTTTTCAACGCTGTAAAATATTTTCCTGCAAAAAAATAACGGGCTGCAAAATTTCGGCAACCAGCTTTTTTAGTTTTTAGTATTCGGCAATTACCCGCGTTGGCAAGCCGCTAAAACCTTTCACATTGACTGGGTAAACGTGAATTGTAAAATTTCCTTGCACGTTCAAAAGTTTATCTAAGTTTACAAGATTTTCAACCACGAAAACATTTCTTTGAGAGCAAAAATTATCTGCCTTGTTATGTTCGTCGCCGTGACGCAAGCCGCGCATATCAACGCCAATCATACGAATTTTTTTCTCAACAAGTTTTTCAATAACTTCCCAAGAAATTTGCGGAAATTTTTCGTTATAATCAGACGTGCCGTAGTCATATTTTTCACTAACGCCGGTACGCAGTAAAACAAAATCGCCCGCTTGAATTTTTTCAAAGTCAATCTGATTAACCGTAACTTCGTCAATTCCCGCGCTGCTGACATCAAAAATTACGCCGCGACTTTCAGTATAATCAAGCGAAAAAGTTTTTCCCATAACGTCAAAATGTGTTCCCAAATGTCCGCTTGACATTAAAATTTTATCTTTGTCGCTGAACTGTTTAAGCCAATCTTCAATTTTGCCGCGTGTCAATTCGTAGGTTAAATCGATTTTCATAAATTTTCACTTCCTCAATCGTCGCTGTATAAATGTTTCATCTTGCGTTGAGTGATATAAAATGCAATGGCAAGCGGTACAGCCGCGCCGACCCACGCCATTGGAGCCGCCAAACACGCGCCCAAAAATCCCCAGTAGTCTACCAAAACAACCGCCGCAATTATTCTCATAACCAATTCGACGCCGCCCGCAAATGTTGGAATTAAAGCTTGTCCCAATCCTTGCAACGTAAATCTGAAAATGAATAGCAACGCCATTACCCAGTATGCAAGCCCGTTGACTGTCAAAAATAATTGCCCGTACTCAACAATTTGTTCCTGTCCTTCGCCGACAAACAATTTGATAATTTCCGCGCCGAACATTATATTGAAAATCGCCGCAACTATGCTGAATGAACAACTCATCCAAATTGTCTTTTTTACGCCGTCATGGATTCTTTCAAATTTTTGTGCGCCGAAATTTTGCGCCGTGTAAGCCGCGATCGCTACGCCAAATGACATCATTGGCATTACTGCGATACCGTCAACCCTTTGTGCCGCCGCAAATGACGCCACTGCTACAGGTCCCAAGCCGTTCAACGCAATTTGCAAAATTACCGCGCCTATTGCGATTATCGAAGATTGAAAGCCCATTGGCAAGCCGATTTTTAAATGTTCCAATACAACTGCTTTATCAAAGTGCCAATCTTCTTTTTTTGTATGCAGGAGCGGAATTTTTTTTCTGATATAAATAAAGCAAATAATATTTCCAATAATCAGCGAAACGATTGTAGCACCTGCCGCGCCCGGTATTCCCAGCCCAAGTAAAATTATCGCTACAGGCTCAAGCGCAATATTTATACAAAGTGTCGTTGCTTGAATAATCGTAGGCATTTTACTGTCGCCGAGCGCACGAATTAAATTTGACTGCATTTGCAGAAAAATAAAGCCACCGACGCCGCCATAAATTATTACAATGAAACTGTACGCGCCTTCCAAAATCTCCGGCGGTGTGTCCATAAATACCAAAAGCTCGCGGCAATACGCCACGCCGATAATCGCCAAAATAATTGACATTACCAACGCCAAAACTGTACAAACAACAACGCTATACCTTATACCGTCATAATCTTTTGCGCCGAATCGTTGCCCCGTATAAATTGAAAATCCGCTTGTTGCGCCCATTACAAAGCCCAACATTAAAAACATCAGGCTACCTGTACAACCGACCGCCGCCAACGCCTCAACGCCTAAAAATCTTCCAACTATCAGCGTATCGACAAAGCCAAAAAGTTGCTGAAAAACATTTCCCGCCAATAGCGGCAACGTAAAATAAAAAATTAGTTTCGCAGGTGAACCTTCTGTTAAATCTTTTACCGCGCTATTTTTTTTCTCGTCCATTGGATTTTAAACTAGTACCGCAGATTTTTTTTCGGCGAAAAATTCTTCAACACGCATTAACATAAAGCAATAATCTGACAGGCGATTTAAAAATAAGCCGTCCACTTGATGAACAGTCTCTAATCTTGCAAGCGCGTAAAAATTTCTTTCAGCGCGTCTTATGATTGTTCTTGCCAAGTCTAACATTGCGCCCGCCTTTGTATTTCCGGGAATTATAAAATTTTTCAGCGGCGGCAAATTTTTATCCATTTCGTCCATTTCGTCTTCAAGTTGCTGAACGTCGGCAGATTTAATCAGCGCAGGTTTATTCAAGCTTGCCAAGTCCGCCATTAAGTGCGGAAGGATTCTTTGCAAGTCAAAAATTTTTTGTTTAACTTCGGGAATTTCAGAAAAAGCCCGCGCCATTGCCAACGCAGAATTTGCCTCATCAACTGCGCCGTAAGTTCCAACGCGGGGAGTGTCTTTGTTAATTCTTTCGCCGGTGTAAAGCGAAGTTTCGCCCGCGTCGCCGGTTTTTGTATAAATTTTCATTGTCTACGCTCCAAACTGTTCAATTTCGCTGAAAAAGATTTTAATTTCACGTGCGGCACTTTCGGGGCTGTCAGAAGCGTGTACCGCGTTTTTCGTGACACTTTCTGCAAAAAGTTTTCTGATTGTACCTTCATCAGCCTTTGCAGGATTCGTCGCGCCGTTAATTTCACGAACTTTTGAAATTGCATTTTCGCCGCCAAGTACCAACGCCATTAAAGGCGCACTCGTCATAAATTCTACAAGATCAGGATAAAAAGGCTTTTCGACGTGTTCAGCGTAGTGAATCGCCGCAATTTTTTTATCCATTTGCATAACTTTTGCCGCAACGATTTTTAAGCCCTCGTCTTCGTAACGTTTCAAAATATCGCCCGTGTGATTTTTTCCAAATGCATCAGGTTTAATCAGTACCAAAGTTTTTTCCATTTTTAAAACCTCCAAATTTTAATATTCCGGCGTAGATTGAGAAATTTCAATCGCCGTTACTTTGCCTTCATTTACAATAACCGAAAAAATATAAGACGTGTCGCCAAATTCATAAGAAAAATTTTCGCTGACTTGTGACCAACTGTATTTTGCGCCCGTCCATTCGTATTCAAAATAAGGCTCGCCGGATTCGCGCATAAACGCGGGAATTTCTTCAAAAGTGCGTTCCCACATTGTAAAATCTGCACCGTAAATTTTTGCAACTTCATCAAAATACATTCCAACATGAACGCCCGCAGGAGTCGCCCAGCCATTATCAGCCGTCGTTACAATGTAGCGAATTTTGTCGCCCAAAAATCCAATTTCAACGTTACTGCCGTACATTATAACATTTGAAACCATTTGCGAATAGCCGCGAAGTTTTCTTGTAGGTTCGCCGTACATTTTTATAACGTCGCTGTAAGTGTTATTCAGCGTCAAGCCGCCTAAACTAAATTCTAACGGCGTATAAGCAAAACAAATATTTGAAAAAATCGCCACCACAAAAATTGCAACGGTAAAAATTTTTTTCATATTACTACCTCAAAATTTGCAAGCCTCAACAACTTCTTGAATTTGTTCCGCCGTCAAGTTATCGACGTGAAAACCGCCGGTACAAACTACAACCGAATTATAACGCTTGCAAAAACTTTCTGCCACGTATCGGCAAATTTTTTCGTCTTTGTGTCCGGTAACATTTAAAACTGACGAAGTACAACTGATTGAATCACTGTTCAAAGATTTTCTCGGAATTGCCAAAACTGCGCTGCCAATGTGCGGAGTGTCGCCACCGCTTATCAAAATTAAAATATCTTTGCCAACAGGTTTTATTTCAAATTTAATTTCGGCAAATGAAAGTTTTTTCGTAATAATTTTTTCTTCAACCCTCATAAGCAGGATACCATTTGCGCGGATCAACTTCCAAAAACGGAGCGCGTTTAAATTTTTCTTTCATATCAAAAGGAACTGTACAATCAAAAATAGTTTTGCAAGAAATTCCAACGTCACGAATTGACGGCGAATATTGAGGATTGGAACTTGGATCTAATGGATGGCAACGCACGCCCGGAATTGTAATAATATCGCGGTCGCCTTGAAAGCGCGTATTCATTGCCCAAAGTACGTCGTTAGTGTCGAAAATGTCAACGTCATCATCAACCAAAATAACGTGCTTAAGTTCAGGGAACGCCGAAAACGCCAATAACGCCGCTTGCCGTTGCTTGCCTTCGTCAACGTGATTATTTTTGACACACTGCAGAATCGCCATATATTTTCCGCCGCCTGCGCGATGAGAATAAACATTTTTGACTTTGCCGGGCAACGCTTTATCAAGCAAATTTAAAATTGAAGCCTCTGTAGGAATACCCGCCATATTTACGTGTTCTTCAGATGGACCAATGCACGTTTGCATAATTGGATTTTTTCTGTGAGTAACTGCCTTGACTTTCAACAGCCAACATTCATGAGAGGCGGGACCGTCATAGCCCGGAAATTCAGGCATTGCAAAGCCGGTGTGAGTATTCTGATCTTCGATAACGTTGTTGCTTGCCGGTAAAATTTCGCCCTCAATGACATATTCAGCATTTGCAATACAATTTTCTTTAATCGTGATACAGCGCGTTAATTCAACAGGCTTTTTTCTCAACGCGCCCGCAATGGAAAGTTCGTTAAAACCTAAAGGAGTTGTAGGCGGCTCAAAACAACTTGTAACAGAAATTGCAGGGTCAACGCCTATTGATACAGAAATTGGCAACGGCTGATTTAATTCTGTTGAACGTTCAGCCATTGCGCCAATATGACGCGATCCCGGTTGCAGGAAAATTGAAAGTTCATCCTTTTTCTGTATGCACATTCTGTGAATTGTTACATCTGAAAGTCCCGTGTCAGGGTGTGTAGCATAGCACATTCCCAAAGTTATATAAGGCCCTGCGTCTTGCGGCGTATTTGTCGGCGCGGGCAAAAGTTTAAATAAATCAAAATCTGCGTCCGTTGCAAGGTGTACAATTTCTTGACATGGCGCGGCTTTATCAATTACAACCGGCTGAATTGGATTATTCGCGCAGTCCTTGATTAAATGTCCAAGTTCCTCTTTCTTGCAACCGAAAAGTTTTGCAACGCGCTCACGGCTTGCCATTAAACCAATTATCACGCTTGCATTTGGAAAATCTTTGATATTATGAAAAATCATTGCGGGACCGTCAATCGTAGTTGGACGCATAACCGTACCGCCCGCGCCAATGTAACGATAAACGCCGGAAAGTTCAGCCGCAGGATTTACTTCAACATCAGTTTCAATTAGTTGATTAGGAATTTGGCGCAAAAGTTCAAGCGCACTCCTCAAACTGTCTACCATTTTAACACCGCCTTATTTTTTCTGCTTAAATAACCAATCGCGCAGGGCGTCAATATTGTAAGCAAAACTCCACGTGTACATATGGTTTCCGCCCGCAAAAACCGTGTAATTTATATTGGCGCGTTGACGCTCCAAATTTTTAACTTGCTTGTTGAGTTCAGAAATTGCGGCTTTACTGTCCCAAAAATTTTTATTTCGTGCAACTTTTGCGCCGAGTTTTTCCCAACGTGCTACAGCTTCATTCATACCAGGAAAAGCCTTTGTGTCGCCTTCACAAACTACAATCCACAAATTTTTATTTTTGAGAATTTCCATTTCGTCAACATTCCACTGACAGGCAACCAAAAGCTGCGCGGCGAAAAGGTCGGGGTATTTATCACTAATCGCAATATTTGTCATTCCGCCTTGAGATTGTTCCGTGCCGTAAATTCTATTTTTATCAACGCTGTAATTTTCTATCACATCAAAAAGCAAATTCGTTATCAATTCCAGCCCGTCAGTCCAAATATTTTCGTCAGTCGTCATCATTCCAAGTTTATCAACCAAATCTGCGGTGTATTGCGGCGCAAGGATTATGCAATTTTTATCAAGAAAACTTGTTGCGCCGTTGCCTTGAAAAAGCGGCGTTGTAACTTCGTTGATATTTGCGCTTGCGTCAGCTACGAAAAACAACAGCGGATATTTTTTATTGGCGTCGTAATTTTTCGGCAAGTAAAGATTGTACGGCATTGAATTACCGTTTTTGTCTGTGTAAGTGAATTGCTGAAATTTTTCAATCGCAGGCGCAGAAATTTTTGTAACGGCTTTTTCAGTCGGCAAAAATTCTGTACCGTCCGCCGCCGTAATTTTATTAACCTGCTTGACTGTGAAATTTAAATTTGGAAGTTTTCTATCTGAACGCATTGGCGCATCACCTGCGCGAGCAGATTCATTTTTGGGGCGATTAGGTTTTTGATTTAAATTGCCGTCAAAGGCGGTGTTGACGTTTTCAAATTTCAAAATTACGTACCGCCCAATTTTATTTTTGTTGGTAATTTCCGGCTTGTCATTGACGTAAACCGCAGAAATAATTTTTCCCTCAACGCCAAAATCTGTAGCGTTAAGATTTTTTGGAGAAATTTTTTTTGGATATTCCAAAATGGCGTAGGAAATTTTTTCGCCGTCGCCGTAAACTTCAGCAACGCCCGTAACGCTCAAAATATTTTCAACTTGCAAAACTTCAGCAGAAACTTTTTTATCAGTCACAAAATCGCCCGCCACTATCAAACTTGGCAAAATTAAACCTGCCGCCAAATATTTTTTCCAATTCATAAATTTACCTCAAATTTAAAATCAATCATCATCACCGAAAAAGCTATTGTTAGAATTTTCCTGCCTTGCAATCTAAGTTGAAGGAACCATTGAACGAATCCAACTTGCAAAACTGTCAGGGTTGCGCGTTTGAATCAAAACAATTCCGGGACCTCTGAAACGACAAACTAACATTTCGCCGGATGTGATACTTGAAATAATTCCGCTGGACGCCTTTTCAATTTTGTACTCCATATAATCAGGCCACGCCACCAAATGCCCGTTGTCAATTATATATTCTTCGCCGTCTTCCAAATTTATCGGGTGAATGACGCCGTAACTTGATACAAAAACCGTACCGCGACCGCGTGCATTGAGTACAAAAAAGCCTTCGCCGCCAAAAAGTCCTTGAGTCAAATTCTGCATTTTAGTATCAACTTGAATACCTTCAGTGCTTGCCAAATAGCCGTCTTTTTGAATCGTCAAGCCGTAGGAGCCGTCAAGTTCCAAGTCCAAAATTCCGCCCGGCAACTGATGACCAATTAAAACTTCGCCGTTGCCGCGCCTTGCAACCAATTCTTGAAAAAACATACTTTCGCCGGAAAGAAATTTTCTTGCAAGTCCGCTTAAAATTCCGCCTTCCATTTTGCCTTCAACGTCAACCGTTGCACTCATTGCAATCATTGCATCGGATTCAGCTTTGATTTTTTCGCCGCGCTGTAAATAAAATTGCACGACAGGAAAAGCTTCAGGGTACAAAATTTCATATTTCATTTTTACACTTCCTTTATAAATTTTCAAATTCATCAGCCGTCAAATAAGAATCTTGCGTGCCTTTTCGAGTTACACTTAAAGCCGCGTATTTTGACGCCATTTTTATTGAGTCAAGAATATTTCTGCCGTCAGCATAATTTTTTACAAAACAACCTACAAACGCATCGCCCGCGCCCGTGCTGTCAACAGATTCAACTTTCAGCGTCGGTACAAATTCTGTAACGCCTTCATTAAACCAAATTGCCCCGCGACTTCCAAGCGTCACGATAATATTTTTTACGCCCTGCGCCAAAATTTTTTTCGCCGCAACTTCAATTTTTTCAAGTGAATCAATCGGCATTTCAGTTAAAATTTGCAATTCAGATTCATTCAGTACAAAAAATTCGCACGGGCAAATTTTTTCTATCGAAAGTTTTTCATGCAGTGGCGAAGGATTTAAAATTACGGGAATATTATTTTTGTTGGCAAAGTCAATCGCCGCGTAAACAGTTTCAAGCGCAATTTCAAGTTGAATTACAAAGAGTCCGCAACTTTTTAAATCTTCAGCTGCTTGCAAAATATTTTCCGGCGTCAAAAAATTACTTGCGCCGCGATAATACATACTGCGATATTGTCCGGACGACTCAACTATAATCATTACAACGCCGGTTGAAACTTTTGGCACTTTGATAATTTGCCGCGTATCCATTCCATTTTTCTGAAAATTTTCAAGCGCAGTTTGCCCAAATATATCATCGCCGACAGCAGAAACCATTAAAACATCTGCGCCCAATCTTTTAGCGGCAACCGCTTGATTTGCGCCTTTGCCGCCGCAGGCAATATGAAAATCATTTATTGTTACCGTCCCGCCGTATTCAGGGGCTTTATCGACGTAAGAAACCACATCAATTATAGTTGCGCCTATAACTGCTACTTTCATAAAAATTCCTCCGGCGTTTATGTCATTTTACAAATAATTATTTTAAATCTACTTTCTTTTTTCCGGAGCAAAAAAAGAAAGTAGCAAAGAAAAAGTGCTCTTAACGCCCGTTCCGCGTGCTGGGATTTTCGTAATTCCAACTTTGCTGCCGCGCCAAGTCTGCTGTAATTTCAACGTTTGCTGACGCAGCACAAAGAACGGGCTAATTTTTTCAGTCTGTCAATCTGTATCTTGATTTAATTACATATCCTCAAGTTTGGGAGCAAGTGCCTCTCTGAATCCGTCACCAATTAAATTAAATCCCAGCATCAAAATTGCAAGTACGGTTATTGGCGGCAAAATCTGATACGGCAAAATTGTAATGTTGCCAAAGCCCGCCTCAATCAGTGAACCTATTGAACATTGCGGCAAAACTATTCCAACGCCGACGAAACTCAAAAACGCCTCTGTAAAAATGGCAACCGGTATTGAAAACATTACCTGCGTTATTATTGGTCCAATAGTATTTGGCAGAATCTGTTTAAAAATTATGTGGAAACTGCCCGCGCCGAGCGTTCGACTTGCCAAAACGTATTCACGCTCTTTAAGTTTTAAACATTCAGCCCGCGCAATTTTGCTCATTCCAATCCATTCAGTTATCAGCAGCGACGCAATAACAAGCCCAATTCCTTTTGACATAAAAATAGCAAGAATCGAAATTATAACGAGCGTTGGAATACTTCCCGCAATTTCAATAAATCTTTGCATAACATTATCAACGTTGCCGCCGAAAAAGCCGGAAATTAAGCCGTAACTTGTACCAATCAGCATATCAATAAAAATTGCCACAAACGCAATTATTAAAGAAACTCTTGCACCTTGCCAAGTGCGCGTCCATAAATCGCGCCCCATATCATCCGTACCGAAAATAAAAGTTTTGTCAGCAAATAAATTTTCAGCACTGCCGGAAAATTGCGGCTGTAAAGCCTTTGCAACAATTTCTTTGCCGCTTGCGTCAGTAACTGAAACAATTTCATCGTAAGCGTAGGAACTGAAAACCGGCGCAAATATCGCAAAAATCATAATCGCCGAAACTAAAATAACGCCCGTCATTGCAAATTTATTTTTTACAAAGTGAACGAAAACGCCGCGCCAATATCCCTGCGACGCAAAATTTGTATCGACTTCAATATTTCGATTTTCAATAAATTCAAAGTCTTCCTTCGTCGGCGTGTAAATTTTTTCCATCGTCAGCCGTCCTTTGCCGATAATCTTATACGCGGGTCAATTATTCCGTACAAAATATCTAAAATCAGCATTGCGCCGATATACATTGCCGAAAAGACAATTCCCAACGCCAAAACGTAATTGTAATCGACGCCTTGTCCTGAAATTGCATCAACCATTAATTTACCGACGCCGTTAATCCCGTAAATTTTTTCGATAACCATTGCGCCTGTTAATAAATCGACGACGAGCGGTGCAATTACCGTGACTATTGGAATTAAAGCATTTCGCAAAATATGTTTTCTGATAAGTTGCCAGCCGTACACGCCTTTTGCCTCTGCAAGTTTTACGTAATCGCTATTCATAACTTCGACCATTTCATTTCTGGTAAATCTTGCAATAATCGAAATTGCCAAAAGACTCAAAGACAGCGCGGGCATTATCGCAGAGTGTAGAAAATTTGAGGCGTCGAAAAAGTACGGGAAGAATGGAATTTTATATGAGAAAAAATACTGCAGGAAAATCATAAAAACATATGACGGGATACAGACGCCCAAAATTGAAACGACTGTACATAAACCGTCAAGAAATTTGCCACGATTCAACGCCGCTACAATTCCAATTAAAAGTCCAACGATTGTACCAAACAAAATTGAAATTAAGCCAATTTTGAAGGAATTTTCCAGACATTTTAAAAGAATTGGTTTTATTGGTGCGCCGTTATAAAGTGAAGTTCCATTTCCAAAACTGCCATTTGCAAGCATTGAAAGATAATCAATAAACTGTATTAAAATTGGCTTGTTGAGTCCCAGTTCTTCACGTTTTTGCAGAATCATTTCCGCGCTCATTCTTTCGACGGGGAAAGGATCGCCCGGCATTATACGAATCAAAACGAAAAGTACAAACGTTATTACAAAAAGCGTCAACACCGCCATTAAAATTCTTTTAGTTACATATTTTGTCATTGGACTTTTGCGTTTTTGAAGACGCGCTCAAGTGCTACGGAATGAAATTCAATTCCGGTTACATTTGAAGAAATTAAATTTGCGCTTGCGTTGGTGTAAAGCGGCGCAATAACCGCGTTATCAAGTAAAATTTTTTCGGCGTCGTACATAGCCGCCCAACGTGCATTGTAATCGTATGCAAGTGCGCCGGTCGTGCAATCAGAAATAATTTTGTCGTAGTCCGCGTTGCTCCAGTGTTCGGAAATTTCGCAGCCTTCAGTTGTCCACAAAGTGAAAAAACTCATAGGATCATTATAATCAGGAGCCCAGTTTGTCAACGCTAAGTCATAGTTGTTTGAAGTAATATTGCTAAGATATTCAGCCTTTGGCATAGGTTGCAAAGTTATTGTAACGCCGGGCAAATTTTCTTCAACTTGCGATTTAATCGCCTGCGCGACTTTAACAACAGTATCGCCGCTGTCATTTGCGTAAATAATATTTAAATCAAAATTAGTTTTGCCAATTTCAACCTTTGCAGTTTCAAAAAATGTGCGTGCCTTTTCAACGTCGAAACTTACAACATCAGCAAATTGTTTTTGATCTTCAGCGAAAAATTTTCCTGTTTCAAAATTCGGCGCAAAATTAATTGGAACGGCGGTATAAGTAGCCAATGAACCGTTAGCCACGAAATTATTTACCAAAGATTCACGGTCGATAACGTTTGAAATTGCAAGGCGCAGATTTTTATTTGCAAGTGCGCCGCCGTGATGATTTTTAGCATCTTGATTGAAGGAAAGATACTGCAAAAGTGCAGTTGGATGAATCTGCAAATTTTTGGAAAGTTCGGCGTCTGATTGTACGTGTTGCACTTGGTTGCCGCCAATACTTACAAGGTTAAGCGTGCCATTTTTGAAGGAAGTTAAAGCGTTGTCTGAAGATGAAACAACTTGATATTGGAAACCGTCAAGCGAAACTTGCGCGGCGTTCCAGTAAGAATCATTTTTCTTGAGTTGGATATTTGCAGTACCGGGCAAATATTCAGCCAACATAAACGCGCCATTTGAAAGAAAAGTTTCGGGGCTTGTGCCGTAACTGCCATTTTCTAAACTGTTATAAAATTTTTCGTTAATCGGATAGAAAGTTGGAAACGCCATTAAAGACAAGAAAAACGGTACAGGCGCGTTAAGTTCAACGACCAAAGTTTTTGAATCAGTGGCAGTAACGCCCAAATTTTCCGGCGTCATTTCTTTTTTTATAACGGCGTCAGCATTTTTGATACAAGCAACGGTATCGCCGAAAATATAAGCGTATTCGTTAGCTGATTGGCAATGACGACGCCACGCAAATACAAAATCTTCAGCGGTTACGTCATCGCCGTTAGACCATTTAGCGTCGCGCAGATGAAATGTAAAAGTTTTGCCGTCTTCTGCAACGTCAACTTTTTCAGCAAGTGCAAAAATCGCCTTGCCTTTTGAATCTAGTTGCATTAAACCATCAATACAATCTGCGATAACTTCAAAAGATACAAGGTCGGTTGCCTGCGCACTGTCCAAAGATACAACATTGGAGCCGAGCATAACACTTAATTTTTTATTGTCGCCGCCTGCGTTGTCGCCGCCGCAACCTGTAAAAATCGCCGTTAATGCAATGAGCATTATTGCAAAAATTTTTTTCAAATTAATTCTTCCTTTCAATAAAAAATCCCTAGTCTTTAGTCTTTAATCACTAACACCTATTAGCGCGGTTCGCCGTCTTCAGTAAAGCCGTCGGGTATAAAAAAATGCTGATAGTCCAATTCATTTTTCCAACAGTTGCCGCCCCATAAAAAGCCGCGTTCGGTAAAAAGTTTGTGGCACAAATCGCCTTCAACAATTTTGTAGGGATAATTTTTAATTCTGTCTTCAAAGTCCGCGCCGTTCGCCGGTTCGATACTTTTTTTGCCGTTTACAAATTTAATGTAAGGATTGTAGCGCGGGTTAATGTCAACCGCCATACCGTAGCCGTGCTTAGAAATGCGCGTGGTATTTGAAACGAATCGAAAATTAAAACACGAAGAATTATTATCAGCCATTGAAAGTTCATCGTCGGCGTTGTATTCGTCAACAAGTTTGATTTTTTCAATAGGATAATTCCCCGCGTAAAGTTTTTCAAAAATTTCAATCAGCGTTTCAGCGATTTTAACATTGCAAATTAATTCGCCGCTCAAAGTTTCGCCATTCAAATTTTTGTGCAAAAGATTCAAATAGCGTAAATCCTCAAGCGGCACGGTACAATTTTTTTTGTAAGATTTTCCATCAATTCTGGAAAAAATTTCGTCATCGATTTTAGAAATAAAAAAATTTTTTTCCAACATTGCGCCCCCTCTAAAAAATATTTGTTATAATAACAAAAATTCATAGAATTTTCAAGTTAGGAGCGCGGCAAATGTGGATAAAGATTATTGTATTTTATAGGTGAATGTAGTTTTTTTTTAAAACGCATTTCTTTCTTTTGGTGCAAAAGAAAGAAACGCTTAGCAAAGAAAGAAAACAGCCGCACATAACGCCATCACGGCGGAGCAATGCTCCTATTCGTCGCATTGCAAGCGCGGCGGGCGCACGTCCTGTGCGCCCATTTCCTCTGCGGTTGACTTTTTCAAAATTTTTAAGTTTGGAGTAAGACAATGATCGATTTTGAGTTAGAAAAAATGATAGGTGATACTGGTATAAAAGTTCCGGGTTTAGGCGTTATAATTTACAAGGACGGCGCAGAAATTTATTCAAAGTTTTTGGGACGGCGCGTCATTGGCGAAATTGAAAAGCCTGTAACTCGTGATACAAGATTCAGAGCGGCGTCAATTTCTAAAATGTTTACGATTTTTACGATGATGCAACTTGTTGAACAGGGCAAAATTAATCTTGACGAAGACGTAAGCGAATATTTAAATTTTAAACTGCGTAATCCAAATCTTCCTGAAGAAAAAATAACCGTGCGAATGTTGGCAAGTCATACCTCAACCCTGCGCGACGGCAAAATTTACAGCATACCGCCTGAAATTAGCATTGAAGAATTTTTTAAACCTGACGGCAAATTTTTTGAAGGCGGCGCACATTTTGCAACCGAAGATAAAAATTTTTTCTGTTACAGTAATTTAAACTATGGAATTTTGGGGACAATTATAGAAAAAGTTACCGGCAAGCGTTTTGATATTTATCAGCGGGAAAATATTTTGAGTCAACTTGAAACGGCGGCGAATTATGTACCGGCGAATTTTTCTGCAACAGAATTTGAAAAGCTCGGTACAATTTATCAGAAAAAAAATTCTGCGGGCGGCTGGAATGAAAATGGCGAATGGTACGGCAAGGCGGACGATTTTAAAAATGTTCAGCCTATGAAGGATACAATTTTTTTGCAGAATCCATACGAAGAAAATTTTCAGCAAAGTTACAGCTTGAAAAATTATCGCGCAGGTACGAACGCCACAATTTTTTCACCGCAAGGCGGCTTGAGAATTTCTTTTTCAGAAATGGCAAATACTTTAGAAATGTTGATGAACGGCGGAAATTTTCACGGCAAAAAAATTCTAAGTGAAAAATCTTTAGCCGAAATGTTTCAGCTGAATTGGATTTACAACGGAAAAAATGGCAACAATTACGGCGGCGCAATTTTGAATTACGGCTTGGGCGTTTATTTTATCGACGGCAAAAGTACAAGCCGCGTTTGCAAAAATCACGTTATAAATTTAATCGGTCATACCGGCGCGGCGTTTGGTATGCTGTCAGGAATTTTTTTCATTCCAAATACTAAAACCGGCTTTATTTATATGATGAACGGCACGGCGATTTCTGAAGATGACGACTCGCGCAGTCAAGGCAATTTCAGCGGCAATTACATTTGGGAAGAAAATCTTATGGACGCCATTTTAAATTTCATTTAATTGCCTAAAATCAATTAATTTATCGGCGCACATTTTATTGAAATTGTGAATTATTTTTTGACAATGAAATAGCATTGATATAGAATTGAAAAAAATTTTGGAGGTATTTCGATGAAAAATTGGCAAAAATTATTAACGGCGTCGGTTGCTTGTTCGGCACTTTTTTTGACTTGTGAACCGGCGCAAGCGGCGTATTCGCTCAATCCTGAAGTTAGAATGGCAACACCTGCACTGCTTACCGCCGCACAAATTGGAGTTTTGGAATATGAAAACCCCGCCTTCAATTTTAAAAATCTTGCGGACAAAGATGCAATAGTTGTTTTGAGTTTCGGAACGACTTACACCGAAAACCGCGCCAAAACTATCGAAGCCACTGTAAAAGACATTCAAGCGGCGCATCCCGGCGTTAAAGTTGTAACTGCTTTTACAAGCCATATAGTTATAGATCGCATTGCAGAAAAAGAAGGCATTACATATCCCACGCCGGAGCAAGCACTTGAGCAACTTCAATCTGAAGGTTACAGCCGCGTTGCATTAGTTTCGCTTGATGTTATTCCAGGTATGGAGTACGAATATCAGAAAACCGTTTTCCACAACTACAAAGAAAATTTCAAGAAAATGACTTTTGCAACTTCGCTGATGTATTGGCAGGGACAGGAAGAACAAGCTGACGACGTTGAAGATTTTATTAAAGCTCTTTTCACTGAAATTAAAAAACCTGCCAAAAATTCTGCAGTGCTTTTACTTGCACACGGCACGCCGCACACCTCCAACGCCTATTACTCCGTGATTCAATCCAAACTTGACGAAATGGGATATAAAAATGTTTACGTCTACACCGTCGAAGGCTGGCCAAGTCTTGAAACCGTCATTCCCAAATTGAAGGCGAATAAAATAAAAAATGTTACGCTCGTTCCAATAATGATGGTTGCCGGCGACCACGCCAATAACGATATGGCGGGCGATGAAGACGATTCACACAAAACTATTTTGACTAACGAAGGCTTTAAAGTTTCTGCGAATGTGCGCGGCTTAGGTGAAAATAAAGCCATTCGCGCTCTTTACGTCAAACACGCTGATGAAGCGTGGGAAAAACTTCAAGCAAGATAAAAAAATTTTTACACAGTTTGGGGCGGTAAAACAACCGCCTTTTATTTTTTGGAGTTTTTATGATTGAAATACAAAATGTGGTTAAAAAATTCAAACGTTCGGACGAAAATAAAAAAACTGCGTGGAAAGTTGCAGTTGATAACGTAACTTTGCAAATTCCAGCCAATGAAATTTTTGGACTTCTCGGCAAAAACGGCGCGGGTAAAACTACTTTGATTAAAATGTTGACGATGCAACTTGCTCCAACTTCCGGAAAAATTTTTTATTCCGGTCAAGAGGCGAATAAAAATTCTGTCGAAATAAAAAAAATGATTGGCGTTGTACCGCAACACATTAATTTTGATCAAGATTTAAATGTTTGGGAAAATTTGGAGTTGCACGCCCGTTTATTTAGAATGGAAAAATTGGAACGTTCGCGCAGGATTGAGAAACTTTTGGAATATATGGAGCTTGCAGATTTTAAAAATGAAAATATTCGTAAATTGTCCGGCGGAATGAAAAGGCGTTTACTAATCGCCCGCGCTTTAATTCATCGCCCAAAATTTCTTTTTATGGATGAGCCGACAGTTGCACTTGATCCGCAAGTTAGGATAAAAATTTGGAGCTTGATTGAAGATTTACGAAATGAAGGCGTGACAATAATTTTGACGACACATTACATTGAAGAGGCGGAAAAACTTTGCAGCCGCGTTGCAATTCTCAATCACGGGAAATTAATTGCGAATGATTCAACTGAAAATCTTTGTAACGGCGCGGGCGTCAAAACGCTTGAGGAAGTTTTTATTTCACTTACCGAACAAGGAGCAAATTTTTAATGCTGCGCGACGTTGGAACAGTTTTTTGGCGCGATTGGATTGTATTAAAAAAAAGGCTCATAAAATTTATTATAAGCCGAATGGTTGCGCCGTTTTTATATTTAACTGCCTTTGGATTGGGACTCGGCAGAAGTGTACAAATGGCGTCGGGAAGTTATTTAGATTTCATTGTACCCGGAATAATTGCACTGAATTCAATGAATATCAGTTTTCACAGCGTGATGCCGATTCACGCGGAAAGAATTTATCATAAAAGTTTGGAAGAATATTTACTTTCGCCAATAAGTACGGAGTCATTTTTAATTGGAAAAATTTTATCAGCCGTTTTGCGCAGTTTAATTTCTTCCGCCATAATAATTTTGTTGGCGGCAATATTCGGCGCAAAAATTTCACTGTCGATAATTTTTTTAGCCGTGATAATTTTAAACTCAATCATTTTTGCGGAAATTGGATTTTATGCGGCAATGCGTTTGGACACATATGAAGAAATGGCGCAGGTAAACACATATATTTTATTGCCAATGTCGTTTATGTGCGGAACATTTTTTTCAACTTCCGCACTGCCGGAAATTGCAAGATTTTTCATTAACTGCTTGCCGTTGACTCATACAAGTTTAATCCTGCGTTCATTAAATGAAGGCAACGAATTTTTTGCAACTTCAATTTTGATTTTAATAATTTATGTTGCAGGAGGATTTTTAATTTGCCGCCGCGCCTTTCAGAATCTGCTTGAAGAATAATTTTCCAAAGTCGAAACAGGAAAAACAATATTTTTACCGGCACTGTTTGTAAAAATTTCGGCTTTGACTCCAAAAACTTCAGCAAGTAAATTTTCATTCAAAATTTTTTTAGGGTTACCCTGCGCGAAAATCCCTGCATTTTTTATAACTACAACTTCGTCGGCGTATTCTATCACGTGATTTATATCGTGCAACACCATTATAGCCGTCATTCCAAATTTTTCATTTATCAGCCGAATAATTTGCATAACTTCAAGCTGATGTGCAATATCAAGGTAAGTTGTCGGCTCGTCGAATAAAATAATTTGCGGTTTTTGAGCCAACGCCATTGCAATTCTTGCGCGTTGACGTTCGCCGCCGGAAAGTGAAATAACTTGCCTGTTTTTAAAATCTTCCAGTTTAACAACTTTTATTGCCCAATCAGTGGCGGCTTTGTCCTCTTTGGGGTTGCTGCCGCTAAAAATTCCACGATATGGAAAACGCCCATAATCAATCAAACGTTCAACGGTAATATCCGGCGGAGCCTGCATAGTTTGCGGCATTACTGCAAGACTGCGGGCAATTTTTTTTCTGCTAAGATTACGAATATTTTCACCGCCCAAAAGTACTTCGCCTTGATAATCAGAATTTAACGCCGCCAAAACTTTTAGCAAAGTAGATTTTCCCGCGCCGTTCGCTCCAATTATCGCTATTCGCTTACCTTCAGGAAAATTCACACTGACATTTTGAAGAATTGATTTTCCCGCAATGGTTACAGAAATATTTTTAGTTTCAAGTTTCATAATTCTTTCCTCAACAGAAACAGAAAAAACGGCGTCAATTATTGCAACGCCTAATCAAAATTTATATTTCTTTTTTGAAAAATGGGCGTCCACGGATGGACGCCCGCCGCGCTTAACGACGTGATGTCGTTATGTGCGGCTGTTTCTTTCTTTTGGGCGGGTTTTCTTTCTTTGCGCCAAAGAAAGAAAAGCCGTTTTAAAAATATAAAAATAAATTACAAATTTATAAACACATTATAGCCATTAAATCATAATTCTTTCCTCAATAGAAACAGAAAAAACGGTGCGCCCGCCGCCGCCATTACAATTCCTACCGGCAATTCTACCGGTGCAAAAATTGTTCTTGCAAATGTGTCGCTGATTGTTACTGTTGCAACTCCAAGCAACGCCGCGCCCGGTAATAAATATCGATAATCTGAACCTAAAATTAATCTTGCGGCGTGCGGAACGATTAAGCCGACAAATCCCAAAAGTCCTACAACTGAAACTGCGCTTGCTGCCAAAAGTGCTGCCAACGCCGTAAATGTCAAGCGTACAAATTCTACGCGCAGTCCCAAACTTTTTGCCATTTCGTCTCCAAGTGAAAGGATATTCAAATAATTTGCGAAAATCATCGCCGCCGCCATTCCAAAAATTGTATACGGCAAAATTATTTCAACGTGGTTCCAACTTCGCGCAGATAATCCGCCGACCATCCACATTAACGCGCCGTGTACTTTGTCACTGTTCAAAATCATCAATGAAGAAATTCCCGCGCCCAAAAATGCTGACACTGCCACGCCCGCCAAAATTATTCTTATTGGGCGTATTCCATTTTTCCACGCCAAAATATAAATCAGAATTGCCGCGCCCATTGCGCCAAAAAATGACACGGGAGCTATTGCCCAACTTGATTCAGGAAATAAAAGCATTACCGCAATTCCCGCCAATCCTGCGCCGCTTGATATTCCGATTATGTGCGGATCTGCCAATGGATTTTTCATAACCGCTTGCAAAATTGCGCCGGAAAGTGAAAGATTTATTCCGACCAACGCTGCTACAATCGTGCGCGGCAGTCTGATATTGTTCAAAATTTGCCCGTGTACGCTTGATTCATTTTCAAAAATCGCTGAATAAATTTCAGTCGCCGGAATATTTACCGAGCCTTTCATTACGCTAAGGCAAATTCCAAAACCGGCTACAATTCCAAAGGCAATTAAAATTATTACAGGCTTTTTCAAAATTTAATCTCCGGATAAATTAAACTTGCCATGTATTTTACCGCGTCAGGATAATGAATGCCCGGGCTCAATAAAAATAAATCTTGCGGCAAATAATAAATTTTACCGTCTTGAATGGCGGGAATTGTTTGCCACGCGGGATTTTCTGAAATCATTTTTTCGATATTGGCTTTAATTTCGTCAAGGTTGCCCATACTCGTTACAAAAATTATTTCGGGATTCTGCTCAACCAAAGTTTCTAAACTGTAAGGCGCGGTATCGCCGTCATCTTTGGTTGCCTTCATTCCGCTTGCAACATTTTGCCAACCGAGAATTTGCAAAACATTTCCGGCAATACTGTTATCAAGTTGAACGCTTAAACCTTGCGCCGTTCCGTGCAAAATTGCCACGCGCTTTAATTCGGGCGGAATTTTTCGCACGACATTTTGTATTTTAAAGTCCATTGATTCAATAATATCAACCGCCAATTCAGGTTGCTCCGTAATTTCGCCGAACGTAAAAATATTTTTTGTAACGTCGTCATAACTTTTCATATTGAGGACGAGGAACGGAATTTTATTTTCATCAAGAATATCTGAAAGTTTTTCATTCATGCCCTTATTGATAATGACTAAATCGGGTTGACAAGCCAAAAGTTTTTCCGTGTCAATTTGGTAAACTGTGCCAATATCAGCGGCATCTTTGGCAAAGTCCGGCAATTTATTTTTTGAAGTCGGACGCCCAACGACTTCGCCGCCCACCGCGTGTAAAGGTTCCAAAAATGACGCGGAAGTCACTACAATTCTTTGAGGTTTTTGAGCAAGCGTAATTTCTCTGCCGTTGTCATCTTTCGCAACGTAAAAAATATTTTCGGAATTTTTTTCAGAAACATTTTCCGAATTGCAACCTGCCGACAAAATCATAACAATCATTGAAAAAAGTAAAAATAGTGCGGCTCTCATTTTCAATCCTCCGATAATTTTCATTAGAATTTATTTACAAAAGTGTTGAAAAGTGGGCGCGCACGGACGCGCGCCCGCTGCACTTGCAATGCGACGAGTAGGAGCATTGCTCCGACGTGATGTCGTTATGTGCAGCTGTTTCTTTCTTTTGGGCGGGTTGCAACTGCGAGGAGTACGAGCAGTTGCTCCTTTCTTTGCGCCTACTAAAGAGCATGCCTTGCTACGCAAGCCACGCAAGAAAGAAAAGCCGTTTTAAAAAAATTTAAGTAAAATAAAAACTTTGTAGACATATTTCATCCCAATAATTTTTTCTCAATAGGCGCGTAAATTTTCCTTACGATTGTAGCGACAATCAAGACAACAACAGTTATCAGTATCAAAACCATTATTGAGGAAAGCGGCTTTAAATCGTTTGCACCGAAGAAGGCAACGATTTTATAAATCAGCAGATGATGAACCAAAATTACAGTGTAAGAAATATCTTTATAGCCGTTGAAGAAAGCCATAATCTTTTTGCAATATTTGTTGGCTAAGTCTGCAATGATGAAGGATAAATAAATTGACAGCATCAACGCCAAAATTAAATGCAAGTTTGTATCTATACCGAAGAAATATTTTGCCCAAATGTTGGTTGTCGGAAAGTTTGAAAAGCCGGAGTACAAGACCATTGCAAAAGTTAATACCAAAGCAAGAATTTGAGACTGTCTTGAAAAAATTTTGTCACGGTACAAAAATAAAACCATTCCAGTTACAAATTCCGGCATACGAACTATAGCAAGCATTTGAACATTGAGAATTCTTTCTTGAAGTTGAAACGGCATGAAAAAATCTATCGAAAAGCACGAAATAGCAATAACGGCAATCATTGTAAGCGGAACATTCAGTCGCAAAAATTTATAAATCAGCGGAGCAACTAAGTAAAGCAAAATAATTGTTCCAATAAACCATTCGCCGACCAAAAACAAGTGCGGAATATTGAAAAATTTCGTTATGTTTACGTCAAATGGAAAAAGTCCAACTATTATGCTCATTATTGGAAGCGGCGGGAAATTTGGATTCAGTAAAACAATTACAACCGCAATGATATAAGTTGCCGTAAATGGAAAAACAATGCGTACAATTTTTCTGCGGTAAAAATCCCAAACGTCCTTTGAATGATCCAAAGAATTTACAACAAGATAACCGCTTATTCCAAAAAAGGCGGCAACGCCAAAATGATTTATCCCGAAAATAAAATTTATAACAACGTTCTGAAGATGTGGATTTTCAGTAAGGACGCAAGCATAATGAAAAACAATTATGCTCAATGTTGAAAAAACGCGGATAGTATCCACCCAATCAAAATTTTTTCTCTGTGCCATAAAAAACTCCTCTCAAAATAAACAACAAAAAATTTTAACCAATAAAAACACCGCCCCTAATTATATTGATTCTGCAGAAATATTCAAATTTTAAATTTTTAAAATCTCTAAGTTTGAAAAAATTTTTAAAAAATCGAAGGAGCAATTTCAAATTCACTGCCTTTACCATTTAAAAAGCATATGTTAGAATTGCCGAAAATGTGTATAAATGTGTAACAAGCGATTTTTTTAGGAGAAAATAAAAATTATGGATTTATCAAGCAAGCTGGATATTTTCACAGGTTTACCAGATATGGAATATTTCCGCAGCTTTTCACAAAAAATTATTGATAGTGAATCTGAACGCGCCAAAGGGCTTGTGTTCATTCATTTTGACATAAAAAATTTTCGTATGTTCAATTATCTTTTCGGCTTTGATGAAAGCGACCGGTTACTGGTTCACGTCAGCAACGTAATTTCTGAAACTTTTTCTGAATTTTGCGTGTCTCGTTGTTTCAATGATAGATTTATTGTAATTGCCTATCAATCCGACCTTGAACGCAGAATAAAAATTGTTAATGATACAGTTGCAGCGTTCCGGCGCACTGAAGAAATTGTTATGAAAGCCGGAATTTACGTTGTACCGAATAAAAGCGGCGAACAATCTGTACACGCTCAAAAATGCGCTGAAATTGCCTGCGAATATGTGAAAAATTCCAAAGAAAAGAACGTGGAATATTACAGCTATGAGCTCGGCAAGCGTGAAAAATTGCGCCGCCACATTATAGAAAGTATCGAAGAAACGGCGACTAAAGATTATATCAAAGTTTACTATCAGCCAATAGTTCACGTGGTGAACGGGAAAATTTGCGCCTATGAAGGATTGGCGCGTTGGGAAGACCCGGAATTTGGTTTTTTGGCTCCTGCAGATTTTATTGGAATTTTGGAAGATGCCCGCCTGATTCACAAGCTGGATGTTTTTGTTTTGAAAAAAGTTTGTTCGCAAATGCGAAATTTTATGAAACTGGGCTGGACGATTGTACCCGTTTCAATTAATTTGAGCGTCTTAGATTTTCAAATTTTGAATATGCCGCAAATTGCAGCCGAGACTTTGAGAATGAACGATTTACCAAATGGTTTATTGAATATCGAAATTACCGAACGTGCGCTTGGCGAAAATCGGCAAGAAATTTATGAAGTACTTGAAAAATTTCGTTACAACGGCTTTGAAATTTGGCTGGACAATTTCGGAAGTAAATATTCTTCGTTGAACGTGCTGGAGGAAATTAATTTTGATTTGCTGAAAATTGACGGCAGATTTTTAAAAAATTTTCACAACGGCGGGCGTTCCCGTTCCATTCTGAAAAATATTATGAATATGGCGAAGGAATTGCAAATTAAAACTTTGATGGAGGGCGTGGAAGATGAAGAAGTTTTGGAATTTCTAAAACAAATTGGCTGTGAAAAGGCTCAAGGTTTTCTTTTCGGTCGTCCCACTCCGTTAGAAATGATTTCTGATTTTAAAAACCGCCACGAAAATTCTGCAGAAAGAAAATATTACAATGATATAGGGCGCGTTAATTTACTTTCGCAAATGCCGTTGAAACTTCCCGCAAATACCGCTGATATTTCTGACGACTTTAAAAAGCTGAATGATTTGCCGCTGGCAATTACGGAATTTGACGGACGGCGATTTAAATTTTTAATGGCAAATTCAGGTTTCAGAAATATTTTCAAAAATTTGGGCGTCGGTGAAAAAATTTCGCCGAATGACGTTTTCAATAATTTTTCTTTGAGTTTTGCCCTGAAAGTTCGTTCCACCGCTCAACAATGTATAAAAAATGATGGAAGTTACAGCTGCGATTTTGTTACAAGCGAAGGTTTTTTCAGTATTCGCCTTCGCAAAATTGCCTACAATTCGCAAACTCAAACTGCCGCCTTGCTTGCCATTGTCGATTACATTTCAAATAAACATTCCTTGAAACGTGAAAATCGTCAAAGCTCGGCTTTAAAATTTCTGTACACGCTTTACAGCCGAATTGATTTAATAAAGTGTGACGGCACGGAAATGGAAAATATTTATATAAGCTCCACGCAATACATTGAAGGTTTAATCAAGGATTCGGTTGAGCAGTCGATAAAATATTTTGCAAGCAAAAATATTCATTTCGATGACAGAGATAAATTTGAACAGTTTTTTAATTTATCGACGATTGAGGAAAGGATAAACGCCGTTGGCGGCACGTACATTACCGGCTACTTCCGCACTCGTAACGAACGCCACAATTTTACTTGGCAAATGTATCTGTTGATTCCTACTATATATTACGGCGAAAAATATTTGCTTTGTTGCGTGAGGAATATCGACGCCGAAAGGTTGCGCCGCCTTCCCGATATTAACAAATACGGCGTGGAATATTATTCAATGCCCAGCAACCCAATTTTTTTGTTACTTGCAAGCCGTTCATTTACTTCAGTGCTTGGTTACGGTTCCTTTGAAACTTTTTTAAATAATTCGTTTTACTTTGAGGCTGATTTGACGACGGACAGAATTTTATACATGCATTTGGGTAAACAAGGCAAAATTAGCACCGGCTCAAATTATTTGTCGATGAGCTACGAAGAAGTTATTCAGGATATGATTTTAAATACTGTTACGGACGAATGGCAAAACGATATTGCAAATTTTTTCAACCGCGAAAGACTTATAAAAGAATACGAACGCGGAAAAACTTTTGGCGAAACTGAATTTTTGCGCCGTTCAGATACAGAATCTCAAACGCGTTGGCTACACACTGCCTATCAAGTGCGCGAATCCAGCGAAGTGAACGAAGTACACGCCTTTTTCTTGGTGTTTAACATTGACAACTACCGCCAAACTACAAATTCAATGATAAATCTTATTGAGCGTGACAGTTTGACGGAGCTTTACAACCGACGCACTGTAACGAATATGATTAAATCAATTTTGTTGGAAAAGGAATTGTTTGCATTTATAATTTTGGATTTGGACAATTTCAAGCAGATTAATGACAGATTTGGGCACGACTGCGGCGACGAAATTATTAAAGACGCCGCAAACAGAATGAAGGCACATTTCAAAGAAAATGGAGTCATTGCGCGAATTGGCGGCGATGAATTTTTGATAATTTTGCAGAATCTTTCGCACGATGAAATTGAAAACGATCTTCAAAAATTTAGTACCGCCAAAAAATCTATTGAATACGGCGGGCAAAAAATTAAATATACAATGTCCATTGGCTACGCTATTTTTCCGGAGCAAGGCAACAATTACCGTGAGCTTTATCAAAATGCTGATATGGCTTTATATTCCGTTAAAATGGCGGGCAGAAATGCTTACAAAAAATTTTCGTTGAAGATGATTTCTGACAACCGCGCACAGTTGGGCGTTAGTCTTTCTCAAATTTCTGAAGGTATGCCCGGCGGCTTTTTGCTTTATCGTAACAATGAAACTCAAGAAATTTTGTACGCCAACACGCGCCTTTTAAAAATTTATGAATGTGAATCTTTGGAGCAGTTCAGAAAATTTACCGGCAACAGTTTTAAAGGTTGCGTTCATCCTGACGACTGGGAAAAAGTTCAAAAAACTATTTACGATCAAGTTGGAATTTCTGAAGGTTATGACTACGTCCGCTACAGAGTGAAAACCGCCAAAGGCAATATCAAAATAGTTGAAGATTTTGGGCGGCTCGTTCATTCAAAAGACGACGGCGATATTTTTTACGTGTTCATAATCGACTTTGATGCCAAAGAAAAACTTTGGGATTTTGTCAATATGCGTTTATAAAAATTTTGCGGAGGCTCAAAAGTTGAAAATAATTTTTTTGTTTTTGATTTTAATTTTGACAGGTTGCGGCAATGAATCAACTGAAGAAATTTTGCCGCCGCCGGTTAAAGTCATTCAAGTTGGAGAAACTTTACAAACTCAAACTGAAAATTTTGCAGGAGTTGTGCGCGGCAGGTACGAAACTAATTTAGCTTTTCAAACCGGTGGAAAAATTCTTTCGCGTAATGTTGAAGTTGGAAATTTTGTCCGCGCCGGAGAAATTTTAATGCAGATAGATCAAAAAGATGCTGCGCAACAATTAAATGCCGCAAATGCTCAAGTAGATTCTGCGCGAGCAAGTTTAAATTTGGCAAAGTCAAACTTTGAACGCTACAGCCAACTTTTCAGCGAAAATGCAATTTCAGCGGCTATGCTTGACCAATATAAAACCAGCTACGAAAATGCAGTTGCAAGCTATAACGCGGCGGTTGCTCAATCCAAACAATTTTCAAACAATCTGGACTACACAAAGTTAGTTGCAAATTCTGACGGCGTCATTTCTAAAATAAATGCGGAAGTCGGGCAGGTAGTTTCAGCGGGGCAAACTGTTTTGACTTTGGTACAAACTTCAGAATTTGAAATTGAAATTGACGTTCCTGAAAATAAATTGTCTGAAATTGAAATTGGACGAATTGCCGAAATTTCATTTTGGGCGAACGAAGATAAAATTTTAGGCAGTGTCCGTGAAATTTCGCCGGTTGCAGATTCTGTATCAAGAACTTATCGTACAAGAATTTCAATTCCTCAAAATGACAAAATTCAACTTGGTATGACGGCAAACGCCGAATTTGTTTCAAAAAAATTGAACGGCTATATTTTGCCGCTGTCTGCAATTTATCAAAATTCCAATACGCCGCAAGTTTGGATTGTCACGGACGAAAATAAAGCCGCTTTAAAAAATGTTACAGTTGAAAATTTTAGCGGCAATGAAGTTGTAGTTCGTGGACTTTCAGCAAATGATAAAGTTGTGGTTGCAGGCGTTCACAAACTGCGCGAAGGGCAAGACGTTAGAGTTTTGGAAGTTGCTCAATAAAGGGTAGTTGTTAAAAAAATTAGTTTGTGTTAGAATACTACCACTTCAATTTTGAAAGGAGAAATTTTTTTTGGAATACCTTCGTAATATTGATTGGTTGTCACTGGCTGACAAATTGATAATGCCGGTGTGTATTTTATTGGCTGCACTTTTTGCCGGTGTAACTCTTAATGGAATGTTGCAAAGGAAATTGGCGGAGCGCGTTAAGGACGACGATGAATCACATATCAAAAATATTTTCTACAACGCACTTTCCGGCTTGCCAATTTCAATGTGCTTAATAATCGGCTTGTATTGGATTGTCAATACTGCAAGCTATTTACCTGAAGGACTTGTAAGAATTTTTTCCTACTTGCTTTTTGCGGTTGTAGTTGTAACTTTGACAAGAGTTTTGGAAAGAACGTTATCCGGTTTTATAAGTTGGAAATTAGAATCTTCCGGCGATTTCGCAAGTTCCAGTTTACTTCACACAATTTTCAAAGCCGTAATTTATGCTTCAAGCGCACTTATAATTTTAAATGAATTTGGAATTTCAATCGCCCCAATCGTTACGGCAATGGGCGTCGGCGGTATGGCGATCGCCTTTGGTGTTCAAGAAACTGTTGCAAATGTTTTTTCCGGCTTGCATTTAATCATAACTCAACAAGTTAAAATTAACGACTTTATCAAGCTTGCGTCCGGCGCGGAAGGGCGCGTTACTGATATTAATTTGCGTTACACCACGATAACGCCCGCCGCTGACGGCAGCGTTATTATCATACCAAACAAAGATATTGCCGGCGCAATTATGACGAATTTTTCACGCCCGCGCCAAGATGTCGGTATAATTATAAATATTGGCGTTTCATACAGCAGCGATTTAGATTTGGTTGAGCGCGTAACTTTGGAAGAGGCTAGAAAAGTTCAAATGCAATGTGACGATTACAACCCTGACGATAAAGAAAGTCCGTTGCATCCTGCCGTTTTGTATCAGGAATTTGGAGAATCCTCAATTAATTTCTGGGCAGTTTTACATGCAAGCGTTTACACCAAACAACTTAAAATCAGACACGAGTTTATTAAGGCAATTACGCGGCGTTATCGGGAAGAAAATATTGATATTCCGTTCCCAATCCGAACAGTTATGTTACCGGAAGATAATTCGCTTGATGATTTTAATTTTTCTAAGAAGGGTTGATGCCTATGTTAGTTGACGGCGTAGAAGTTACGGCTGTGGGATTAGATAATTTCACAGAGGCTGAAGCGTTAAATTATGTTGATTATGTGCGCTCCAATGTTCAAACGCCGCTTAAAGCTATTATTGTGAAAATGTGCGACGATGGCAAAGTTGACGTTAGCTATTTGGCGAAAGGCGAAAAATTTGAACGTATCAGACGTATAACGGGTCTCAACTAAAGTGGCCCCAAAAGTGGTACTGAGGCTTTAAGCCGCTATATACGCCGGACTTCGATAGAAGTCAGAAGTAAAACAATAACGTTATATGGTTCGGGGGATGACTGAAAATGTCAAATCGCGAGTTTAGAAAAATACCATCATTAAAATTTTTGTACGAAGTTTCAGAAGACGGGCGAATTTTCCGCAACGTCAAATCTAAAAAGCAAAATAAAATTATTGTTGACTATCATCATTCTACCAAAGGATATTGCTATACTTTCATTTGTCGTAATGGTAAAGTACAACGTATATCAATAGCGCGTGTGGTTGCTGAATGTTGGCTTGGTGAAAAACCTGAAGGTTATGAAATTGACCATAGGGACAGAAACAGTCAAAACAATCATTATACAAATTTGCGTTACGTCACAAAAAGCGAACAAATGAAAAATCGAGACCATAGCAATATTAGTAAGATCGGAAAAGCTAATTTGGCAAATTATGTTCAAACGATTATGAAACCTGTTAAATTAGTAAAAGACGGCATTGAAAAAGAATTTGAATCTCAGACTGCCGCCGCCCGTTATCTTGCTGATGAATTTGATAAAACGGTGGAACATATTCGTACAAAATTAAAAAAACGCCGTAAAAATATTTATGGCTATGATGTTATTTATCAAAATGTAGAGACTGCACGTACCCGCTCTACGGAGCAAGAAACAGTCCAATAAGTACTTAGTTGGCACAACAGACAGATGGAATGACGCCAAACAATCTGAAGAACATGAGCGCGTAAAACATAACGTGCTTGCTTAAAATAAAAAAAATTTTTCCCGCTGAAATTTGCGGGATTTTTTATTTTACAAATATAAACTGCCGAATAAAAAAACTATCAGCACTAAAACTTCAGATAAAAATTCAACTGCGCCGTAAATATCGCCGGTCAAGCCGCCAATTTTCAGCATTACAAATTTTCCAAAGTACAGCGCAAAAATTATAGCCGCAACCAACGCAATTACCGCAGTTAAAAAAATTTCCAACTCAAAAAAAATCAGTGGCAGTAAAAATAAAATCGTTTCAAGCAACGCGGCTAAAAAAGTTTTCGTCGTGGCGTACTTTGAAAAAGCTTTACCCAATCCTTCAGGGCGTGCGTATGGAAAAATTGAAATTGCCAACACCATTGCAAGGCGTCCAATTATGGGCGCGGCGTAAACTGCCATAAATAGCAACATTGAAAAACTTTTCGCAAGTTCAGTCAATGCCGAAATTTCCAACGCCGCAATTGTTACCAACGCTACAACGCCAAACGCTCCTGCGCGAGAATCTTTCATTATTTCCAGCATTTTTTCCCGTTCCCTGCCGGAAAATAAACCGTCCGCAGTATCCATTAAGCCATCGCAATGAATACCGCCCGTTAAAATTACCGTCAAAAAAAATCCTGCCGCGCCCGTAAAAATTGCAAATTCGCCGTCAGTAATGTAAACTAAAATAAAAAGCGTTACGGCGTAACAAATACCGAGTACCGCGCCGACTGCCGGAAAATATTTCACGGAATTACCGAAACTTTCTTCAGTCCAAACAGTTTGCTTAACTATTGAAATTCTTGTCAAAAATTGCAAGCCAATTAAAAATTCGTTCATTTTTTATTTTTCTCATCTTTTTTCAGCCAATCTTTATGATTTTCATCAACCCATTTTTTCATACCTAAAGACTGCCCATTTTCTTTAACCCAATTTCGCATCCATTCTTCCATTAAAAGCCGCGCCATTCGTACAATTTCTTCAGGGTGATTGTAAAGATATTTGCCCATTACAATAAATTTTTGTCCCAAAATTCGCCCGACAACTTCGCTGCCGGTTGAAATTGCCATTCGCACGACAACCACTAAAATTATTGAAATTTTAAATCCCAAAACTGTAATTGCAATTCCGCCGAAAAGCGGCAGTAAAAATATCATCGCCAATTTTATTACGAAAAATGAAAACGCTACACCGAGTGCGCCTTTAAAGATTCGCCAAAGTAGCGGACCTTCTTTTTTTAAGAAAATTTTAATTTCGTGAATTGCCAATTTTGGATGTCGAATAGCTTTAATTGAAAATTTTCCGGCGCGTCTCCCGTAGTATTGGAAAAATTCGCCGACTTTCTGAATCAATTTATTTATGTCAGTTGGAATGTTGGCAACCATTGTAAAAATTGCTTGCGGGCTAAATTCGACGACTGCGCCGCGCATTGCCGTTAGCGCACTGCCAACTGCCGTTGGAGCTTTTCCGACGACGCCCGCCACTGATTCAGGTACCGGCAAGGCAGGAATAAACGCCGCCACGACGTACAAAGTTATTGCTAAAATTCTTCCCAACGCCATCGCCAAAAAATATTTCAAGACGGCGCGGGGATTTCTCCTGAACGCGGCAGGAAATCGCTGAATTTTTTTTGGCAGTTTTGATATAAGCAAGTGAAAAAATTTGTCGCCTGCTGAAGGAAAATGTTCTATACTTACGTCCGGCGGAAATTCAAATTGATTTTTATTTTCTTCTTCAAGCCTATGAGTTTTGTGAATCATTTTTGCAAACGCGTCTGAAATTGCAGTTTCACCGGCTTTTTCAAGTCGTTCACGTTCAGAATCAAAAGACCGCGTTTGTTGCATCATTGCGGCGAAATTTTGAGCCAATTCTTTTTGTTTGGTGTCGCCTTCAATTCGGCGGGTAGTTTCCATCATTTGCATAAACTGATTAGCCATTTGACGTTGATTGTTATCTTGATCATCTTGCTTTGTAACCTTCACCATTTGCTGAAGTCGCCGCGCCATTTCAGTTTGCTTATCGTCGTGTTCATTCATTGAATTTCCACCTCCCCGCTAAAAATTCTGTCAATTTTTGTTAGTTTAATAAACTTGCCGCGCTCTGTCAATTTTTTTGGAGGTTCGCAATGAAAAATTTTATTGTTACAACCGCACGAAAACCGAATTTTGAAGCCGAAAAGTTGGCTGAAAGTTTTGCTGAAAAACTGAATCTGAAATTTGTACCTCGCGCAGATTTTACTTTGGAAACTTTAAGAAAAAATTACAACGTTGAAAATATTTTGCTTGTCAGAAATAATTTTCCGGTTATTTTGACGAATGAAGGCGAATTATTTTTTCATCCGAATACCGCGCACTTGCGAATAAAAAATTTGCGTCAAGGTTTAAGCGATAGACTAATTGACGCGGCGAAAATTCAAAGCGGCGATAAAATTTTAGATTGTACTTTGGGTCTGGGCAGTGATTCAATCGTTTTGAGTTTTGTTGCTGGAAGTGTTACCGCGCTTGAAATTAATCCCGTACTTGCTGAAGTTGTGCGGTACGGTATGAAAAACTTTTCTGACGATACGCCGTCTGTTATTGAGGCAATGCGCCGCGTTGAAGTCGTTACTGCAAATTACGTTGACTATCTGAAAAATTTGGAAACAAATTCTTTCGACGTGGTTTATTTTGATCCTATGTTTCGACACGGAATTAATAAAAGTTCCGGTATAAATCCAATTCGCCCGCTTGCTGACAATCGCCCGCTTGAAATTGATCCTGTTCGTGAGGCTTGCAGAATTGCGCGGCGTTGCGTCGTCATGAAGGAAAATTCGCGCAGCAATGAATTTGCGCGGCTCGGTTTTAAAATTGCTGACGGCGGAAAATACAGCTCAATTTTTTTTGGCGTTATTGACAGTAAAAATTTTCAAGGTTATAATTTGAATGTAAAATTTTGAAAACTAAAAAACGCCTCTCAATGAGACGCTTTTAGCCTGTCGTTGCGGGCGGTTGCTCGTGAACTCATATATTAGGTGGACTTAAACTGAAGCCGCTGTAGCTTTCCCAGAGCTTAGGCGGCTGTTTTGCTTAATGCAAGCAAGATAACGCCGGTGATAACAATCACGCGGATAATAATCTTAACAATACGCATTAGCGTCACCTCCTTTCGGAAGTGATGCAACCGCCCTGCCTTTAACGACATTGCCGAAATTATAGCAGTTTGATTTTATCTTGTAAAGTGATATTGACAGTAAAAATTTTCAAGGTTATAATTTAAATGTAAATTTTGAAAACTAAAAAACGCCTCGTAATGAGACGCTTTTAGCCTGTCGTTGCGGGCGGTTGCTCAAGTACTTTAAATATTGGTGGTTACTAATTTAAGCCGCTGTAGCTTTGGTCGAGCTTAGGCGGCTGTTTTGCTCAATGCAAGCAAGATAACGCCGGTGATAACAATCACGCGGATGATAATCTTAACAATACGCATTAGCGTCACCTCCTTTCGGAAGGTGATGCAACCGCCCTGCCTTTAACGACATTGCCGAAATTATATCAGTTAGTTTTTAACTTGTAAAGTAAATATTGACAGTAAAAATTTTCAAGGTTATAATTTGAACGTAAAATTTTGAAAACTAAAAACGCCTCGTAATGAGACGCTTTTAGCCTGTCGTTGCGGGCGGTTGCTCAACAATACTGTAAACTACTAAAGGTTAATCTTAGCCGTTTAAGTCCTGTGAAACTTAGGCGGCTGTTTTGCTCAATGCAAGCAAGATAACGCCGGTGATAACAATCACGCGGATGATAATCTTAACAATACGCATTAGCGTCACCTCCTTTCGGAAGGTGATGCAACCGCCCTGCCTTTAACGACATTGCCGAAATTATATCAGTTAGTTTTTAACTTGTAAAGTAAATATTGACAGTAAAAATTTTCAAGGTTATAATTTGAACGTAAAATTTTGAAAACTAAAAACGCCTCGTAATGAGACGCTTTTAGCCTGTCGTTGCGGGCGGTTGCTCAACAATACTGTAAACTACTAAAGGTTAATCTTAGCCGTTTAAGTCCTGTGAAACTTAGGCGGCTGTTTTGCTTAATGCAAGCAAGATAACGCCGGTGATAACAATCACGCGGATAATAATCTTAACAATACGCATTAGCGTCACCTCCTTTCGGAAGGTGATGCAACCGCCCTGCCTTTAACGACATTGCCGAAATTATAGCAGTTAGTTTTTAACTTGTAAAGCGATTCCAAATTAAACTTGCAACGAGCGAAATTAAAACCGTAAGCACGTACAAAATAATTGTGTTCGACGCCGTCATAATTTGCCCAAAATTTTTCAACGTCAAATCTAAATAAATTATTGCCAGCGGATGAAATAAATATATGAAGTAGGAATTTTTTCCCAGTACGCTTAGCCCTGCGCGAAAAATTTTGTTAAACTCCACGCACTCAAAAAGCATAAACAGAAATATCGAAGTGACGATTGTATAAATAAAGCCCGTCGGCGAAAGTTGGTGCGCCGTGTTCACAGCCGCCATTAAATTATATTTTTCAACGTAAACCAAAAAATAAAAATATCCCAAATGTACCGTCAACGCGGATAAAAATCCTGCGCTGACGATTTTTTTATTTTCCTTCAGCCATTCAAAAAATTTTTGTGAATGTACAGCCAATATCCCGCCCAACAAAAATATAAAAACGTAATGCAAAACTAAATAATTCAACCGCCATTGCAAAAACATTTTCAAAATTGAATCGTCCGGCAATGAATTTGTAAATTGAAAAAGCTCCGCGCTGTAACTTGAAAAATAATTAAATCCAATTTGCAGGAAAAATATTGCGGCGAATTTCAGCGGCGTTAAATTTTTTATAATTTTTATCCACAGCGGCATCAGCAGATAAAACCAAATTAAAATTACCAAAAAATAAAGCTGGTACTTTGCCAATCCAAAAAATAAAATTTCAGCCGCGTAACCCGGCGCGGGTATTCCACTGCCATAAAAAAAATTGTCGTGCACAATGTACAGCACTGACCAAATTAAATACGGCAACAACACCGCTTTAAATCTGCGCCGCAAAAATTTTCCGTAGTCAAACGGCGCGTTTAAATCTATCTTGTAAAAAAGTCCAAACGCCGAAATAAAAAAGAAAATCGGGACGCTGAACCGCGAGGCGATTTCCAAAATTGCGATTAGATTTACATTTGGCGTGGGATTTTGTAAATACTGTGCGCCAATGTGAATTGCTACCACGCCCAACATTGAAACGCCGCGTATATATTCGATTGAATTTAAGTACGGCTTTTTCATCTGCTAATTTCAAATTCGACGTGGACGCTTGCCGAACAATTTAACATACCTGCTTCAATCGGTGTTGCAGAATCTGCCGTTGCCATTTCTTCCATCATCATTTTATTTGCACGCGGCGCGGAAATGTAGCCGGAATTTACTGAAACGCTAAGCACGCCGACAATTTTTTTGCCAAGTTCAGCGGCGACAACTTCAGCTTTTGCGCGGGCGTCACGAACTGCAAGACGTATCGCGTCATTTTGTAAATTATTCTTGTTGCGAACGCCAAACTCCAGCGAATCCACATTATTTGCGCCGTTTGCAAGTGCCGCGTCGATAATCTTTCCAACTAAATTTAAATCGTCAACAATCACGGTAACGGTATTATTCGCCTCGTAACCGTCAGCAATTCGGCGGTTATTGTCCTGCCGGTAAAATTGGTGGAAACTGTAATTTCCGGTGCGAATATTTTTTTTGTCAATTCCTAATGAAGTTACAGCTTTGATGATATTGTTTGCAATTCGTGAATTATCTGCTTGAACTTTCGCCGCGTCTTTGTCACGATTCACGACGCCCAGAGAAATTGTAGCCCGATCCGGCGCAACTTCAACAACGCCTTCGCCGCTAACTGAAATTGTAGGAATTCTTTCTTCAGCGGACGCCGTCGAATTAAAGCTAAAAATTATCGCCACTACTAAAATTAAAATCCAGTTCATAAAATTGCCTCCAAAAAATTTTTTTAGATTTTATCACAAATTTTTATTGCCGTCAGCAAAACTTTTTGGTATTATAAGCGGCGTACTTAAGGAGGTTAAAATTATGGATAGTATTTCAATTAAAGTTCCCGTGACAGTTAAGGCGGTACTTACCGAAAAACTCAAGGAACGTTTGATTAGCGATTTTTCAAAAACTGCTGAACAACTGGATCTCGAAATTAAACAGATCGAAATTGATCGCAAACGTGAATTGGATAACAATCCAGAAAACGCCGGAAGAATTCAGCAATTTTTTGGAAACGAAATTGCTCAACGTCGTCAACGTATTTCAGAAGCGAACGTTCGCCGCGAAACTGTTGAAAAACTTACCATTGGCGCGGAAATTACTCAAGGCACTTTGGAGCGTCAAGTTGAACTCAAAATTGGCGACAATATGCGCGAAATTATGAATGTTGAAATTTTGATTGAAGATGACAAAATTATTGCAATCAGAGGATAACATTATAATTGGCAAAATTGGCAAGGCGCGTGGACTTGACGGCACTTTAAAAATTATTCCGCTCACTGACTTTGAAGGGCGTTTTGATAGTTTAACTGAAATTTCTGTTGGCGGTAAAATTTTTCAAGTCGAAAAAGTTCAGCATATCGGCGGCGAAATTTTTATAAAGTTTGAAAATGTTGACAGCCGCGAAGTTGCAAAAACTTTGACGAATAAATTTCTGACAGTTCCTCGTGCAGACGCCGCGCCGCTTGATGACGGCGAATTTTATACTTTTGATATTATCGGATGTGAAGTTTTTGACGGCGATAAAAATTTTGGCAAAGTCGAAAATGTTTTGAAAACCGGCAGTAACGATGTTTTTCAAGTCGTCGGCGAAACTGAAATTTTAATTCCCGCGCTTAAAGCCGTAATAAAAAAAATCGACGTTGCCAATAAAAAAATTCTCGTCGATTCTTCCAAACTTGAGGAAATTTAAAATTTTTTACGGCATTTCTTTTCATTTTAAAAAAAGGAGCAATGCTCTTACTCATCGCATTGCAAGAAACGCCTTGCAAAGAAAAGAAAAACTGCCGCACATAACGACATCACGTCGTTAAGCGCGGCGCGGCGGTCATCCTTGACCGCCGTTTTTTTATTTTTAACAAACTTTTTGTAATTTTTAACGCGGCAAAATTGCAAGCGCACTGCCAACCATTCTTTCGCGTCCGTCGCTGGGTTTATTTACCAAAAAATCTTTTACAATCAATTCAGTTGAGCCGCCGCCGTCTAAATTTATTGCCTGAAACGCGCCAAACTCATTCAGTAAAATTTCTGCCCATTCCTGCAACGTGCAACCTTTACTGTGCGCCTGTCTGCCGTCCACCACCGCAAAAATATAATCGCCGTAAACATTTACACCAACTGCACTGCGCGGCGCACGTCCAATGCGAATATCTTTAGGAAATTTTTCTGCGTCCGCCGTTACAAAAACTTTGCCGTCCATTACAAGGCGCGGTCCGGCTCCAACTACGTTTGGCAAAGAATTAAAATCGCCGTCATCGCTTAAAATTCTTTGAGTAATTTTTATTTCGTCGTTAATCTGCGCGTTTCTCAAAAATTCAGCTGATTCACCGTGCGCACTGATAATGTAACCGCCTGCCGGTATTACATTGTTGCCCTTGTCGTGAAAAATATCTGTAATAATTCCGTCCTCAACAACAACTTCCACGCCAAAATTATTTGTTCGGGTTGTCTCATTGTAGTAACTGTTGTACAAAACCAGCGAATTTTCGCTACGTTCACAATTCACGCCGTAAATTGGATGCTTATCGCCGTAAAAATCAATTTCGCCTTGATAACGCACGCGCCCAAAAATCGCCGTGCCGTCCTCATGAATTCCAATAGCCGAGCGGTAAAAATCGTCAACGCCTATAATTTCGCCGTCCATTTTCGTAACACCAATCAAACTGCCGCTAATCATAAAATAACTTGCGTTGATAATTGCAATATCGTCAAGATTTTTTGTCATTTGTGAAACGGTTGCACGTCCGCGAATTTGATTTTTAGCCAAAATTGGGCGAAGTTGATATTTTTCATGGGCGGCGATTATCGCAAACGCCATTACGCCATTTTTATTGTACATTAAAAATTCTAAGCCTTCATTTTCAACCGGCGGCAAATTATTTTCTTCAAAGTCCGGCGGCTTTTCGTCTTCTTCGTAAGTTGGAATTTCTTTGTATTCGGCGGGAAGTTCGGTATTTTCTTCTTCAGAATCGTCTTCAAAATTTTCTTCAGAAAATGGCTCGTCAATTTCAAAATTTGCAACTGTAGCTTGTGCTATTGAGTTTACAAAAAAAGTTGCCGCAAAAACTGCGGCGGTTAAATTTTTCATTATCATATCAATGCTCGTTCTCCAAAACGCTTGTAGTAGAAAATATACTGTTGCAGGACGCCCGCCAAACTTCCAAATTCTACAAAAACATTTTCGCCTTTGAAGTCGTCTTGAATGGCTTTTTTAATCCAAACATCAATAGGAACGCAGGCAAATCTGTGATAGGCGTACAAGCCGACGCACGCGGCAATTTTATCGCCGACGCCTTTAATTGTTTTCAGCGTGTCCATTAAATCATCGTCATTACTTGAATATAAATCGTCAAGTGCGACGCTCAAGCCCTTAACACGTTGCAAGGCGTCATGAATGTAGGCACTGCGATAACCTAAAGAAAATCTTGACAATTCAAACGCCGAAATTTTACAAAGGTCGTCAACTTTTGGGAAAGATTTAATTGTGGAACCGTCCGCCGCCACAATATCCCCGCCGTAAGTGTCGCAAAGTTCCTCAACAATTTTTTTGATGGACGGAATATTTTTGCGTTGACTGATTATAAAACTAATCAGCGTTTCAAATGGATCTTGCCGCAAAATACGAATACCTTTGCTAAATTCTATCGCCTTGTTGAGATACGCGCCGCAAGGTTTATTTGCGCCGAAGTCTGCAATTTGTTTTCTAATTTCGGCGTAGTTCGTCTGAATGTCAAAATATTTGCTCCAAATAATATCCCATTCCGCCGTACTGCAACTTATTTTGTATTCGACATCACTAATTTTTTGCATGTCAATGACATGATCAAGCGTGATAAATCTGAAAACGCCGGGCGAAATTTCCGACGGGCGGAAACATTGTCCGCTGTCAGTAATTTTTTCTAAATCAAAATCATCTTCTATTTTTACGAGTGGCAAAGCGTTCAACCTCCTCTGTTATCTTGAATAATTTTTTCTAACGCCATTTTAATAACTTTTTCAGGGACTTCATCAGTAATTTCAACGCTGCCGAAATCTTTCATCAGTACCCAATTAATTTTACCGGCGACTGTTTTTTTGTCGTGGAAAAGCAATTTATAAACGCCTTCGACGCTGCAACCTTCGCAGTGCGTGTACATCCCAAAACTTTCGATTAGATTTTTCAGCCTCAAAACTTTTTCTGAATCGACGTAATTTAAAAATTGGCTGATATACGCCGCGCCGATCATTCCAATAGCAACTGCTTCACCGTGCGCATATTTTGTATAGCCGGTTTGCTCCTCAATGGCGTGAGCGATTGTGTGTCCAAAATTTAAAATCCTGCGCAAGCCGGATTCTTTTTCATCGCGGCTTACAACTTCGGCTTTAATTTCACACGCACGCTTTATAATCTTCTTTAAAACTTCAACATTGCGGCTTAAAATTCCTTCGATATTTTTTTCAAGGTACGAAAAAAAATCTGCGTCGCTGATAATTCCGTACTTTACAACTTCGCCGAGACCGGCTTTAATTTCGCGTTCCGGTAAAGTTTTCAACGTTGAAACGTCAATGAAAACCGCCTTTGGCTGATAAAACGCGCCTATTAAATTTTTGCCGAGCTTGTGATTTACGGCAGTTTTTCCGCCAACTGACGAATCAACCTGCGAAAGTAAAGTTGTCGGCACTTGCACAAAATTAACGCCGCGCATATAAGTTGCCGCTACAAATCCCGTTAAATCGCCGACAACTCCGCCGCCAACTGCCACGATAATTGATTTTCTGTCAAGATTAGATTCAATCGCGCAGGTATAAATTCTTTCAGCTTCGGCAAGACTTTTGGAAGTTTCGCCCGCCGGTATTATTTCCATTTCAAAATTTGTATCGTAATTGCTGAAAATTTTCCTTAGTTTTTCGCCGTAAATGTTAAAAATATTTTCGTCCGTGACGATTAAAACTTTTTTGGTAAATTGCGGCAAAGTCGTAAATTTTGCCACGTCCTCCAAAAGATTTTCGCCAATTAAAATTTCGTAGCTGTTTTCTTTCAATTCAACTTTTACTTTTTCCATATTCTAACCTCTAATTTTATCGCAAATTTCATTGACAATCTGGAGCGGCGACCAATCTGTAGTGTCAATTTGAAAATCTGCTTGATTGTAAAATTTCTCACGTTCAGCTAAAAGTTTTTTGATAGTTTCAAGGCGTTCATTGCCGCCGCTGTCAAGTACAGGGCGTTCGCCGCGTTTTTCGGTACGTCTGAAAATTTCTTCGGCATCCGTCGTCAAACAAATTACCACGCCGGAATTTTTCAGTAGTTGCAAATTTTCTTCGTCTTTGACAGTGCCGCCGCCCGTTGCAATTACAATATTTCGGCGTTGGCTAACTTCTTTAACTGCCTCTTTTTCCAATTTTCTAAAATATTTTTCGCCGTGCTTTTCAAATATTTCTGGAATTGTCATATTTGCATCGCGTTCAATTTTTTCATCTAAATCTATAAAAGCGCGTCCCAACTTCGACGCCAGCAATTTTCCCAAACTTGTTTTTCCAACGCCCATAAAGCCGATTAAAATTATGTTTTCTTTCATTTATTTTTAAGCCCTTTGATATTTTTTATTTTAGAAATTTAAATTTTTTAAATGTACTTTTCTTTTCCAGAGCATGCGCGGCTGCGTAGCAGGCGTGCTCTTTAGCGAAAGAAAAGTACCATGCGCGGCTTGCGTAGCAAGGCGTGCTCTTTAGCAAAGAAAGTGCTCTAACGGCGCGTCAGGGTTTCTAGGGCAAACGTAAAGGCTACTCTTCCCCTCTATCCTAGTACTTATTATTCTTAGTCTTCCCCTCTATCTGAAACCGATGACGCGCCAAATGTTCCAGTCATTATTTTTTTTGTTGCCAATTATTGCTCTTGTATTTTCATTATAATCAAAAATTTTTTATACAATTCATTTTCTAACTTTTTAAAAGCCAAAATCCTTTGAAATTCTTTCACGATAATTTTTCAAATTGTTCAAAGTGTCCGCCAAAAAATCGCCGCCGAATTTTTCAACAATAGCATCAGCCGTAACAATCGCCGCCATTGCCTCACCAACTACCGCCGCCGCCCAAATTGCGCAAGTGTCGCTACGTTCCTTGCTTGCAGTTGTAGGATTTTTAGTTGCAATGTCAACAGTTTGCAAAGGTTTCATCAAAGTTGGAATTGGTTTCATTGCCGCACGAATTATCACGGGTTCGCCGTTCGTCATTCCGCCTTCAATTCCGCCTGCGCGATTAGTTTTGCGATAAATTTTTTTGTCAGCGTCAATAAAAATTTCGTCGTGTACTTCACTGCCGAATTTATTTGCATTTGCCCAGCCGTCGCCAATTTCAACCGCTTTTATCGCTTGAATTGACATAATCGCCGCCGCAAATTTGGCGTCAAGTTTTTTGTCCCATTGAATGTAACTGCCCAAGCCTGCAGGTGCGCCCGTAATTTCAATTTCAAAAATCCCGCCGCAAGTATCGCCGTTAGCCTTTGCCGTGTCAATTCGTTTTATAATTTCGTCTTCGTTTAAAACTTTGCTTGAAATTTCAATTCCACATTCGCGCAGAAAAATTTTGCAAACTGCACCGGCGGCAACTCTCATAGTCGTTTCACGTGCGCTGGAACGTTCCAAAATATCCCGAATATCAGTTTTGCCGTATTTCGCAACGCCCGTTAAATCAGCGTGTCCCGGTCTTGCATTTGTAACTTTTTCGCCGCAAATTTCGCCTTCAGCTGACATTTTATCTTGCCAATTTGCAAAATCTTTGTTTTCGACAATCAAAGTTATTGGACTGCCCAAAGTTTCAGAAAATCGAACGCCGGAACTTAAAATAATTTTGTCCGTTTCAATTTTCATACGCCCG
>CALFJB010000071.1 GCA_937877565.1 uncultured Selenomonadales bacterium | reverse complement strand
GATTAAGTTTAATTTTATCTTCGCCGGATTTGTAGTCGGTAATAATATCACTGCCACTTTCGTAAACAAAAATATCTTTGCCTGTGCTACCAGTGAGAGTATCATTGCCGTTACCGCCATTTATTGTATCTGCGCCTGTTCCTCCCTTGAGTAAATCATTGTTTGCGCCGCCAAAAAGCATATCATTACCTTCGCCGCCAATCAATGTATCGTTGCCCGCATATCCACGAATTATATCATCACCTTTACCACCTTTAATTGAGTTTATAGCCGAATTGCCGGAAATTTCTATAGTTTGAGTTTTCGCCAATCCTGAAGCATCGACTTTGGTAAATGTTGCCGAATAATTATCAAGTGATATGCTGCCTGCGCGAAATTCATTTTTAACAGTAAGGGTAGTTTGTTTTTTATCGGCAATAACGCCCAAAGGGAACATATCTTCATTAGTTTTAATAATTTTTGGAGTTTTACTTTTGGCGTCCATAAGAATAATTGAGCCTTCACCAATTTTTATTTTTATATTACTTCCTTCAATTTTAGATGTATAGTCGCTTTTATTGATTTTTATTGTATCATTCGTATCGCAGCCAAAAATAACATCATCACCATCACCGTTGTTATACCAAATAACATTATCAGTTTTTGTATTTTCCAAAATGATAATATCATCACCTGAATTACCAATTATTGTGTTTGAAGTTCTTCCTTTAGAATTAGCACGACTGCCATCAATTAAAATAATATCGTCTCCATTTTCGCCATCAATGATATTGCCACTCAATGGAGTTTTTCCATCACTGTAAATAGTTAAACTGTCATTGCCATAGCCGCCATAAACTTTATTTGACGCACCGTAAAGAAAAATTATATCGTTATCGTTGCCGCCGTCAACGTAGTTTTGTTGTGTACCTTCGTGACAAAATACGGTGTCGTTTCCTTCGCCCGCATTTATCGTACATTGAGAACCAAAATTTGTAATATGATTATTGCCTTTTATTGTGTAGATTTTCTTTTTATTTTTTTCGTTGAAGACGTACTCATATTCAGTAGTTCCAGTTATCAAATCTTTAAGTGCGCCGCCAATTAAATCAGTAAATGTTTTGTCGGTTGTAGTAAATTGAATTTGGCTTGTGTCTCCTCCAGTTGCCCATGCAGCCACGTGTTGAATTCCAAATTTAATAGCTGCGGCTACAGTATGAACTCCCTGAAAGATAGTATCTGCATCAATTCCTATAAGTTTTTTTAAGTATGTATTTGACAAAGTGTTGACAATTCCGCTTATTGCGTCAATACAACTGTTGGCAAACGCTGTGGATTTTGGAACGCCATCTATTGCATATTGGGTAGAGTTTTTCGTAAATTTATCAACGGCAGTAAATAAGCAAGTAATCGCCGTCGTAACGGTACCAACTTTACCATTTTTCACGAAGTTAGATACTTTTTGTCCGGCGACATTATTAGCCAGCCAATCGCCAAATTTTGTATTTTTCCAAATTCCGTCTACGCCTGTTTTTACTGCCTGTTCAAGAAGATTGACAGCATTATTTACAATACCTTGAACTTCCGGAAAACTTGCTCCATCCGTGATACAAGTAATTACATTTGTTACAATTCCAAGCGAAGATGATACCGTACTATTAAGAAAACCGCCATTTGGATTGCCATTCTTTAATTGTTGGAGATAATTAACAATTTTGGCAATACTATTTCCAATTTTTGTAAGTTCATTGGTTATCTCACCTGCACCAAGTTTTCCACTCGATATATTTTTTACAGATTTGAAAACAGTATCAAGTTCTAAAATAGTGTTATACCCTGCGTTAATTACCGTTTTAGTCGTAGAAGTATCCTTTTTAGGATCACCGTTGCTGTCTAAAACAACATTCCCGTTTGCGTCGTGTTCATAACGTGTCATTGCGCCCCAAACTTTACCGAGCCAACGAATAAAATCAATTTCACTTTTGGCAATTTGTACAGAAAGGTCGTTTGTTTTGTCATACGGTTTTTTATCAGTACCCTTGCCAATTTCCAAAACAGAATTTAACGCACTTAAATTGTTGGCGAGGTCTTCAGGAGTATATTCAATAGAAACAGTATCTTTTGAAGTCTCCCATTCACAAATAAATCCAAAATTTTGAACTCCAAAAAATGGCTCGTTTTTTTGAGTTCCATTGCATACGCCATCTTCTCTGATGTCATTCCATTCGCCAATTTTATTAGTTGGTCTTGCTGGATTTATAGCGTTATACATCATAATATAGTTTTCCGGTTCTCCAGCGTCATCTGGCAATCCAGGTGCCCAAGCACTAAAAGTAAATTTTTCATTGGTAATCCAATTCCAATTCCCATATTGGTCTTGATAACCACCCATCCAGTAGCTGTTTTTTGGCGTTTGTTCATTTTCCAACAAACTTTTGACAAATGTTTGTTCAGATTCATCAGTTATTGTGACTAAATGCCCGCCCATATCTTCACAATATTTTTTAGCTTCTTGCCAAGTCATACCGTCTTGATAAATTTTGTAACTATGCCCGTTGTACTCCAAAGCGTCCGCAGGAATATTAATTTCAACAGTTGTTGAATCTGCCGTTTGTTTTGCAAGATAACGCAGGAGCATATATCCCATAGCAAAATCATAATTATCATCACCGTGAATACCAGTATCAAGTGTATTATTTGAAATAGAATATCGTGATATTTTAGTTGAATCGTTCACTAATTCTAAAATCTCATTTTTCCCTTTATCATCATAACCGTCTATAAGAACGGAAATTCCTTTGCCTATAGTACTTGGTAAATTATCTTCGTAGTTTATCTTAGCACGCATAAGCGGTCTGGAAAGACCATATGCTATGATACGATCCAGATTTGGAGTACTTGGTAAGTCACCTGCTCCATTTGCATCGGAGTTTTGGAGATTTTGATATAAACTACTGTTAATGTGTATCGTAGTAACCGAACTGTTCCAATTCCATACATAGGTTAGATTAGAATTACTTCCCATATCAAAATCAACATTAATTGTTTTACAAGTGGTATCATTATCAGAAAAGCTGATTCCGTAAGTTTGTTCAATAAGATCAAGACCGCCTTTAAGCCACCAAGTATAAATCCCTGCGATAATATTTTTTTGTGCGTCATTAAGTTTACTTGCATTTGGTACATTAACGGTTAAACCTTTGTAACTGAAACTGTTGCTTGGCGGATAAACTGAAGTACTGTTACCAGATTCAAGTACAATGGATTCAGCAGTTTTAACAGTTTTTCCGCCCGCGTCAGAGCCGGTAATTGCTCCAGTGTCCGCGTTGTCAAGGTTAATTCCGCAATAACGTTTGAGAAAATCATCACCGCTTGAAGCGTTATTTCTGTCCGCTAAAAAATGTTCCATCAAATCGCTATAGCTTGTAAAACTTGAACACGCACGAACTGCCTCATCTACAGCCGCTGTTCCTCTAAGATTAGTTTTATCGAGAGATTCGACAAATTTTTTGATAACTTCCTGTTGCGTAGCCAAAATAATCATCTCCTTGATTAAATTAAAATAATGTTTCTCCGAAGTTTATAAGTGTATAGGATGAAAATTTAAGTAGGTGATTTTTAAGATTTTAACCATTTTAATGTACAAATTTTTGCAAGCTTGATAATTGCCGTTTTCAATAAAATTTAAACACGGATTCAAGTATTTTTTCCAAATCAGCCATCCTTTCAAAAATTACCAACATCTTTTGTAGTTATATTTTACTAAATAATTGTCAGCTGTTTTACAAAAAGTATGCAAATTCTAAAAGCGATGCAGTCAATAGCGTGGTCGTACAACGAAATATCAGAAACTTCATTTTTAAGAAGATTTCTACAAAATGGCGAATACCAGAATCAAATGTTTTAATACTGGACTTAACCGACGGAATGTCTCCGTACCCTTGCAGGTTAATTTAAATTTTATCACTTAAGAATTTTTGGAATTATGAAAACTGTGCAAAAAAGGAATTTCTTTCAGACAAGGTGAAATGCCTGTTTTAAATAAGACAAACTCTCTAATATAATCCGGCTCCAGTACAACAACCGCCGCCCCCCAACGATAAAAATTTTCTCATTATTGGATAAAAAATCCCATCGTCATCACTATTCAGAAAAAAATAATCTTGAATGTAATATTGAATATCTCTAACTGCTTGAAATTCCTTGTTATTTAAAACTTGCAATGTACCAATATACAAATTCAAATTTTGAGGGCTAAAGTTTTTTACGCAATAAGCAAAGATTGAAATTACATTTTTACTAACTTTCCTCGTAACTGTACGGAAAAAAATTAAATTTTCAAAAAAGCAGTTTTTTGCATAGTTTTTATAACATTAACTCCGATTATTTGCTAAAATATATTTAGTAAATGATTTAGTAAAAATTATTATCAAGCCTGAAGGGAGAAGATATTATGAAACGATTTGTAACTTTGATTATGTTAGCAGTATCTTGTTTCTTTTTATTGCTTAATCAACCCATTGGGAATGCCGCCGGAAATGTTCAAGAAAAATACTGTCCGATTGGTACGATTATTAGTCTCAATAATCCCAATACTATTTACAACGCAAGCAATAAAGAAATTGTAGAATTGATTGAAAAAGAGCCAAATGTATTTGCAATTCGTTGTATTAAACCCGGCGATGTTTATATTGATGCTTTCACGAAAATTAATGGACAACTTTTTCATACAAGATTATTGGTTCACATTACAGAAAATGAAACTTCAGTAAAAAATACAAGGTCACAAAATAAAGTATCGTTATCTTCAAATCACCAATACTACAATGAAAATATTACAGCAGAACAAGCAGCGCAAGCTGATGCAGTTGCGAAATCCATAGCTAATCGAATAATGAGCAATCCCAATTATAAAACAGATTTGCAAAAAGTTCGGGCTGCCGCCGAAATAGTTGCTCAATATGCTATGAAAGGGAAGTATGGAGCTGATTCAAAAAAATACTACAGAACACCGTACGGAGTATTCATTTCTGGAAATTTCACATGCGCCGGTACCACACGAAGTCTTGGTTTAGTTTTAGAATTCATGGGATTTGAATGGCAACATGTAAATGAAAATGAATGGAAACATCAATGGTGCGTTCTTACGATGGATGGTAAAATTGGTTATGCAGATGCGAATGTTTTTCCATCAGGAATGGTTGATTACGGTGAACATAAAATTGCCATAGAATCCATGCAAAGATAAGTAGGAAAGGAATGATGAAAAATGGCAATGAGACCAGTATTTGAAGTATCACTTGATAAAAAATTATTTGTTCAAAAAAATATAGAATTTCAATGGTATAGCGGCTTTGCATTGAGTCAGAAACGCAAATGTATCCAGAGCCTTCATCAAAATTATTTAGCTAGTTATCCAAACAAAAATATTCTGGAAATTTCAAGTAAATCTGAAAATGAACTTGGCGTGAAATTAAGTGCGTTCAATTTAATGATGAATTTCGGCGGTAAAACTTTTTCGGTTGAGACAGCTTATCAAGGCGGTAAAATTTTTGAATACGGCGGACCGTATACAGATTTACTCGATAAGCCTTCTATTGCCGCAAAAAAGGATACGCGCTTAAAGAATAGCGGGAAAATAACCGGTTTGTCATTCTTTGGCAAAAATTTTCCTTTAAATCCGGTTACATTTTTTTATAATTGGTTGTATATCAACGCTCTTAATCAGAATGAAGACTTGCGCGAAGAAATTTTAAACTACGATGCCTTTACTGATATTGTATTCAATCCCCAAAAATCTCTAAACTGTCAAGCAGCGGCTGCCGCTATTTATGTTTCATTGAAAAAACAAAATTTATTGCACTCGGCGTTGGAATCTCCACAGACTTTTTTAAAAATAGTTTATTCAAAATAAAAAATCAGCCGCCCAAAATGGCGGCTTTTTCTTTTTTTGAAAATACATCTCGAAAGTGTGCAAATTTTATGTACTGGATGACTGTTTGTAATGAATTCATAATAGTCTGAAACAGTAGTAATACAATCATCATTCGGAAAATGTTTCAAATTACCGACAACAAGCGGAGCATTGCAAAATTTGGCAACTTCATAGAAAACTTTGTCAGATTGATCAAAAAAGTGAACATCCGGCAAAGGAAGGGGAATAACTGATATACTATTTTTTTCAAATGTTTCAAGAAGCAAATTTTCAGTTTAACTACGATCTTTGGCAATATGAAAACGATGATGTCCGTCGATAATGCCATATTTAAAGTAATCTTCTACTAATCCCTGTTCAACAGAATTAAGTTTTCTAACAGTAATAGGATAAAATTGACCATTTTGGTTAATGGTTTTGAATGTAGAAAAATTTGGAGAGAAAGTAAAGGCAATATGATTAGTGATACATATAGCCTTTACAAATTATTCATCCATTTTCAAGTGTTCTGTACGTCAAAGGAGCGACAAATTTATTAAAAACGTCAGTAGTCAAAATAGTATCAAATCCCTTTGATGAAGATAGCGATCACGCAACAGCAAGAATGACTTCAACGCCAGCAGATATTTACAATATTTTAACAATGCTACGGGATAATTTGACATGTATTGATTATTCAAAAATATCTCCCAATAAAACTCCTAAAGATTTTTTTGATGATTTTTATAACGGAAATGAGAAAGCGAAAAATCCGAAACGTTTATATACAATCTTGCAAATTTCGTTTGATAAAATTCTTCGCATCTTAGACAATCCGCAAAAACTTACTTGACTTTGACAAATTAACAAGTGGCTTGCAAAAAATGTGGTTGCAATTTTTTCGCTTGAAATGACTATTGATAAAAATTCCTTCCGTATTTTTAAAATCATCTTCAGCATTGATTTTAAATTTTTTCTTCAGATGTCCTTAAAGCGTCATAAAATCCAGAAATCACTGTAATGTTTATTTCTGCGGGATCGTTAGTAAAAAATTCACCACGAAAAGCCCGCGTCAATATATTTTTTTTCAGCGCGTCAATTTGCCGCAAAACATTTTCAGCAATTTCTTTAGTGCGTTGTTCGTTTGCAAGTAATTTTTCAAGGATACGGACAATTTCTTTTTGTTCATCAACCGACGGCAAGTTTATTGGTGTACCTAAAAAATTTTCTTGACGTATTGAAGGCGAATTATCACCCTTCATAAATTGCATCAAATAATTTATAGTGTCCAACGAACGCAAAAAATTATAAAGAAATTTGGGCAAAATATTTTCATTGCACCGACAAACAAAAAACCCTGTTGACGCGATACAATCTTTTAAATTGTCGTCAATCAGCGCAATATTTTTCAAATACGGGCGAACCATAGAAAATAAAACATTGTCAGAATCAACGGCGCGGCTTGCACGGCTCGGAGCTTTTGCCGTTTCAATTATTTTTGGAGCTTTTACAACTTGCCGCCTGTTGTCAATAGAATCAATATCAATGTAGCGGAAAGTTTCGCCTGTAGGTCGTCTGGTTTCCATTGGCAAAAGTAAATCGCTTAAAGTTTTTTCTTGCCAATCGTTAAAAGTCAGCCCGTTTTCTGCGCGAAAATTTTCAGTGAGTTTGCCGGTAAAAGCGCGATATAGAATAGCGGCGCGGCGCAATTCGTAGCCGTCAGAAATTTTTTGCACGATAGATTTTGCCGCGTCAAGTTTTTCAAAAAGTGAATCCAACAGCGCGGCAATTCTTTTTTGTTCGGCGAGCGGTGGCACTGGAATTGGAAAATTTTTTATTATTTCTTGAGATATGTTAGGTTGTGCGCCGCCTCTGGATTTTCTTATAAAATTTTCTTTTTGTGAAAGTGCATAATAAAATAAATATTTGAAGTAAATATTTGAATTACATACAGCACAGGCGCAAGCTTGATTAGTCGCCGCCTCAATTTTTAATATTCCAACTTTGCCAATGGTTGCGCCATACATTGCAATAACAACGGTATTTTGGGGATGAATTTTGGCACTGGAATTTTTCAAAGCGTCTTGAGAAATTTTTTCTTCAGTGTCCAAAATGTAGCCGTCATTTAATTCGCCGGTTTTCAGCCAAGCAATATCACCGCAATAATATTCGGGAATTTTTCTTGAAGGCGTTCCGCCGGAACTCCATTTAGCTACATTTTCTAATTTTTCCCAACGCCAATTATTGGGGAGCGGGTAAAGATTTTCAGTCATTATTTTTACCGCCTTGAAATGGATGAAATTTTTCAATTCATTAAAATGGCATTCTTCGTTTTGTTCAAATGAAAAAACTCTAAAGTAACCGACTGCCATAATATTGTTTCGTAAAATTATAAAATAACGGATCAAAATTGTCTATAAAGAATAAGTTTTATTGTTTATTCTTACAACAAAAACATTTATCTAAATTTGTAAACATTGAAATAGCATCAAGCAAAGAAAAATCCAATTAGGGTACGTATCAAATAATTCAAAAACGAAATTTATTAAAATTAAATTAAAAATTGGCGGCGGTATTTCAATCGCCGCTTTTTTGTTGTAAAATTTTTATGGAGGTGTTGGAAATGGACGAGAAACCGAAAATTTTTATAGTCGAAGACGAAAAACAAATTGCAAGATTTTTACAGATATATCTTGAAAAGGAAGGGTTTCAAACTGCGATAGAAAAAAACGGCAAACGCGCTTATGAAAGAATTATCCAAGAAAAATATGATCTAGTGTTGCTGGATGTAATGTTGCCGGATATGGACGGGCTGGAAATTTGCCGCCGCGTTCGTGAACTTAGCGACGTACCGATAATAATGCTGACTGCGCGAGACGACGTTAAAGATAAAGTTGACGGCTTGAATATTGGCGCGAATGATTATGTAACAAAGCCGTTTGCAAGTGAAGAAGTTTTGGCGCGTATTCGTGGAATTTTGCGCCGCCGTAATGAAGAACCCCGCAAGGATGAAAAACGCTTGATAGTTGGAAATGTTTTGCTTTATCCCGACCGCTACGAAGTGCAAGTTAATGGCGAACTTGTCGAATTGACGCACAAGGAATTTGAACTTTTTCAATATTTGGTGGAGAATAAGCCAAACGTTTTGACGCGGGATCAAATTTTACAGCGCGTTTGGGGTTATGATTTTTATGGAAATACAAATGTTGTGGACGTTTATATAAGTTACCTGCGTACAAAAATTGACGACAAGTACGACGAAAGACACATTCACACGGTACGGGGCGTCGGCTATGTCGTCCGTGATTGAGAGACTGCGCCGCAAAAAAATTTCCACGCAAATAAATATAACTTACGGGCTGATTTTATTTTCAACTTTGTTTTTGATAAATATTGGAACGACGGCGGGAATTTATTTTTTGTTCCATCATCAAGCCGAACGCGCCATTGATGATTCTGTTGATAGAATTACTAAAAAAGTTTCTACAGTTCAGACGATTGACGAAAATTTTTTTGATATTGATATTTTGCCGAGTGTAATTTTTAGAGCGACTGACGACGGCGGAAAGGTTATTTTTGATACTAATCCGCACTTTACGGCAACTGACAAAATGTTTAAGTTTGTTAGAAAAAATCCGCCGTTTTGGGCAAGCGACAAATATATTTTAATGGAGACGCCGCACAGTTTTTTCTACTACAAAGATTTACCGCTGGAAGTTGGCGGGCAAACATTTCATTTTCAATTTTTGCGAACAATAACATTTGAAAAACAGTATATACGCTATTTGTTATGGGCGATTTTTTTTGCAGATTTAATAGGATTGGGGCTGGCAGTAATGGCAGGAAATATTTTAGGCAGAAAAATTTTGAAACCGTTGGGGCAAGTTACGAAAACTGCTCGAGAAATTTCAGTTGGAAGTATGAACAAACGCCTGAATGTTGGCAATTTCGCAGATGAAGTTAATGAAATTTCAATAAGTCTTAATAAAATGCTTGAACGGCTTGAAGAGGGTTTTGTCCAACAACAAAGATTTATCGCCGACGCTTCGCACGAATTACGGACGCCAATTACTGTTATTCGCGGCTATGCTGATATGTTGGAAAAATACGGCGCGGAAGATAAAGAAATTCTTGAGGAGGCAACCGCCGAAATTAAAAAGTCTGCTCAAAATATGCAGTACCTTGTTGAAAATCTTTTATTTTTGGCTCGCGCAGATGCCGGAACTCAAATATTAAAAAAATCGCCGGTTGAAATTAACGAAGTTTTAAAATCTGCTGTTGAAAGTTTTCAAAATTCACGCGTTGAATTTACGAACGATAAAACTTTTGAAATTGTTGGAGACGCAGAATTTTTAAAAAAGATGTTCGCCGCGTTCATTGATAACGCGCTGATTTACAGCAAAGATAAAGTTTTTGTGACGCTGGAAAATTTCGGCGATAAGGCAGTTGTAAAAATTTCTGATAGTGGAATTGGAATTGCGCCGGAAAATCTGGAAAGAATTTTTGACAGATTTTATAGAGTTGATAAAGCGCGGGCGAAGTCTGACGAAGATAAAATTTCTGCGGGGCTGGGCTTGTCAATATCAAAATTTATAGCAGATAAGCACGGGATAAAAATCAGCGTTGAAAGTGAACTTGGCAAAGGAACAACTTTTATTTTAGATTTTAGGAATTAGCTGTTAGGTGTTAGGGATAAAAAATAATGACTGGAACATTTGGCGCGTCATCGGTTTCAGATAGAGGGGAAGACTAAGAATAAAAGAAACTAGGGTAGATAATCGAAGTAGAAATTACGTTTACCCGAGAAACCCTGACGCGCCATTAAAAAGCGTTCTTTTGGTACTTTTCTTTCGCGACTGAAAGAAAAGTACATATAAAAAAAATTAAATTAAATTAAAAATTTGGAGGCACTAATTTGAAAAAAATAAATCGACGCGAATTTATAAAAGCCGCCGCCATTTTGACGGGCGGAAGTTTTTTTGCAGGTTGCGACGAAATTTTCAAAAATCCAAATGTAAAGTACCTTCGCCAAATTATAACTTCAAATTCTGAAAATTCCCGCTGTATAATGTGGGAAAGTGACGCCAAATTTTCTGCGCCTGCAGTTGAAATTAACGGCGTGAAAATTCCTGCCATCGATTCAAGTTTTACATACGACCAAAGAGAAAATATCCAGTACACCGCGCAAATTGAAAATCTTTCGCCTGACACTGAATATAATTTTAAAATTTATGACGGCGAAAATTTAATTGGCGCGGGCAATTTTAAAACTTCTTCCGACAAAAAATTTAAAGCCATTGTTGTTTCAGATTCTCAATCTAGAGATTATGGATATTGGGGCGAATTAATCCGCGCCGCCTTTGAAAGAAATTCCGACGCTGAATTTTTTATTGATATTGGCGATATTGTTGACTGCGGCGAAGCTACCTACCAATGGCAAAACTGGATGAATCAAGCTGAACCGCTGCTAAAAAATTTGGCGTTCGTTCCTATAATGGGCAACCATGAATGTTACGACCGAAATTGGGAAGACAAAATGCCTATTGCCTATCTGAATTATTTTGCTGTACCTGATAACGGCGTTGAAAATTTTTCGCGCAGGTTTTATTCTTTTGATTATGGACAAGCACATTTTGTAGTTTTGGACAGTCAATGGCAGGAGTTGGCGCAGTATACACCAAATATGGTTGAAGTTCAAAAAAAGTGGCTGCGCGAAGACGCTGCAAAAACTTCAAAGAAATGGAAAATTGCGCTGATTCATAAAGACGTTTTGCAGTACAGACTTCATGGACATCCCGAGCGCAAGGAAGGTTTTTCAGACGTTGGAGCGTATTTTATGCCGGAATTTGAAAATTTGGGATTTGATTTAGTTTTCAGCGCACATTTGCACACTTACCGCAACCGTTGGCGTATAAAAAATTTTAAAAAAGATCCAACAGGTACGCTTTACATTATGACGGGCTTAAGCGGAGATGTTCGTTATCCCGGAATTTGGATTGATCACGTATTGGATAAAGTAATTGCGCCGCAACCTGAAACTGACAATTATTTGACGTTGGAAGTTGACGACAAAATTTTAACCGTAAAATGTTTCCTTCCCGACGGCAAACTTATTGACGAAATTTCATTAACTAAAGTATAATTCCACTTCGCAGGAGGGATGAATTTGGAAATTATTTTTTCTGATGTTGTTTTAAAACAAATTAAAAAGCTCAAAGACAGCCGAATTAATCACGACGTTGTAGCGGCTATGATTGATTCGCTTATTAAAGATGAAAATTTTCAAGAGACTTTGAGACAAGCAGTATCTGAAGGCTCGGCGACAGATCCATTTCAACTTTCCTTTTATGAGCCGGAATTTAACATTACAATTACAAGTCGCTTCGATGTTGTGAAAAATTCAGCAACAATAATAGCAATTAAACGCGGCAACAATATGAAGTTTTAGTAAATTTGCAAGCGTACCATTTGGACGCTATGCTTTTTGAGGTTTTTAAATTTTTCTAGCTTGTATCCTTAGTGAACAAGACCGGAGGTGTATTAATTTGGCTAAAATTTTAAATTTTAAGCAAAAAATGACAGAGGCAGAAAAATTCAGCGTGGTAAGACGCGAAGCCATTTACACGGGCGTTGCACTTGCCTTGCTGATTATTTTTTGGCTTATTGCGGGATTCGGTTTAATGTCAGTTGACGTGAAAATTTTTCATCTGCCACTTTGGGCGGTTGCCGGTTCAGTAGGCGTTTGGATTTTTGCAATTTGTGCAAGTTACATTTTGAGCCACAAAATTTTCAAAGATATTGATTTGGGCGGTGATGACGATGACAAATGAAGGAAATATCATCGCCCTTTTGCCACTGTTACTTTTTATGGCGGTAATGGTAGGAATAAGCATTTTTGTTCGTCACAAGCAAGCCGGTAAAAATTTTGTCGGCAGTTATTTTATCGGCAACAGAAATTTAGGTGGCTTTGTACTTGCAATGACGACAGTTGCAACTTACAGCTCGGTTAGTTCATTTGTAGGCGGTCCCGGTATGGCTTATAAAATTGGATGCGGCTGGATTTATATGGCTGTTGTACAAGTTACGGCAATTTTTTTGGTACTGGGAATTTTCGGCAAGCGCGTTGCACTTTTGGCGCGTAAATTCAACGCTGTTACAGTTGTTGATATAATTCGTGAAAGATTCAACTCAAATTTTTTGGCGGCAGTTTCAGCGTTCGTAATAGTTTTATTTTTCTGCGGAACAATGACGGCGCAATTTGTCGGCGGAGCAAAATTATTTTCAACTGTCACTGGTTACGGCTATGAGGTTGGCTTAGTTTTATTTGGGCTTATCGTTGTAATTTGTACGTCAATCGGCGGTTTTCGCGCAGTTGCAATAACTGATACTTGCTGTGCGTTGATTATGATGGTTGGAATAGTTTTGCTGCTGAATTACGTTTTACAATACGGCGGCGGCTACGAAAATATTATGACGACGATTGAAACGAATAACCCTGAAATGTTGGAGCCGTTTTCTGCCGGAAATATGCCGCTGGGCTTGTATTTCACTCAATGGCTTTTAGTCGGTATTTGTACAATCGCCCTGCCTCAATCGGTCGTGCGCGGTATCAGCTACAAAAATACAAAGGGCTTGCATAGCGCAATGTTAATCGGTACGGTTGTTGTTGGATTTATGAATATTGGAATAAATTTTGCGGGAGTTTTGGCTCACGGCGTTTTGCCCGGTACGCCGGAAGATTACGGCGGCGTTGATAATATCATTCCAACAACGATTGTAACGGTTATGCCAATAGAATTAGTTGGCTTGGCGATAATTGGACCTTTGGCGGCGTCAATTTCCACAATTTCAGGACTTTTAATAGTTGCGTCAAGTGCGATTATCAAAGATGTTTATATGCACTACAAGCCAAATACCGAAAGTTCAAAGTTAAAAATGTTGTCAATGGCAACAACGGCGATAATTGGCGGCGTAGTATTTTTTATAGCGTTGACGCCACCGAGTTTAATTTGGCTGATAAATATGTTTGCATTCGGCGGGCTTGAAACTGCGTTTTTCTGGACGCTTTTACTTGGTTTATTCTGGAAAGGCGCAAATAAAGCGGGCGCAATGCTTTCAATGATAGGCGGTACAATAATTTACTGTGCGACGCAAGCGGCAGGATTTAAAATCTTGGGCTTACACCAAATAACAATCGGTATAACTGTTTCGCTGATTTTATTTTTAATCGGCTGTAAATTCGGCAAGTCTTCAGATAAAGAAACGCTTGAAAAATTTTTTCCCAATGATTAAACCGCAAAATTTTTAAGTAAATAAAATTACATTTCCCAATAAATGAAAATTTTAAAAAGTTGACAAGAAAACTCTAAAATATTAAACTTTTAACAAATTTCTAATGATTTTATTGTAGAATCAAACTGGAGGGTTTGAAATGGAAGTAGCAATAATAATGGGCAGTGACAGCGATTGGGGCGTAATGAAAAAAGCCGTAGAATTGTTAAACGAATTTGGCGTTGACGTAGAATTAACGGTTGCCTCTGCACACCGTACACCGGAACGCGTCAAAGAATTTGTTACAAGTTGCAACGAAAAGGACGCAAAAATTTTTATAGCGGCGGCAGGTTGTGCGGCACATTTGGCGGGCGTTGTAGCGTCATACACTACAAAACCTGTTATAGGCGTACCAATTAACGCTGAACCGCTTAAAGGCTGGGATTCGCTTTTAAGTACCGTGCAAATGCCGAGCGGCGTCCCCGTTGCTACAATGGCAATTAACGGCGCAAAAAATGCCGCGCTCTTCGCTACAGAAATTTTGGCTTTACAAGATGAAAAACTTCAAAAGAAACTTGCAGACTACCGCGCAAATATGGTTAAGGAAGTCGAAAGTAAAGCCGAATATGTCAAACGCGCCTTTGCTGAAACCAAAAAATAAATCCCTCCTATAAAAGGAGTGATTCACAATGAAAAAACTGGCAATAGCGGCGGCAGTAGCTTTAAGCATTTTCAATTTTACTGAAACGGAAGCCGCAACTGTAAGCGTTGATAACGCTGAAATTGTCGAAATGGGAGCATGGACAAAACTTAGAGACCACATTACCGGAAGACGTGAACGCGAAAAAGAACGTGAACGCTATGAACGTTATGAGCGTGAACGTTGGGCGCGTGAAAATTGGGAAAGGCAACACAGACCGCCGCCACCTCCTCCGCCTCCACCAAATCATTATCCACCGCCACCGCCTCAACACAGAAGATAATTTTTAAATAAATTTTAAGTTTAAAGGAGCTGACTTTAATGGAAAAAACCAAAATGCTTTATGAAGGTAAAGCCAAAATTGTTTACGAAACTGACGAACCGGATAAATTAATTGTGTACTTCAAAGACGACGCCACCGCCGGTAATGGCGAAAAGAAAGGCACTATCGAAGGTAAGGGCGCAATTAACAACGAAATGAGCGCGTTTTTCTTTAACCTGCTTAAAACTCATGGCGTTCCCAGTCATTTTGTAGAGAAAATCAGCGACCGTGAAATGGTGGTTAAATCGCTTAGAATGATTGCGCTTGAAGTTGTTGTTCGTAATGTTGCCGCCGGAAGTTTGGCAAAACGTTTGGGACTTCCCGAAGGTACGCCGCTCAAAACTCCTGTACTTGAATATTTTTACAAAAATGACGAACTCGGCGACCCGCTTTTAAACCGTTATCATATTATGGTTATGGATCTTGCCCGCGTTCATGAACTTGACGACATTGAACACATTGCATTTTGCGTAAACCAAATTTTGATTAACTTCCTTAAATCCAAAAATATTAACTTAATTGATTTTAAACTGGAATTTGGACGCGACGAACGCGATAAAATTGTTTTGGCTGATGAAATTTCGCCTGATAATTGCCGTTTCTGGGACGTTTCAACCGGCGAAAAACTTGATAAAGATCGTTTCCGTCATGATATGGGCGGCGTTGAGGAAGCTTATAGAGAAATGCTTACTCGCGTTACCGCGTAGGAGTGATTTTAAATGTTAAAAAAATTTTTGGCAGTTGCCGTTTTAGGCGTTGCGTTAAATTTTAGCGGCACGGCTGAAGCTTACGATCATTATGTTGGAACTTCAGAAACTACCGGCTGGGAATGTTACGTTATGACTGAAACTGTTGAACGTTCAAACGATACAACTTTTGTAACTTTGAAAATGATTAAACCAAATGGCAGAGTCAGTTATCTTGGCTACAGATTTTGGTATGATTCTCAATCCGACGTTATGAGATTTTCAAATGACGAAGGTTTCAGCGGTATTGCCAATAGATACGAAACGCCTATTGAATGGGAAATGGTTCAGGTTATCAGACAATTTTAATTGAACACTGAAAATTTGGAGGGAGTAAACTTTTTTAGCGTTGCTCCCTTTAATTTTTTTTGAAAGGAAAATTTTATGGAAAAAATGACTTACAAAGATTCCGGCGTTGATATAGATGCTGGAAATGAATCTGTACAGCTGATAAAAAATGCCGTTCGCTCCACTTATCGCCCTGAAGTTTTAGGCGATTTGGGCGGATTTGGAGGACTTTTCAAGTTGAAAAATTACGACGAGCCAATTTTAGTTTCAGGTACTGACGGCGTAGGCACAAAATTAAAAATTGCGTTTATGTTGGACAAGCACGACACGATAGGACAGGACGCCGTTGCAATGTGCGTGAATGATATTTTAGTGCAAGGCGCGGAGCCGTTATTTTTCTTAGATTATTTGGCGGTAGGAAAGTTGGAACCTGCGCGAGTGGCTGAAATAGTAGGCGGCGTGGCGAAGGCTTGCAAAGAATCAGGTTGCGCGTTAATTGGCGGCGAAACTGCGGAAATGAGCGGCTTTTACAATCAAGGCGAATATGACATTGCGGGATTTGCAGTTGGCGTCGTTGAAAAGAAAAATTTAATCACACCTGCGCGAGTTAAGCCCGGCGATATTTTAATTGGCTTGCCGTCAAGCGGCTTACATTCCAACGGCTTCAGCTTGGTTAGAAAAATTGTTTTTGAACATAAAAAATTTAAAGCTGATGAAAAAATTCCCGAACTTGAAAAAACTATTGGCGAGGAACTTTTAACACCGACGCGCCTTTATCCTTCAACTTGTCTTCCAATTATTCAAAAATTTGGCGATAAAATTCATGGAATGGTACACATTACCGGCGGCGGCTTTTATGATAATGTACCGCGTGCATTGGCTGAAAATTGCGGCGTTGAAATTGAAATTAACTGGAATGTACCGCAGATTTTCAGATTGTTGCAAAGTTGGGGCAACGTCGAATGGCGGGAAATGTTCAGAACGTTTAACTGCGGTATTGGAATGATTTTAATTATTGATGAAAATTCTGTTGATGAAATTGTTGCACATTTGAACGAAAACTACGAAGAATTTTATAAAATTGGGCGCGTAGTTGAAGGCGCGGGCGTCAAGATTAGAGGCGAGTTTTTCAATGACTAAGTTAGCGGTTTTATGTTCAGGGCGCGGCACGGATTTACAATCAATCATTGACGCAATTAAAGCGGGAACGTTGCAAGCAGAAATTTCAATCGTGATAACAGACAAGCCGAATGTAAAAGCATTGGAACGCGCCGAAATTGCAGGAATAAAAAATATTTGCGTAGACAGAAAACTTTTCGACAATCGCGCAGATTTTGAGGCTGAACTTTTAAAAAATCTTGCCGAAATTGACTTAGTAATTTTGGCGGGCTTTATGAGAATTTTAAGCCCTGAATTTGTCAGAAAATTTACAGGACGGCTTATGAATATTCATCCTTCGTTATTGCCGTCATTTAAAGGCGCACACGCGCACAGAGACGCGCTTGAATACGGCGTAAAAGTTTCAGGTTGTACAGTGCATTTTGTAGACGAAGGCACGGACAGCGGACCAATAATTTTGCAAGCGGCAGTTGAAGTCAAAGACGACGACACCGAAGAAACTTTATCTGCGCGAATTTTGGAGCAGGAGCATATAATTTACCCAAAGGCGATTCAATTATTTGTTGAAGGAAAATTAAAAATCGAAGGTCGCCACGTTAAAATTTTGGATTAAATTTTTTTACAGGCATTCGCAAGAGTGCCTATTTTTTGTTATAATGTTGCAAAATAAAATTTTGTTTAAATTAGAGGTGGTAAAATGATGAAACCAGACGGCTTTAAACCGAAAATTTCAGAATTGATAGACTTGCTGAATCAGCAAAAAACAATCGCAGAAAATTTAATTGAAGGCGCAAAACAATTTGACAGCGAAGGCAAAATTATAAAGGCGTGGCAGTCGTACCTTGATAAACTTGACGAACAGGACAAAATGCTTTTTGATTTGGCAAAAGATATGGAAATTTCCTTTGAAAATGATTTATACAAAAAGGTTGTGAAAAAATGACAGTTGAAGATATTATCAAATGTTTTTACGACGAAAATAACCCGTCGCGCAGTGATCCTGAAATGCTGAAACTTTTCAACGCAATTTGTCAGGAAAGTATCAAAATTTGTATGGAAATTAACACGGCTTATCATACGCCGCAAGAATTGATTGAATTGATGAGCAAGTTGACGGGCAAGCAAGTTGATTCAAGTTTTAGAATGTTCCCGCCGTTCAATGCAGACTTCGGCAAAAATATTACTTTCGGCAAAAATGTTTTTCTTAACAGCGGTTGTAAATTTCAAGATCAGGGCGGTATAACCATTGGCGATAATTGCTTGATTGGGCATAACGTAGTTTTGGCGACGATTAACCACGATTTAAACCCTGCGAAAAATCGCAAAAATCACTACGCGCCGGTTAAAATTGGCAACAATGTTTGGATAGGTTCAAATTCGGTAATTGTGGCGGGCGTAACTATTGGCGATTGGGCAGTTGTAGCGGCGGGCGCAGTTGTTACAAAAGACGTTGCGCCTTATACGATTGTTGGCGGCGTTCCTGCGAAATTTATTAAAACCGTTGAAAAAACAGAGTTTAATCCCAATAGCGGCGATACTTCAAATATTTTGTAAGAGGTGGAAAAAATGGAATTGAAAATTAAACGCGCAATTATCAGCGTTTCAAACAAATTGGGCGCGGTGGACTTTGCAAAAAAATTGAGCAAGGCGGGCGTCGAAATTATCAGCACGGGCGGCACAATGAAGGCGATTCGTGCGGCGGGTATTCCCGTTACTTACGTTAGCGATTTAACCGGTTTTCCGGAAATTATGAACGGCAGAGTTAAAACTTTGAATCCGAAAATTCACGGCGGAATTTTGGCAGTGCGCGATAATCCTGAACACGTCAAGCAAATGCAAGAAAATGGAATTGCGCCGATTGATTTAGTGGCAGTGAATTTGTACCCGTTCAAAATGACGATTCAAAAACCTGACGCCACACTTGAAGACGCAGTAGAAAATATTGACATTGGCGGACCCGCTATGATTCGTGCGGCGGCGAAGAATTTTAAATTTGTAACGGTTGTGACGAATCCCGACAAATACGACGAAATTGCAAAAATGATTCTTGAGACGGGCGAAGTTGACTACGAGACGCGCAAAAAATTAGCAGCGGAGGCGTTCGCACATACCGCAGATTATGATAAAATTATTGCCGATTATTTAGGGGCTAGGGATTAGGAATTAGGGGTTAGGGAATTTTTTCTAACCGCTGACAGCTAACGGCTAACCGCTAAATTTTACTGAAGGAGAAATTTATTTGAATATATTACTTATTGGAAGTGGCGGCAGAGAACACGCGCTGGCGTGGAAAATCGCACAAAGTCCGCTTGTAGAAAAATTTTATGCAATGCCCGGAAATCCCGGAATTGCCGAATACGCCGAATGTGTCAAAAATATTTCGATTGACGATAACGCGGCGATTGTAAAATTTGCACAGGAAAAAAATATTAACCTTGTTGTAGTTGGACCTGAAGCCCCGCTTGTAAACGGCTTAGTTGACGCGCTGGAAGTTGCGGGGATTAAATCTTTTGGCTGTAAAAAAGATGCCGCGCAGTTGGAAGGCTCAAAGATTTTTGCCAAAAACTTAATGAAAAAATATAATATTCCAACTGCAAAATTTGAAGTTTTCGACAATCCAGACGCCGCAAAAAATTATATTCGCAGTGAGGGTGCGCCTATTGTTATAAAAGCTGACGGATTGGCGGCAGGCAAAGGCGTTATTGTCGCGCAGAATTTAGACGACGCTTTAAACGCGGTTGACGAAATGAAAAACTTTGGTGCGGCTGGCAGTAAAATTGTTATTGAAGAATTTATGGACGGCGAAGAGGCATCAATTCTTGCTTTTACCGACGGCAAAACGATTATTCCAATGATAGCCGCGCAAGATCATAAACGACTTAATGATAATGATGAAGGCGTAAATACCGGCGGAATGGGAGCATACGCGCCCGCGCCTGTCGTTACGGCGGAAGTTGCCAAACTTGCCGAAGAAACAATTTTAAAACCAATTATCGCCGCCTTAAATGCTGAAAAAATAATTTATCGCGGTTGTCTGTACGCGGGCTTGATGATTGTTGACGGCGTGCCAAAAGTTGTCGAATTTAATGCACGTTTCGGCGATCCTGAAACTCAAGCAGTTTTGCCGCTCCTTGACAGTGATCTGGTTGAAATTATGGACGCCTGCGCGACGGGTAATTTGTCAGATAAAAAAATTTCGTGGAGCGATAAAAGCGCGGTTTGTGTAGTTTTGGCAAGTGGTGGTTATCCAAAGTCTTACAAAAAAAATCTGCCTATTGAAGGACTTGACGCCTCTAAAAATTTGGGCGCAATTATTTTTCACGCGGGAACAACTGAAGTTGACGGCAAAATTTTGACAAGCGGCGGGCGCGTTTTGGGCGTTACTGTAACAGCTGAAAATATTAAAGCGGCGATTGAAAAAGTTTACAAGTGCGTTGACGCCATTAAATTTGAGAATATGCACTACAGAAAAGATATTGCGGCAAAGGCGTTGAAAAATTGAAGTGCGGCTTAATCATTCCAACTTTGAACGCGGGCAAAAATTTTGAAAAATTACTCAAACAAATTGACGCTCAAACTTTACCGACAAAAAAGTTACTCGTTGATTCAGAATCGACGGACGGCACGCCGGAACTTGCAAAGAAATTCGGCTTTGAAGTTTTGACGGTACAGCGAAAAAATTTTAATCACGGAGCAACGCGGCAATTAGCCCTTGAAAAGCTGTTGCCGCTTGACGTGGTAATTTTTATGACGCAGGATATTTTTTTGCACGATGAAAAGACGCTTGAAAAGTTGGTAGAAATTTTTGAAACAGATTCAAGCGTTGGCTTAAGTTACGGGCGGCAACTTCCACATAAAAACGCCACACTTGAAGCTAAAATTCTGCGCGAATTTAACTATCCCGCTGAAAGTCAACTTCGCACTTTTGACGACAGAAAAATTTTTGGTATGAAAGTTACAATGGCGTCAAATTCTTTTGCGGCGTACCGCGTCGAAACTTTGCAAAAAATTGGCGGCTTTCCAACTGATGTTATTTTGTGCGAAGATATGTACGTGGCGGCGAAAATGCTTATGAGCGGCTATAAAACTTTTTATAACGCCGTCGCGCAGGTTTATCACAGTCACAATTACACCGCGTCACAGGAATTTCACAGATATTTTGATATTGGCGTTTTTCATCACAGAGAAAGTTGGATTCGTGAAAATTTCGGCGGCGCAGAAAAAGTCGGTAAAAAATTTGTCCGCCAAAAACTTTTGACGTTGTGGAAAAATAATCCCGCAGAATGTTTTGGAGCTTTTTTTAGAGACGTTGCAAAATTTCTAGGTTACCGTTTGGGGCGGCTTGAAAATTTTCTGCCGCGCTTTATAATTAAAAATTGTTCAATGCACAAAAATTTTTGGAGTTGAAAAAAATGTACGATATAGTTATTTTGGGCGCGGGCGGAATGGGGCGCGAAACTTTTGAAGTTATACAAGATACATTCGGCAACGATCCAAATTACCGCGTAAAAGGTTTTCTGTCAGACGTGCTTGATATTTTGGACGGCTTTGAAGGTTATCCGCCACTTTTGGGAACTATCAAAGATTATGAAGTTCAGCCGAATGACAGATTTATTTTGGCGATTGGAGACGTTGCAGGACGCCGGAAAATTGCTGAAAGTATTTTGGAACGCGGCGGAGAATTTATCAATCTGATTTCAAATTTGGCGAAAGTTGATAAGACGGCGCAAATTGGACGCGGCGTTATTGTATTTCCATTTTCACACATTGGCGCAAATACTAAGATTGGCGATTTTTGCCTGATTAATTTGAATGCGATTGTTGGACACGATTCAATTTTGGGAAATTTTACTGAAGTTTGTACTTTCTGCGTACTTGGCGGCGCAACCGTAACCGGCGAAGAATGTTTTTTGGCTATGCAAACTGCAACCGGTCCCAAAGTTAAACTCGGTAACCGCGTTATTATTTCGCTGGGCAGTGTCACAACTCAAGACGTTGAAGATGATAGTTTTGTTGAAGGCGTTCCCGGCAAAATTTTCAAAAGACGCAGCGCACTTTAAGGCGGAGGTTTTTTTATTGCGATATTTCAAGGCTCTGTTGGGATTAATTTTAGATATAGTCCATAACAGAAAATTACTTTGGCAAATGACAAAACGCGACTTTCGCCAAAGATATTTGGATTCATATTTGGGGATTTTATGGGCGTTCATTCAGCCAACAATCACGGTATTAATTTTTTGGTTCGTCTTTCAAGTCGGCTTTAAAGCAATGCCGGTTGACAATTTCCCGTTCATACTTTGGTTAGTTTGCGGAATGTTCCCTTGGTTTTTCTTCAGTGAAAGTATCCAAAGTGCGGCAAATTCAATCATTGAAAACAGTTTCCTAGTCAAAAAAATAGTTTTTAGAGTTGAACTTTTGCCAATAGTCAAAATTGCATCGGCGTTAGTCGTACACATTTTTTTTGTAGCGGTACTGTTCGCAATGTTCGCCGCTTACGGCTATTCAATTTCAATTTACAATCTGCAAATTTTTTACTATTTTTTTGCAATGATGTGCCTAGCATTGGGAATTTCTTGGCTGACAAGTGCGCTAACAGTATTTCTGCGCGACGTGCGGCAACTTGTCACAATGCTTGTACAATTTGGATTTTGGGCAACGCCAATTTTTTGGAGCTTTAAAATACTTCCGCCGCAATTCATACCAATTTTAAAATTAAATCCAGCTTACTATTTCGTTGAAGGTTACAGACAAAGTTTCATTTATCACGAATGGTTTTGGGAACATTTGGACGCGGCGGCGCAATATTGGATTATAACTTTAGCGATAATGTTTGTTGGCGCGGTATGTTTTAAAAAATTGCGCCCGCACTTTGCCGACGTTTTGTGAGGAATTTTATGAACGACGTTATAATTAAAGCTGAAAATTTATCGAAGGTTTATAAAATCTACGAAAGAAATTTGGATCGACTCAAGGACGCCTTCCACATTTTCAATAAAAGTTACGGCAAGGATTTTTACGCCCTGCGCGACGTTTCTTTTGAAATTCGGCGCGGCGAAAATCTCGGACTTGTTGGAAAAAACGGCGCGGGTAAATCGACGCTTTTAAAAATTATTACAGGCGTTTTGACTCCAACAAGCGGCACTTTGCAAGTTAATGGAAAAATCGCCTCACTTTTGGAATTGGGCGCGGGTTTTAATCCCGAAATGTCCGGCGTTGAAAATATTTATATGAACGGACTTTTGATGGGCTACAGCCGCGAGCAAATGGATAACAAAATTGACGATATAATTTCTTTCGCAGATATTGGCGACTTCATTCAGCAGCCGGTAAAGGCGTATTCGTCAGGAATGTTTGCACGCCTTGCATTTGCGGTAAATGCCTTTGTGGAGCCGGATATTTTGATTGTTGACGAGGCTTTAAGCGTTGGCGACGCCTTTTTTCAAAGTAAATGTATGGACAAAATGAAAAGTATGATTGACGGCGGAGTAACGATTATTTTTGTCAGTCATGATATGTTTGCTGTAAAAAATTTGTGTCATCGCGCTTTTTGGATTGAATCAGGAAAAATTATAATGGACGCGGACGCCGGAGAAGTCATTGAGGCTTACCGTAAATCTATTTTAAATATGAGACACGAGCTAACCGGCGGCGAAAATTCCGAGCTGGACGAAATAGCTAAAGAACTTCGCCTTGTCAGTAAAAAATCTTCGGACGGAAAAATTAATTTGCCTGTTACTGCCGAAAATCTGAAACTCAATCAAGAAATTTTTGAAAAAAACGCCGCGTACAATCGCTTTCAAAGTGGACGCGCCAATTTTGAAAATGTTCAACTTTTGAATTTGGACGGCGAAATAATTTCTGATGTAATGTACGGGCAGGAAGTTATTTTGCGAATGGTGATAAAACTCAACGACGATATAAAGGCTCTGTTGATGGGCTATCATATTCGCAATTTGAATGGCGTTGACTTGGTTTACAACGATTCAAGATTCAGCGACGTAAAGGCGATTCTTGACGCGAAGTCCGGCGAAATTTACGTTGTAGATTGGAAATTTAAAATTGAAATGCGACAGGAGCTTTACAATTTCGCCTGTGTAATTTCAATTCCCGTTGAAGAAACTTTTGAAAAGCCTGATGCTTGCGACTTTGTACCGTGCGCCCTGCAATTTCGAGTTGTCAGCCCGAACAAGTATTTAAATTTGGCGGGCGGCTACGTTCATTGGCACAACGATATGGAAATTACGAAATTTAAAAAAAATTCTAAGGAGTAAACTATGGAAGAGAAAGATTTTATCAAACATTCGTTGCTATTTGACGCGGAATGGTATTGCCGAAATTACGGCTTCGGTGAATATTTAGACGCGGCGGAACATTATTTAAATATTGGTTGGCGTGAGGGCAAAAATCCCTCCGCTTTTTTTTCAACTGCAGATTATTTAAAGAAAAATCCCGACGTTGCCGCCGCCGGTGTGAATCCGCTACTGCATTTTGAAATGTTCGGTATGAAAGAAAAACGTTACCGCGAGGAAATTAAAGCTGCGATGCCTGCGATTTTAACGCGTCATCCTGAATGTAAAAGCGAATTTGCCGACGGTGGATTTTTGCGAATACGAATTACTAATTCTTGTAATGGAAAATGCCGTTACTGCGGGGCGCGTAAAGGTTACAGCGGCGATTTTAATATTTCAATGGCAGCAGATTGGTTGTACACTGCCTGTAAACCGCTTTATGATTCGCTTAGAATACTTTTGATAACCGGCGGCGACGCTTTTTTTGCTAAAGAAAGTTATCGTTATATGAATTTCATTAGCCAAAATTTCCCGCAATTAACGATTATGGCGGAGACGAACGGTATTGCTTTTAATGAAAAGTTTCAGAATTTGGCGTGCGAAAATTTATTTCATTTGCACATTTCTTTAAACGCCTCGAACGCTGACATTTATGCTAAAAGTTGTTGGGACGAAGACGACGGCGACACGGCGCGTAAAATGTACGCGTTAATTCTTCGCAACATTAAAAGTTATCTTGCAAAACTTCAAGCCGAAGATAAAATTTGCTTCGCGCCGGATTATTCAATGGTTATCAACAAGGACAACTTTTTTGACGTTGAAGACTTCGTGATATTGGCGTTGAAATTGAACGCGCCTTTTGTTATGTTTTTCTTCGACTACACTGAAAACGATATGAACAGTGAATATTTTTCCAGTCCTGAAACAAGCCGCCCCGCGTTGAAAGTTTTAATGGAATTGGAGCGCGTCCTTGCTGATAAATTTTTCATTTATTTCAGATTGTGGATACCAAACAAAGAGGCGGAAATTATTCAGCAGGAAGTTGAAGCCATTCCTATTACCGAGCTTAATAAAAAGTACGCCAAAATTTTACAATGGGCAAAAGGTCGTTCAATCGTTGCGGAACATAACAAGCGCAATGAAATTCGCCGCGCCAATGGCAAGCGGGAACTTTCTTTGATTGAAGATTTAACGCCGACCATTCATTTAAAGCCGAATACCGACAAAAAAATTTGTTTTGCGCCGTGGAATGAGCTTGATTTATATCCTGACGGGCGAATAGATTTTTGCAGTTGGATTGAACCGACTTTAAATATAAAAGATTTTATGGACGCCGAAAAAAATCTTGTGACATGGGACGCAATTTTAAATTCGTTTGAATACGCCTCAACGCGTTACAGAATTTTGAATGATGATTTTCGCGGTTGTTTGTCCTGCTGTCCAATGAATTCTGCAACTACGCCCATTGCGCCGACTACAAAATACAATCTTGACCGTAAGACAGATAAAAAAATTTGCGCGTGTTGCGGCAGTGAAATTAAAAATTATTTGCCGCTTGACACAGCTTATATTGATACGCTGAAAAGTTTTGGCGTCAATTTTAATTTCCGCTATGAAATGTTGAATCTGCGCGAATATACTTGCCCTGTTTGTGAAAGTACAGACAGGGAACGCGCTTACGCCCTTGTTATGAAAAAAATTTTACCTGCAGATAAAGAAATTCGTATTTTGGATATTGCGCCGCGTCAATGTATTACCGACTTTGTGAAGAAGAATTTCCCGCTTGCGAATTACAAGACGGCGGATTTATTAATGCCGGAGGCGGATTATAAACTTGATATTTGCGATATGAAGGAAGTTTCCGACGGCAGCATAGATTTTTTCATTTGCTCGCACGTTTTGGAACACGTCACGGACGATATTAAAGCGATGAAAGAATTGAAACGAATTTTGACGGCGGATGGTTGCGGAATTTTGGTTGTACCGCTCGACTTAAATAAAACTGAAATTGATGAAGACCCGAATTGTACAGACGTTGCGGAACGTTGGCGGCGTTTCCTGCAAGATGATCACGTTAGAGCTTATACGAAAGAAATTTTTTTACAGCGGCTTGAATCTGTCGGCTTGAAAGTTGAGCAATACGATAAAAATTTTTTCGGCAAAGATTTAATGACTGAAAACGGCTTAATTGATACTTCGGTTGTGTACGTCGTGAGGAAGTGAAATTTTTATGGTTTACATTGTGGGAGCGGGCGCGGGCGATCCTGAATTAATTACTGTCAAAGGGCAAAGACTCCTGCGCGAAGCTGACGTTGTAATTTATGCAGGTTCGCTTGTAAATCCTGAACTGCTGAAAAATTGCAAGGCGGACGCCGAAATTTACAACTCTGCAACAATGACGCTTGACGAAGTTTTAAACGTCATTGAAACTGCAGACGCCGCAGGTAAAAATATTGTGCGTCTTCATACGGGCGATCCTGCGATTTACGGCGCAATTCAAGAACAAATTGACGCATTGGACGCTAAAAATATTGCAGTTGAAATTGTACCGGGCGTAAGTTCATTTTTGGCGGCGGCGGCTACTTTAAAGCAGGAATATACTTTGCCGGGCGTTACTCAAACTGTGATTATTACACGCGCCGCAGGTAAAACGCCTGTCCCTGAAAGTGAATCTTTGAAAAATCTTGCCAAACATCAAACTACACTTTGCATTTTCCTTTCTGTCAGCTTGATTGAAAATGTTGTTGCTGATTTATTGGCGGCGGGTTTAAGCAAAGATACGCCGGTTGCAGTTGTAGAAAAAGCGTCTTGGCAAGATGAAAAAATTTTGCGCGGCACTTTAGAAAATATCGTCGCGCAGGTTAAATCTGAAAAAATCGAACGCACGGCATTAATCATTGTTGGCGAATGTTTAAATAAAAATTACGAAAAATCGCAGTTGTATTCGCCGAATTTTAGCCATATGTTTAGGTCTTAGGAAACAGACTTTAGGAAACAGGATACAGGGATTTGAAACTGTATCCTGTCAGCTGTTTCCTGTTTCCTTGAAAAAGAAAGGAGGCTTTTTATTGGACAGATATAAACTCATACCGAAAAACAAACAAATTCTTTGCAACCTCTGCGAAAATCCCGCGTTGCAAAATTTTAATTTGTCTGAAGTTATCGTTATTCCTGAAAATCGGAAATGGCAAATTTATTTGACTTCAACTGAAAACCTTGACGACGAACTTAAAAGCAGTACCGAAAAATTTTTGTCAGAAAAATACAACGCCACTGCCGAAATTAATTTTAAACTGATTGAAATTCCTGCGCCTGTCAAAAAAACTGAACCGCCTAAAACTAACGGCGACAAAAAATTTAGCGGTGTTAAATCTTCAAGCGGCGAAAAAATTTTGGCGCAGAAAATCAGCGGCGAAGTTACGAAAATTGAAAATCTGAAAGTTGGCGAAGAAAAAGTTATAATCGTCGGCGAAATTGGCGATGAATTAAACGGCGTAAACCTGCGCGAATTTCAAAAAGGTACAAGCGTTGTCACTTTCAGCGTTGCCGATGATACTGACGGCATTATTTGCAAAAAATTTTTCACTAACGGCGGCAAAGAAAAAGCCGTCGAACTTGCCGATACTTTGAAAAATGGTATGCTTGTCAAAGTGCGCGGCGTCGTCAAAACTGATGATTATCTCAAAGAAAATGTTTTAATGTTTGAAAAAGTTGAGCCGCTTGAAAGTACAGAAACTGCGCGAATGGATAACGCCGAAGTTAAGCGCACTGAATTACACGTGCATACAACGATGAGCCAAATGGACGCCGTAATTTCTCCGGAAACTTTGATTAAAACCGCCGCCGCGTGGGGCTGGTCTTCAGTGGCGATAACTGATCATGGCGTTGTACAAGCATTCCCTGAAGCGGCAGACACGGCTAAAAAACTTGCCAAAAACGGCACGAATATTAAAGTTATTTACGGCATGGAAGGTTACCTTATTGAAGATATTGAACAGAAATTTGCCAATCATATAATTTTGTTGGCGAAAAATAAAATTGGTCTGGAAAATCTTTACCGCCTTGTTTCAATCAGTCAGCTGAAATATATGAATTACACTCCGCGTATTCCAAAAAATCTGCTGAAAAATTTTCGTGAAGGTTTAATCATTGGCAGTGCTTGTGAGGCGGGCGAATTAATCCGCGCCATTATCGAAGGTAAAACCGAAGCCGAAATTGACGAAATTGCAAATTTTTATGACTACTTGGAAATTCAGCCGTTTCATAACAACGACTTTTTAAAGCGCAGTCAAAATTATCCAAACGTCCAAACTGACGATGATTTAATTGAAATTAATAAGAAAGTTGCCGCGCTTGCACAAAAATTAAATAAGCCGCTGGTTGCAACTTGCGACGCACATTTTTTGAATAAAGAAGATTCGATTTACCGCGCAATTATGATGAAAGGCAAAGGTTACAAAGATGCTGAAATTCAGCCGCCTATTTACCTGCGGACAACTGAAGAAATGCTGGCAGAATTTGATTATTTGGACGAAAAATTGGCTTACGAGGCAGTTGTTACAAATCCAAACAAAATTGCCGAATCAATCGAAATTTTAAAGCCAATTCCCGATGATTTATATTCGCCCGCAATTCCCGGCGCAGATGAAGAAATTCAAAATATGGCGTACACAAAGGCGCGGCGAATGTACGGCGAAAATTTGCCAAAAATTGTTGAAGACAGACTGCAACAGGAGCTTAAGCCGATTATAGCGCACGGTTTTTCAAGTTTGTATTTAATTGCTCAAAAACTCGTCAAAAAATCCAATGACGACGGCTATTTGGTCGGCTCGCGTGGTTCGGTCGGCTCGTCATTCGTCGCAACTATGACTGATATAACTGAAGTAAATCCTCTGCCGCCGCATTATCGCTGTCCAAAATGTCAGTACAGTAAATTTTTTACAGACGGCTCGGTTAATTGCGGTTACGACTTGGAAGATAAAAATTGTCCCGTTTGCGGGCATCCTTTGACGAAGGACGGGCATGACATACCTTTTGCAGTTTTCTTGGGATTCGACGGCGATAAAGTCCCTGATATTGATTTAAATTTCAGCGGCGAATATCAAGCCCAAGCGCACAAGTACACCGAAATTTTATTTGGGCGTCACAATGTTTATCGCGCAGGCAGTATCAGCACCATTGCCGATAAAACCGCCTTCGGCTACGTCAAAAAATTTTTTGAGGAAAAAAATCAGAAAAAGCACGGCTCCTTCATCGCAAAACTTGCCAAAGGTTGCATTGGCGTCAAAAGTACTTCGGGGCAACACCCCGCCGGTATTATGGTTGTACCGCGTGATATGGATATTCACTATTTTACGCCGATTCAGCATCCCGCCGGTAAAAAATCTGCTGACACTATCACAACGCACTTTGATTATCATTCAATCAGCTCGCGCCTTGTTAAACTTGATATTCTCGGTCATGATGATCCTACCGTTATAAAAATGTTGGAAAAATTGACGCACATTGATCCGCTGACAATTCCGCTTGACGATAAGGCGACGCTTAGTATTTTCAATTCGACTGACGCAATTAATTTAAAACCGAATCAAATTGGTACAAATTCCGGGACTTTTGGAATACCCGAATTTCGCACGGCGTTTACTCGGCAAATGATTGACGATACAAAGCCGAATTGTTTCAGCGATTTAGTTAGAATTTCCGGTTTTTCGCACGGTACGGACGTTTGGTTAGGCAACGCGCAGGATTTAATCAAGAAAAAAATTTGTACTCTGAAAGATGCAATTTCGGCGCGTGATGATATTATGATGTACTTGATTCATCACGGCGTTGACGCGCTGAAAAGTTTTAAAATTATGGAAAATGTGCGAAAGGGCAAAGGTATAGCCGCTGACGCCGTCGAAGATTTAAAGGCGCACGATGTGCCGGATTGGTACATTGAATCTTGCCAAAAAATTAAATATCTGTTTCCACGCGCCCACGCCACCGCCTATGTTATGATGGCTTACAGAATTGCCTATTGCAAAGTACATTATCCTTTGGCGTATTACTGCGCCTACTTTTCGATTCGTGCTGATGAATTTGACGCGCAGGAAATTTCAATGGGCAAAAATCATATCAAAGAAAAAATTGACGAGCTGACAAAACTTTCTAACGACAGAAAACTTGAATTACTTGAAGAGGGTACTTTGGCGGTTATGCAGTTGGCTTATGAAATGATTCTGCGCGGCTTTACGTTTGAGCGCGTTGACTTGTATAAATCTGACGCCGAAAAATTTATAATGCTGAAAGATTCATTACTGCCGCCGTTGAAGTCATTGGCGGGCGTCGGTGAAACTGCCGCCAAAAATATTGTGACTGCGCGGCAAGCGGGAAAATTTTCTTCGATTGAAGATTTAAAAAATCGCGCAGGTATAACGCGAACAAGTGTAACGGCGTTGCAGGAGCATGGCTGTTTGAAAGGTCTTTCTGAAAGTAACCAAACTAGTCTTTTTGATTTTTGAGAGGTGTTTATTTTGACGATTAAAGAAATTAACGTTTTTGACTACGCGGGCGAAATTTTAAAGGCGATGCCGAAGGGAATTTTGCTGACGAGTGAGGCGGAAGATTGTATTAACGCAATGACTATTGGCTGGGGAACCATTGGAATTGAATGGGGCGTGCCAATTTTTACCGCTTATGTTCGTGAAAGCCGCTTTACCTATGAACTTTTGGAGCGCACGGGCGAATTTACAATTTGCGTACCTTACGGCGAAAAGTACGCTAAGGAGGCGGCAAAAATTATTGGAATGTGCGGCAGTTTGAGCGGGCGTGATGTTGACAAATTGGCGAAGGCGGGCGCACATTTGATTGACGCTGAAATGATTCGTCCGCCGGCGATTAAAGAATTGCCGCTTACTATTGAATGCCGCGTTGTCTTTGAACAACTTCAGCCCGCTAAAGATATTTCCTACCGTTTCAAAAATTTCTATCCCAAAGACGCGGAAGGCGTGGCGGATCAACACATTGCCTACTACGGAGAAATTTTAAAGTCTTACATTGTCGAAGATTAATTTAACGAAATTTTTAAATCTGTAAAAAAAATGGCGTCTGTGAATGACGCCTTTTTTGATTGACTGACTGCGCGAAGTTTTAATTTTCAAGCTCAAATTTAATTTCTGTTGTACCGAGACTTTCAAAAAATTCAACGTCGCTATCAATGTGTCCAAGTTGTACGCGCTCAAATTCTTCGCCGTTTTGCTTGTACAAAATTACAAAACTGCCGCGCGGTTTCCAGTAAATAATATCGCCGACTTCGTAGCGATCATCACGAGTTGCACTTTCAGCAAGTCCGCCCGCGCCGTAACGATAACACATTTCACGCTCGTAAAGATTTTCCATTTTCAGAGTTGTTGGAAGTTTTTTAATAAAATCTTGAGTAGTTGCGTTATCCTCCAAAGTTGCAAACAAAATTTTATCGCCGACAGTAATTTTCAATCTTTGAGCAGTTTGAACATTTTGTACAGGCTGCGGTGTATCTGTAGTAGCCTTTGCGCCGCCGCAACCTGTCAAACTCAAGCCGCCAATTAAAATTGCAAAGGTGATAATTTTTTTTAATGCAGATGTCATTTTGAAATTTCTCCTTTCGATACTAAAAAGTTTAAAACTTCGTCGAAAGTTGCCGCAACGTTCGGATAAAAAATTTTCGGTCTGTCAATCACGACGACCGGCAATTTTAAAATCTGCGCGGCGGCTATTTTTGTATCTGCGCCGCCAATTTTGCCGCCGTCCTTCGTTACAATAACTTCTGCTTGCGCGTGTTTGAATTGTTCAATATTCATTTCAGTTGAAAAAGGACCTTGCACGGCTATAATTTGTTTTGGCGTCAATCCAAGTTTTTCACATTCTGCCAATACTTCGGCAGTCGGCAAAACTCGCGCAGTTATATTACAATTCGTCAGCAATTCGACGAAAATTTTTAAAGTTTTACTGCCGGTAGTGAGAAAAATATTTTTGCCAAGTTCAGCCGCTTTAATCGCCGCTTGTTCGTAGTCTGCAACGTGATAACACCCTTCCAGACGCTCAAATTTGCCCGTAGCGCGTTCAAAACGTAAATAGGGTATATTTATATCATTACAGGCGGCAACGGCGTTTTTAGAGGCGTTTACGGCGTAAGGATGGCTTGCGTCAACCAGTGCATCAAACTTTCTAACTTTCAAAAATTCGGCAAGTTCAGAGGCGTCCAATTTTTTATCATTGACAGAAATATTTTCATACTGCGCTAAAAGTTTTTTGCCATAATCGCTGACTACTGACGCCGTAACTTCAAAGCCATTTTCAGTTAAAAATTCGGCAAGTTTGCGCCCGTCTTCAGTTCCTGCCATTAAAAATATTTTCGTCATTTTTGAGGCACTTCCATTCTGATGATTTAACAAATTTTTCGTTGCCATAAGCGTTTTTCCTGCAACAAAAAAACTCCGACCGATTAAGCCGGGGGTTAAATTTATTTTAACCTTTGTAGCCGAGTTTTGTAGCCATTGCAAAATCTACTTTAGCTTTTTCGGTTTTACTTAACGCTTGATAACAAAATCCACGACCATAATAAGCTATTGCTAAATTTGAATATATTTCAATAGCTTTGTTATAATCAGCAAGTGCTTTTTCATATTGTTTTAAGTCAATGTACACTCTGCCGCGTTTAATAGTCATTGGAGTTTAAATCTATTGTTTCATTGAATAATTCTAAATCTTTATTAAAATTTTTGTTGCTATAAAATTTCTGACCTTCATCAATTTTTTGAATGTACAACGCGTCTTTGTCAATCTCACTAATTTCCTGCTGAACGTTTTGTTTATCTTGTTCAGTTTGGATATTTGCTAAATTTTGCTCTACTTCTTTTACTTGATCTTCAATCAATTTTTGTTGAAATTTATCTTGCTCCACTAAATTTGATTTTTCGTTAGAATCCTTGTTTTGCCATTTTTTCAACGCAGTTTCAAAATCATCAGTATCAACTTGCGCCTCAATCGTTATTACAATTTTGATGTAACCTGTCGCGTTGCCGGTTGTTGGAATCATTTCAATGTTTACGGTATTAATATTTTTTAGCAATCCCCGCCGCAAAAGTTGTAATTTCATCTTGCAGTTGGAAATTTTTTGAAATACTGACGGACGCAATGAAAATTCCGGCTTGTTCAATGGCGGCGCGTTCAGCATAAAGTTTGGCGTTTTGTTGCGCAAATTCCGGCGTCTCCTTCATATTCATAATATATTCGCCCGTGCCCGTAACCGTTTCAATGCTTGCTTGTACCGGCGTTACCGACAAAAAATTTATTGTCATTACTGCAGGTAAAACTTTCAGCAAAAACTTTTTAAACATCAGCTATACCTCATACAAAAACTTTTCGTTATATTAAATCGTAGCCTCGCGGCGTTATCATAAAACCCGCCTTTACATACGTTTGAGAGTTGCCAATCAGTACCAGTGAGAACATATTTATTTCTTCGTCAGTGAAATTTTCAAGCGTCGAAATAATTTTTTGTTCATTCAATCTGACCGCGTTCGTTACAATTCCGACGGGCGTATTTTTATTCTTGTATCGCAGTAAAATTTCTTGCACTTCCAAAATATTTTTAACGCGCTTATGGCTTTTCGGATTGTACAGCGCAATTACAAAATCGCCCGCCGCCGCACATTCCACGCGCTTTTTTATCAGCTCCCAATCTGTCAGTAAATCGCTCAAACTGATAACTGCGAAATCGTGCATTAACGGCGCGCCCAAAATTGCCGCCGCTGCGTTTACTGCTGAAATTCCGGCGATAACTTCAAATTGCGGGCGTTCATTTTCCGGCAAATTTAATATCATATCGATAATAAGTCCCGCCATTCCATAAATTCCCGCGTCGCCACTTGAAATTAATGCAACGTCTTTACCTATAGCGGCTTCATCAATCGCCATTTTGCAGCGTTCAACTTCCTGCATCATTGCCGTGCCGATAATTTTTTTGCCGCTGACAAGTTGCGGAATTAATTTTATATACGTGTTGTAACCTGCGATAACTTCAGCAGTTTCAATCGCAAGCCGCGCCTTTGGCGTCATTTCTGAAATATTGCCGGGTCCAATCCCGACGATTTTTATTTTTCCGTTTTCCATAATTGACCTCACATAAATTTTTAGTTATATTCTGTTTGAAGGAGGAATTTTTATGACTGTTGACAGACGAAAAGAAAAACTTAAAAAGCTGAAAAAGAAGTTGCAGGAACGCGCCCGCCAAAATCAAGGCGAAATTGTCCCTGAAGAAATTAACGAAAAGGGCGATTCAGTTGTAACGCTTGAAAAGGACGGCAAATCTGAAGTTTTTGAAGTTAAATATCTCGTTGCTCAAACTTTTATACCGAATCCAAACAACAAGCCCTTTGTAATTCACAAGGACGGCAACAAGCAAAATAACCGCGCCGATAATTTGGAATGGTCAGACGTTGACGAAGATTAAATTTTTTCCCAAAATTAGGGCGACTGTTACGCCGTCAAAAAATCTTTTTAGGCAAGGCGAATCGCGCAGATTTTATGCAACACAACGCCGCCGCCTCACAAATATTTCCCACGCCGATTGTAGCTTTCACAAATTCTGATTCTGAAAGTTTATACTCGGCGATTT
>CALFJB010000070.1 GCA_937877565.1 uncultured Selenomonadales bacterium | reverse complement strand
TTTTCGCTAAAAGCAAATTTTTTACCATTTGAAAAATACCTTCAGCGCGTCCTTCAGCGCGTCCTTCCATTTTCATTTCTCGCATATACATTTCAAAAGTCATATAGCTCAACCTCGCTTTATTCGGCTGAATTTTTGAGTTCTTTTTCAATTTGCAAAATTTTTTCTTCGCTCCAGCCGGTTGCTGCCTTTATGTATTCAATCGGCGTTTTCGCTAAAAGCAAATTTTTTACCATTTGAAAAATACCTTCAGCGCGTCCTTCCATTTTCATTTCTCGCATATACATTTCAAAAGTCATAAATCCTAACCTCGCTCTTTTGTTTATTTTCACTTCACTAACCGCGTTATCAACTTCCTTTGCAATTTCGCCGCTGATTATTCCTTTGTCTACATAATCCAGAAATGATTTCAATTCGGCATCTACGTCGTCAAGCGTACCTTTCGTATTCAGGAAAATTTTAAATGCTCCATCGTCCAACGTCAAATTATAATCTTCGTCGCAACGTTCCCTAAATTTGTATATGTGCCGTCCGCCTTTAAATTTATCGAACGGACAAATAAAAATTATGTAGGATTCGCCCAACGCGCTGTAATGTTCCCCGCGTTTCAATTTGTCGCCGTCTATTAAACTTTGATAATATCTCATTCGCTTTGCAATGTTATCGCTGTCAGCAATTTGCATTTCTATATCAAACGAGCGATTTTCTTCATCTTCCACGTAAACATCAAGTCGCACGCCTTTAGCATCAAGCCGTGTTTCAATAGTTTTTTCACGTTCAGGATAATGCAAACTTTTTACTTTGATTTTTAAAATCAATTCGATAAGTTTTTTGCAAATATCAGGGTAAAGCTCCATTGTCTTACTGAAAATAAAATTGTCTTGAATTGTCGCCTCTTCCCATTGTTTCGCTACTATTTCTTCTAAGGTCATATAATCACCTCGATTGATTATACCACAAAAAAACGGCAGGAAAAATTCTCGCCGCAAAATTAAATTTATCTGACTCTAAATTTTGAAACTGAATTTTGAAGACCTTCAGCCAACTGCGCTAACGCGATACTTGCAGTTGCCACATCTTCCATAGAGGCGTTTTGTTGTTCGGTTGCGGCTGAAACATTCTGCGCCTCGTTGGAATTTTTTTCGCTAATTTCTTTAATGTTGTCCATAGATTTTCTCATACCGTTTGCAGATTCAGCCATTGCGTTAATCGAATGTGCAATAGAATCGACTTCACCGGCAAGGGCTTGAATTGAAATTGAAATTTCGTCAAAAACAAAATCAGCCGCTTCAACTGACGACATACCAACTTTAACATTTTCAGTACCTTCAGTGGTTGCCGCCAATGCTCCTTCCATAATTGCGGAATTTTTGGCGATTTGTTCAATAATTTTTTTAGATGATGAATCAGTTTCTTCAGCAAGTTTTCTAACTTCATCTGCAACAACCGCAAAACCTTTACCCGCCTCACCTGCGCGAGCTGCCTCAATCGCCGCGTTCAACGCAAGCAAATTCGTTTGTCCCGCGATATTTGAAATCATACCGACAATTTTGTTAATTTCTTCGGAACTTTCAGCCATTGCATTTGTAGCATTTTGAATCGTCTGCATTGCCTTAGAAATATTTTTCATCTGATCTACAACGTTACGAATTGAGGCGCGTCCGCCTTCGGTACTTTCAACAGTCATATGAGTAACGGCGGCAATGGCGTTTGTCTTTTCCATAATCCCGTTGGCAGTTTCGGCGATATTTACAGCCTCTTGATTGGTAGTATCAGCCGCTTGAGATTGTTCAGCAACGCCGCCCGCTATTGCTACGATTGAATTTGCAACCAAATTTGACGCTTGCGAAGATTGATTAGCCGACGTGGTTAAATCTTTACTTGCGGCGGCTACTTGTTCAGCGTTATTTGCAATATCTTTTAAAAGCGTCCGCATAGTTTTTCGCATTTCGTTAAAGCCGTTCGCCAAAACTCCAATTTCATCAGCTGTAGTAATGCTTGTAGTTTCCTGCCGTAAATCGCCGCTATTGATAACTTCGCACTCGTCGCGCAGTTTTTGAATAGGTTCAGCCATTTTTGTACCGACAACATAAATAATTACAACCGCAATACCGACAATCACAACTGATAAAATCAACAAAATTTTCAGCAGGGAACTTGACGCCGCCTCAATTTCAGAAACGGGCGCGGTTGCCACTGCTACCCAACGTCTTTCACCAAAATGCACGGGCGTAAAAACTGCCTTAGCGTCTTTGCCGTTTTCCATTTTGTAATAACTTGAAACTTGCGTATCTGTAGTAACTGCTTGCTGAAAACCTTCGCGCAGTCCATTATCAATTTTAAATTCGCCGTCGTCTTTGGTTAAATCCAACTTGCCGACAAATTCTGGGTTTCTATTATCGCCAATAACTACGCCGCCTTCATCAACCGCGTAAATGTAGCCTGTCTCCATAAAATGAAATTCGCCGACCATTTCAGAAAGTGTACCCAAATTAACAGTGCCGTAAACAATGCAAGTTGTTTCACCTGAAGAATTTTTGACGGGATAAGCAAGAATTGTTATAAGTTTGCCGGTTGAGCCGGAAACGGAAGGACCTGTCATAAAAGGTTTACCCGTTGCCATAACTTGTTTGAAATATTCACGAGTGCCGCGCTCCATAACTTTTTCTTTTTCGTTTATGGCTGTACCTTTAGCATCAGTAAAAGCCACCATATCAAAGCCGGTTGTATGAGTTTGAAGTTCTTTAAGTGCCGCAATTTTCGCCGCGTATTCGCCGCTGACTATTGCGGGGTTGCTTGCAAGTTCCTGAAGGCGAATAGCTTTTTCTTGAATCATTTTTTCAAGCGAAACTGAAACTTGTTCGCCAATGGCGCGGGTGTTGTTATCTGCGTCTTTAACCAATTCTTCGTTACAAATTTGGTAACTGACAACAGAAAAAACTATAAAACTTATCAGAAAAAACGGCAATAACACCATAAGAAATTTTGTCTTAATACTCTTGATACTGTCCATTGAAATAACTGCTACCAAATTTTTTAACCGGCAACAGTTTTCTCACCTCGCTTTTATCTGGATTTATTAAATAATTTTTTTCTATAATTCGGTTGCAATTCCTTCAATTAGTTTCTCAATAATTTCTACGTAATTTATTTTTTTATTTTTAACTTTATATGTACTTTCTTTTTCCGGAGCAAAAAAGAAAGTACCAAAGAAAAGTGCT
>CALFJB010000069.1 GCA_937877565.1 uncultured Selenomonadales bacterium | reverse complement strand
AAACTTCCATCATGTCTATTGGCGACGTTCAATTTGTGAATATAAATGCTAGCGATGCCGCAGTTGACGGCAACTATACCGAGACTCCTATAAATCAAGATACTTTTGCTGATGATGACAAACTGCGCTATGACTATGTAAACGTTTTCAATTTGAGTAGCGATTCAATTTATAATTCTTTCGATAACCTTTCAATTCAAAATTATACTTACCTTGATTCAGATTCACACGATATGTTTTTTACTTCCGCGCGTTTAAAACATATCGACTAAAAATTTTCAAATTTGCGGGAGCTGAAAAAGCCGAGCAAAGATTAGCTGCATTGGGCGAAGACGTTTTATTTGCCTTGATTTTTTTAACTCTAAAATAGCTTAAAAGCCACCCTAAATTTAATTTTAATATAAAAATATCAAAAATGTATTTGGAACGATTTTAGGGGCAAATAAACGCAAATACGGGCATATTTTATTAACTGGAGGAATTAAAAATGATACCAAGCGAAATTAAATTTTTTACTGCCAAACAAGTCATTGAACTTGGACTATACGACGCAATAAAACGTGGAGAAACACTTTTTACAGGACGTTATGAGCTGAATAGAAACGGCACATTTGATTTTAAGCAACAAAACTTCGTCTTCAAAGACAATTACAACAATTATCAAGTTGGAAAATTAAGTGATGTTGACGAAGTTTTAGAATTTATGAATTACATCAGAGAACGTGAGGTGAAAGAAAATGTTTGATATTCAAAGATTTGCTGATGGCGGTGAAGGCGTAGAAGTACAGCAAGAATTGCAAACTACTCCTGTAGCTGAAAATGATAACGCTGATGTTGTCGATTTAAAATCGGATATAAAACCTGAAATTGACATTGACGCGAAAATAGCTGAAGCAGTAGCAAAGGCGCAAAAAGGTTTTGAAGAAACTCTCAAAAAGCGTGAAGCCGCCGCTAAAAAAGAAGCGGAGCGACTTTCTAAACTTAGTGATGAGGAACGCCAAAAAGCTGAAATTGAAAACGGGCGCAAGGAACTTGAAATTAAAGAAAAGGAACTTCAGCGTAAAGAACTTATGCTTGAGATGACAAAAGTACTTGCGGAGCGAAAAATTCCCGTTCAGTTTATGGAATATCTTATCGCTGATGATGGCGAATCTACACTTGAAAGAATTACAACTTTTGAAAAGCAGTATAAATCAGCGATTGAAACTGCGGTAAATGAAAAACTCAAAGGTAAAGCTCCTACTGCAGGAGCGGGCAGTAAAAAAGTTTCAATCGACAGTACGCCGCGTGTAGATGATGGTTTTATGAAAATTATTTCAGAAAATCAAGTTAAACGTGGCTAAGATTTTTTATAAAAGGAGAGGATTTAAAATGATTAAATTTGGTGGAATTGAAACAGCAGGAACTTTCGGCGGCTGGTCTTTGGTAGACAGTACTACCGGCGGACTTCCGCAAGATGTAGCAAGCGGTATTTACGTAGCGTTTGAAAATCGTACCGAAAAAATTACGCCCATTTATTACTTTGGCTATCAGCTTGTTAATGGAATGAATCATTGTCTTGTTTGCCGTCGTGAACGTACTCAAGGCGAAAGAATTATTCGAGACTATGTAACAGTCGTGATAAACATTCCGCCCAAAATTGACGGCTACAAAGAGGCTAAACTTGTGACAATGGAAGTTGCAGAAGAAACTATTTTGACTGAAGAGGCTAAAAAAGCGTTTGATGAAAAAGTTGCTACTTTGTTAGGCACAACGCATAAACCACTTTTGGAAGTTGGAAGGCAAATTGTTAAGGGCGTTAATTATGTCTTTATTTGTCAATCACAGACTGAATATCTTGACACCGAGCCATATTTAACGCGAATAACCGTTAATCAATTCGGTAATAATATTTCGGTTGTAGAAATTAAGCGTATTGGATAATTTGAATTGGAGGAATTGAAAATGAAATTTAACATTCAACGTTTTGCAGACAACCTATTTACAGGATAATTTGAATGGCTTTGTCCCCAGTATTATTTCAGATGAAATTATTGGAATGGCGGTACGCGGTTCAAGTATTCTTCGACTTTCAAAAGTTGAAGTTATGGAATCGGACAACAAAACTTTCAGCGTAATGACAAAAGGCGTTGGCGCGTTTTGGACAAAAGAAGCCGGACGTATTCAAACAAGTACGGCTGAATGGGATTTTCCCAAAATGGAAGCCGAGAAAATCGCCGTTATCATTCCCGTAACGAAAGAAAAATTAAACGACGCTACGATTGACGTATTCGGCACACTTCGTCCGTACATTGCAGAGGCGTTTTATGAGGCTTATTGACAGTGCGTGTCTTTTCGGCAAAAATTCGCCGTTTACCAAAAGTATTTACGGCGTTGCCAGTGCAAGCGGGCAAGAAGTTGAAATTGGTACAAATCCTAAAGTTGACCTTGATATTTCTGATGTTATGGCGTTTGTTGAAAAAGCGGGCTTTGATGTTGATGGTTTTGTTGCAGGTCTTGATTTTAAAAATCAACTTAGAAAATTGCGCGACGCAGATGGAAATCAGCTTTATGTAGAAGGCGTTGGACAAAAACAACTTTACAGTTTGCCGATTGAATTTAACCGCGCCAACAGTTGGGACAGCACAAAAGCTCATGCTATTGCGGGTGAATGGAAATATTCAGTAGTTGGAATTAGAGAGCAACTTGAATATGAAGTTTTACGTGAAGCTACACTTCAAAACGTTTCAATGTCAGACGGTAAACCTTTGAGCCTTGCTGAAAATGATATGGTTGCAATTAAAGTTACAATGCGTCTCGGCTTTACAGTTGTACAACCAAACGCTTTTGCATTGCTTACACCTAAACCTTAATGTTGGTGATTGATATGGAAAAGAAAACTTACACCGACGGTAAGCGAACGATAAGAGCTACACCTGTAGCCTATGAAGTGCTGTACAAAAATCAAGGTTTCAAACCTACTGAAGGTGGCAACAATGACAAAGGAAGAGGCAATAGAAATCATAAATCAAAAAATTCAAATTACAGCACCGGAGAGGCAACTGACGAGCGAGATTTGGAAATTTTTGATTGAAAAATTAGTGATTGATATTCTAGATTATTGTCATCGTCAAGACTTTCCCGAAGCTTTAATTTATACGTGCGTTGAATTGATTTTAAAAAGATTATCTGACGCAGAATTAGCAACACCTGATGAAAGCGGCACGGTTAATTTGCCGCTTTCTGAAATAAAAATGGATGACACGTCTTTTAAATTTGATACGAATTTTGCGGTTAAAACTACTGCGTCAGACAATGTTGGCTTGCTTTCAGATTCAGACTTTGAAACGATAAAACCGCGTTTGAATCTTTATAGAAAAGTGGTGTCAAGATGAGATTTTCGCTTAATTATCTCAAGCAATGTTTGCATGACATTATGTATAAAGATTCTGCAACTGTCTCTCGCGCAGTTGAAACAACTGAAGACTGGACGGGCGCACTGCGTCAACAGCACGATATAATTTACAGCAATTTACCCTGTAAGTTAAGCCAATACAAAGATTTAGACGCTGACCGTGAAGACAGGGCGCAGGATATTAAGATTGATTTCAGATTGACTTGTGACCCTGATATTATCATTGAGGAAAATGATATTGTTGACGTGGTACATGAAGGCGAAACTTTTAAATTGGTTGCCGGTACTTCGTTCAACTACATAACGCACAAAGAAATTAGTATGCGACGGCGAAGGGAGGCAATGCAGCGATGATAAATGTTAAAATTGACGGGATTGAAGAACTGATTAACGTACTGGAAAAAGCCGCAACTAAAATTCCAAATGTCAAAAAACAATTTTTAGCCAAAGAGGCGGGAATAATTCGCGGGCGGGCAATAAAACGCACTCCTGTTGATACTGGATTATTGCGCGGCAGTTGGAAACAAACGCCGCCAACTGATAATTCAGTTACGATTTACAACAATGTTCATTATGGAATTTTTGTGGAAAAAGGACACCGCGTAAAAATCAGGGAAAAATTTACCGGCAAAGTTGTACAAGGTCGCCACATGCTTAAAAACGCTGTAGAAGAAACAAAGGCGAATTTTAGGCAGGACGGCATGGCAATTCTCAATTCAATATTTGGTGGTTAAAATGATAACGGCAAAAGAAATTAGACACGCTTTAAAAGTTTTAGTTAATGATAAAGCAAAATTACCTTACGCAGTATCTTTTAATCACGTTGAAAAATCTAATCAATCTTACATTTGGATTGATTTAAATTCTAAAAAGACAAGTATTGATAAAGCTTATTTTCAGTGGTCAATAAACGTTGATATTCAAGTGATATTGTTCCCTGACGAATATACAGCGATTAATGCTGATGACTTATGGGAAATTTCTGATAAATTGACGACGGCAGTAATGCCCTATGTTGAAATTGAAACTGAAGATAATGACAAAACTAAAACGCGATATACCACAGTTTATACTTTCAATTCGTACATCGTAGACGAAATACTTCATTACGAATTTAATTTAGATTTTACAGATTATGTTCAAAGTGATGAATATGAAGGGCTGGACTATAATTTAATGCAGAATTTGAAATTTAATTTAACGGCTGAAGAAAATAAAGAAGAGATAAATCCTTCAGCCATGATTCAAGATTTATTTGAAGGGAGATATGATTAAATGGCTAAAAAATTGGGACGTCCTCAAATAGTTATAAATTTTAAATCTAAGGCGTCAACGGCGATAAATCGAAGTGGGCGCGGCGTAGGCGTTATGATTCTTAATGATGAAAATGTTTTGGACAAAGTTGTGTTGCAAATATTGACGCTGATTATTACGGCGTCATTAATTTTACTACTGGCAATATTCGTGTTATCAATCCTGATTATACTGAAGCTTTAATAGCGGCTGAATACACGGCTAGAATACTCGGTATTGTTTGCGGTGTTACACTTGACCGCAGTATGACTCATTATGAACTTAGCGAAGTTGTAGATTGTGATGTTTATGATGATGTTGATGAACACATTAATAACGGAGAACTTTGTCTTATTGATGAAGACGATGGCAACGGTGTTAAAATTGCGCGTGGCTGTAATTCACTTCACGTTTTTACAAATGATTTTGGGCAAGATTTCCGCTACATTAAAATTGTTGAAAATAGAACTTTAATATTAGCGAAAACTTCATGGCTGATTATTTGAAAAATTGCAACTAAAAAAGGAGCAAATATTTATGACAAAGACAGAATCAGAAAAAATTTTGCTTGAATCTATTCCAAAATTTAATTCTACGTAATAAACGGCGTTGAATTTTATTCCTAATGGCAAATTTGATGAACCGAATCGAAGAGTTGAAGTTATTGACGAAAATCATCAGAAATTTAACGGCGAAACTCCGCCCGGTTGTTTTGTTCATCATAATAAAAAAATTGCAGACGGTCATTGTGATCGCGATAAAAACAATAAAATCAAACTGAAGAACTTATTTGTATTGTATGTGGAAAAATTTTTTTAATTTGCAAATATAAAAATGTTCGTTGTTTTTCGCGTCATTGCGGAAATATTCTTGGACATCTCAACCGTAAAGAAAAATAAATTTAAGCCTTTGAAACTTCAATAGGAACTATTGTTGTCAAACAACCTACAGCAAAAATAATTGATGAAACTTTAAAAATTGAAGGCGGCGGGCGGCAAAGCGACATTGAACTTATTTACGAAAGTGTTGTTGAACCTAATCTTAAAGATAAAGATTTACAACAGGCGTATGGTTGCACTGCTCCTTCAGATATTGTACCAATGCTTTTTAAAACCGGTGAAATTGGACATATCGCGTCAGCAATAATGAAATGTGCCGGTTATGGAAAATCTATTGATTTTAAAATTCATGAAGACGAAAAACTCCTAGAAGAGAACTGGCTTGCGGCAACTGCAGGCTATTTCTCTTTGAGGGGAATAAAAGTTGATGAATTTCTGAATATGTCAAAAACAGACCAATTATTTTATCACGCAGTAAAAGAAGCGGAAGAAAAACGAAGGGCAAAAGAATTAAAATCAATAATGCAAGCATTAGCTAAAATGCACGGAGCAAAAATGAAAGTGGGGTGAGACAGATGGCGGAAGGCGGCGGATTTGCTGAAGGTGGCGGCGGTACTGGTTCAAATTATAAATTAAGTGCTACGCTGGAAATGAATGACCAATTAACCGGCAAGCTTAGGAGTGCGGCATCACAATTAAAATCTATTGACGGCGCGGTTTCAAAACTTGGTAGTCATGGCGAAGTTGCAAAACTTGCACAGCAATATAAAAACGGGCAATCTGTTGTAGCGCAAATGACGGCAAGGCATGACGAATTAAAAAATACTTTTAATATGTCACAATCCGCCACTGCTCAACTCCAAGATAAACTTAGCGGCTTAAAAGTTGAGGCGGCTAAGTTTAAAAGCAGTGGTGCTACTGAAGAATATCAAAAGTTGCAACAACAAATAAAAGCAACTTCGGCAGAATTAAAAGCCAGTCAAGCAATGACGCGCAGTACCGGCGCAGAATTAAAAACTTTAGCCGGAGGCGTCAAACAAGCACAGCGCGAACTTGCAGGTATTGGCAATGCTTTTGAACAATCCAGAGCTAATGCTGCACGACTTAAACAAGAATTAAAAAACCAGCAATTTGAATTAAATCAACGAAGACAAAGTTTAGCGGCACAAGGCTTTAATACAAGAGAATTTGTTGCAAGTGAAAGGCAACTTCGTCAAAGAATGGCGGAAACTTCTCAAAGGCTTTACACGGAGCAAAGACTTCAAAATTTAAGAAGTACGTTATCAGCGGCGGGAATGAATGTTTCAAATCCTCGCCCTGTTCAAGTTAATGTTAGCGGTAATGCAACATCAACGCTGGGCAAAATTAAAAATCAGCTTAATTCGCTTACTCAAAAAAGTTGGAATGTTGCAGTTAATACCAAAAATGCAGTTGGCGGAAGGCTAAATGAATTTGCTAACGGCGCGGCAATGGGTATGGGCGCACAAGTTATGGGCGTGGCAGGTTTAGGCTATAGCGCAATGGACGCTGTGAACACTTACAAAGAATTTGAGTACCAAATGGCAACCGTTAGAGCTATTACCGGCGCAAATGCTGAAGAATTTGAAAGATTGACAAAACGCGCCAAAGAACTTGGTGCAACTACAATGTTTAAAGCGTCTGAAGTTGGCAAAGCCGAAGAATATATGGGAATGGCTGGCTGGAAAACTAAACAAATTGAAAAAGGTTTACCGGCAGTTTTGAATTTAGCGGCGGCGTCAGGTGAAGATTTGGCAAGAGTTTCAGATATTGTAACGGACGCAATGACGGCGTTTGGATTAAAGGCTACTGATACTGTAAAAACTGCTGACGGTAAAGTAGTTCAAGCTACAGACCATTTTGCAGACGTTATGGCGGCTCTGGCAACCAACGCAAATACAACTGTTGGAATGGCGGGCGAAACTTCAAAATACAGTGCGGCAGTTGTCGGTTCGTTATATGCCTCACAATCTACTGATGATAAAATGCGGGCAGTTGAAGATTGGGCAATGATGACAGGTATTATGGCAAATGCCGGAATTAAAGGCTCAATGTCTGGTACTGCTCAACGTTCAATGTTGACAAGGCTTGCGGCTTTACAATTAAACGCCAATGCTGCTCGTGAAAGTTTGGGTGTAGATTTTACTTATCAGCAAGACGAAATTGACACTGCTACAGGTGAAGTTTTACATAAAGCAGGACAAACGCGCAGATTACGTGATGTTATCGGCGATATGCGAAAACGTTTTGCGGGTGATTTCGACCCTGAACAATTACTTGATATGACTGAAAGGCTTGAAGGCAAAGAATTTACCAAAGTTCAACGTACCAAATTAAGCAAGATGATTGAAAATGTCAAAGCCAAAGGTGGAATGACTGATTCTGATAAAGCTACTTTAACTTCAATGATGGCGGGGCAAGAAGGTATGTCTGCGTGGCTGTCTGTTTTAATGGCGTCAACTGAAGATTGGGAAAAAATGGCAGACGCCATAGATAAAGCACACGGTAAAGCTGACGAAATGTCAAAAATAAAAATGGACACACTCGAAGGCGATGTTAAAACTCTAGGCTCGGCGTTTGAGGCGTTGCAACTTGAATTGTTTGAAGGTAGCGGCGGTAGTGGACTTAGAGAATTTACACAGGGTTTAACTGATGACATTCGTTATCTTCAAGAATCAATTAAAGACGGTTTTGATATTGGAGATATAGGCGGCTTGCTTGCCAAAGTTGTTACGCAACTGAAAGATAAATTTTTAGCGTTTGACGGTGTAGGCTCAATTCTTGCGGGTGGCGCACTCGTTATGGGATTGAAAAAAATCTATGACTTTCAAAAACACGAAGAACGTATGCAAAGTTGGCAAAGTGGAGAATTTGGCGACAGTGCGCTTTCAAAAGTTTCAAAAGATGAAATTAACGCTGCATTTGAAAAAAGCCAACGTGATAAAGAAAGACAGCGCACAAACTTTAATCAACCGATTGCAGGGGTTAATCAAACGCTTTCAACCAATACAAGCTCGTTAGATGAAATTACTAAAGCGTCGCAAGAATCAGCTCGTGAAAATTTTAAAACCACAGTTAAAAATGGCATAGACACGGTAAAATCATTTTTCGGTTTTAACAACGAAACAGAAACCGCTAAAAATATTTCAAACGCAAATATTAGCGAATCCAAAATTCAAAATTTAGCACAGCCTACTAATTTTGAAACGACTGGAAAAAATGCTGTAACTTTAGGAACATCTGTAGTTATGGGCAAAAATAATTTGCCCAATTTTAATGCTGTAAAATCATTTTTTGGTTTTGGCAGTGAATCTGAAAAAGATGTATCGAGTATCAGCGAACAAAAAACTTATTCTGCGGAAAATTTCAAAACTACAGTTAAAAATGGCATAGACACAGTTAAATCGTTTTTGGGGATTACTGATAAATCAAACCAATATGTGCCGGAAAGTGTAACACGTCTCACAAATGAAGGTATTAGCGGACAAAAAATTTATGCTACATCACAACTCGCTAACGCTGGAGAGAGTGGACAAAAAACGTATGCTTTATCATCGCTCGCTAATGCCGGAATTAGTGGGCAAAACGCAGTAACTTTAGGGACGCCTATAGTTATGAGTGAAACTAATTTGCCTGACTTCAGCATTTCAAACATTTTGCCGGAATTTAGCTTTTCTCAATGGTTAAATGAAGGAATTACAAATATTGAATTACCTCAAATTTTTTCAGACTTCAGCATTTCAAACATTTTGCCGGACTTTAGCTTTTCTCAATGGTTAAATGAAGGATTTACAAATGTTG
>CALFJB010000068.1 GCA_937877565.1 uncultured Selenomonadales bacterium | reverse complement strand
AAGCAACATTTAAACGACAATTACATATTCTGTCAGTGTAAAGTTTTTCCTGCAATAAAAAAAAGCGGCGTCAACCGCTAACATTTTAATAACCTTTGTTGACAAATTGCACTTTGTCCAAAACGCTAATCAATTCCTTGATATTAACCGTGCTTGTACCGAGTTTTCTAACTGCAATACCGGACGCGTAATTTGCAATTCGCGCAGCCATAACCGGCGGAAAATTCGCAGTCAAACCCAAAATAAAAGTTGCAACGCAAGTATCGCCCGCGCCTGACACGTCGTAAACTTCGCTGACATTACTAACGGGAATATGATGAACCGCGCCGCCACGTTCAAATAAACTCATTCCGGCTTCGCCGCGCGTTATTAAAATGCCGTTAGCATTTAATTTCTTCAAAAGTTCACTTCCCGCGCTGATTAACGAAGTCATGTTTGTTACAGGAATTTCAACGGCGGCGGCTAGTTCCTCGTCGTTTTGCTTGACAAAGCCGACGCCCTCATAATCGCCAATATTGTACCGTGAATCAACGATATTTGGAATTTTATTTTTGCCCGCGTGATTAATGACAAGTGTTTTAATCGACTTAGTAATTGTACTGGAGCCGTAATCACTCAAAACAATTCCGTCAATATTTGGCAAAATTTTATCAAGTTTTGCGATTAACGCCGCCTCAACTTTCTTTGACAGCGGGTCTTTGTCTTCTCTGTCAATTCGTACAACTTGTTGATCTACGGTTGCGCGTCCGCCCGCAATTACGCGCGTTTTTGAAATAGTTGGACGGGTTTTATCAGTTACAATTCCTTCAATATGGATTTTGTGGCGTTTCAGAATATTTTTCAATTCTTCGCCGTAAAAATCATCGCCGACCATTCCAACTGCGTAAACGTCGCCGCCCATTTCTGCTAAATTCGCTACAACATTTGCCGCGCCGCCCGCTACAACCGTTTTGCCAATTTCTTCCAACACCAATACTGGAGCTTCACGGGATATTCTCGCTATTCGTCCATTCAAATAAACATCAGCTATTAAATCCCCAATTACCAAAATTCTTTTGCCGTGAAATTTATTTGCCAATTCTTCAATATTTTGCAAAACGCCACCTTCTTTTTATGGATATAAAGGAACAATATCAAGCGCGGTTGATTCTTCAAAGCCCGCCGCAATATTCAAATTTTGGACGGCTTGCCCCGCCGCGCCTTTTACCAAATTATCAATCGCAGAAAGTACAATTACTCTGCCCGTGCGTTCGTCAATGTGCCACGCAATATCACAATAATTTGAGCCGCGTACATATTTAGTTTCAGGGTAGGCGTCGCGTCCCAAAAGTCTAATAAATTTTTCATTGCCGTACATTTTTTGAAATGCAGCGTCAATCGTGGCGGCGGTACAACTTTCTTTAAGTTTTGCGTAACAAGTAGCCAAAATTCCGCGTGACATTGGTACAAGATGCGGCGTAAAGTTCAAAATAATTTTTTCGCCGCCTAAATTTTCAAGTACCTGTTCAATTTCCGGCGTATGGCGATGATGAGCCACGTTGTACGCTTTAAAATTGTCGTAGAGTTCGGGAAAATGGTTGCCGAGTTTAGGACTCCTGCCCGCGCCTGAAACTCCTGACGCCGCGTCAATTATAATTGAATCTGTCTCAATCAAATGATGACGTACAAGCGGCGCAAGTGCCAAAATTGAGGCGGTAGTAAAGCAGCCGGCGTTACCAATTATTTTTGCCGTGCGAATATCTTCGCGGTAAATTTCGGCTAAGCCGTAAACGCGCGGCGCGTTTTTGTGCGTATGCTTGACGCCGTACCACTGTTCATAAATTTCAGTATTATCAAAGCGATAATCTGCGCCCAAGTCGATTATTCGCACGGGGAAAACTTCAAGCATTTTGCCAACGTCCATTGCGTGTCCGTGCGGCAGTGCAATAAAAATAAAATCGCTGTCCATTCCAATTTCCTGAATATCGGAAAGACCTTCCAGCGTCAAATTATAAATCCCGTTCAAGTGCGGGTAAAGTTCAGAAATATTTTTGCCGGTGTGACTTTCTGAAGTTATATGAGCAACTTCAACTTGGGGATGGCGTTGCAAAATTGAAAGCAATTCTGCGCCCGCGTAGCCGGTCGCACCAATTACACTTACTTTTAACAAAAAATCCTCTCCTTAGAAAGTAGTTGCATTATAATAACAAAATTTCGCGCAGGTATCAAGCCGCGTTGTTTTTCAAACTAAAAAAGCCCGCCTTTCGACGAGCCAAAAATTTTCAGGTGAAGAAATTTTAAAACATCATATTAATCAAGTTGCCAATGTTAGAAATATTCGTCATGTTAATCATAGATTTGCCGGTGTAAAGTGCAACGGCGTCAAGTTGGTTGCCGAGCATAGATTTTGCACTGGGGAAAAGATTGTTACGCTGTCCGTTAGCGGTGTCAACGTGCTGAATTGCTTTATCAGCAAGTCCGTCTTTGCCCAAAATTCTTGAAACTTTATCGGGATTTTCAGCAATAGTATTCGCTAATTTTTCTTCGTCGATTGTCAAAGTGCCATCTTTGCCGACGGAAATTCCAACTTGTTCATAAAGCGAAGAACGATAAGTAGTATCACCGAAATTTGACGCCATTCTTTCGACGCGTCCGGAAACTGCCGAATTGTCTTTGAGGAATTTCAAAGAATCGTTGTAATCATTTACCAAATTTTTTACAGTATCAAGCGCACTTTGCATACCTTTACTGTAAGTGGTTTCGGTAACGGTTTTGCCGTCTTTGTCTTTGACTTCGTTGCCGTCTTTGTCCAGCACAGCCTTTTTGGTAATTGGATCGTCGCCAACATTACTAAAATCAAAATTTTTGAGTGCGGACGCAGATTTTTTGAGTGCACTCATATTGCTGTCAAATTCGGTGTAGAAAGTGTCTTTCGCCTCGTTGTAGCTGTCAACGACGGCGGCGGCGTTTTGTTTAAGTTCGGTTAAAGAACCAAGAGCACTTGAGGCGTTGTTTTGAAAGTTGCCGTAATTGCTCCAAAGAGAATTGATAGAATTTTGACGTTGAGACGCGGAATTATTGAACAAATAGCCGTATTTGTTCGCCGAGTTCAACATACCGTTAATATTAGTCGCCATTTAAAATCACCCTTCCTTGAAAAAAATTCCTTGACTAATTGCAAGTATTTTATATTATTAATTCGACAATTTCAAGTATCAAGTTAAATATTTTTACAAAAATGTTATACCGAATTTCAGGGAAAAATGAAACTTTTTGAGCAAATTTGTTAATTGACTGCAAAAAATTAAGTTGTTAAACTGTTTAATTGAAATTTTAGAGGAGTTGAAAAATTGATAAGTGAAAAATTTTTGAAGTTGAAGAGGAAAATTTTAAATGAAGTGGCAGAAAATTTTAGTCGCGTCGATGAAATTTCTGAAATTAATACTCTGAAAGTTTTAAATGCAATGCGGGAGTTGAAAATTTCAGACGCACATTTTAAAACTTCAACCGGCTATGCTTACGGCGATATTGGCAGAGAAAAATTGGACGAACTTTTTGCAAAGATTTTCAAGGCTGAATCTGCGCTTGTACGTACTCAATTTGTTAGCGGTACTCATGCACTTGCAACGGTTTTATTTGGGATTTTGCGCCCAAATGACGAGTTAATTTCTGTGACGGGCGAACCGTATGACACGATGCAAACGGTTATTGGCTGGAAAAATCCTGCGCGAGGCAGTTTGAAAGAATTTGGCGTAAACTACAAGGAAGTTGCTTTAAGAAATGGCAAAGTCGATTTAAACGCCGTGAAAAATTCTGTAACGGCGAAAACTAAAATTGCTTTAATTCAGCGTTCGAGAGGTTACAGCTTGCGCGATCCTTTAAATATTTCTGACATTGAAAAAATCTGCGCGACGATTAAAAGCGTTAATCCAAACTGCGTAACTTTCATTGATAATTGTTACGGCGAATTTGTAGAAACTGCTGAACCAATAGAAGTTGGCGCGGATATTTGCGCGGGCAGTTTGATAAAAAATATTGGCGGCGGGCTTGCACCTACCGGCGGTTATATCGTCGGCAAAAATGATTTAGTCGAATTGTCCTCATACAGATTAACTGCGCCGGGTATGGGCAATGAATTGGGCGCAAGTTTGGGAACGCCGCGCCTTTTATATCAAGGATTATTTTTAGCTCCGCACGTCACGGCGCAAGCGATTAAAGCGGCGATATTTGCGGCAGGAATTTTTTCAAATTTAGGCTACAATACGCGCCCGTTGCCAAACGATACGCGCAGTGATATTATTCAAGCGATAGAATTAAAATCTGAAGAAAAATTGATAGCGTTTTGCCGAACGATACAAAATTTTTCGCCTGTAGATTCATTTGCAACGCCGGAAGCGTGGGATATGCCCGGATACGAAGACAAAGTTATAATGGCGGCAGGAACGTTTGTACAAGGCGCGTCGATTGAATTAAGCGCAGATGCTCCAATTAGAGAACCGTACACAGTTTTTTTACAAGGAGGCTTGACATTTGAACACGCGGCAATAGCCATTTTAAATGCGGCGGCGATTTTAGGGGCTAAGTCGTGTTGAATAATAACTTTAAGCGCAAGGGAAACACGGCGCACACGGACGTGCGCCGCCGGTTGTTGATTGCAGGATGCAATCATAACCGGTTAAAAAAGCACTTTTCTTTTGTTACTTTTCTTTTTTGCTTCGGAAAAAGAAAAGTAAATTTAAAATAAAATCTTTGAAAAATTTTAGCAAGTTGTGAATTATTCAATACCGCCTAATTTTTAAACAAATTTAAGGAGGGGGAATTTTATGCAATATAAACTTAGCGAAAATATTTTGACGGTAAATCTTGAAGGTAAAATTGACACTAACAACGCTGATGAAATAGGCGCGGAACTTTTGGAGCTTGCCAAAAAATTTCCGGCTGAAAAATTTATTCTGAATCTGGAAAAACTCAAATACATTTCAAGTTCGGGACTTCGTGCAATGCTGAAACTCGGCAAGCTTAAGAAAAATAATCTGCAACTTGTTGAGGCAAGCCGTGAAGTCTATGAAGTTTTCGATACAAGCGGCTTTACCAAAATTTTGAACATTCAAAAGGCGTTGCGGAAAATTTCTGCAGATAATTTAATTGAATTGGGGCGCGGCACTTCCGGCACTGTTTACAAACTGGACGACGAAAATATTTTGAAAGTCTACAATTCTAAATGGAGTTTTGAAGACGTTGCAAGGGAACGCGCCAACAGTCAAGCCGCGTTTGTTGAAGGAATTGACACGGCTATTTCTTACGACGTTGTTAAAGTCGGCGAAAATTTCGGCATTGTTTACGAAATGATTAACGCTGACACGCTCGAAAAAGTTTTGCTTGATGACGCTGAAAACATTGAAAATTATTCGCGCAGGTTAGCCGAATTTATCAAGGAACAACACGCCATTGAAACTGATTTTGAAGACGCAAGGCAGCGGCAAATTTCTATGGCTGAAAAAGTTGAATTTTACAGCGCGGACGATTTAAAAATTGTTCGCCAATTTTTGGAGGCTGTACCGAATTGCAAAAATTTTTCTCACGGGGATTTAAATCTTACGAATATTCTTTTGCAAAACGGGCAAATGATTATGATTGATATGGGCGAAATTTCAAGCGGACATCCCGTTTTTGATTTATCGTGGCTTTATTTTATGTACGTGATAAGAAAAAGAAGTGCTCAAAGACACGGCGTAGAAAATCCAATGGGACCCAAAATTATGCCTGATGCTATGTGGAAAACTTTTTTGCAAACTTATTTCAATACGACGGACGAAAAAGCCATTGAACATTACGAACGCGCAATTTTGCCATACAGTTTTATACAAGTTTTAAATGCTACGCTAACGCGCCCAATTCCAAAGGAGGCTTGCAATTTTTACAAAAATATTATATTGGCTGAATTTGAGCGCGGGATTATTCCAATAGATTTTTAAATTGAAAGGAGTCGATAAAAATGAAAAGTTCAGATGTATCAGCGAACTTGCAACAAATTTTAAATTCTGCGGGCGTGAAAAATCGTTTTGATGAATTGTTGGACAATTCGTCAGCAAGTTTCATATCGTCAATTTTAACGATTGTACGCAGTAATTCAAAGTTGCAAGATTGTTCGTCAAATTCAATTTTAAGCGCGGCAGGAATTGCGGCGGCGTTGAAGTTGCCAATAAATCCTTCGCTGGGCTTTGCGTACATTGTGCCATACAAAAATCAAGCGCAATTTCAAATTGGGTAAACAAAACTGCTCAATTAAAACCGTGTGAACCTTATTGCTCAAGGGTGTCGAAAGGCTAACGGTGAAACCCGCCAATTTTGTGGTAATACCGTGCTATTAAAAAATAGTGTAGAGACTAGCCGCGATGAATGTAGCGGCGTAGGGGAGAAAATGAGCTGCTCCTCCAAGTGCACGGCAACGAAAGTTGAAGAGATAGTCCGCGCCGTCGAAATGGTAAATTGACGGATTAAGTGGGAGAGGTTTAGTACAACTTGCAATGCGTTCGGGATTGTATGCAACTTTAAATTCCGGCGCAGTTTTCGAGGGACAAATTAAAGAAATTGATTTTATCACGGGCGAAATAGTACGCGGCGAAAAAATTTCTGATAAAATTGTTGGCTACGTGGCGTATATGGAACTTTTGAACGGTTTCAGAAAATCTTTGTACATGACGGTTGAGGAAATACAAGCGCACGCGCAAAAATATTCGCAAAGTTACGCCTACGATTTGAAAAGCGGCAAAAAATCTTCGGTCTGGAGTACCAATTTTGACGCAATGGCAAAGAAAACCGTACTTAAAAGACTTTTAAGCAGTTTCGGTATTATGTCAATCGATCAAAAAGGCGCAGACTTGGCAACGGCTCTGCAGGCAGATCAAGCAGTTATAACTGAAGGCGGCTTACGATACATTGACAACGAACCGGACGGCGAAGAAAAAATTGTACCGTTTGAAGAAATTATCGGCTTGAAAAATTCTGATGATAAAACTGAAGAAAATTAAAACTAAAATGGCGGCAAGTTTTTTAACCTGCCGCTTTATTTTTTTACAATATGCTAAGTTGTCGTTGCGACGGCTTTTTTATTTTCAGGTAAAATAAAGTTTTCGCCGAAATTGACAAAAAAAACAATTATAATAATTAAAAATTTCAGAATTTTTTAGAAGATGAGGAGGATTGATTAAAATGAAAAAAATTTTAGCCGTTTTGATGATTTTGGCAATGGGTATCGTCTTTCCAAATTTAGTTGACGCAAGAAATTGGAATAACGACGACGATGACGACAACACTTGCTATTATTGCAACGGTACAGGTTATTGCTCTGATTGTGGCGGGAGTGGTTACAGTGGATACACTGATGACGATGGAAATGATATTCCTTGTAGTCGCTGTGGCGGTTCTGGACAATGTTATTTTTGTGGCGGTTCAGGGTATTATTGATGGTAAAAAATTAACAATTAAATTTTGGAGGTAATTTAAAGTATATAAAAATTTTAGTAAGGAGATGAATTTTTATGTTTAAACGTTTAGCGGTTGCCTTGACAGCTTTTTTAGTGTTTTTTGGTAGCTACGCAGAAGCAGCAAAGCCTGATAAGTGGCTGATTTATTGGTACGTCTGCGGTACAAATATTGAGACTACAAATATTTCATTGGGATTGGGTACGGATCTTACATCTAATGATCCTAACGCTATAATTCTTACGGAACCTGACAGAAATCCCGGTGATGTTACTCGTTGTATTAAAGAAGTTGAAAAAGCTACACTTTCGTCTAATGTAAAAATTTTTATGCAAGCAGGCGGCACTTACATTTGGGGACATGAAAAATTCCGCGATCTCAACGCCAAAATTCAAACAGGAACAAATGGCAGTAATGCTTTTGGCAACGGCAATGCATTTTTTAGTGAATGGCATTTAAGCGATCCTATTGGAGAGGGGACGATGATACGTCCCGGAAAAATTGGACGTTACGTTTATGATAAAAATCATCGCAACTGGAATGCTATAAACCAATTACCAATAAGCGGTGAGCTCAATACCGAAACTGATATGGGATCTAAAGAAGGATTAAAAAGTTTTCTTGAAGCAGGACAAAAACTTGAGCAAGAACTTTATCCTGATGGCAATGTTCGCAGAGTTTTGATTTTAAAAAATCATGGTGGTGGTATCAGGGGCGTTTGTGAAGATCAGTACACCAGAAATATTATAAGCCTCAAAGAATTAAAAGATGCTTTTAGTGAAATCAATAACGGTTGGACAAATCCGGAAGAGAAACCTTTTGAACTCGTTGCTTTTGATGCCTGTATTATGTCAGTTTATGAAACTGCTTTCGCCATCGAAGATGCAGCTAATTACATGGTTGCCTCTCAAGAATCGACATACAATAAAGTTGGTATTGACTATACCGGATTGCTCAATCAATTATCTAAAAATCCTTCAATGAATGGTAAGGAACTCGGCAAAGTCATATGTAATACTACTTGGGAAGATTCTAAAATTACAGATAAAGAATTTGGAATAAATTCTAATATTGTGTTTACAGAATCGGTTATAGACCTTTCAGAACAGAAAATGGATGCACTCAAAACAGCTTATGCAAATTTTAACGAAGAGACTGTAAAAGTTGCTCAAAAAAATCCTGAAGATATTGTTTATACTTTCACAAAGTTTAAAAATGCGGCGAATGTATCAGACAGATTTTCAATAATTAGCGGCAAAACTCCTGATATGGTAGATTTAAAAAATTTCGCCGACAATGTAGGAGATACTTTCCCAGAATTAAAAGCTGTCAGTAACGAACTTGTTAAAGCAGTTGATAAACGCGCCGCCGCACACTCGTGACTTTAGTCGTGAGTTAGGCGGCGCAATATAGACAAATTTTTTCTACTATGCTAAAATATTTTTGCAACTAAAGAAATACTGAAGAAAGGGGAAGCTTGCGAATATAAAAACCGAAATGACTGACAGGTTTTTTAGCAAGAATCAAGTTGGTGTGTCAACTTCTGCTCGTATAGCATCGGAGGAGTAAAAGTACTAGTGTACGAACACACTAAACCGTAGGAACTACGGGGATAGCTCGGTAATGAAGTAAAATTATTTACTAGTCCCGAGAACCCCGCGATTTTAATCGTGGGAGGTTCAGAATTCTGTAGTATACAATAAGCGCGGCAATGTATTTAAGCGCGGCGGCGGACTTTCAATTTATTGTCCATTTGGTTTTATTCATAGCGGAGGCGATAGAACCGAATACCAATTAAGGGTACTCAATTACAAAAATATTACTCAAGGATTAAACTCTGAATCTTCCGGCAAACTTTATGATTATCTTTTTGAAGGGGTAGACAAAAATTTACAGAAAGTCGTTCCCATTGATTCTGAAACACGAGAGCCAATAATTAACCATGTCACAAACCGACCTTACAATATATGGCAAATTCCCGAAGACAGTATTTTAAATATAAGCGAACTTTCAGCAATTCCCGTTGAAGTCGATGAAGACAAAAAAACAGCAACCATTGAGCTTGACGAAGATCAGCAAAAAGGCGTTGAAAGTGTTCGTTACAGATTGATTTATGTTGTACCGCGTAATGACTGTAGCGAAAAAATGGATATGTTATTTCTTGGCAGTGACAGCGATATAAAAGAAAATAGACAAACGGGAACATTTGAACTAAATTTCAATAAAAAATGGCTTTGCTTGGATAATAATCCGTTTTACTTCCAAGTTGTTTCCGATGCGACACGCAAGAATAAAAACGGTAAAAAAATAAGCGGTAACGATATATGCATGGCTCCTATCTTACTTAACGGTCAACCTTACAAATTATTCTTTTCGCGCAGTTATCCCAATGAAAAAGTTACAGTTATAGGATTAGTTAAAAACGAAGACAGAGAAATATTTTTAAAGAGTGGAAATATTCCGTTTGAAAGGCAGTTACCAAATGGCGATCTCAAAGGTCTAAAAAAAGGTGACATAGTAACGCCGCTTTATTTCTATGTAAAAGAAGACGAAATAGATGATTCTAAACCTTTTGAAAATATGACGAATGAAGAAAAAATTGCTCTTGTCGAAAAAATTACTGCACGTGGTAAATCTATAACTATTGGTGATAAACCGAAATTTGAAATGGCTAATCTTTACAACGGAATATTCGCCTATGTGTTTGAGTTCGTTAATTCTATAGGTGATGCCAGTAATAATGTCATTACTAAAGAAGGCGCAGTCTGCAAAGTCAAGAATGGCAAAATTGTTAAAGTAATACATTCTGAATACTTCGACGATATCAGCGATTTAGAAGACTAATATTTAAAGCATTTTCAATTAAAAGAGCGGCAAGTTTTTTAACCTGCCGCTTTATTTTTTGTACGTGATAAATTATTCTCTGACAACGGAAATTCTTTTTTGAACGTTGTTGCCTTTGGTAGCCTCGTCAATCATTGCAATGGCATAATCTGCGTAACTTATGATACTTTCGCCTTTGCTGTTCAAAGTCAATTCTTCGCCCGCCAAAATATATTTACCGGTGCGTTCGCCGTCCGCTTGAAAATCACCTGCAGGACTGACAAAAGTCCATTTAACATCATTGCGCTTGCGAAGTTCAACAAGTTCATCTGCTTGAGCCGTTGCAAGCGGTACAAATTCTTTTGGAAATTCCGGCGTATCTTTAACTTGCACGGTATGTTCCTTGTTTACAAAAAGACTGCCTGCGCCGCCAACAATTAAAAGGCGTGTATCAGTGCCGCTCAATAAATCGCAAAGGTGTTGACTGGTTTTAGTATGATTGGGAAGGTCTTCAGGTTTCCACGCGCCAAAGGCATCAATTACAACATCAAAGCCTTTCAAATCGTCTTTCGTCAAAGCAAGAATATCTTTCTTAATGACATTCTTTGCAACTGATTTATTTTCACTGCGAACAATGGCGGTAACGTCCAAGCCGCGCTTTACTGCCTCTTCAGTGATTAACTTTCCGGCTTTACCATTCGCCGCTACTACTGCAATTTTCATTTTCATAACCTCCAATTTCTATTTGCCGAAATTTTATCAAACTGCTAAAATATTTCAAGAAGGTTTTTTGTCATTAGATAGTACTTTTGACAAAACTTTTGGAGGTTTACAGTGAAAAAAAATGAATTTGTTCAAAAAAATTTATTCGGCGTGTGTCCGTTTTATACAACGCAAAATTTATTACTCGGCAAATGGATTCTGCCAATTTTAAATGAACTCAAAGACGGCGTAAAACGTTTCAACGAACTCAAGCGAATTTTTGATATTAGCCATCCTGTATTGACGCAACAGCTTAAACTTTTGGAACACGAAGGCTTTATAAGACGTGAAATTTTCCCTGAAGTCCCGCCCCGTGTCGAATATTCTTTAACTGAAATTGGCAAAAATTTTCAGCCGGTTTTAAATCTTATGGCAAATTTTGGCAAAAGTTACAACGATTTAAAAAATTTGGGCGAATCTCCAATTTACACGACGCAAAATTTATTACTCGGCAAATGGATTTTACCAATTTTAAATGAACTTAACGGCGGTACAAAACGCTTTAACGAACTCAAGCGCACATTTGGAATTAGCCACTCTGTATTGGCAAAGCAGCTAAAATTTTTGGAAAATGAAGGCTTGATAAATCGTAAAGTTTATCCTGAAATTCCGCCGCGCGTTGAGTATTCACTAACTGAAATTGGCAAAAGTTTTCAGCCGGTACTTGACAGCATAGAAATTTGGGGCAAAAATTTTATCGAATATCTTAAGGGACGTGACAAAATTGACTGAAGAAAATTTATCCAAACTGCTTGACGGCTACAAAAACGGCGAAATTGATAAATCTGAAATACTGAACCAACTGAAAAATATTTCGTTAAGCTCGGTAGAAAATTTGGGCTTTGCAAGTATTGACCACGCGCGGGAATTGCGGCAAGGTTTCCCTGAAGTTGTTTACGCGGCAGGTAAAACTAAGGAACAACTACGCGCAATTTTTAAATCTTTGTACGAACGTAGCGATGGTAATTTAATTGCAACCCGCGCAGACCGTGAAAAATACGAATTTTTACTTGACGCCGTACCGACTGCAAAATTTGATGAAATTTCTAAAATGATTTACGTTGACAGAAAACAAATTGAACGTCGCGCAGATAAAAAAATTCTGATTTTAAGCGCGGGTACAAGCGATATGCCCGTTGCCGAAGAGGCGCGGCTTACTGCGTATCTTTGGGGCAATACCGTTGAAACTGCCTACGATTGCGGCGTTGCAGGTATTCACAGACTTTTTGCACATATTCAAGAAATTAACTCGGCGAACGTTATAATAGTTGTTGCCGGAATGGAAGGCGCACTTGCAAGCGTAGTTGGCGGCTTGACTGATAAACCAATTATAGCCGTCCCAACAAGTATTGGTTACGGCGCGTCATTTAACGGGTTAGCGGCACTTTTGGCAATGCTGAACAGCTGCGCGACGGGCGTTTCTGTAGTCAACATTGATAACGGTTTTGGCGCGGGCGTCATTGCAAGCAAAATTAATAAACTCTGAAATTAATATCGATTTTTATTGCAGGAAAAATTTTTATTGTACAGAATTGATATTAAAAATTTTCAGGAGGTTTTCAGTTTGAAACTAAAATACAAGAAAATTTTATTGGCAACGCTTGCAAGTACTTCGTTATTTCAATTTCCGGGCGGTATTGTTCATGCTGATGAAGTAGCCGTTAATCCCGGAACTTCTTCAAATAATGAAGTTGAAGTTAATGAAACTGACTACGATATAAACGGAACTACAGAAACTATCAACGACGACGATAACTACAATGCAGTTTACGGCGGCTTTTCTGAAACGGCGAATAGTACAAAAAACACCGTGACAATCAACGGCGGAACGGTAAATTACGGCGTTTTCGGAGGTTACGCAGATTCCGGCAACGCCACAAGCAATATCGTTACTGTTAATGGCGGAACGATTTATGGCGTGTACGGCGGTTATTCTTTCGGCAACACCACAGGCAACACCGTTACAATCAATGGCGGAGATATTTATAGCGTTTACGGCGCACTGTCTGCAAGTTATCCAGACGATTCAACTGCCGGTAATTCAACAAATAACACGGTAATTATTAACGGCGGAAATATAAATTATGAAGTTTACGGCGGCTTTTCAAGTACCGGCGACGCCACAGGCAACACGATAACTATAAATGACGGCGTCATTAATGCAAAAATTTTTGGCGGTTACGCAGATTCCGGCGACGCCTCAAACAACACCGTAAATATTTATGGCAGTCCTGATTTAACTTCAGCAACTTTATTTGGCGGCTACACGTCAAGCGGTTCAACTTCCGGCAATACTTTAAACATTTATACAAAAGGCTTGACTGCTCAAAATATTTATGGCTTTCAAAATATAAATTTTTACCTGCCGTCAAGCACAGTCAATGGCGACACGATTTTAACTTTGTCTGAATCAAGCACAGATATTTCAGGTGCGTATGTACGGGCGGGAGTCGTCGGCAACGCCAATTTAAGTAAAGGCGACGTTATAACTTTGCTGACAAACGCGGGTACAATTACTGATACAGGTACAACTTACGGCAAATTAACTGAAGGCGTTTCCTTGACTTATGATTTGACTGTTTCAAAGTCCGGCGATAACAACATTATTGCAACTATCGGCGATGTTACAAATTCAAGCAGCGGCGGTTCAAGTTCAAGCAGTAGCAGTTCAAGTAGTGCAATTAGCAGTATTTCAGATAATTCAAATACAGAAGATGTTGACAGCGATTTAATTAACAGTTTTATTAATCCATTTGAAAGTTTAAGCAGTAACGTTACATTGAATCCGCAGACAAAAATTTTGACACTGTTGCCGCCAATATTTTTAGAAACGCCCGTTATTCCCGAATATGATACTTTTGAGGAATTTGACTTAGAGGCAGACGACAAAAAAGAAATGGGCGTTGTTGATAGTCCTGAACATAAAGGCTGGGAAATTTTCGCAGATATGGGCGGCGGCTCTATGAAATATAAAACCGGCGACGGCTCCTACGTCGATACGAAAACGCAAAACGCAGATTTGGGCTTTGCTCGCAGCGTCGGCAATATGGCTAACAAAGTAACTATTGCGCCGGTTATCGACTATCAAAAATCTGATTTCGACAATTATTTGAATGACGACACGCACGGCAACGGCACTACAAAATACACAGGCGGCGGCTTAATTTTGCGCGGTATGAATCACAATGGCTTCTATTATGAAGGCAGTTTTCGCGCAGGAAGGGCTAAAACTGATTTTGCGTCAGATAATTTGGATACTACAGGATTTTTCGGCAGGGTTACTTATGATACAACGGCGACGGTTTTAAATGGACACGTGAAACTTGGCAAGTATTTCAGATTAAATAAAAATAATTTGCTGGACGTTTACGGCAATTATTATCATTCACATCAGAACGGCTCAAATACAGATTTATCAAGCGGCGAACATTACGACTTTTCAAGCGCAGATGCAGGCAAATTGAAAATTGGTTATCGTTTGACGACGAAGATCAGCAAAGTTAGCAGCATTTATACCGGTCTTGCGTATCAGTACGACCACAACAGCGGCGTAACAGGTACTTACAGAGGTTACAGTACACCAAGTACAAAACACAGCGGCTCAAGCGGTATGATTGAATTGGGTTGGCAGGTAAAACCGCTGAAAGATAATCCTTGGATGGTAGATATAAATGCAACAGGCTGGGTCGGCAACCAACGCGGTATTAAAGCTCTTGCCAAAGTTCAAAAATCTTTTTAAAAAATCTGCGCGAAAAACTTTTTGAGCGGCTACGGTCGCTCTTTTTTTGTTGCAAGGAAAATTTTTAATTGACACTCTAAAACTTTTGAAAGTTAAAGCCGCCTTCTTATTTGCAGGAAAAATTTTACACTGACAGAATAAATTATTGTTGTTTTAATGATTTTTAAATTGGAGGCTGAAATGTTAATTGACAGAAAATTGATTGTCGAAACTTGCAAAGAAATTCGGCAACGCGGCAAGAAAATTGTTTTTACTAACGGTTGTTTTGATATTTTGCACGTTGGACACGTCCGCTACTTGACGACGGCTAAAAGTTTTGGCGATGTTTTAATTGTCGGCTTGAACACTGATGAATCTGTAAAAATTTTGAAAGGCGAAAATCGCCCAATTAACAACGAAAAAGACCGCGCAGAAGTTTTGCTCGGTCTTAAGGCGGTTGATTATGTAGTTTTGTTTGGCGAACGTACCGCCGAAAATCTTGTTTCAGAAATTCGCCCCGATGTTTACGTTAAGGGCGCAGATTATACAGTTGATAAAATTCCTGAAGCTAAAATTGTTCAAAGTTACGGCGGACAAATTGAACTTGTAAAATTTGTTGATGGTCATTCAACCACCAATACAATCAAAAAATTATCTGCGACGTCTTTTTAAGTACCAGACAATTAAAATTATTGCGCAGATTATAACAAAGCCAATGCTTGCCTCGTGTCCAATTTCCAATAAATATTTCCAGTTTTCGCCCAAAACTATACCGCAGTACAAAATTAACGCCGTCCAAGGAAGACTTCCTGCGAAGGTGTAAAATAAAAACGCGGGAAAGTTGACGCGGGCAAAACCTGCCGGCAGTGAAATAAACGTGCGAACAACCGGCAACATTCGGCTGAAAAAAACTGCGCGAATACCATACTTGTCAAACCATTCTTGCGCTAAATCGACGTGCGATTTTTTAATTAAAAAGTATTTGCCGTATTTATCGACGAAGGAACGCCCGCCGGTACTTCCAACCGCGTAAGCAAAAATTGAGCCCGCCATTCCGCCAATCATTCCGGCAACCATTGCGCCTGTAAATGTCATCTGTTCAGCAAAAATCAAGTAGCCTGCAAATCCTAAAATCAGTTCGCTGGGAATGGGGATGCAGGCGTTTTCCATTGCCATTAAAACTGCAACCGCAATGTAGCCGTAAGAATTTATAAATTCTAAAAAAATCTGTGATAAATTTTCCACTAAATTTTTTCCTTTCTCTGGAGGTAATATTTTGAACGAAATACAATGGTTTCCCGGACATATGAAAAAGACGCAGGAATTAATCGCCGAAAATATAAAGCTCGTCGATTTAATAATTGAAGTTTTGGACGCAAGAATACCGCTTTCAAGCCAAAATCCACTGCTACAAGAAATAATCGGCGATAAACCGAAATTAATTGCGCTGACAAAATCAGACCTTGCCGCAAATTTGGATTCGTGGCTAAAATATTTTGGCAGTCAAAACATTTCAGCCGTTGCAATAGATTCAATCAAAGGCGCGGGAATAAAAAATTTAATCGCCGCCGCTAAAAATATTGCCCGTCCCAAAACTCACAAGTTAGAAAAATTCGGCGCAAAACCGCGTTCAGCCCGCGCAATGATTGTAGGTGTACCAAACGTCGGAAAGTCTACTTTGATTAACAGATTAGCCGGTGTAAATCGTGCAAAGGCGGAAAACCGCCCCGCCGTAACACGTTCCAAACAGTGGATTAAAATTGACAACGGACTTGATTTATTGGACACGCCCGGCATTTTGTATCATAAATTTGAAGATAAAAATATTGCGCTGAAATTGGCGTGGACTTATGCAATAAATGACGAAGTTTTAGATATTGAGCAGACAGTTTATCAGTTACTGGAAGTTTTAGCAGTTAAAATTCCGCAAAATTTGTGTGAGCGTTTTAAAATTGAAAATTTGCCGAATGCAGGACACGAAATTTTAAACGAGATTGGCAAGAAACGCGGCTGTATACGCAAAGGCGGAGTTGTAGACGTTGAAAAAACTGCACGATTAATTTTATCAGAATTTCGCGCAGGGAAAATTGGCAAAGTTACTTTGGACGACTTGCCAAATTAGGTGTTAGGTATATAGGTGAGCAATGCTCTTACTCGTCGCATTGCAAGCTGTTAGGGGAAAAACCGCCCGTCCTGTGCCGCCGATAACAGTAACGATGGCGCGTGCGGTAAACTACGCGCCGCCTCTGGCGGCACACCTACTAGGAGCGTGCAGGAACCTTAGCGGCGGACGGGCGAGAAAAGCACTTTCTTTGCTAAAGAGCACGCTTTGCTAGCGCAAACCGCGCATGCTACTTTTCTTTTTGCTTTGGAAAAGAAAAGTACATTTAAAAACTTAATTAATTTTATCAATCGCAAGCGCAAATTGATCGGCGCAACTTGTACCGCGTCCGCGACAATCATTGCCGCGCAAAATATCGGCAATTTCTTTGGCGTCTTTGCCTTCAACAAGTTTACCAATCGCCAACAAATTACCGGGGCAACCGCCAATAAATTCTACGTTGTGAAGTTTGCCCGCGTCGTCAACGCTGAAATTAATTTGTTTTGCACAAACTCCAACAGGATTGTAAGAATAGTTTTTCATTTAAATCTCTCCTAAAATATTTTTCAACCTTTGAAAAGTTGTTTCTGTATCAATTTTCTCAAACTGCGAAAATTTTTCGCGCAGCTGATATTCTTCGTCCAAAACGCCGCTGAAACTGAACGCCACGCAACCTAAAACAATCAGCCCCGTGCAAATGTATTCGCCAAACGAGCCGACTTTAAAAAGTTTTAAGCCGTGCTTTTTTTTTGTACTCAAAATTGGAACTTTGCCGCAAATTCCATCTTCCGCAATGTGCAACAACGCGCCAATTAAAATGTAGCTGATTAAATTCAAAAAAATTTCGGCTATTGGACTTTGCAAATATATTTTGACAACCTGCGCGAACGCCAATGATAAAAAATAAAGCGGCGGGTAATGTGACCACGTACGATGACTCCTGCGCCATTTCCAGTAAGCGTTATTATCTTTCGGCGGGTTGCCTTCAACTTTATCAGGTAAAACCGCGCCCATAATACTTGCCGCAACCATCAGCGCGTCATTCGTCGCCGCGTAAATTATAAATCCCGTCGCTATTTGGTGATTCTGCCACTTCATTTTAAACCTTCAACATATCCTGCATTATTTCCACAATATCGCTTTTATCTTTTAAGTATGCTTCAATTTTATTTAGGTGGTTTCTGTTATGGTCGATGCCGTGATTGTAAAAAACAATTTGGTCGGCTAAAGTTTTTGGATCAACATCCCAATTCAGAGAAATTGAAAAAGTACTTAACTCAAGCATTTTGTAAATCGTTAAAAACATCCCGTAATTGAGATTTATATTAAAATTAAAATTGAACGGGTAAATACAATAGAAAAATTCGTTTACCAAATAATTTTCAAAAATCGTAGAAAATTTATTAATAAAATTTTGACGTTGCTCGTCAAGTGCAAGATAATTTTGTGCTGTTGCAGTTAAACTTATCTGATTATTTTCATCCGGCTCAATCTTCAAAGCTTTGGTTATGGCACCAATAAAAAGTCTTTCCGTTAATCCAGTGTTATTTCCCGCGCCGTACAAAATTTCTAAAATGCCAAACATTATCCTGATATGTTCAGCTGCATTAAAATTTAAAGCGGGCGAAATTTGAGCCGCCTGTTCAGTTAAAAATTTTGAATCCCTGTAAAACGCGTCAACTTTTTCCAATTCGTTAAATCCGTTGCCGTTAAAAATTTCTTCCAGCTTATCAAAGTACAATCCCAACATTAAAAGCCGTTTGTCAATCGTCAAAGCGCGTTCTTGCAAAATTCTTATCGAAGTTTCTTGCACTTGAATTATATCTTCAAATGGAATTGCAGCGGCGTTTGAATTTACGTTTAATTTGTCAAATTTGTTGTGTACGCTTTCCGGAATTTCTATTTTCTCAAATTTTAACGGCTCATCTGAAAATAAAATCATTTCCATTGCCAAAGGACACGTCAAACTCAAAGTACATTCGTATCCGTCATAAAAATTCCAAATAATACGAGGAAACGTCCTGCAAATTTCAGATAAAAATTCTTCGCCATATCTTTTTTGAATACTGCACCAACCGTTTTCAGTAAGGAAAGGACAGCAATTTTTTTCGCCGAAAATTAATTTATAACCGTTTTCTAATTTGGCTATGTGTCGAGTTATTTCAAGCTCGGGATTTTGTTCTTCCAATTTTAAATATTTGTTGTAAGTTTTTTCATCGATTGTAATTCTCCAATTTTTTTTACAACAATTTTCAGGGCAAATTTCTCCGTTACATTGAAAGCGGCTGACATATTCCGGCTGAAAATATTTGTAATTCATTTAAATTAAAAGCCTCCGCCAATGTTGAAATGGAACCTGCCGCCTTGTTTGCCGTAACCATAATCTAAACGCACAGGACCCAAAGGCGTATTGAGTGCAACGCCAAGCCCGAGACTTCCATAAATGGTGTTGCCTTTCGGAATGAAACCGCTGTTCCACGTTCCGCCCCAATCTGTAAAGCAAATACCTTGAACTTTCTTTGCAAGCGGGAAACGATATTCAAGCGTTGCTAAAATCATTCGACTGCCTCTAAATTGGTCGTCACGATAACCGCGCAAAGTTCCTTGTCCACCAATTCGGAATTGATTAAACTCTGTTAAATCGCCGTGCGCAAAACCATAGGAAACTTTTCCCGCCCAAACTTGCGAATGATCGCCGGCTTTAAGAAATTGCTGATGATCAATGATATATTTTTGAAAATTAAAATCGCCGCCCCAAAGTCCGCCAAATTCCGCTTCAAGTGAAACTCTGCCGCCGGTTGTTGGATTGTAAACATTGTCGCGAGTATCTGTAACGTGTTGGAAAATTATTGAACGCGTTGTACCGAAATTAGCTTTGCGCCAAGCTTCGCCGTAAATTCCGCTGCGGTTGCCCGCAACACCTGCTACAACATTTCTAACATATGAATCTTTACGATGACGCAACGTCAAATAGTTTGTGGAATATTCACTTTGCGGACGACTCAAAGTAATTTCGCCGCCCAAATACCGCCTCATATAACGTTCATTAACATGCCCGTCGGTGTTGTAGTCGTAATATTGGTAAGTGCGATTGTAAAATTGAAAAGTCGCCGCAGTTTCTTTTTTGTCAAGCCAAGGGCGTTTGTAAGAAAAAGTTATACCGTGCGCGTCAGTTTCCTCCGCGCTTTTTTCAAACGTAAATGAAACAGAATCGCCCGTGCCGCGAAAGTTTTTATCGGCAATAGTTACACTGCCCAAAATTCCGTCACGCGTGCTGTATCCCGCGCCAACGCCAAATGTCCCCGTGCGGCGTTCTTTAACGTTGACTTCCATAATAATTGCATTCGGTTCAACGCCGGGCAACATTTTTACATTGACATCTTCAAAAAATCCAAGATTGTAAACGCGATCCATACTGCGCCGCGCCAATTTTGCGTTAAACGGTTCGCCGACTTCTTGACGCATTTCACGCAAAATAACTCTGTCTTTAGTTTTTTTGTTGCCTTTGACGGCGTAACCTTCAAGTATTCCTTCATTGATTTTCAAAGTCAATATCCCGTCCGAGCCAACATTCATATCTGTAAACTTCATCAAAATATAGCCGTCGCCGTGATATTTTTCCTCAATCGCCGCCAAATTGTCCTGCAAAGTATTTCTGTTCAAAATGTTGTAGCGGCGAATTGTAAACATTCGGGTTAAATCTTCAGTTTTGTAAAGCGTGTTGCCGCTAATGCTAATGTCAGTAAGCACAGGATTTTCAACCGCGTGATAAGTTACCAAAACGCCTTCAGGTACTTCTTGAAAAGTTTGGTACGCCTCATAAAAGTAGCCGGTATTTAAAATTGCCTCACGGTCGCGCATTGCAATATCTGCGCTGAATTCGTCGCCGACGTGCGCCAAAATTGCCGCCTTAACTGTTGGCAAAGTTGCATCAGTCAAGCCTTCAAATTCAATGTTGACAATAGTTTTGCCGTCGAATTGGCTCATATATTCGTGCATCATTTCGGCACTTTGTGAATCGTTTTTAGTTTCAGTCGCCGGAGTTTCAACAGGCTCAATTTTGTTTTCAATCGTTGGAGTTTCCGTAGTTTCAGCCGTTGAATTGTTACTAGTTTCAGTTGTTGAATTTTCGGTAGTTTGGGAATTAGTTTCAGTTTGTGAATCGTTAAAAGGTTCAACAACATTTGTTGCCTGCGCAGCTTCACCGACTTTTAATCCCATATGTAGCGGCATCGTCAACATTACCGCCATGCAAATTGCTACTTTTTTCTTCAAAAGAAAATCCTCCTTAGGTCGTTTAGAATTTGTATCTTGCCTCTAAACTAAAGATATACTCGTTGCTTTCTCGTTCAACTGTAAAGCCCAAGTTATCGTTAAAATCGTATTGGAAACCATACCGCTTGATTTTATCGCCGGTTAATCCCTGCGTATACTTCAGCATAACTTTATCATTGATATATTTGCCGATTGAAATGTTGAAGTCCTCTTTGTGGTCGTTATTGTCAGTATCTTTACTTGAAAAACTTTCAAGCGCACTGCCGGAACCGCTTGCAAATATAAATCTGTCAAGCCCCAACGTTCGTTTTATCGTGTCTTCAATATCGCCAAGAATACTCATTTGCAAGCCAATCGCCAAAACATCTGCCATTGACATATTTGAAGTTGAATTGCCGTAAGCGTCGCGCAGTGTCAAAAGTTGCATTATTTCTGTCTCGGATTTTTCAGGATTGGAAGTCAACGTTACCTTTGGATTTTTGCCCAAAACGCCGGAGGCCTCAAGTGTAACTTTGAAGTTTGCAACTCTTGCATCTGCCAAAAATTCAATGCTCGGCATAAAATCTCCAATTTGATTAAAATAAAGTTCGCCTTCGCGCACGTCAAAAACCGTTGACAAATAATTTAAAGTTGCACCGCGCTTAGCTGAAATTATTCCCGAAGGTTTAACTCTGCGCGTCGTACCTTCATATTTTACAAAGCCCGTCAGATGCATATTATACAACCTAGAGCTGTAAAAGTGAACTTTATCGCCCAAATTTATTCCAATATCTAACATAATTTCCGGAAGTTCGCCTTCAGAATCCGGAATTGTCGGAATACTGAACAAGCATTTTTCAAAATCTACATTCCCTGAAATTTTCGGTAAAGTTTGATCGCGCAGAGTATCTTCAGTCAAAGAAAAAGTTGCATTTAGAGGACCCGTGAAAAAGTCCGTGCGAATATCCAAATTGTCAGCAATAAAATCAAAGGTGTAATTGTGAATTGTGAAATCTGAAAAACTCAAGCCGCCATTCAGTGTAAATTTTCCTTCGCCAATATTGCCGCTAAAATCGTCAACAATAAATTTATCGCCGACAAATTCCGTTGCAATGTTGAAATGTTCAATTTGATTTTTCATACCCTTAATTTTAACAATGCCGTCATTCAAAGAAATTCCGCCGTTAATTTGAGGATTGGACACCGTGCCGGTTATCGTCACATTGCCCGCCATTTCGCCGGTTGCCCACGATACAGCACTACTTACGACCGGCAACAAACTTAAATCAGCGTCATCAAATGAAACCGTCAAATTCATCTGCGCGGCAGGATTTTCATTTTCAAGATACAACGCCTCAAACGGAATTGTACCTTTTGCCCCTGCGTGATAAACTTTTTCGCCAAGTGCGCGTTCAACTGTCAAATCTTTTACATCAAAAGTCCAATTTTTAAAAAGTATGTGACCTTTCAATAAATCGAAGGTTGAACCTTTAAAGCCGCCGGACGCCGTTAAAAACATTGCGCCTTCAGGGTTGTTAATATCGCCGGAAATTTTCACGTCAATATTTGTATCGCCAACAAACTCCGCGTCCGATCCTGCAAGTGCGCCTAAAACGCCCATTTCAATTTTTTTAGCCGAGCCGTTCAAATTTAAATCGCCGTGCAAATTTGCATTGCCCGCAACTTCAAAAGTGCCGTCTTTGCCTTGATAACCTTTGAAACGGTTGATATTTGCAACGTGGTTAATCAGATTAATATCAAGTTGCACGTCGTGTAAATCATATTCGCCAACTTTGCCTTTTGGAATTGAACCCAAAACTCTAACGCTGGGATTCTGAATTGAGCCGCCAATTTCAATATTACTTGTAAGGTCGCCGCTTAACAATTTTGCCTGCTGATTAGCCAACGCCGCCAAAGATTGAATGTCAACTTCTTTTACGTTCGCTTCGCCGCTAATTGCGCCGCTTGATAAATCCGCGCCCAAATACATTTCATATTTGCCGCGCCCCTGTTCAAAATTAAAATCATCCAGTACAACAGAATTTGCAGTCGCGCCAATATGTCCCGTGATATTTTTCAGCGAAACGTCGTTAAAAATTAATTCGTCGCTTGTAAGTTGTCCGTCAAATTTCGGCGCGTCAACCGTTCCTTGAATCAAGCCTTCAAATTTTCCAACGCCCGCAACTGGATACGGGAATTGATGCTGAAAGCGTTTTAAATCAATTTCACGCCCGCGCACAACCATATCAAGCGCGTAATTTTTTATATTTAATGTGCCGTTCAAAACCATATCAACCATTGGAGTAATAATTTCAAAGTCCTGCAGACGGAATTTATCGCCGTCCTCAATGTAATAATCGCCGCGCATGGAGCTAATCAAAATACCGCTGTAACTGCCATAGTGCATTTCAACATATCCAACAAGCTCGGGATCGTCAAAAGTTCCTTGCACGCGAATTGTATTATCAATTTCGCCGGTTAAATTTTGTCCCGGTGCAACCAAGTCAACAATACCTTCAAGCCGCGCTCCAACCGTATCAAGTCGCACATTTAATTTTCTTTCTTTAAGGTTTATATTTCCGTCAATAACTTGCCATTGAGTTTTGCCGTCCTTTTCCAGTTCAAAAAGTCCAACGTTGACAGCGTCAAAACTTCCTGACAAAGCCACGTTCATACTGTCAAAATTTTGGTTAAAAAGTTCGCCTTTGACTCCGCCACGTTGAGAATTATCCACCGCCGAAAGTTTTAAATCCAGTTGCGGGTTATCAATATCGCCGTGAATTGAGCCAATAAAATCGCTCATTCCGCCAACTTTAATTGAGGAGTCAAAAGTTTTTGCCAAAGATAAATCGACGTGCGCCCCGTAAAAATCAAAGTCTAATTTTTTGGCGTCCGTCAAAGTTCCCTCAAGATTCACGTTGCCGCGATTCGGCAAATTCAATTTGAGGTAGTCAAATTTTATATCGTCCTGATTAAAATAAAAGGAGCTGTCCAAATTGTTCACAAGAAAATCTTGATAATAAAGATTGTTGCCGTCCGCCGTGCCGTAAATTTTCAGCGTCGAAAAATCCGCGCCCGTGCCGTTCAATGCAAGGTCTGCGTTTAAACTGCCGTAAATTTCTAAATTGTTGTCGGCGTAATTTCTAACCTGCGAAATATTTATACCGTTCGCCTTCAAGTGCGAATTGTACGCCAACTTTTGCGCGTCAAGCTCAAATTCGCCGGTAATTGCGCCGCCGAAAGTTTCAGCGTAAATATCAGACAAATAAACCGCGTTATTGGCGTATCTGAAATTGGTATGGACGTTTCGCGCAGAAATATCTTCGTAGCCGATATAATCAGAAAAAATTTCAGCCTCAACTTTAGGATTTTTACCCGTGCCGAAAACGTGAGCAGTAAAAGCCGCCGCGCCGTCAATTCCAAGATTTTCAATGACTGCGGACGGGGCGAAACTGTCAGATTCTGCATTTAAATCAAAATAAATTTCGTCGGTATCAGTGCGAACAGTGCCTTTAACCGCCGTAATTTGCCCGTTAGCCTCCGCGCTTGCGTCAATATTATATTGCGCGTCCGTGAAAGTTACGTTTCCGGCAATATTTTTAATTTCAGTTTTTTCAACTTTAACCGCACCGGCTGAAACATTCGTTGAGCCGCTGTAACTCAAAACTTCGCCGCGCCGCAAAATATTTATTATAAGATCGTTTACAAAGCCGCCGTGAAATTCCACGCCTTCCGGCAAAATATCTTCCGGCAGGTACGCAAAAATTTTTGAAAGGTCGGCAGTATCAATAATTGCATTAATAATTTGTTTGTCCGCGCCAACAGTTCCAGTTGCGTTAATATGACTTCCCAAAGTTTTGGCAGAAAGTGTGGCGTCAATGGCGTTCATATCAGCACAATCTGCCGATGCCGAAATTTCGGCGACAGAAATATTTTTGCCGTCAAAGTCCGCCGTAACTTCGCCGCCGTTAAGATTTATTTGAGCGTTAAAATTACTTTCGCCGCCGCCTTTAGTTTTAATGTCTTGAAAATTCCAAGTATCATCATCGCGCTTTTTGATAAAAGCCGCCGCGCCGTCAATATCAATTTCGTCAATCGCGCCCGCGCCGTCGTCATAAAAATTTAAAAGTTTGAAAGTAACTTTCGCACTGTCAACTTTCGCCATAAGTTCATTATTTTTATCAAAAATTTCAAGATTATCTAAAATTAACGCGCTGTCCGTAAATTTTGAAAGGCTCCATTCTTCAAGGACAGCGTTGCCAATTTTAACTTGCGTACCAATAGCTTCAGAGGCTTTTTGTTCGGCGTTGTCGAGGGCGTATCTTAAAATTGCAGCACGTTTTGCATACAAATAAAAACCGCCAAAAATAGCGGTTGCAAAAAAAATTCCAAAAAGTATCAAACATAGGCGACGAACTGAAAAATTCGATCCGAACCATTTCAAAGCAAGCCCTCCTTTGTTAGGTGTTAGGTTTTAGGTTTTAGGTTTTACCTACAGCTAACCGCTAACACCTATTCACTAACAGGCGTGTCGTTTGAAAGTGGAGCTTCATCAGAAATTGGCGTGGCGTCTGAAAGATCGATTGTAACAGTTGGCGCGGTTTCCTCAATTTCGGGAACTTCGGAATACTTTGAATTAATGGCAGCGTCTTCGCGTGCGTCAGCAGCTGATTTTCCTTCAGATTCGGCGGCAACGTAACGAACAACATCAATACTAACCGGCATACCCATAGCTTTATTTAACTCGGCTTTGGCGGTGTTGTATGTGTAAAGTGCGGTATAATAATTGTTTTTGGCTTGAGTAAGTTTATCTGACGCGTCCATAACGTCCAAGTTAGTACCGACGCCCGCCGCGTATCTTAATTGTGCAATTTTAAAATCTTCTTCAGCAGAGGCAATGGCAACTTGAGTAGTGGCGATATTTTTTTCAGCCGCGTGAAGTGTCAAGTACGCGCTTTGAACTTCAAGCTGAACTTGTTCCCGAACTTCAGCCGCGTCTTCTTCAGCCGCCGCTAACGCCGCCTTTGCAGAATTAATTTGCGCGTTGGTTACCCCGTTGTCAAAAATATTCCAATTTGCAGAAATTCCCGCCGTCCAACTATCGCTGTAACTGTCACTGAAAGGCGATTTACCATTTAAACCTTTTGTGGCAACGGCGTTGACAGTGGGACGATGTCCGGCTTTTGCACTGCGAACGTTACTTTCAGCCTGTTTAATTCCATAATCAGCCGCCGCAACGTCTGGGCGATTTTCCAACGCAAACGCCGTGCAATTTTGTAAAGATAAATCGTAAGGCTGATAAGTTAATTGATCCTGCGCCCTTATGATTGTATCAGCCGGAAGTAATAAATAACTGCTCAAAGTGGCAACTGCAACATCATAATCATTTTGCGCGGTTACCAAAGATTGGCGAGCATTTGCAAGGCGAACTTCAGTAGCCAAAACGTCAGCCTTTGCAACAGTACCAGCTTTAAATTGCGCGTTGACGTTTCTTAAATATTCCTGCAAAGTGCGCACGTTTTCTTCATCAACTTCAATTTGGTTGCGACATCTCAAAACATTGTAGTAATAATTCGTTGCAGTTAGGCGAATGGTTTGCAGTGAATTTTCCAACGCCATATCAGCCGAATTTAAACCGTAACGAGCATAAACGCGCCCTTCCTTCAAGGCATTGCCGGAATAAATCGGATAGGTAATCGTTGCAGTATTTGAAAAAAGCCTGTGATGATAAGTGTCATTTGGATAGTATGAACCGCCGACAGCGTTTGCAGTGGTACTCCAAGAAAGTGTAGGACCAGATTGGCGACGCGCTTGCCTTAAAGCCCAATACGCACTTTCACGGCTGGCTATTGAACGTTTAATGGCGCGGTTATTTTCCAGTGCGCGTTGAATTGTTTCATCCAAATTTAAATCAACAATATCAGCGGCACTTACTGAATTTGAAATTGCCAAAATTGCGGCAGATATAAGTGCAAATTTACGAAACATAATAAAAACCTCCTAGAAATCTCAAGCCAAAAATGGCGAAATTTTTTTATTTGAAATCATTGCTAAAAATCTTAAAAATTATAGCACAATTTAAATTTTGCGGCAGAAATTTTTCAGATTTAACGCCGCTAAAAATTTTTTTTACATTGCGGCGGAGCATTTCAGCAAAAATTTTTTCAGTTGTACTTTTATCAAAAGTTTAAAAATTATATCGCAAGGTAAATTTTGCGGCAAGTTTTCAAATTAAAATTCCGCCGCTAAAAATTTTAAAAATCATATTTCAAGCCGAAATAAGCGGCGCGGGATTCTTTATGGTTGAGATTGTGAAGTTGGGCAAGTAAAGAGGTATCTTCTGTAATTTGAAATTCAGACTTGAGACGCAAAGTAAAATCATTTGGGTCGTAAGCTTCAGCCGAAAAAGTAGCCTTTCCCGCGTAGGCGTCCAATCCAACACCGGGCTTGCCTGCGATAATTCCTGCGCGTGCGCCAAAGTCATTCCAACGCTTGCCAAGTTGCGCGTTAAGTTTTGAATGGTCGCCAATATCTTCAACGCCCAAATTCAACGACTCGTCCTCTTGTGAAATTTTCAAATTAAAATTGGTATTGAAGTCGTGCTTTTTCGGACTGTAAAGCATTTCCACCGAAGGCGAAACTTCAATTTTAGAGGCGTCCTCAACCTTGCCCAAAACTTTATTTGCGCGTTCAGAAATATCTTTGGCGTTTGAAATTGTCGTTTTTAAATCTTCTGCAACTTTTGGATCTGCAAAAGTTCCCTGCATATTATTGGCAATGGCGGCAACAGATTTTGAAGTTGCGGCAACGTTTGAAAGTGTTTCCTTGAGTTCGGCGGCAGTTTGCGGGTCTCCAGCGAATGTGTCAAGGTTAGCCGTCATATGTTCAACATTTTTCATTGTTGAATTCATTGTACCTAAAAGTTCATTAAGTTGCGTCGTAATTTGATTAACGTTGCCTTCATTGTTGACGGCGATACGATCCAAAGTCTCCATCAGTTTATTCATATGCTCGGACGCGCCTTTAATATTTTTGCTCATATCAACAACCGAAGTTTTGAAAGAATCGTCGCCAAGAATTTTTTCAACGTCCTGCAACAAAGTATCAACTCTGCCCATAACTTTGTTCATACTTTCAAACATTGAATTCATATCAGCTTCTTCAGTAACTTTGATATAACTTTCATTTTGAAGATAATCGCCGTCATCAACGCCGGGCGTAATGTTCACAAACTTTGAACCCATAACGCCAACGCTTGAAATTGTGGCGGTTGAATCGTCCGGAATTTTCACTTTTTCATTTATTCGCATCGTGACAAGAACGCCGCCATTTGCATTAACGATAGATTCAACTTTTCCGACGGGAACGCCTGAAAGTCTAACGTCCGCCGAAGATTCAAGCCCTAAAACTTGTCTGAAAGGCGCGTACAATCTGAAATTGTCGTTGGAGCCTAAATCAATTTCGCCTAAGCCAATCAGCGCGGCACTTAACATTGAAACTCCACCAATCGCAAACGCCCCTACTTTTGCTTCTGAAGTCAAAATATCACCTCTTTTGGGGTACAACTAATTAATTATCGACGACCCGGAAAAATTCTTTAATACGCGGATCGTTAATCTTTTTGAAATTTTCAACCGTATCAACTGCAATTAAATCGCCATTGTAAACCATAGCAATTCTGTCAGCAATATGACAAGCACTAACCATATCATGAGTAACAACAATGCTCGTGACGTTCAACGCCTTTTGCGTCGAAATAATAAGCTCGTCAATTTTGGTTGTGGTAACGGGATCAAGACCGCTTGAAGGTTCATCATAGAAAATAATTTTCGGCTCAAAGGCAATGGCGCGGGCAAGTGAAACGCGCTTTTTCATACCGCCGGAAAGTTCGTTTGGCATAAGATTTTCAACGCCTTCAAGTCCTACCTGATGAAGTTTTTCAGTAACAATTTTATTAATTTTGTCCTGCGGCAAGTCTGAATGTTCGACTAAACCAAAGGCAACATTTTCGCCAACAGTCATAGAATCGAAAAGCGCGGAATATTGAAAAACCATTCCCATTTTCAAGCGAACGCGCGTCATTTCCTCTTCACTGAATTTGCCAATATCTTCGCCGTCAATAAAAATGTTACCGCTTGAAGGCTTAATTAAACCAATCATAAGGCGCAAAAGTGTAGACTTGCCGGAGCCACTGCCGCCAATAATGGCTAAAGTTTCGCCGTCCGCAATGGTAAGATTAATGTTATTTAAGGCGCGTTTTGAGCCAAAAAATTTGAAAACGTTGACAAGCTGAATCATAAAAACACCATTTAAAATAAAATTTATCGCTGTAAAAGTACCGATGAATTACCAAATAATAAAAGTTAAAATTGCGTTAAGAATAAAAATTACAATGATTGAAGAAACAACCGTTTTAGTTGTGGCAATACCGACACCTTCCGCACCGTCCGGACAATGTAAACCGTAGTAACAGCCGAGAACCGCTATAACATTACCGAAAAACGACGCTTTAATAAGCCCGCCGGTTAAATCCAAAGTAACTGCAAACGCTTGAATCGACTGCATAAAAACATATTGAGAAATTCCGGAATAATGAACCGCCACAAGATAACCGCCAATGACGCCGATAACGTCTCCAAAAATCGTTAAAATTGGTACGACAATCATACAAGCCAACATACGCGGAACAATTAAATAATCGACAGGACTAACCGCCATAACGCGCAGGGCGTCAATTTGTTCGGTAACTTTCATTGTAGAAATTTCAGCCGTTATCGCCGCGCCAACTCTTCCTGCACATACTACGCCAACTAAAACCGGTCCCAATTCCCTGCCAATGGCTATTGAAATGACGCCGCCAACTGTTGACTCCGCGCCAAATCTGATAAATTCGCTGGCAGTTTGTAAAGTAAAAACTATTCCCGTAAAAAGCAGAGTTAATGAAACAATTAACAGAGAATCTGCGCCCAAATGCGCCATCTGCGCGATAACATGCTTAAAGCGCGGCTTGTGTCGTAACTGTTTAACAGTGTCAATATATACAATGGCAATTCGCCCAAATTCTTCACACCGACGAATAATAAAGCCGCCAATAATTTCAAGAAAATGAATAATCATAATTATTTCTTTGAGTGATACAGAGATTGAACGGGGATATTTGCAACGAGCGCGACAGAATCCGAATCGTTAGCCAAAGTTATTTCCATGCCGCTTTGATTAATATCCATGTACTTTGAAAGTACGGCGATAATTTCATTTTTAATCTTTTCCATAACTTCCGGCGAAACGCTTGCACGGTCGTGAATCAAAACAACTTGAAGGCGTTCTTTGGCAATTTGACCGGATTTTTTCTCGTTTTTACCAAATATTTTCATAAGAACGTCAAACATTTTCCTCCCTCCTTACAGCATACCAAACAGGCGTTTCAACTTAGAAAAGAAACCTTCTTTAGGCGGTCTGTAAAAAGGAATGGATTCGCCGCAAATTCTACCAACAATATTTCTGTAAGCCTTCCCTGCAATAGAATTTTCAACGGTAATTGCAGGGTCGCCCTTGTTCGTAGAAGTAATAACAACTTCGTCATCCGGCACAATCCCAATACATTCAATCGATAAAATTTCATTAATATCATCCAAATCCAGCATATCGCCTTTTTCGGACATTTCGTAACGCATACGATTTACAATCAGTTTAATATTTTCTTTGTCAGCGCGTCCCAATTCGCCAATAATTTTATCAGCATCACGAACGGCGGAAATTTCCGGCATTGTAACAACAAGTGCTTGATCGGCCGCCGCTATCGCAGTTTTAAAACCTTGCTCAATTCCGGCGGGACAGTCAATGATAATGTACTCAAAATCTTTCTTCATCTCGTCGCAAAGTTGTACAAGTTGTTCAGGATTAACCGCAGATTTATCACGAATTTGCGAAGTTGGCAATAAATAAAGCGTCTCGTACTTTTTGTGACGAACAAGAGCCTTTTTGTAGGGAACGCGCCCGCTTGTTACGTCAACTAAATCATACATAATTCTATTTTCAAGCCCCAGTAATAAATCAAGGTTGCGAAGCCCCGTATCAGTATCGATAAGAGCCACGCGGTTGCCGCGAATCGCCAAGCCAACGCCAATATTCGCAGTGGTTGTAGTCTTGCCAACACCGCCTTTGCCGCTTGTAATAACAATTATCTCACACATTGGAAATCTCCCTTCACTAGTTCTTAAAATTTAGGTCTCCGGAAGTTTTCTAAAAATTTCAGCCAATTTTAAAAACTAATTCTTCGTATTATAACCTTTAATCGGTTCAAAAACAATATAACCGTTTTTTATAGAAGCGCGTTCGGCTTTGTCCGTGTCTTTAGCATTATCCGGCGGACGTGCAATTAAATCAGCAATACGAATTTGAATCGGTCTAAGTTTATTGGCTACAATATAGGCGTTTTTGTCGCCAAACGCCCCCGCATGAACGTTTCCAAGACACGAGCCACGAACGTCAATATTTCCGCCGGCTATAATCTGCGCACCAGGATTAACATTGCCAAATACCAAAACTGAAGATTCAGTGCGTACTTCCTGCCCGCCGCGTAAAGTCTTATCAATAACAAGCGTAGGTTGTGCCTTTTCAATTATTTTAGTAGGCGGCGGAGCTTGCACTACCGGTTCAGGTTTAACTTTTGGCTGCAGCGTCGGCAACTTGTCACTAAAAAGCATCCCGTGTTGGTGAAACATTCGGCGCAATTCTTCAGTTTGATTTTCGGTAAAAGTATTTTTGTCAATAAAAACCGTCGTACCGCGAATGAAAAATTTGTCGCCGCTTACAAGTTTTTCGTATAAAATTGCTTTCACGTCTTCAAACTTTGCATTTTTTTCAAACAAAAGTTGTAACCCCGTCTTCAGCCCGCGAATTTTTACAACTTCATTCAAAATAATCACCTCCCATTAATTTCTAATAAAAAATTCCTCCAGCTATATTATACATTAATTTTAGAGAAATTCCAGTTTTTTTTCATATTTTAAACAGAAAATATATTAACTTAAAATTCGGAAATAGACAAGTTTTTTTGAAAATAAAAAAGAGCGACCATAGCCGCTCCAATTTATGGAAAATTTGAACTTTAAAAGAGCGACCATAGCCGCTCCAATTTATGGAAAATTTGAACTTTAACTAACAAAAACTTTGTCCCAGTTGACGTTGAAAAGTTGTTCCAGCAAGCCTTCTTTGTCGTCTGCACTAATTGTAAATGTAGCGGGTTTTTCTTCAACTTCTTCAGATTCTGCCGCACGTTCTTTAGCCGCGTCAAGGCGTTCCTGCTGACTTTCAGAAAGTTTTTCGAGAGTGGCAAAAATTTTGCTGTTGCCTTCGCTGTCAAACGAAATTGCAAGGTTGCTGAATTGAGCTTTGCCGTCAAGATTAGCCTTTTCAATAATTTCATCAAAAGACTTTACGGCGTCATCAACTTTGCCCATCATTGAATTTGCGTATTCTTCATCATTCGCCATCTTTTCCAGTTCGTCGCTACTGAAAATCACGGAATATTGCTTTGTAGAACCTGCCGTTAAAGCCTGCGGATCGTCAACGTTGTCAGCAACAATAAAATCGTAGTTATCGCCGTATTTCTCCTGAAGTTTTTCAAGAAATGCTTGAGCCTTCGGTGAAAGTTCCTTGCTTGTTGCAAAAAAACTTGTGTCAATTTCTTCAGCTTGAGTTTGATTCTGCAACGCGGAAAGTCCTTCAGTTGAAAGATTAATGTTGAAATTGTTACTGGATTGTTGAGCGGCGTTCGCGCTTTGCTTGTTAAGCGGATTGAGTTGATTATTTACGAAGCGTCCTTTGCCAGAATAAAGCTGACTCTGATTCTGAATGATATTCAACAAACTTGGATTAATTGAGCTAGCCATAAAAATTCCTCCTTGAAAAAAACATTGCCCGGAAGGGCAGGGGCTTTCCCCTCTCCCATTGGGAAATTACGACATTTTTTTTTGAATTCCTGCAACATTTTTGTAATAATTAAAAAAAATTTTAAAATCCCGTTTCATCTAACATTCAATAATTTCAACCGCCACGCTGCCATTTTTCAAAACTCCAATATTAAAACGCGTTCTATTTTTGAACGACACATTAAAAAACCGCGCTCATTTATAATTTTAAATTCCACCTCTAAAATTAAAGCGTACTGGTAGATTAAAAAATAATCCTTTTCAAACGCCA
>CALFJB010000067.1 GCA_937877565.1 uncultured Selenomonadales bacterium | reverse complement strand
TGCCAGAAAATTTGAAGGCAAAAAAGTTTGTCCTTTTGATATTTGCGGTACAAGCCGTAACATTCTTTCGACGCTTGAAGAAATAAAAAAAATCTTGCCGTCATTTTATCCCGCTAATGAAGTTGCTCAAATTTTAGGCGTTACTGAAATGCAACTTAGCCGATTGCGTGATAGTGGAATTTTTATCGAAGATTTACAAGACCACACAGGCGTTTTTTGGTACGCCGCCGACCGTGTACGTGCTTTTAAATCTGCTGATAACTTAGACAAGATACCAACCGCCGACACCGCTAAACAAACACTTCAAAATTTGCCCGATGAATTGTTATCTCAACCGCGTTTCTTTCGAGTTGGTAGGGAAATTGACGGCAAGTGGCAACACAAAATACCGATTGATAAATGGAACAATCCCGCGAATCAAAAACTTTATGACGAATTGCGCTTTACCGACAATAGGCAACTTGCCGGTTTTGATATTATTGGACACGGCAACGCAGATGATTTTTTAGTTTTTGATTTCGACCACATTTTAAATGATGAAGGTAATTTCGTAAATGATGAAGTCTCTAAATGGTTCAACTTCATTAAATGGCAAGTCGACACTTACTGCGAAAAATCTATTTCAGGACACGGCTTGCATATGATTTTAAAGCCTAATGACGGCGAATTTCCTATACTTAGTGCAAACACTGAAAGTACACTTCATTTTGGCGACGGGGCTAAACTTGAGATTTTTTACAAGACCGGCGGCAGGTATTTTCTCTTTACCGGCGATTCTTACTGTTGCGATCATAAAACGCCTATTGCTACAGATTGTTCCGTTGTACACGATATTTTGAAAGAAATTTCAAGACGTAATGCCGCCGCTATTTCCGATAACAATTCGGTAGATTCCGGCGACAATCCTTCAACCACTCAAAAGAAATATTCGGAAATAACGCCTGACGAAATGAAACGCATTCTTAGCTTTATCCCTATTGAAGATTTGTCTTATGCTGATTGGGCATTGACCTTAGCAGGCGGGCTTATCGATTGGGGTAAGTCGATTAACGATTTGGAACTTGCTTTCAATCTGTTCAATGAAATTTCTGCGCGTGATGCCAGACCGAATAAATATTCGGAGCAAGGCTGTAGGACGCAATGGAATAATCTGTTGAAGGGCGTTGACAAAGAAAAGAAACGCGGTATTGGCAGTTTAATCCAGCTTGCAAAATCCTACGGTTATACACTGCCCGTTGATAATTCTTCAAGCATTCAATCCATATTCGGCGATTCGCAGAGCTTTAAAATTCCTAAAGGTTATCATATGACGCAGAATAAAATTTCCGTTGATGTTAAAGATAGCCAGAAAATAATTTCCTGCGTCCCTTTTTATGTGTCCAGATGTTACTGCAAGCGCGGGTATCCTTACGATACTTATTTCGTTGATGTTACTACTATTGATAACAATGGCAAAGTTAAGACGATTCGGCAGATACCAAAAGGCGATTTAGCCGATACACGAAAAATCACAACGCTTGCTAATTTCGGCTTGCCTTTTAATTCAACCAATGCCCGCTTTATCGTTGATTTTATTTCGGTGTTTATTGCCGAAAACTCAAACATTCTGCAGGAAATTGATTTACACCAAAAATTGGGGTGGACGGACGATAATCATTTTATTTCGCCTTATGATGATAAATTTGCTATCGACAAAGGCAACACTTTAGCTAGTCACCTGCGCGTAAAAGGAGATTATGAAAAATGGTTGTCGTTAGTTAAGCGAGTTTTTGACACTTCCCCTATTGGACGCATTATCTTTTCTGCGGGTTTAGCGTCTTTGATTCTGCCGGTTATTGGTTGCCGCCCTTTTGTTGTTTATCTTCGTTGCAAGTCTAAAGCCGGAAAATCTGCCGCCTTTAAATTAACCGCGTCGACTTTTGGAGATTCACAGTTTTTAAAATCTCTAAACGCAACTGTTAATAGTTTAGAAAACGTTATTGCTGATTCTAGTCCATTCCCTGCGACTTTCGATGAAAGGCAAGTTGCCAGCGCCAATTTTGATATTAGCAACTTCGTTTACCGAGCAGGTGGTGGACAAGGGCGCGGGCGTTGTAATACCGACGGTAGCCAAAAAGACGTCAAGCAATGGAAAAATATCACGATTTGCAACGGAGAAGAATTGCTTACTGAAAATGCACGAACGCAAGGTATTCACACACGCACTTTAGAGCTTGACTTCACCGGCGACAAAATTATGGACGATGAATTAGCGCAGGATATTCATATTACCTTCGACGCCGGAAAAACTTTTGGACACGGAGGTAAAATCTTTCTTGATAATCTTCAATCTGAAAATCTTGACGGTTTATCCGAAATGTACAAGACGCTTAGCAAAAATTTCAAGGAAGCAACGCCAGGATACATTGACGTCCACTATTTCTATATCGCCGCCATTACCATTGCGAATTTTCTTGCACGTAAATATTTTTTCAATGTCGATACCGAGCAAGCCAAAATTGCCGCCTGCAACGACGCAATGCAGATCTTTGAACTTATTGGAACTCAAAAAGAATTGTCTGATGAAGAAAAGGAAAAAGATTTTGTTTTGAATTGGGTTGCCGGAGAACGCCTTCACTTCGACGGTATGCAATGCCCCGCAAATCCTTCAACCTTGACCCCTGCCGAAAAACTTGTAAATCCTATCTATGGTTGCGCAGACGCAGACGGTTTACTGATTAACGTCTCTTATTTGAAGGAGGCTTGCAGACGCGCAGGTTACAGCTATTCAAAACTCAAAACTGATTTAATTCAGACGGGTGTATTTGTTAAAATCGACGGCAACGACACTGCTCAAAAATGGATTGGCGCAAAATGCCGCGTCGTGAAATTGTCTGCTGATTATGTAAAAATTCCTACGCCGCCTGCAGTCAATATCGGCTAAAATAATTTCCTACCAAAATTCCTACCATTCCTACCAAAATTTTGGTAGGTTTTTTTTTTTTGGTAGGCAGTTTGGTATGAAAATAATCGGCATAAACTCTAGCTTTTTTAACAATTCCTACCATTCTACCAAAAATATTTTGAATATACCCCTATAGAGTTTTTTTTTGGAAGGGAAGGTGTAGACAGATTTTTCTCTTTTGTCTCCTGAAACATTTTTTTATATAGTCTCTTATTAAAAAAAAAATGGTAGAATGGTAGGAAATTTGGGAAACCCGCGCCACGCCTTGATTTTTTTCATACCAAATTATTTTTCGGTTTGGTAGGAATGGTAGGAATTTTGGTAGGAAATTCTGGAAACCCGCGCCACGCCTTGATTTTTCTTCATACCAAATTATTTTCGGTTTGGTAGGAATTTTGGTAGGATTTTGGTAGGAATTTTGGTAGGTATAAAAAATAACGAAAAGTGCAGGGTGTCCCGTCAACTGATATAGAGATATAGAGAAAAGACGGTATAACAAAAGTAGTAAAAAGGTTACGTATTTCGGCTAGCCCGTCAAGGTACTTCCAGCGAATTGTTGCGGCACTGCGGGCGTCGACTCCAATAACTTTCTAGACATAAGTTTTACAGATCAGTTGTAATTGTAGTGCAAGGCGGAAAGTGGCGTCATATCTAGATATACGCGCAGTAAAGCGAGCAATAAGACAAAAAGTCAATCTAGGCGGCTTAAAACGGAAATATGGCGGGAATTTGAAGGTTGGTATAATTTACCGTGAAGGCGAATTTCAAGGGCTTAAATCGGCGATAAATACTTTAACGTTTCGGCAAGTCTTATGGAAATGCCGGTAAAAGAAGATTATGAGGCAGATTCACTGCAGATTTTCACACATTGAAAGGATAAAGCTATGGAATTGACATTTATTCAGAAAGATCAAGTTTTGACAACAAGCTTGAAAGTTGCCGAAGTTTTTAAAAAGCGCCACGACACGGTTTTGAGGGCGATTGAAAATGCGATAGCTAGCGTCCGCAATTTTGCGGCGGCTGAAAAAGCTTTTATTAAGTCAACTTACATTGATTCACAAGGTAAAAATCGCCCTATGTATTATCTCAATCGCGATGGCTTTAATGGTAATAAATCACGGGAAGTTTTTTTGAGGAACTTGAGGACGCCTATTTTAACGGACGCGAAATTAAAACTGCGTAAATTATCACACTGCGCGTAATAACAATATTTAGTATACTATGTAATTAAAACATATGTATTTCAATGTCACGAAAAATAACAAAAAAAAGGAAGAAGAAATTAAAAATATGTATTGACAAGAATAAGTTATTGTGATACACTTTAGGTACAGTAAAGAAAGGAAGTGAATAAAATGACAACAGCGGTAATGAAGATTGAAACGCAGGAAATTATCACAAATTCGGCGGCGTCGAAGAATTGTCGAAGGAGTGGTTAGAATTCTGCGACGTTCAACCGACAACGTTTGCTACTTATCAGCGCTCCTTGAAAAACTTCACGAAGTGGCTTGCCGAAAATGGAGTAAACGAAGTGAACCGCAATGTTGTCATTTCCTACAGGGATTCACTCCTTGAAAAACTTTCACCGACAACTTGCCGCCTTTACATTGCTTGCCTTAAACTCTTTATCAAGTTCCTAGCGTCGAAAGGAATATGTCCAGATTTTACTGCGCACTTCAAAGGAGTAAAGCTCAGTAATGAAACACACTACCGCGACGCTTTATCAGTCGATGAATCAAGACAAGTTTTTCAGGCAATGACGGGCGCAAATGAAAAAAACCTTCGTGACAAGGCTATTATTGGTTTAATGTTAGCAACCGGCTTAAGATGTGTCGAAGTAACCAGGCTTGATATAGGAGATATTGAAAGACGCGGTAATAAGATGTTCCTGCGCGTACACGGAAAAGCGCGACAAGGTAAGCAGGATAGAGTGATACTTCCTGCGCAATGCGCGTCGTTGATTCGAGCGTACTTAAAAGTTCGTGGCGATGTAGATATAAATGCGCCGATGTTCGTATCGACAAGCCGCCGTTGCAAAGGACAGCGCCTTCACACTCAAACCATATCGCGTATGTGCAAGGCGGCATTGAAAAGCGCAGGATTCGATTCACCGCGCTTGACGGCTCATTCCCTGCGACATTCTTTTGCGACTAATGCTTTAACGGCAGGAACTGATATTCGGCAAGTGTCAAAAGCATTGCGCCATAAATCAGCAGTCGTTACGGAGATTTACCTGCACGATATGGACGCAATGACAAATACGGCAACTCAATCTGTTGCTAATCTGATTTTTTAGGAGGTATTATATGGCACGTAAAGCATATGCAGACGAAAAGCGCGAATCACGAATTACTTTAGCCGTAACACCGACGCTTTATCAGCAGATTTCCCTGCTTGCTTATTCACAATCTCAAACTACTAATGATTTCATCATAAGACATTTAGAAAAAGTTGCGGCGAAAAATTCTGCCGTCATTGAAAAATTTCAGACTGCACTTGAAATAGCAAAGTCTGAATACACCGACGCTGATTAACCTGCGCGCAGAATACAGCCATAAGGCTTTTTTTATATTGTTTTGCATATTCGTTTTTATTATGGTAAAATTGAAAAGCTTGTCTAAAAAAATTGACGCAAAAACAAAAATTTTCTCAAGTGAATCAATCCAATCACCTAACGGAAATTCACCGAGAACTTATCTATATAAAGCCGCCGATGTCGACGAGACTTTAACGTATGGAGATTAAATCGTATGTACAGTTTTGTTTCAAAAAGTATTGTAACACAAGCTAATTTGAAAGGCAAGCGTTGAAAAAGTTTACACATTATTTACAAAATGTTGTCAATTTCGCGCTCTACAACTTTTTTGAAAGGATTAAAATAATGGATATCAAGTTGACCGACGCTGATGTAAATCCCTTAAAGAAATGTCTGTTTAGATTTTGGGAGATTTATCAGGAAGAAATTTTCTTATTCACAGGGGCGATTGTAGCAGGTGTTACCTATAGGCGATTGTACGAAATAGCCGCCAAATACCGAATTAGTGCAAAGACAGTCGATTCTTACCTTGTTCGTAACCTTAAGCACAACGATTGTAAGGAGTTGCGGAATTGTGATGAAGTCTTTTCAAAGGCAGATGTTGCATTGTCGTTGCATTATCTTGTAGCACATACCGACTTAGTGAAGTATTTTCCGGCAATTTATCGCCTTAAGACTTTGAGAAAATATTTCGCAGAAATTCCAAAAAAAATAACGCCGCTAATGGCAAAATTCCTAGAGGCGCCGTTTAACGATTCTTTTTCTTTAGGTGTTGCGGAAAAAGACGCGCGGGAATATTTCCGGCAGTGTTACAAGTTTACCGACGCCGATTTTAATCAGCTGATTATCGAAATTTTTCAGGCGCGTACATTTAAAAACAAACACGGCGATAACTGCTTTTCTTTACTTGACTTATGCCAATATGAAAAAATTTTGGTTGAAGAAAGTAGTTATAAACTTGACCACAACGACTTTGTCGACGCATTACATTCTTTATTTAGTAAAGGAGCAAACTCAGATGACAAATAACCTTAACCCTATGACAAACGAAAATAAACTTGATCTTATCGCTAAACTTGCCGATACTCCCCTTTCCGGCAATGACAAAGACAAAATTTTAGACACTTCCAATAATGACGCTCAAGACGCGCAGGTAATTTTTGACAAAAAAAAATTATCTATTTATAATAATGCCGTAAATCAAAAATTAAATACTGAACTTGAAAGTTCGGCGGACTTTCATTGTCATTTTACTAGTGGCGGTGGAAATT
>CALFJB010000066.1 GCA_937877565.1 uncultured Selenomonadales bacterium | reverse complement strand
CCCCCCCGTAATTTTTGGCGTCATTACGCGCTTTGCAATTTGATAATCATAGTATAAATCTTGACTGGCGTGAGCAAAATTCATCAATTTACGTTTAAATAATTGAAAAACAATTGCTTCGTTAGTGTAACTTATTCCTGTTACAAAAATTTCAATTTCGGAAAAATGTTCTTGATAATAACGAAGGTTAATTTCTTGACGAAAATTATATGCGGTAGTTACGTCATTAAAATTGATAATTTTTTCTAAATTTTTCTCGTACTTGCAAATTTCGTCCAGCATAACGTTACGCAACGTTTCATAAGAAATGCAAACGATAAAATCGTAATAGGAATTATTGATACATTCCTCTAATTCGTAAAATGAGTGCAAAAGATTTTTGGAATATCCCATATTTGGTAAAAAATTTGCAGCTGCCTCCACTTCGTCTACAACAATGGAGCCATATTGCAACGAAGGATTTAAAACAGTACTTAACGCAAATGGTAAAATTTCTGTTGTTGTGACAAGTATAATTTTCATTATTCCACCTCAATACGCGGAAAAAGTTGTTCAGGTTTTCCAACCGGATGATTAATTTCAAGTGCGCCGAAAGTTTCAGCGTCTTCAAGTTTAATATCTTGAGAAACTTGCAACTGTTCTAAAATTCTGCGCGAAGTAATTGGCATAAACGGCGAAATTAAAACTGCGATAATTCTAAGCGATTCAGCCAAATTGTAAAGGACGTTGGCAAGGTTGCCTTTCTGCGATTCATCTTTTGCAAGTTTCCAAGGCGCAGTTTCATCAATGTATTTGTTACAGCGGCTGATAAACTTCCAAACATTTTTCACGGCGTCAGAAATTTGCAAATTCTCCATTAAGACGCGGTATTCTTTTGCAGTTTCAATCGCCTCATTTTTCAACGAGTTGTCAATTTCGCTGTATTCGCCGCCTTCAATCAGCACGCCCTTTTGAAATTTGTTAATCATATTCAAGGAACGGTGCAATAAATTTCCCAAGTCATTTGCCAAATCTGAATTGATACGCTGAATCAGTGCATCACGATTGAAATTGCCGTCTTGTCCCAAAACAATTTCGCGAAGTAAAAAATATCTGATAGCGTCCGCGCCAAATTCGTCAATCAGCAACATTGGATCAACAACATTGCCTTTGGACTTTGACATTTTATCGCCGGAAATGACAAGCCAACCATGTCCGTAAACTTTTTTCGGCAGTTCAATTCCCAACGCCATTAAAATGCAACCCCAAATAATTGTATGGAAACGTACAATTTCTTTGCCGACCAAATGTAAATCTGCAGGCCAATACTTTTTAAATTTTTCTTCGTCGTCCAAAAATCCAATCGGCGTTAAATAATTTGTCAGCGCGTCAAACCAAACGTAGATAACATGCTTTTCGTCGTCAGGCACGGGAATACCCCAATTAAACGAAGTACGCGAAACGCATAAATCTTCAAGCCCCTGCTTAATGAAGTTTATCATTTCGTTACGGCGGCTTTTCGGCTCCAAAAATTCAGGATTTTCTTCAATGTGTTTTAAAACCGCGTCGGCGTATTTTGACATTTTGAAAAAGTAAGCTTCTTCAGAAACTTTTTCAACGGGGCGATGACAATCGGGGCAGCAACCATTTTCATCAAGTTGCAATTCCGTCCAGTAGGATTCGCAGGGCGTACAATATAAGCCGGTGTATTCGCCTTTGTAAATGTCGCCTTTGTCACGAATACGGCGGAAAATTTCTTGTACAACTTCATGATGGCGCGGCTCGGACGTTCTAATAAAATCGTCGTTAGAAATTTCAAGGCGTTTCCAAAGTTCCTTGAAACTGTCAACAATTTTATCGACGTACTCAAGCGGCGTTATTCCTTGAGCCTCCGCCGTGCGCTGAATTTTTTGCCCATGTTCATCGCTGCCCGTCAAGAAAAAAACTTCGTAACCGGCAAGGCGTTTAAATCTTGCGATTGTATCTGCAATGGTCGTGCAGTAGGCGTGCCCAATATGCAACTTTGCACTCGGATAATAAATTGGCGTCGTAATGTAAAATTTTTTCTTCTCCATTTTAAATTCTTACTCCTTATTTAGTTTTTAAGTTTAATTTATATGTACTTTCTTTTTCCGGAGCAAAAAAGAAAGTACCAAAGAAAAGTGCTCTAACGGCGCGTCAGGGTTTCTCAGGCAAACGTAATTCCAACTTCGTTTATCTATCCTAATTCCCTGTAGCTTCAACTAAACGTGTCTATCTGAAACCGATGACGCGCCAAACAAATGTTAATAAATTATTTATTGAACGCCGTTTTTCTAATCTTTAGTTTCACATGAAACATTTTCATTGAGTACCGCGTTATAAATTTCGCGGCGGCTGATATTAAACTTTTTCGCAATTTCACGAATGGCAGTTTTTTTATCTACGCCGTCAGAAATTAATTTATTGTAAGCGTCAATAAAATTTTCTTCAACAGGCTTTTCGATTTCAGCCGTGCAACCTTCCACAACTATTACAAATTCGCCGCGCGGCTCCTCAAGTTTTTCTGCCAAAGTTTTTAAATCTGCGCGAACAAATTCTTCGTGAATTTTAGTTAATTCGCGGGCAATAACTGCTTTTCTGTTGCCGAAAACTTCCGCCATTTCTTCAACAATTTTTTTGATTCTGTGCGGGGCTTCATAAAATATTAAAGTCTCCTTGTGCGTCGAAAGTTTTATTAAAATTTCCCTGCGATTTTTCGCAGACTTCGGCAAAAATCCTGCAAAAGTAAATTTCGTAGTATCAAGCGCGGAACAAATTAACGCACTTAGCGCGGCATTTGCGCCGGGAATTGGGCAAACTGTAATATTATTTTCAACGGCGACTTTTACCAAATTTGCGCCGGGATCTGAAATTGCCGGCAGTCCCGCATCTGACACGCACGCTATATTTTTTCCTTCAAGCAAAAGTTGCAAAACTTTATTGGCGTCCGTGTATTCGTCGTACCTGATTAACGGCTTGTGTATTTCAAAATGTGCCAAAAGTTTTCTTGTATGGCGCGTATCTTCGGCGGCTATTACATCAACTTCGCGCAGAATTCGCACCGCTCGAAAAGTTATATCCTCCAAATTTCCAATCGGCGTTGCCACTAAATATAAAATTCCTGTCATATTTTCCTCAACTCAATCTGTAATTTAAACGGCGAAATTTTAACACGTGGCTTAATGTTTTTCAACGTTCCTCAAAATTGATTGAATTTCATCCGCCAATTCGTGCTTTTCACACTTCGACAAAAATAAATTATAATCGGCGTGAAGTTGCATTTCCAACTTTTTTGCCTTCACAATTTCAAAAAAATTTACGCCCTCAATCATTTTCAGATAATCTTTTTTCGTGAAAGTAAGAATGTAAAATTGATTGTTGCAATTTCTCAAATCTTCCACAATTTTTAAAACAGTCGTCAAGCCGTGCGCGTCTTGAAAATTTTTGTAACTGCCGCTTAAACCGCGCGTAGTAAAAATAATTCCAAATGAAATATTCGCCGCCTTCATCAAACTATAAAATTTTCCAACGTATGTAACGCCAAGCGGACGCGAATAATTTTTACATTCGCCAATAAAAATATCTGCCGGAATTTGTATCAACTCCCGAGACAAATTCAATTCCTGAAAAGCCTGCTTGCCGTTGTTTGAAACGGTAATAACTTCGTCAATTTCATTTGTGGAAGTGCGAATGTTCTTGTAAACTTCAAGAAAAAAAGTTTTCCTGATGATAAATTCTACAACGCGTTCAAGTTTATCGCCGGACTCTTTGAAATTGGCGGACGGCGTTTCTAATTCGTCAACCAAAATTTTAAATTTATTGCGGTCTTCGTCCGTCCATTGCACCAACGAATTAAAAATTTTAATTTTGTCCTGAATAATTTCTTGAAGATACTGTTTCAGTGAAAAATTTTCGCTTGCCTTATCATTCGTCATACGGTAACAACCTTGTACAATACAATAAGATTTTCAAGGGCTGAAAGTTTTTTGTCGCAAAAATCACAGTAACGCGAGCCAAATTCTTCCGGCGAATTTAAAAAAATTCCGGTACTCCTGTCACATTCAACGCAATAAATTTCATATAAATTTTTCAAAAAGCCTTGCGCCTTCAAATTGTCCAACAAAAAATAAGCCGTCTTTATGTCTGTAGCCATTTTTGATTTCAAATTTCCCGCGTAAATATAGTCTCCAACTTTCACATTTTTAAAAAATTCGTAGAGTTTATTTTTCTGGTACGGCGTCAGATGAAATTTTGGTGTCAAATTCTCTACAGCATTGCATAACGTAATTTTTGACATTGTCCATCATCTCCCCGCCAATCAGTTCGCCGTAAAGCATAAATAAACTGTACTCCGCGCCCTTGTAATTATGAGTTATTCCAAATTTCGTTTCGGTGTCGTTAAGCTTGATTTTCACTACCGGCAAGTCAGATTTTATTTCAATCGCAGTTAAAAAATTTTCCAACAGGTTTAAAATTTTTTGAGTATCTGAATTTTTCTCAAACAGAATTTTATTTTCTTCAAGGAGTTTTTCAAGCTCGCCAATTATCGGCAAACTTGTTTCTTCATCTTCGTAAGCCTCCAAATGTGCCATCGTACCGTTTCGCAACATTTTTTTAGCCATAAAAGTAATATCAGTTTTATTTGAAATCATATATTCAACGACGGCTTTAAAATCAATGTGCGTAATTTCCAATTCAAAATTTCGGCTGAAATATTCAAGGACGCCGTCAATTTTTTCTTTGTAAAATATCGGCGAATTTTTGTAAGCTAGACCAATACGATCAAAGCGAATTTCCAACCAATTATTAATTTTGTCGAAGACGGCTAGCACGGGATATTTAATTGATTTATCGTTAATTTTGTCATTTAAAAGATAGGAAAATTTGAAAAATATTTGATTCTCCAACTGATAAATCGTCGGCTTGCTCGTCGTAATATCAAATTCATCTACAGGCTTTTCAAATTTGGGATTGAAAATTATAATTTTGCCCTGTTCAATCAGCATTTTAATTTTCTGTTCATTTAAATTTGAGTATTTGAAATAGCAAAAATGGCGGAACGGTTTTTGATAATCGTACATTTCGACGGCTGAAAGAGTTTTATTGTAATTCAAAAGTAAATTAAAAATTTCGTCCGGCGTTTTAAAATTGAAATTAAAATCGGAAGTTTCTTTCAGCTGATTGAAAATAATTTTTTTGACGTAAGCAGGGTACAAATTCATTACCGTATTTTTTAAAATCGTTTTCTTAGACATTTTCCGCCTCAAATCGAATAAATTTAAATTATTATATTCTAACGCGGTTTAAATGTCCACGTGAATAATTTTAATAAATTATTCAAAAAATTTCTGTTGTTGTAAAAAAAAATTGTGGTATAATTGGCGAAATTATAACGATAAAAATTTGAGAGGGGACTTAAAATGTTTGGTATAGGAGTACCGGAATTGATTTTAATTTTGATAATTGGGCTGGTTGTATTTGGACCCGGCAAATTGCCCGGCGTCGGTAAAGCACTCGGACAAAGTATTAAAGAATTTAAACAGGCAAATGCTGAAGACGAAAAAACTATTGAAATTGCAGAAAAAACTGATAAAAAATGACTGTTGACGAAGAAAAATTAACTACACAATCGGCTGAAGAAAATGATGACGGTACAATGTCAATCACTTCACATTTGGAAGAATTGCGCTCCAGAATAATAAAAAGTTTATTGGCAGTGGCGGCAGGTTCCGGCATTGCGTATTTTTTCTTAGATTCAATCACAAAATTTTTAACTGCGCCCGTCGGCAAACTTTACTACATGCAACCGGGCGAAGCTTTTTTTACGTACTTAAAAATTGATATTGTTTCGGGATTTTTAATTTCACTGCCGGTAATTTTCTTTCACGTTTGGAAATTTTTTTTGCCTGCGCTGACAAAATCTGAACGCGCCGTACTTGGAATATTGGTACCGGCGTCAGTAATTTTATTTTTTGCGGGGTTAGCGTTTGCATTTTTTTTGATATTGCCAATAGCCCTGAAATTTTTTATGGGATTCAGCACGGAAGATTTGCAAACGATGTTTTCATTTCAAAATTATTTTGACTTTGTGATAACATTTTTACTGCCGTTTGGATTCGTCTTTGAATTGCCGCTGGTTGTAATAGTTTTGGCGCAGTTGGGAATTTTGACGAGTGAATTTTTGGGCAAGTATCGGCGAATAATTTTCTTTTTGTCGTTCGTAATTGGAGCGATAATCACGCCGCCGGATGTTATCAGCCAAATTTCTTTAGCAATTCCGGTAATAATTTTATACGAGACGGGCTACAGAATTGTTAAACACGTTTTGAAAAAATAGGAGATGTCTATATGAAAAAATTTTTAATGGCGGCGTTGCTGCTGATTTTTTTTGTACCACGTGGAGTCAGTGCGGAAGAAATTATAATTTTTCATACTAACGATATGCACTGCCGAATTTTGAACAGTGATGAAAAAGGAAAAGCTGTAGGATTGGCTGAAATGGTGGCGGCGGTAAAAACTACTAAGGCTAAATCTAAAAATGTTTTTTGGTTTGACGCGGGCGATACTTTTCAAGGACTGCCCAGAGTAAATATCAGCAAGGGCGAAAATATGTTACCTTTGCTGAACGCGGCAGGAATTGATTTAATGGTTCCCGGCAACCATGAATTTGACTACGGATTAAATCAGCTGGAAAAGCTTTCAAAAAAATTAAAATTTCCTACGATTGCTGCCAATATTTCGCTTAAAAGTAACAGAGAATTAGTTTTTCCACCGTACAAAATTCTTAAGTGCGGAAATATAAAAATTGGCGTCTTTGGACTTGCAACGCCTGAAACGATAAATTCTGCGGCACCTGAAAACATCGCCGACGTTAATTTTCTTGATCCCGTTGAAACGGCGAAGAAAATGATAAAAATTTTGCGTCCGCAGTGCGATATTTTAATTGCGGTAACTCATCTGGGAATTGAAGAAATTTCAAATTTCAAAAGTGAAAGCGTTGCCGCCGAAACTGAAGGAATTGATTTAATAATTGACGGACACAGCCATACTGAATTGCCAGAAGGTTTAACCGTCAAAAATACTTTGATTGTACAAACTGGTTGCTTTACACACAATCTCGGGCGTGTAACCATAGATTTTAGCGACGGCAAAATTATTTCTAAAAAGGCTGAACTTTTAAATCCTGCCGCCGTTAAGAATATGGCAACCGCTCCAGATAAAAAACTTATGCAACGTGTCCAAAAACTTGAGGATCGCAATCAAAAATTTTTCAGCCAAGTTTTGGCGCACAGTGATAAAAAACTTTCAGCCGCAAGACCTTGGATACGTACAGAAGAAAAAGAAATTGGCAACCTTTGCGCGGATGCTTTTCGTTGGAAGGGCGGCACAGATATTGCGCTTGTAAACTGCGGCTCAATTCGCGCAGATTTACCGGCGGGCGACGTAACACGCGGCGATATTTTGGCAATTATGCAATTCGGCAACCAAATTAAAACCGCCGAAGTTGACGGCAAAACTATTCGTGCGATTTTAGAAATTTCTGTTTCTGTTTTTCCAAATGAATATGGATCATTTATGCAAGTCAGCGGTATGAATTTCACTTTCGATCCTTCGCAACCTGTAGGGCAGCGCGTACAAGATATTTTTATTGGCGATGAACCTTTGGACGAAAATAAAATTTACACGTTGACTACTTCAGATTTTATCTTTAGCGGCGGCGGCGATTATACTTTTATGAAAAACGCAAAGATTATTAAAGTCTGCGGTATTGATAACGAAATTTTGACAGAATATATCAACAAATTTGGAGTCAATAAAATTTCACTTGGGCGAATTTTGAATTTGCAAGATATTGAAGAGAAAAAGGCAGCTTAAAATTTTAATTGCGGCTTAAAAGGAGGTGTCTCCTACGAAAAAATATTTTTCGCAAAAATTGAAAATGCCAAAAACTCTATCACTTGTTATTGGCGTAACATACATAATTTCAATTTTAATTTCGTGCTTGTTTTTAAATAAAGTCATCCAAAGTCACGACAACGAAGTTATAAAACTTGTTGCTGCCGATATTTACGATACGATTCACAAGGAATTGGTTCAATCAATAATGGTTTTACGCACGGTTGCCAACGATAATTTTTTGAAACAAAATTTAAAAGATGAAGCCAATATCCCGCGTGACACGGAAATTTCTTTGATGGCAAATTATTTGCGGGAAATAAACGAAAATTTTTCCTACGATACAACTTTTATTGTGTCGGAAGCCTCGAAGATTTATTATTACAACAAGGGCTTTAACCGCGTAATTGATCCTGAAAATAATCCCTATGATTTTTGGTACAAAAGTTTTGTCGAAGAAAATATTTCCTACGATTTTCAAATTGATTCTGATGAATTCGACAAAAATTCTTGGAACGTTTTTATTAACGCTCGAATTGAAGACGAAAATAAAAATTTGCTCGGCGTCTGCGGTATTGGACTTTCAATCGATAAACTTCAAAATATTTTGGCTGAAAAGGAGCTTCAGCACAATGTTAAAATAGATTTATTTAACTTAAAGGATAATTTTAATATTGACTCCCGCGCTGCGAAATTCAAAGACCCGCAGTTAAGAAATATCGTTTACAATATGCAGAAAAATCCTGCGATTGAACAGCAATTTATTTTGAGCAAAGTCGACGATGTTTCAATAATTGCCCGCTCTGTTCCTGAAATTAACAGTTACATGGTAATTCGCCGCAATTCAAATTCAGTGCAAGGAATATTTTCCAGTTTGATACTTCAAATGGCATTGAGTTTTCTTATCGCGCTTTTAATTTTAGTCTTTTTCGTTCAAAGGAGACTTGAAAAAGAACGTAAACAAATTGAAGACGCCGCCAAAAAATACGGTATGGCAAGTTATGCAGATATGTATATTTCAATGCACTTGATTGACTTGAAAAAAAATTCGATTCACACGCTTAGCCATAATGAAAATTTCGATTTAATGAAAATTGAAGACGGCGAAAACGTTATACGAAAAATAAAAGATTCATTTGTGGCGACGGTTGACGATGCAACTTTGAAGCCGCTTTTAGATTTTATTAATTTAAAAAATTTGCCGGAGCGAATGAAGGATCAACACGTTATAAGTCAAGAATTTTTGAGCAAACGTCACGGCTGGTGCAAGGCGAATTTTATTTTGGTTGATGATGACGAAGACGGCGCACTTAATCAGGTAATTTTTGCGGTTGAATTAATTCAAGAAGACAAGCAGAAAGAAAAACTTGCTGAAGATTTCCGCGTTCGTTCGGAGACTGATTTAATGACGGGTTTAAAAAATCGTGGCGGCGGCGAAAAGGCTATACGTGAATTGATGGCGCAAGGGCAAAATGGTATGTTTTGCTTGATGGACGCTGACAAATTTAAATCGATAAATGACAACTACGGGCATGGCGTCGGCGACAAAGTTATTATTGCCATTGCAAATTGCCTTAAAACTACTTTCCGCGCCTACGATATAACAATGAGGCTCGGCGGCGATGAATTTGCAGTTTACGCCGTTGGTATTGTCGATGACGAAATTGGCAAAAACGTTATCAACCGCCTTTTCAGAAAGATTGACGATATTTTAATTCCCGAACTTGGCGACAGAAAAATTACAATCAGTTTGGGCAGTGCGCTTTTCAACACTGAAGAAAATCCCACATTTGAAGAAATTTACAAGCGTGCAGATTTAGGAACTTATGCAAGTAAAAAAGTGCAAGGCAACTGCCACACTTGCTACAGTTCGGATTTACAAAAAGATTGAAAGTAACTTTGTATTTTAGAATCTACTTTCTTTTTCCGAGCAAAAAAGAAAGTAGCAAAGAAAATGCGTCGCCCGTCTGCCGCTTGGGTTCAAGTACGCTCCTAGTATGTGAGCCGCCAGAGGCGGCGCGTAGTTTTTCGCACGCGCCAACTTTACCGTTAATTGGCGGCACAAGACGGGCTTTTTTTATTTTTAGCGGCTAATTTTCTATTCGTATCACAAATTTAATTCACGATCTTTCATATTGGAGGAAATTTTTATGGCGATAATTATTGAGCCGTACAATATTAAAAATATTAAAGCGGCTATTGAAATTTGGAATGAAATTGTTCGCGCAGGCGTTGCCTTTCCGCAGGAAGAGGAGCTTAACGAAGTTAGCGGCGACGAATTTTTTAAATCGCAGTCATTTACAGGATTGGCGATTGACGATACAACCGGCGAAGTTTTAGCGTTGTATATTCTTCATCCAAACAATGTTGGGCGTTGCGGACACATTTGCAACGCAAGCTACGCCGTTCGCGCAGATTTACGCGGTAAACATATTGGCGAATTGATTGTTAAACATTGCATAGAAAAGGCGCGGGAAATTGGATTTAAAATTTTGCAATTCAACGCGGTTGTAGCTACTAACATTCACGCCCGCAATTTGTACAAGCGTTTAGGTTTTACCGAGTTGGGAAAAATTCCCGGCGGTTTTCGTATGAAGGACGGAACTTTTGAAGATATTGTACCGCAATACATTTTATTGACATAAAAAATTTTGCGATATAAAATTTTGGTGAGGTGATAAAAATGACCAACGAAGAAAAAATTATTTTAATGCTGGAAAATATTCAGCAAGATATTACTGAAATAAAAGCTAACGTAAAAAAGACTGACGAAGAAAAGCGTAGACAAAAAAATATTGAAGCGTTTTTTGAGGCGGCTGAAAATTTTAGACGCGCAGATACTCCCGAAGAAAAAGCAGAACTTGACGCATTTTTTGCATTTATGGACGCTGAAGAGGAAAGGAAACGTGCTAAATATGATTTACTGTCTTGATACAAATGCTGTCAGTGATTTTTTGGCTAAAAAGTACAACGTCGAAACAAATATGAGAAACGCGCTCAAAGACAAAAAAAACAGTCTTGCCATTTGTCCAATAGTTCATTATGAAATTTTGCGCGGCTTAAAGCTTGTACCTTCTAAAAATAAATATGCCGAATTTATGAAAATGTATAACAACGAAATGGTAAAAAAATTGCCGTTTGACTACGCCGCCGCCGAAGTTGCCGCTAAAATTTATGATGGACTTCACAAAGGCAATCAAATTGAGGACAACGATATTTACATTGCAGCGGTTGCGATTGTAAATAATTGTACGCTTGTTACGGCGAATGAAAAACATTTTGGAAGAATTGCAGATTTAAAAGTTGAAAATTGGAGATAAAAAGCCGCCGGAAAAAGCGGTTTTTTTATTTTGCGATGAAATAATTTTGGTGTTATAACTTAATGATTTAAAATTCTAAAAAATTTAAAGGATGTGTTCATTTTGTTCAGCAGAATTTTTATTAAATGCTGTCAATTTTCCAAATCAAATGGGGGGGATAAAATTATTCCCGAACCCGGACAAAAAATTTTTCGGTGAAACTTATTCAAATTCTAAAATTGTACGAAATGAAACTTTCTTGCAATTTTTTATGAGGTGTTAATTTTGTTTAAAAGCATTTTAAAATTGTTGGTTGTACTTATTGTGTTGGCGAATTTTTCAGTAACTGATGCAGAAAGTAAAGTTGTAAAAGTCGGCTGGTACGATTCGCCTTTCAATTACACGGATACATTTAATAGGCGTTTGGGTTACGCCTATGAATATCAGCAGAAAATCGCCGCCTATACAGGTTGGACTTATGAATATGTTCACGGAAGTTGGCCTGATCTTCTGCAAATGCTGATGAACGGGCAAATTGATTTAATGTCAGATGTTTCTTATACGCCGGAACGCGCAAATTCAATGTTATTCCCGTCCATGCCAATGGGCGCAGAATCTTATTATTTATTCGTAAATTCGTCGAATACTTCAATTTCAGGAAATAATCCCGCGTCATTGAACGGTAAAAAAATTGGCGTCAACGCCGCAAGTTATCAAGCTCAACTTTTTAGACAATGGGCAGCGGCTAATAATGTCAATGCACAACTTATTGGCTTGAATAACGCTGAAGGCGATTCAATTAAAAAGTTAATCAACGGCGAACTTGACGCTTTTATAACTATGGATTTATACGAAGACGCCGAAGGGCATGCAACTGTACCTATCATTAGAATTGGACAATCGAATTTTTATTTTGCAGTAAATAAAAATCGCCTTGATTTATTGAACGATTTAAACTCTGCACTTACCAAAATTAATGATGAAAACAGATTTTATAACCAGTATATGCACGACAAATATTTGAGGACAAGCGGCACAAATGCTTTTATTGCGAACGATGAATTAAATTGGCTGAAACAGCATGGCACAATTAGAGTTGGTTATTTAAATGACTTTGCTCCATTCTGCGACGGTTCAGTAACAGGCGGAGTAAATGGCGTACTTAAAAATTATCTTGAACTTGCCTCAAATTGTACGAAAAATGCTACTTTAAATTTTGATACAAAATCTTATTCGACGTTGCAAGATGCTTTTCAAGCGTTGGTTGATAATGAAATTGACTGCGTTTTCCCCGTTCATTTGAGTGCTTATGACGCTGAATCAATGGGAATTATGGCAACCAATTCATTTATCCAAACTGAAATGTATTTGATGAGAAATAAATCTTCGAAAAAAGTAATTACCGCAGATTCACAGATTGTAGTTGCCATAAACGCCACGAACGCCAATTACAAAACTTTTCTGATGGACAATTACCCAAATTGGAAAATTCTTGAGTGCGGAAGTCTTAGCGCGGCTTTAGAGGCGGTTGAATCTTCTCGCGCAGATTGTGCACTTGTCAACAATTATCAAGTAACGCAATTCAGTTCAGATAATTATGATTTGTACGCGCTTGCCACAGGTAAAACTATGAATTTTTCTTTTGCAGTCAGAAAGTATGATCCTGCACTTTATTACACGCTGAATAAAACTTCAAGCCTTATACCAAGTGCGTCGCTCCAATCTGCATTAACTGAATATTCTTCTTCCGGCATGAATGTTTCTTTCGGCGAATTTTTGAGACAGCATATTTACATTGCAATTTTTGGAAGTTTAGGTATTGCTATTGCACTTGTATTATTCACTACTCATCAAGCTGAACAAAGAGAAAAATTATTGGAAGAAAAATTGGCAGTTCAAGCCAAGCAAATGGAAAATGAAAATAAATCTAACGAAATGAATACAATGTTTTCGACCATTGCCCCTGATTATCGCAGCGTTTACTACGTTGATTTGAAAAATGATGAGGGAATGTGTTACCGTGCCAAAAATGATAAAGTCCGCCTTGCAAGTGATCTTGATGGTATTAAAAAAGGCGACAAATTCCCGTTCCGTGAAAAATTTATCCAATATGCAAATGATTATGTTGCCGAATCTGACAGGGAAGGATTTTTGAAATTTATTGACCCTGATAATATTCGTGAAAAATTGCAAAACGAAGTAATGACGGGACATCGTTACCTTACCGTTAAAGATGGTGTTGAAAAATATGAAATGATTCGTATCGTTGATACGTATTTGGGAAAAGCTCGCCATAAAATTAACGCAATTAGCGTAGGTTTTGCCGACGTTGACAGTGAAACAGTTGAAATTATTGAACAGAATCGCGCCCTTAATGAAGAATTGGAAAAATTAAAGACCGCCTAAATTTTGAAACTCCAAATAAAAAAAGTCCCTGCCTTAACGGCGGGGATTTTTAATTGACGTAGCAAAAATTTTTTTATAAAATTTCTGCGAGGTGGTAAAAATGACCGAATTGAGAACAGAGGCAATTAATTTAATGCAAAATCTTCCTGAAGAATATTTATTGGAGATAGTCAAATATGTAAAAAATTTTCTTTCCGACAAAGAAATTACAAGCGAAAAAGCATTGCAAGCATTTTACACATTGCGGAGAGAAGCTGAAAAAAATAATTTACATGATATGACATTAGAAGAAATAAATGCAGAAATTGACGCGGCACGGCAGGAGTTGAAATAAATTTTGAAATATTTTGTCGTTATTGATACAAATGTTTTAGTTTCAGCTTTGTTATCGTCCAAAAAAGATAGTGCAACCGTTCAAATTATTGAAAAAGTTTTGAAAAAAGAAATAATCCCTCTGTACAGCAAAGAAATTTTAGACGAGTATAGAAATGTTTTGCATAGAAAAAAATTTAATTTCTCTGAAAATGTTGTAAATTATATGATTCGTGCCATAGAAAATTTTGGAATTTTAAAAAATCCCTGTGAAGTTGAAATTATTTTGACTGATATGAAAGATTTGCCATTTTACAAAATAATTTTGTACGATGAAAAGAGTTATTTGATAACAGGAAATTTAAAACATTTTCCAAAAAGTGACAGAATATTATCAGCAAGAGAATTTTTAAATCTAATTGATAAATAAAAAAAATCCCGCTCCAAAGAGTGGGATTAATTTTTTTGTGGGAAAATTTATATCAGATTTTAAATCTGCCAATAATATCTTGCATTTGTTGAGCCATTTCAGCAAGGGAGCGGCTGGCGTCTGCAATTTCGTGCATAGTTGCAGATTGTTGTTCGCCGGAAGCTGAAACTGTTTCAGATTCGCTTGCAACTTCGCGACTCTTAACATTAATTTTATCAACAGATTGAGTGATAACGTCGGTACTTTTGACCAATTCCTGAACAATTTTTTCCATACGCTCGGAATTTTTAGAAACGGCTGTAACACGTTCGCTGATTGTTGCGAAAGTTTTTCCTGCGTCGTCAACGGCATCTGCGCCGGTTTTAACGTTGTCAACGCCTTCTTGCATTGCTGTAACTGCGTCTTGAGATTTTTGTTGAATGGAACCGATTAAACTTGAAATTTCTTTTGCGGAAATTTGAGATTGTTCAGCAAGTTTTCTGACTTCATCAGAAACTACAGCAAAGCCGCGCCCGTGTTCACCTGCGCGAGCTGCCTCAATAGCTGCGTTCAATGCAAGCAAGTTAGTTTGATCTGCAATTTCTGAAATGGCGTCAACAATCTTGCCAATTTTTTCTGATTCTTCGCCGAGTTGTGCAATAACGTCCGCAGATGCTTTAACCGAAGTCTCAATATTTTTCATTTCTGAAACTGCGTGCTTGACGGCTTTATTTCCACTTTCGGCGGCGTCATTCGTATGTTCAATTTCTTTAGAGGACGCTTTTAACGCTTTATTGAAATCGTCCATATGAATTTTAAGTTCTTCAGCTTTGGTGGTTGCGTTTTCAACTTCGGTAAACTGTTCGGTACACGCACCGGCAACATTTACGATTGATTCTGCAACTTGATTAATCGCCGTCGTAGATTGATCCGCGCTTGCGGTAAGTTGTTCAGAGGCGGCGGCAACTTGTTCAGCTGATGTCATAACTTTGCTAATCATCGCACTTACATTATCTTGAAGTTGACGAACTGCCCGCGCCATAACTCCAAGTTCATCTTTGCGTTGTAAGTCAGATTCATCTTCAGATCTGTTGCGAAAATCGCCGGTTGCCAAAACATTCAAAGTATTTGTTAATTTGCGAATAGGCATAATCAAATAATTTGAGAAAACAACTGCAATAAAAATCATACCCGCCAAAACAATAACGCCAACAATCGTAGTTTTCATTATTAAGGATTTTAAACTTGCATCAGAACGCTCTTGCATTTCGGCAACGCGAGAATCAATATAATCAATCCAAACGCCCGTACCAATAACCCATTGATAAGGCTCATAAGCCATAGTAAAATTTTTCTTTGGCAACGGTTCAGTTTGATTGGGTTTTGCAAATTGTAAATCTGTAAAACCGCCGCCGGATTTTCTGCCGTTTTCAATCATTTCTTTAATAAAATGTCTGCCGCTTGGATCAACTGAATCAATACGGGATTTACCTTCAACGTTTGAGCGTCCAAGTAAAACAACATTGACGCCTTCATAAGTATCTACCCAAAAATAGCCGCCGTCGCCTTCGTATCTCATTTCACGAACAAGACTTGCCGCCAAAGTTTTTGCTTGTTCTTCGGTAAGTTCGCCCGCAAGTTGGCGTTTATGAACATTATCAATAACACTTATTGCACTTAAAGTTTGATTTTTCAGTTGCTCTTCAACGTCCTTAACCAACATTTCACGAAAAGCGGCAATTTCAGTTTTATTATTATCGATAATATCCATTGAAAAAATTGAATCGACAATAAACATTGTAATAAATGAAGCCCCAACCATCATTAAAATAAATTGTGTCCTCATCGAGGACTTCGCTTGTTCCACAAAAATCTCTCCCCCACATTTTACATTTTCTCAAGATACATTCACTTTTTTAATGCAAAGTTCCTGCAGAAATTAATCTGAAAATTTTTTTATATTATAAAGTTCCTGTTCCAAATTCTTTTTGAGATTCGTCTCCAATTCTTTCAGGTTAGCCGCGTCGAAAAGATAACTGACATTTGGCACGAGTTTTATTTTACTTTCGCCGCTGAAATTTTCGGTGTAAACGTTGTAGTAAATCGTTAAATCGCTGTTAGTTTCAAAGTTGCTGTAATTCAAAATTATGTATGAGCCGTTTGTAATTTTCACGGGATTTTCTGGCGTTATGAAAAGTTCAAAGCCTTCAATTTTTTTCGGCAAAGTTTTTGGATATTCCCACGCGTCAAAATTTTTGTCGGCAATTAGTAAATCAGTTTTTGTATCTGCGGGCATTGACAAATTTTCCAGTGCAGATTTAATTTCGGCGTCGAGAATTTTGGTAAAGTTTTCAAGTTTGTTTGTAAAAAATTTCGTCAAACAAAATTCGGTTAAGCCAACTTTCACACGCACTTTGTATTCTGAAGTTTCTTCGTGGAAGTACGCCGCCAAACTGCGATGAATTTTTTCATTTTCGTAACTGAAATAAAAAAATTTGTCGCCGTCTTCAGCCATTATTTTTTTCAGCGTGTATCCTGAAATTTCAGTCGGCAAAGTCTCAAAAAAATTTGTTGTGGAAAGTTCGGCGTCAATTCTTTCTTTAAATTTAGTCTTCAATTTCAATCCTCCAAAAATTTTTGAAAAGTATACCACAAAGAAAAAATTTCTGCTTGTTGCAAAAATTTTACCGCGCAATATAATTTGACTCGGAAAATTTAAAATACAACTGAAGGAGCTTTAAATTGAAAACAGATTATCATATGCACTTTGAGTACGGGGACTATAATTTTGAATGGGTGGAAGGATTTTTTGACGCGGCGAAAAAGCGCGGACTTTCTGAAATTGGAATTTCTGAACACTCTCATACTTTTCCGGAATTTGAAAAACTTTACTACGACGATTTAATTTTGGATGATTCGGAAGTTGGCGAATTTCAAAAAGTTTGGCTGAAGACGAACAAATTTAAACATTCACTGAAAGATTATTTCGATTTTATTCACGCCTTGCAGAAAAATCACGCGGTTAAAATTGGAATTGAAGTTTGCAACTTTCAGAATCAAGTTGCCGTTAAAAAAATTTTGAACGATTGGAAATTTGATTATATTATTGGCTCGGTACATTTTCTTTGGGGTTGGGGCTACGACGCCTCAAAAATTAAAGCTGAATGGGATAATCACGACCTGCGCGAAATTTACGAACAATACACGCGGGAAGTTGAAAAATTGGCGGCATCAAAAATTTATGACATTTTGGGGCATCCTTTTAATATTCGTCTGTTTAAATATTTTCCAACTTTCGACGTTACGCCATACCTTGAACGCGTGGCAGTTGCAATGAAAAATTCTAATATGGCAGTTGACGTAAACACCGGCACAAAATACCGTTATCCCGTGCAAGAAATTTCGCCGTATGCAGATTTTATGAAAGTTGCTGCCGCCTACAATTTGCCAATTACAATAAATTCAGATGCACATCAGCCGGAAGACTGCGGCAAATTCTGCGATGAAGCGATTGAATATGTAAAAAGTTTTGGTTACAAAAAAATTCTGCGTTTCAATCAGAGGCAACGCGAAGAAGTTGAAATTGGTTAAAAAAAATTTGCTATTCGCCTTCAAAATGTTATAATTTGAAAAAAGGAGGCGTTCGCAAATGAGACAAATTGGAATTTTTGGAAAAAGAAAAAGCGGCAAGTCCGCGCTTATGTACGCACTTACAAATTACAAAATGACGAATGAAACGAAATTTAGCGCAATGGAGTTGCGCGGCGTCGGGAAAATTATGCTCGTCGATACAATGGGCGTTGACGTTGAGAAATCTACAGCTGAAAAATCTGCAGAAAGTATCGAAGTCGCGCTTATTTTAATTTCTAACAGTTCATTTGAGTTGGAATTGGCGTTAATGAGCAAGCTCAAACAACTTGGCGCGGCAATTATTACAGTCATCAGCCGCTGCGATACATTTGCGGACGGCGGCAGAGATTTAGCGGCGGCAGTGGCTGAAGTTTCCGGCTTCAAGCCAATCTGTACAAGCGCGGAAACCGGCGCAGGTATCGCCGAATTACACGAAGAAATTATTTCTAAGCTCAAGGAGTGAAAATTTTGTTCAGTAAAATCCTAAACGCAATTATTTTCTGCTCAATTCTGCTTTTAAATTTTAGTGCTAACGCCGCCGAACAACAAAATCCGCCGCCGCCTGCTGACAAAGAATCAGAATGGTATTGGCTTGACTCGAACAACAAGTACAGTAAATATTTTGCGCCAAATTCTGTCAGAATTATTAAACAAGCTACAACCGAAGACGGCAGAGAAATTCCTACCGAAATTGAGGCGTGGACGAAAACCAATTATACTTTTGACGGCGCGAAGGAAACTATAAAAAGTTACGATATTACCAAAATTTTCCCAAAACCTGAAATTTTATCCTATAGTTTGGCTCTTTTAAGAATTAATCCACAAACTAGAACTGTTCGATACGCCCGCGAAGATTTTTACGACGCCCAAAATAAAGTTATTTGGTCGCGCACTGATGGCAGAGTTAAAGAAATAAATTCTCAAGCCTTCGACGAAGATTTTTATGTGGCGATTGTTGACGAAGTTTTCAAGCAAGGTGAAAAAGATCGTAAAAAAGCCGAAGATCGCTGGATTGAACTTTGGACTTTTACACATGCCGACGGCGTGAAAACTACGGTTACTGCTGATACTACAACTTTTCAACTTAAAGGTACAAATTTAATTTTTTGGGAATGGCAAAAAATTGAAGGCGCAAATAAAAAGGTTACCGAAATTCGCTTTTTAAAAAAATCTGTAAATCTTTCTCAAGGTACGGAACGCACAATTAACGGCAGAGTTTGGACGCCTTCAAAAAAATGGGCTGACTTTGAGGACGATTACGGCGGAGCTTATCGAATGATTAGAACAGACGAGCCGGACTACAAAGGACTTATCCGCCTTCGCGCCTTCGCCAAAGGTTATTCAACTTGGGTTAAACGCTATGCTATTTCTTGAGGTAAAATTATGAAAACTTGCGAAATTTTCCCGCATCATTGCAGATTGGAAGTTGGCGAAATTGGAAAGTGCCGCGCCCGTATTAACGACGGCGAAAAAATTACCGCGTTGAATTACGGCGAAATTACTTCCATTGCAGTTGATCCAATAGAAAAAAAGCCGTTGCACAGATTTTTTCCCGGTACAAATATTTTGTCCGTTGGAAGTTACGGCTGCAATTTGAATTGTCCTTTCTGCCAAAACTTTGAAATTTCTATGGCTGATAAAAATTTTCCAACGCGTAAAATTTCGCCCGTCGAATTGGTAAATTTGGCGTTGAAATTCTACTATTCGCACAATAATATTGGCGTTGCCTTTACCTACAATGAGCCGTTCATCAGCTATGAATTTGTTTACGACACTTCGCACATTTTGAAAAATATCGGCTTGAAGTCAGTTTTGGTTACAAATGGCACGGTTGCACCCGCCGCACTGAAAAAAATTCTGCCGCTGATTGACGCAATGAACATTGATTTAAAAGGATTCAGCCAAGAAATTTATGATTATCTCGGCGGCGATTTGGAAACCGTCAAAAATACGATTCAAACGGCGGCGCAAAGTTGCCATGTCGAAGTTACAACTTTGATTGTTCCAAATATGAACGACAGTGAAAAAGATATGCTTGAAGAATCAAAATGGCTGGCGTCAATTTCTGAAGAAATTCCCTTGCACGTTTCAAGATTTTTCCCGCGTTACAAAGTTACGGATCGTCCGCCTACCGAAATTAAAAAAATTTACCGGCTTGCAGAAATTGCGCGGCAAAATTTGAAATACGTTTATACCGGTAATTGTTGAAATTTGGAAGTGATTAATATGGCTGATGAAAAATTTCAAAACTTCGATAACGTAAACCTTGACGAAATTGAAAAACATTCCGGCGTTGAAATTTTTGGGCATTTGATTGGCAAGGGCGAACGCTTTATTTCTATGGGGCTTGCAAATTATTTTACGGGGATAATTTCAGCCGGTGGAAAATTGTTGCTGACAGATAAAAATTTGTACTTTCAAGCGCACGATGTCAATATTGGCAGGCGTGAATGTAAAATTGCGCTGAATGATATTGTAGACGTGAAAGTAGCTTTAAATCTGCTTGTTTCTCAACATTTGGTGGTTAAAACAAATTCCGATTCTCATCGTTTCGTTGTTTTTCACGGCAAAGATTGGGTTAAAAATATCAAAAAAGCTATGGCGAATTTGGAGGAAAATTCCGCAGATTAAAAAATTTTTGGAAATAAAAAAACTCGGCAGGCGTTTAACCTGTCGAGTTTTAATTTGGTTTAAATTTTAGATTTAAGCAGCGTTTTCTTCCTTCATAACGTACCGAATGTACATTGGGAGCTTTTCAATAGTTTTATCTAGTCGCGGGTTTTTGTGCCAAAGTTTGTAGTTGTAGAGTTCGGCTTCCGATCGCCCGTTTCTGAAAAATTCGTAGACGCCCTTAGAAAAGCTTTGCGAAAACATATAGAATTTTTTTCCGCCGCTTATCAGATAGAAGTGGATTTTGTCATTTTTCTTTGTAATTTCGATTTTGTTTCTCATGTTATCTTCCTCCAAAAATATGTTCACAATTTATATCGTCATTTTAAAATATTTGATAAATCTTGTCTAGGCAAGAAAATTATTCTTAATCTGCGCCTAAATATTTTTAATCTGATTTTAATTTTTTTAGTGCAATTTTTCATAATTTGTTGTATAATTTGAAAATCTAAGTTAGGAGGTCTTTAACGATGAAATTGAAAAAAATTTTAAGCGGCGTGATAGCCGGTACTTTTATGTTTGGCGTTTCAGCAAGCAATGTTGACGCCTCGTCATTGGATGACGCTCAAGCTACTTTTGACAAATTCGACAAAGCTAAAGATAAATTTGACAGCATTAAAGGCAGATTCGGACAAAATACCAATGGCGAAAATCCGCCTGAACCGCCTAAAGATGAAAACGGCAACCCTTTACCGCCGCCTGATAGAAATAATGGCGATAACAATTCTGATAATCAAAATCCGCCTGAACCGCCGAAAGATGAAAACGGCAACCCTTTACCTCCGCCTGATAGAAATAATGGCGATAACAATTCTGATAGTCAAACTCCGCCTGAACCTTCCAAAGATGAAGACGGCAAAACTACTTTAGACCAAAATAAAAATAAATTCGACGAAATTAAAGGCAAGTTTGACAAAGTTAAAGATGCAAAAGATAAATTCGACAACGCCCGCAAAATTGCCGACAAAGTAAAATAAAATGCGTGTAGTAATTGTAGGCGCGGGCAAATTAGGTTATACAATCGCCGAACTTTTGAGCAGTGAACAGGTTGAAGTTGTCGTCGTCGATAAAAACGAAGATCAACTTGTTGCCGTCAAAGAAAATCTGGACGTTATGACGATTAACAAAAACGGCACCAATCCAATAACTTTGAACGACCCTGATATTAACGGCGCAGATGTTTTCATTGCTGTAACTGAAGTTGATGAAGTTAATATGGTGGCGTGCGTGTTGGCGAAAAAGCACGGGATGAAACATACAATCGCCCGTATTCGTGATATGCAGTTTATGGGCGAAGCGAAAGATTATCTCAAAAAAAATTTTGATATTGATTTAATGGTGAATCCCGAGCTAATTACCGCCAATGAAATTTACAGAATTTTGATGACGCCCGCCGCGCTGAATGTTGACGACTTCGCAGGCGGTAAAGTTCGACTTTTTGAAGGCAAAATTGACAAATACAGCAAGTGGTTAAATATTCCGCTGAAAGATTTAAAATTGCCGGAAGGCGTTTTAGCCGGTTTAATTCACAGAGATCATCAAATGATTATCCCGCACGGTAACGACGCCTTTCAAATTCACGACAGCGCGTATTTTATCGGCTTTCCTGATTCTATTGAACAACTTAGCCAAACTTTTGTACAGCAAAACACGCGCCCGCTTGAAAAAGTTATGATAATTGGCGCGGGGCGAATTGCGCGGGCGTTGGTTACTCAACTGAACGCGGCGAATATTTCAGTAAAAGTTGTTGAACACGACCGCAAACGCTGTGAAGAAATGGCGGCACTTTTACAGAGCGGCAGTATTGCAATTTATGGCGACGGTACGAACGTTGACTTGTTGGCGGAGGAAGGAATTTCTTCAGCTGATGTTGTAGTTTGTTTGACTGAAGACGACAGATTAAATTTAATGATGGCGTTAATTGCCAAACATATGGGCGCAAAAAAAACCGTCGTGCGCGTGTATAGAACTGAATATGTTGACTTAATCGAAAAAGTTGGCGTTGACGTTGTAGTTTCGGCGCGTCTTTTATCAGCAAGCGAAATTTTGGCGTTTGTAAGGCGCGGCGGAGTTACGCGCGTTTCAATTTTGGAAGGTGCGAAGGCTGAAGCAGTTGAAGTCATTGTACAGAAAGGCACTCGCGCTGAAGGTAAACGCCTTATGGATGTTAAACTTCCAAAATCTTGTTTAGTCTGCGCGTATGTTCGGAAAAATAAAGCCGCCATTCCAAACGGCAATACAATTCTTTTGAACGGCGATAAAATTATTTTATTCTGTCTGCGCGGCGCGGCTCAAGAAGTTGTCGGCTGGTTTACGAATGAACAAAGATTTGTAGTTTAAAAAAGTGTCGTCGAAACGCGGCACTTTTTTTGTTGAAAAAATTTTTGATTATTGATATACTGAAAATGTTTTGAAAGGAGCGGATAAAAATGACAACATACGAAGGAAATTTAATTGGTAAAGGTTTAAAAATTGGAATAGTTGTGGCGCGTTTCAATGAATTTATTACAAGCAAACTTTTAAGCGGCGCACTTGACGTTTTAAAAAGGCACGAAGTCACGGACGAAAATATTTCTGTAGCGTGGGTTCCGGGCAGTTTTGAAATTCCGCTCGTTGCTAAAAAAATGGCTGAAAGTAAAAAATTTGACGCGGTAATTTGCTTGGGCGCGGTTATTCGCGGAGCAACTTCACATTATGATTACGTTTGCAATGAAGTTTCAAAAGGCGTCGCGCAGGTTGGTTTACAAACGGGCGTACCGACAATTTTTGGCGTCGTCACAACTGAAAACATTCAACAGGCGATTGAACGCGCCGGAACGAAAGCCGGTAACAAAGGTTCAGACGCCGCAATTTCTGCCATTGAAATGGCTAATCTTTTGAAAAATTTGAAATAGGATGAATACGAATCACTTTAAAGGAGTTTTAAAAATATTGAAATGGCTAGGGCGTGTTGAATAATTAAAAAAACGGCGGTCACGGATGACCGCCGCCGCAGGTTGATTAACTAAAGAGCACGCCTGCTACGCAGCCGCGCAAGGATTGAATCATCTGCGGAAAAAGCACTTTCTTTTGGTACTTGCAATGCGACGAGTAGGAGCGTTGCTTCTTTCGCTAAAGAGCACGCCGCTAAAGAGCGCGCCACACCGCGCATGCTAACGCAACCGCGCATGCTTCGGAAAAGAAAAGTACATTTTAAAAATATTTTACAAAGTTGATAACTACCATAAAAAAATATTCAACAGCACCTAATCTTTTGAAAAATTTAGACGAGGTGTAAAAATGGCTAACCATCTGCGAATTGAAAAATTGCAGGAACTTATAAAACAAGAAGTCAGTAAAATGTTGCTTTACGATATAAAAGACCCGAGAATCGGTTTTGTAACTGTTACGGAAGTTGAAATGACAGGCGACCTGCGCGAGGCAACAATTTATGTCAGCATAATGGGCAACGACGAACAAATTAAATCTTCAATGGAAGGTTTAAATAGTGCGTTGGGATTTATTCGCCGAGAAATTGGCAAGCGTATTCGTTTAAGATTTACGCCGGAAATTTCTTTTGCGCCGGATAAATCGCTTGACTACAGCGAACACATTCAAAAAATTTTACTTCAAATAGAAAAGGAGCGTGCCCCGATTGAAAATAACACTACCGGAAGCGGCGGCGAAAATTCAGACAGCAAATAAAATTATTTTGGCGTCTCATATAAACCCCGACGGCGATGCCATAGGCTCAACTTTGGCAATGTTACAAATTTTGCGTTCAATGGGCAAAGAAGTTGTACTTTACATTGATGATAAAATTCCCAAAAATTTTTTGGTACTTCCATGCGCCGAAGAAATTATAAGACCGCGCGAATATGAAAAGCTCACTGCAGATTTACTTTTAGTTTTGGATTGTGAACCTACAAGAACCGGCGCGGTTAAAAAAGTTGTGAACGCGCCAATTTTGAATATCGATCACCACGTTACAAACACCGAAGACGAAGGCGATTTATACATTGACGCGAACGCGGCGGCGACGTGCGAAATTATTTTGCAACTTTGTCACGAATTGAAGGCGGAGCTTACAAAAAATGTTGCCGTTTGCCTTTATACGGGAATTGCAACCGACACGGGATTTTTTAATTATTCCAATACAAAGCCTGCAACTTTCCGCGCGGCGGCTGAACTTGTCGAAGCGGGAGTTGAACCGAATGTAATTTCTGAACAAGTCGAAAAGCGCAGTTATCGTGATATTAAAACTATGAACGCCGTACTTCAAACGACAAAATTTTATTACGGCGGAAGAGTTGCCGGAATGTTCATCAACCGTGAGCTTTTCAAAGAAATTGACACGACTGAAGGCTTAATTGATTTAATTCGCGTGATTGACGGCGTGGACGTGGCTTTCTTGTTGACGGAAAAGGAAAGAAACATTTGCAGAATCAGTATGCGTTCCAAAGGCGTTGAAGTTTCAGAAATTGCGCGGCGTCTCGGCGGCGGCGGTCATATTCGTGCGGCGGGCGCAACGATTAACAAGCATATTGATATGGCGAAAATGCTTTTAATTCGTACCATCGGCGAATTTATGGTTGAAAATGGCTGGATGCGTCCTATTGAATTTGAAAACCGCGACGAAATTTCACTTGCCAATTTTGAAATTCCGCCGGAAGATAAAATTGATTTGCCGTTGTACAATGATTGATGGATTTATAAATTTCAACAAGCCCGCCGGAATGACGAGCCACGACGCAATTAATATTGTGCGAAAAATTTTCAGTACAAAAAAAGTTGGACACGCGGGAACGCTTGACCCTGCGGCGGTAGGAGTTTTGCCTGTTGCAGTTGGACGCGCCACTAAATTTATTGAGTACATTTCAGATTTTGATAAAACGTACCGCGCAGAAATTTTATTTGGCGTTTCGACGACTACAGGCGATTTTGAAGGCGAAATTCTTTCACAGGTAGAAAATATCCAACTGCCTCACATAGACGCCTTAAAATCGATTTTAGCGCGTTTCACGGGGCAAATTGAGCAGACTCCTCCAAAGTATTCAGCTATAAAAATTCACGGACGAAAAGCTTACGACCTTGCACGAAAAAATATTGAATTTGAAATTCCGCGCCGCGTTGTTACAATTAACAAAATTGAAATTCTGCGCGTTGAGGAAAATATTTTGACGCTGGAAATTGACTGCTCCAAAGGTACTTATATCAGAAGTTTGGCGGTTGATATTGGCGAAAGTTTAAATTTGCCTGCCACCTTGAAATTTTTACAGCGCGTTCGTGTTGGAAATTTTAACCTTGAAAATTCTGCAACTGTTGAAGATTTAAAAACTGAAGGCGAAAAATTTTTACTGCCGGTTGATTCTTGTTTGCAACATTTAAAAATTTTTGAATTGCCGTCGCGCAGGATTAAAGCTTTTTGCAACGGTTTACCTACAAATATTTCAGCGGCTGATGAAATTGTTAGAGTTTACGCGGCTGAAAAATTTCTTGGCGTTGGAAAAATTTTTAATGGCGAATTGAAGGCGGCAAAATTATTCGTTGACACAAATTTTTAAAATGGTATAATTTTGGCAAAAAGAAAGACGCCTCAAACTTTAGAGACGCCGGTTATCGGTGAGGCAGTTGCCCCCCTTTATATAGAGTTGACTGAAGTAACTTCAAGCCGTCTAAGTTTAGAGGACTTAGGCGGCTACTTTAGTTGTGAGAATCATGATGATTCCGGTGATAACAATCACGCGAATCACAATCTTTATAATTCTACTTCTCACGGACAACACCCCCAATCCGGGGGCTTTGGCTTAACCGCCCACTGTACCGAAAACTGCGGTAATTCTAACATAGAAATTTCATTTTGTACAGCAAAATTATTCATTGACAGTGGAAATTAAAGCAACTATAATTTTAAAAGTATCGGTTATCGGTTAGGCAGTTTGTTCCTGTAATAATTGCAGGATATATTATAGATAAAGCCGCTAGGTTCTTTAAGAGCTTAAGCGGCTAATTTTAGTTAAAGGTCGTGATTTTATGAAATGTATTCAACCAAACTACATAAAAAATTTTTATTGTGACGGCAAAAAGTGCGGTGCGCGTTGTTGCCGCGATTGGCGAATTGTCGTAGATGAAGACGCCTACGATAAATTTTCTGAATTGGAAACTTCAGCGCGTGAAGAAATTTTTGAGCATACCGAATGGGTAGAGGACGAACGCGAAGGCGTCGATATTTTAGTTTTAAAACTGCGCGAAGATGGCGTTTGTTCGTTGTTAGGCGAAGATTGCCTCTGCAGTTTACAGAAAAAGCACGGCGAAGAATTTTTAACGGCAATTTGTCAAAGTTTCCCGCGCGTTACTTACAAACTAGATGAGGAATTTTTTCAGCAGTCAATGACGTTGACTTGTCCAATCGCCGCAAAATTAATTTTATTGCAAACTTCGCCAATAACTTTTGAAGAAGTAGAAAAAGTTACGACGCGGGCAGTTATCGGATTCAAGCAAAAAATTTCCCGCCCCGTCGAAGAATTTTTAAAAATTCAAATGCAAGCTGTAGCAATTTTGCAAGACAGAAATTTTTCAATCAATCAGCGGCTGAAAAATCTTTTTGAAATGTTCGCGCCGAAAAATTTGCCGGGAGTAAAATTTAATCTTTCAAAACATTCCGCCACGATAACAGAAATTTTTCTTCAAACTTACGCTACAAATTTAACTGCCAAAAGAAAAAAAGATTTGCGCCAAAATTATTTTCTGTACCGTGAAGAAATTTTAACGCAGATTTATAAAAATTTCGGCAACGTCTTTGAAAATTATTTAGTAAATGAATTTTTTATGCGTTGCTATCCTTGCGCTTATAGCGGCGGCGAATTTCATAATATAAAAATTTTCATCACGGCTTGCAGAGTTTTGGAATTTTCGCTGGTTTTAACCGCCATTGCGCGGAAAAATTTAACCGCTGAAGAAATTATTCAAATAATTTATTCTGTAAATGATATGCTAGATCACAGTCAGGGCGGTATGGACGCGATTATAGATTTTGCGCACTCTTGCAACGCGGAAAATTTTATGGTACAAATGCTGTAGGTGATTTTTATGGAATTTAATTTTCAAGATAACGTGATGTACGTTAAGGGCGTTGGACCAAACCGCGCTAAGGCTCTTGCTAAGCTGAATATTTTTACAATGTACGACTTGTTGACTCATTACCCGCGCAGTTATGAAGATCAAAGAAGTATCACGCCAATAGCACATGCGAAAATTGACGAACAAGGAATTTTTGTCGGCAAACTTTCACATATAAACCTGCGCGAAACTTACAGATTGAAAATTATTAGCGCAATTTTGACTGACGACAGCGGCAGTATTCAAGTTATCTGGTTCAATCAAGAATATCTGATGAAAAAACTTTCGACCGGTACGCGAATTATGGTAATTGGAAAGGTAAAATTCGATACGTACAACGGCGGCTTGGCGATTAATCAAATTAACAGTTTCGCAATTTTGGAACCGGGCGAAAAAATTACACTCGGTATAAAGCCGGTGTACCCGTCAACTGCCGCGATTAATCAAAGTGTATTTCGCACGGCGATAAAAAATTTACTTGACAAAATGCCGCCGGTTAAAGAAATTTTGCCCGATTCAATCATTAAAAAATCAAATTTAATTTCGCTTGATACGGCAATGCGCCAAATTCATTTTCCCGACAATGAAGAAAGTTTGAAACTTGCGCGGAGGCGTTTAGCCTTCGACGAATTATTTTTGATTCAGTGCGGTTTAATGTTAATCAAGCGTCAAAATACCGTTGAAAAACTCGGTATTACTTGCAAAAAAAATGGCGCACTTGTCAAAAAAGTTTTTGACAGTCTGCCGTTTAAATTAACAGACGACCAATTAAAAACTTTTGAAACTGTCGCGCAGGATATGGAAAAAAATTTGCCGATGCGTCGATTGATTCAAGGCGACGTTGGCAGTGGCAAAACGGTTGTAGCAATGCTTGCACTTGTAAAAGCTGTAGAAAACGGTTATCAAGGTGCGCTGATGGCTCCAACTGAAATTTTGGCTGTGCAACATTATAACAACTTTGTAAAAATGCTCGGCGAATTTGGAATTAGAATCGGCTTGCTTAGTGCGAAAGTTACACGCTCCAAAAAGTTAAAGCAAGAAGTTTATGAAAAAATTGCTGAAGGCAATTTTGATATTGTAATTGGAACGCACGCGCTGATACAAGACGAAGTTAAATTTAAAAATCTCGGCTTGATAATCACGGACGAACAACACCGTTTCGGCGTGGCTCAACGCGCTGAACTTGGCAGAAAATCTGAAATTGTTCCCGATATGATTGTTATGACTGCAACGCCAATACCGCGTACAATGATTTTAACGGTTTACGGCGACTTGGAAGTTTCGCTGATAAAACAAATGCCGCCGGGACGCAAGCCAATTAAAACTTTTGTAAGAACAATTCGGCAACGCAAAAAAGTTTATGAATTTGTGCGCGAAGAAATTTTAAAAGGGCGTCAAGCCTACATTGTTTGCCCGCTGATTGAGCGCAGCGAATCTGAAACTTTGAATTATATCGACCCTGCAACCGAAATTTACGAAATGTTACGTAAAGGAATTTTTAAAGATATACCCTGCGCGTTGATTCACGGCAAAATAAATCCTGCTGAAAAAGATGAAATTATGGCGCAGTTTCACGACGATAAAATTAAATTGCTTGTTTCAACGACGGTTATTGAAGTTGGCGTTGATGTTCCAAATGCAAGCGTTATGGTTATCGAAAATGCCGAACGTTTTGGACTTTCGCAACTTCATCAACTGCGCGGACGTGTTGGGCGCGGCAGTGAAAAATCTTACTGCATTTTAGTTTCAAACAGTAAACAAGGTGCGGCGGCAGCGCGTTTAGATTTAATGGAAAGTACAACCGACGGATTTACACTTGCTGAAGAAGATTTAAAACTGCGTGGACCCGGACAATTTTTTGGCGAATCACAGCACGGCTTGCCGGATTTAAAAGTTGCAAATGTTTTTCGTGACATTGATACTTTACTTGAGGCAAGAAACGCCGCCGAAAATTTTATAACTACCGAATCAGATTTAAATTATTTCGCCGAAATGCGGAAAAATCTTGCGCTTGCTTACGGCGATAAATTCAGCCAAATCAATCAAGCTTGAATAAAAGCAACCCCCAAACTCCTCTACTACCTTTGAGAAGTTGGGGGTTTCAAAATTTTCAAGAATTTAAAATTTCGTGCGCCGTATCAACAACTGAATTTATTTTTTCAGTAAAATTAAAATCCTGCGCGATTGGATTTTTTGAAAGGTAGGCAAGATATTCAATATTGCCTTCAGGTCCTTTAATTGGCGAAAAATCCAGCCCGCAAATTTTAAAATTTAAATCTTTGGCGAAATTTAAAACGTACTCAATAACCGACGAATGAATTTTTTTATCTTTGACGACGCCTTTTTTACCAACATTTTCTTTGCCCGCCTCAAATTGCGGCTTAATCAGTGCGGCAACTTCGCCAGTATCGCTCAAAAGTTTAAACGCAACCGGCAAAACTTTATCCAGTGAAATAAATGCAACGTCGATTGACGCAAAATCTAAAACGTCCGGCAAAGTTTCAACGTTGCGAATGTTGGTACGCTCCATATTTACAACGCGCTCATTATTTCGCAATTTCCATGCAAGTTGCCCGTAGCCAACATCAATAGCGTAAACTTTTTTTGCGCCGTGCTGTAACATACAATCAGTAAAGCCGCCGGTTGACGCGCCAATATCAGCCGCAATTTTATTTTCAAGTTGCAGATTGAAAACTTCAACCGCCTTTTGAAGTTTGAAACCGCCGCGACTGACAAAGGGCATATCTTCGCCAATAATTTTAATTTCAGAATCAGCCGCCACCATTGTACCGGCTTTATCAATTTTTTGCCCGTTGACAAGAATTTTGCCCATCATAATCAGCGACTTAGCACGGGCGCGACTTTCGCACAAATTTTTTTCCGTCAGTAAAACGTCAATTCTTTCTTTGCTCATATTTTTACCTATTTTCAAATTAAAAAATTCGACGCCATTTTAAAAATTTATCAATTCCCTAAAACCTAACAGCTAACCGCTAAAACCTAATACCTAAATCCCATTCTTTGGGCCAAAATTTTTCCGCCATATCCAAAACCGGCGCGACTAATTCACGGACATTTAAAATTTGTTTCAGCTGCCATTTTTTATTTACTTTGACAAACTCAAACTGAAAATTCAAACTGCCCCAAATTTTGCCGTAATAGGAATTATCGCCAAAAATTTCAACTTCAGCAACGGCGCGGGATTTTTCTGCAGAAATATTTTTGACGTTGCAAGTTAAAGCCTTCAACATTTTTGAAAGTTCAACGGCGCAATAATCAATAGGCGCGGCAGTAAAACTTTTTGGCGGCACTAAATTTTTGTCAAAGTAGGAATTCATTACCCGCACTATAAATCCCAAATGCACACTTTTAAATCTTGAATTATAAAATCTCAAAACGCCGGGACCAAATTTGAAAAATAAATCGTGCGGGTATAGTTTGTGGAATTTGTCACAGTTTTTGGCAAGCTCGTCAGTAACTTCTTCGTAGCCGTCAACTAAAAATTTTTGAACGTCAATATATTTTGTCAGCGTTGAAATATCCCGCTCATTTATCGCCGTCCGCATTTCTTCAATTATATTTTTAAAAATTTCTTCCTTGTCCATTTTTACCTCATTGAAATCAAAAATTCCCTAATCCCTAACCCCTAGCTCCTAATCCCTAAATTTCGTACCTCTAAAATTTTTTCAGCAATATTTTCAGCCGTCAAGCCGCACAAATTCAGAAGTTCCGCCCGCGTTCCGTGTTCAACAAATTTATCGTTAATACCGAATCTTAAAAGCGGCGTTGAAATTTTTTCATCTTCCAAAAATTCAGCAATCGCCGCGCCGTAACCGCCACTTAAAGTGCCTTCCTCAATAGTTACAAAAAGTTTCGCAGTTTCAGCCGACAAAATATTTTTATCCAGCGGTTTAACAAATCTTGCGTTAATCACATTCACGGGAAAATTTAAAATCTGCGCGACTTTTTCAGCCACGCTAACCATACTGCCGACGGCGAAAATTGCAACTTCAGGATTTTCAACCTGCAAAATATATTCAGATTTTCCCCACTCCAATTTTTGAGGAATTTCATCAACCTCAACGCCACTGCCACTTCCACGCGGATAACGTATTGCAACAGGTTTTTCATTTTCAACGGCAGCAAAAAACATTTGGCGAAGTTCGTTTTCATCTTTTGGAGCCAAAATATTTATGTTCGGAATTGTACGCAAAAAAGCCATATCAAACGCGCCGTGATGAGTTGCGCCGTCTTCGCCGACAAGTCCCGCCCTGTCCAGACAAATTATCACAGGCAAATTTTGTAAGCAAATATCGTGTAAAATCTGATCGTAAGCGCGTTGAATGAAGGTTGAATAAATCGCAACCACAGGACGCAAGCCGCCCGCCGCCATTCCTGCCGCCAAAGTTACCGCGTGTTCTTCCGCTATTCCTACGTCAAAAAATCTGTCAGGAAATTTTTCGGCAAACTTTTTTAAACCTGTGCCGGAAGGCATCGCCGCCGTTATCGCCACGATTTTTTTATTAACCTTCGCACAGTCTACAATTGCCTTGCTAAAAATTTCGGTGTAAGTTGGAGGTGCAGGCTTTTTTAAAATTTCACCGGTGTCTTTGTTGAATTTGCCGACGCCGTGAAATTTTTCAGGCGATTTTTCGGCGGGCGCGTAACCTTTGCCTTTCGTCGTGTGAACGTGAATTAAAACAGGTTCATCCAGTTCAGAAACGCGGGAAAAAATCCCCTGCATAACTTTTATATCGTGCCCGTCGATTGGTCCAATGTACGTAAAGCCCAACGCCTCAAAAATTGTGCCGGGTACAATCGCAGATTTTACGCCATACCGCACAGACTGCGCCGCGTTCAAAATTTTATCGCCTATATCTGACAAATTTAAATTTTTTATGAAATTCTCAAAATCTTTTTTGGCTTGACGGTACTGCGGATTTAAACGAACTTCAGAAAGATATTCAGAAAGTGCGCCAACATTTTTTGCGATTGACATTTCATTATCGTTCAAAATGACGATTAAATTTTTTTTGAGTTGCCCCGCGTGATTCAACGCCTCAAACGCCTCGCCGCCTGTAAGTGCGCCGTCGCCAATAACCGCTATAACTTTGCCGTTTTTGTGTTGAATTTCTTCAGCAAGCAACAGACCCAACGCCGCACTAATCGAAGTTGACGAATGACCAACGCCGAAAAAATCGTAGGGGGATTCACTGCGTTTTGGAAAACCTGTAAGCCCGCCAAATTTTCTAAGCGTGTGAAAACTATCACGTCGCCCCGTCAAAATTTTGTGCGTGTAGGCTTGATGTCCAACGTCCCAAACAATTTTATCTTTGTCAAAATCGAAAATCGAATACAACGCCAAAGTTAATTCAACCGTTCCAAAACTTGGCGCAAGGTGTCCGCCGTTTTCTGACACTGTGTCTAAAATCAAGTGCCGTATTTCCGACGCCAATATTTTTAATTCTGAAATTCGCATTTTGCGAAGGTCTGCGGGCGAATTTAAACTTTCCAGCATTACTTATTCCGTCCGATTAAATATTTTACAAGTTCGCGCAGAAAATCAGCCTCCGCACCGAAAATTTCCAGTGCGTCAACTGCGTCATCAACTGCACTTTGAGCAAGATTTTTCGCCGTGTCAAGCGAAGTCAACGTTACATAAGTGGATTTATTATTTTTTTCGTCGCTGCCTATTGGCTTGCCCAAATTTTTTTCGTCGCCGACAACGTCCAAAATATCATCAGTAATTTGAAACGCAAGCCCAAATTTTTCAGCGTAAATTGTAAGAGCGTCAAGTTGTTGAAAATTTGCGCCAGCCAAAATTGCGCCGCTACGAATTGCCGCCTTAAAAAGTGCGCCGGTTTTGCCCAAGTGCATTTTTTTCAGCGTCGCCATATCAATTTTTTTGCCTTCAGATTCTAAATCTATTGACTGCCCGCCGACCATTCCACTTTGTCCCGCTGCCGTACTAAATTCTTTTACAATCTGCAATAGAATTTCCGGCGAAATATTTTCTTGCCGCGTGATAACTTCAAACGCCAACGTTAAAAGTGCGTCACCTGCCAAAATTGCGGTTGCCTCGCCAAAAACTTTATGATTCGTCAATTTTCCGCGTCTGTAGTCGTCGTTGTCCATTGCCGGTAAATCGTCATGAATCAGCGAATATGTATGAATCATTTCCATTGCCGTTGCAACGGTTAAAAATTTTTCGCCCGTGCCGTTTACCGCGTCAGCCGCCGCCATTAAAAGTATTGGGCGAAGTCTTTTGCCGCCCGCCATTAGGCTATATTCCATTGCATTTGCAAGTTTTTCTTCAAGCGCGGGATTTTTTTTCAATTCGACGATTAAATTTTTTTCGACAAGTTTAACGCGGTTTTTCCATAAATTTTTAAACATAAAATCAAGCTTTCTAGTGATGAAAATTTAAACAACTGAAAAATATAAAACTATTAAAAAAATGGTTGAAAAATCCGCCCGTCATTGGTTTCAGAGACCGCTTTTACTTGAAATTACAGGAAAGTTGGAGGAGGTGGTTAGTTGGAATTTCTACACCTTAAGAAACCCTGACGGGCGAAAAAGCGTTCTTTTGGTACTTTTCTTTCGCGACTGAAAGAAAAGTACATTTAAAAAATAGAAAAATTTTCCAACTCAACAAAAAAACCGGACAAGGCGTCCGGCTGATAAAATTTCAATTTGCTATTGCGTCGAGAACGCCGTTGACGAATCGCCCAGAATCGTCTGTGCCGTACTTTTTCGCAAGTTTCACAGCTTCATTTAGTGCGACGCCTACAGGAATTTTATCTTCAGCAAATTTCAGTTCGTAGACGGCAAGCCGCAAAATATTTCTGTCTGCCGATGCCAATCTTGAAAGCGTCCAATTTTTTTTCAAGTGGGATGTAATAATTTCGTCGATTTCTTCAAGTCGCGCCCTTACATTTTTTACTGTTTCGCCGACGTATTTTAAATTTTCATTATTCAAATCGTCTTTACTGTTAAATTCTTCCGCCGCCTCAATCGCAGTACCAATAGCATTAGCCTCGTAAATTTCGCGCTCGTCAATTTCTCCGTGATTAAAATCCAACTGAAACAAAGCTCTAAAAGCCGTTTCGCGTGCAAGTGTACGACTCATTTTTTTCCTCACTAATTAAAATATTTCCAGTATTTCCAACGATCCGGTACAGCATCTTCAATCGCCTTTAAAGTAGTATCAATCAAATCATCGCTGTCGTCAAAACGCGAGCCGATATACAAGCCGATTATTCCGCAGAAAAAAGCAAATAACGTTTGAAAAAAGCCGAAATTTATAATTGCTACGCCGAAAATTATTCCAATTAAAAAGCCAAATTTTCTTTTCGGGTAAGATGAAAACGCCAGCTTTAAAAATTTTTTGACTTCTCCCCACATTCAATATCACCGCCTATCTGACACGACGTTTTTTCTTTTCAGGAGCTTTTTGATTAATTTGAGTAACTCTAATATCAAATTTTGCGTCCGTAATGTTTAGAGAATTTTTCAATTCGTCCTTGACAGCGTCTCTTAACTTTGCCCCAATTATTGGAGCGGAATAATTTTGCCCAATAATTAAACTAAGTTTAATTTGCAAAGGAGCCGTTATCGTTGGAACGTCGATAACAATATTTTTAATTTCGTGAACGCCTTCAACTCGTGTACGTTCAACAAGTCTTTGAATTATACTTGCGTCAACGTGAACAATACCAAAATCGTTTTCGCGCAAAATAAATTCGCCGCTTGCACGTGGTGAAGTGCTGAAAGTGTTCCCGAATATATTTTTAAAATTTTTAAATCTTTCTAACATGCCAACACCTCTACACAACTCGTTTTTCGCGTTCAATTACTGCGTGTGTAACTTCGGTAACTTTAACTTCTATCGGCACATCTGAAATTTGCAAAGCTGTTTCCAACGCCTTATTGATTTCCATTTTGACTTGAGCAGAAACTTCCGGCGCGGAATAACTTTGCCCCAATATCATTGAAACTTGAACATTAACCGGATTTGCTCCGCCTTTATTTTGAACTTTCGCTTCAGCTTGTCTTACGCCTTGCACAGAAAGTGCGGCGCGTTCAACTACGCTGACTATTGCCGGAACTGCGACTTTGACTTCATTAAAAGTTCCTTTTTGAAGTTCAACATCGCCTTTAACATTCACAGCACCTTTTTTGCTTGAAAGCGTCATCATTAAAAGGCAGATACTTGCCAAAAACATTACACCGATGACAATCAAAGTTTCTTGCGTTGAAATTATCCAATTTAAATAAGCTTGCCAAACCTGCGTAGGGATAAAGTGCAGGCAAACGCCCGCACCTATCACCAACGCCGCCATTACTGCGAGAACGTACAAAAGCAACAACAGGCGACTTATGATGCCCATAAACTTTCACACCTCCCGCCATAATAGAATTGCCTTTGAAATTTTTTCAATCTTAATGTACGCGAACTTCGTCAACAACTTGTTCTTCTTCAGGGAAGTTGACGCCTTGAACGTGAACGTTGACTTCAACGACTGAAAGACCGGTCATGTTTTCGATAGCGCGTTTGATATTTTCTTGCGCCGCGAGTGCAACGTCCGGAATACGAGTGCCATATTTGACAATAATGTACAAATCGATAGCAGCCTCTTTTTCGCCGACTTCAACTTTTACGCCTTTGGAGAAATTTTTACGACCGAGCATTTCAGCGATACCGCCTACAAGTCCGCCGCTCATTCCGGCAATACCGTCAATTTCGGTTGCCGCCAAACCGGCAATGATGCTAACAACTTCATCAGCAATCTTAATCGTGCCGAGTCCAGTTTCGTTTTTTACCAAATCTCTTTCCTCTGACATTAGGAAAAACCTCCTTGAAATACTTAATCAAAGTTACCTGTTTAACTATTCGCTATACTAAAAATTTTCCCTGCCACTTTCAAAAAAATTTCATTTTTTTTTCAAATAATTTCCGATAAAAAATTTGACTTGCCTCGCCGCGTGGTTTATAATCCTTTTATGTTGATGGAGGGCATCAAATGGATACAAACAGAGATAGTATTTGCGGGTCTGAATTAACCGATGAATATAGCAAGTATGAGAATTTAACAGACGAAGAACTCATAACCGAAATTAAGGAAAATATGAACGCGGCGGCGTTGGATTATTTAATTCACAGGTACAGAAGTTTTGTTCGTGCAAAAGCGCGTTCGTACTTTTTAATTGGCGCAGATCGTGAAGATATTATTCAAGAAGGTATGATTGGTTTTTATAAAGCCGTTCGTGATTTTAAAAGCGATAAACTTTCATCTTTCCACGCCTTCGCCGAATTGTGCGTTACGCGACAAATTATCACTGCAATTAAAACCGCCACGCGCCAAAAACATATCCCGCTTAATTCGTATATTTCACTCAACAAACCAATTTACGATGAAGATTCTGACAGGACACTTTTGGACGTTTTATCGGGCGTGAAAGTTGCCGACCCTGAAGAATTGGTTATCAGCCGTGAGGAATTTTTAGCCATTGAAAAGAAAATGGAAGAAATTTTGAGCGACCTTGAATGGCAAGTTTTAATGGCGTATCTTGACGGCAAATCCTATCAAGAAATTGCTGTAAGTTTAAATCGCCACGTTAAATCTATCGATAACGCACTTCAAAGAGTCAAACGCAAGCTTGAAAGATACGTTGCAAGCCGTACTGAAGCCATTGATATTGGCACGGTTTATCGCGGACTTTCAACCATTGACAGACATTTAAAAAATTCGTCCGTGAAACGTTCGATACACGCAACTGATTAAAAATTTTCCTTCCTGCAAATTTGGAAGGATTTTTTTGTTTTAACTTCTTTAATTTAATTTTTTAAAATTTCATCTAATACGGCTTTTCTTTCTTTGACGCAAAGAAAGAAAACCCTACCAAAAGAAAGAAACAGTGCCGCAAAGTGCGGTCGCATCCGGCGACCTGCGCGGCACGGGTTGACGAGCCGTCATCCTTGACGGCATCTAAGGTTTCGTTTCTAGTCAGCATTTTTTGTTTTCAAAAATCTGTTTTCTGTATCCTGCTTTCCTGTTTCCTAAAATTTTTCCAATGTTCATTTAAAAATTTTTTTATTTCAGCCTCTTTGCCGTTTTCTGTTGGATTGTAATATTTTTTATCTTTGAATGAATCCGGCAAATACTGCTGATTTACAAAATGCCCGTCGAAGTCGTGAGGATATTTATAATCTTTGCCGTTACCAAAAAATTTCGCGCCCTTGTAATGTGTGTCGCGTAAATGTGCAGGTACTTCATCTGCATTTGGATTATTTTTCACGTCATTTAAAGCCGCGTCAATCGCCAAATAAGCCGCGTTACTTTTCGGCGCACCCGCAATGTAAGTTACTGCTTGCGCCAAAATTATTCTTGCCTCCGGCAGTCCTACAAATTGTACTGCCTGCGCCGCCGCGTTCGCCAATATTAAAGCCATTGGATCTGCGTTGCCAACATCTTCAGCCGCACAAATTACTATTCGCCGCGCTATAAATTTTACGTCTTCGCCGCCGTCTATCATTTTCGCCAAATAAAAAATCGCCGCGTCTGCATCACTGCCGCGCATACTTTTTATAAACGCGCTTGCCGTGTCGTAGTGGTTATCGCCGTCTTTGTCGTAGCGTCTGACTTTTTCGCCCAAAATTTCTTTCAAATTTTCAACCGTTACGCCGCCGCTAAAAATTAGTTGCTCCAAAATATTCAGCGCAATTCTTGCATCGCCGTCCGCAAAATCTGAAATTATTTCAACTGCTTTATCTTCAAACGCAGAAATTTTTTCTGAAACTATTGCGCGTTGAAGAATTTTTTTTATATTTTCAGCTGACAACTTTTTCAACTGCACAATTTTAACGCGGCTTAAAAGCGCGGGATTTACTTCAAAAAACGGATTTTCAGTCGTCGCACCAATTAAAATAATTCTGCCGTCTTCCACGTATGGCAAAAGAAAATCTTGCTGACTTTTATTAAATCTGTGAATTTCATCAATAAATAAAATCGTGCGCCGCCCATAGAAATTTTTATTATCTTCGGCAGTTTTCACAATTTCGCGCAGGTCTTTAATTCCTGCAAGTGCCGCGTTGATTTTTACAAAATTGCTTTTCGTACTGTTGGCGATAATTTTTGCAAGCGTAGTTTTGCCCGTACCCGGCGAGCCGTAAAATATCATTGAAAAAATTCTGCCGTCTTCAATCATTTTGCCGAGTGGCTTTAATATTTTTTCCTGCCCCACAAAGTCAGATAATTTTTGCGGGCGTAATTTTTCGGCGAGCGGCTCAAAATTTTTGTCGCCCGCCATTTCAAATAAATTCATAAAAAAACCTCAAATAACCATTAACAAAGTACCGACGCCAATTAAAATGCAACCGATTATTGCCTTTGTCGAAACTGTTTCATTCAAAATTAAAACCGCCAAAATTATTGTGATAACGATGCTTAATTTGTCGATCGACGCAACTTTTGAAACTTCGCCGACTTGCAACGCTTTATAATAAAAAAGCCACGACGCGCCCGTAGCAAGTCCCGACAAAATTAAAAATATCCAACTTTTCGGCGTGATTGTTGAAATTCCCGCTTGTACGTTCGTTATAAAAACTACCGCCCACGCCATTGCCAATACTACCGCCGTGCGAATTGCCGTTGCTAAATTTGAGTTTACTCCGTCAATTCCTATTTTCGCTAAAATCGCCGTGAGTGCCGCAAATACCGCTGACAGCAACGCATATATCAGCCACATTTTAAAATTCACCTGTTGAGCCGAAACGCCCTGCGCGAATTGCACCAACGCCAATTTTATCGCTGTCAACCGGCAAATATTTTTGGAAAATTCCTTGAGCCACACGCATACCTTTTTTAATTTCAAATTTGCCGTAAAAACTTACAACCGGCAAAATAATATGGTCGTTGTAGTCAGCGTCGATAACGCCCACGCCGTTTGCCAAAGTTACGCCGTACTTTACCGCCAAACTGGAGCGAATATAAACCATTAAAACTTCGTCAGGCAACATAAAAGCTTTGAGACCTGTTGGTACGAGCGAAATTTTTTTGTTCGACACCAAAACATTTTCGGCGGCTTGCAAATCGTAGCCCGCACTAAATGCAGTTTTTCTTGTCGGCAAAATTATTCCGCTGTCTTCGTAACCTTCCAGAATCTCAAAGCCTCTAGTCATTTTCTTAGCCGTTAGTGGTTAGCTGTCAGGAAAAAATCCATAGCCGCTAATCTCTAGCCCCTATTCTTCAGTTTCAGTTTCTTCATCTTTCGGCGCGTCAGATTTATTGGAATTGCTGAACGCCTTAGTAGGTGTAATTGTAGAAATTGCGTGTTTGTAAATCATCTGCTGTTTGCCCATTGTTTCAAGTACGACGGTAAAATTATCGAAGCCGCGTACAAGTCCCTTTAGCTGAAAGCCGTTTACAAGGTGAATCACGACGACGATATTTTCTTTACGCGCCTGATTTAGAAAATTGTCCTGAATGTTGATAGGTTTGGTAGCCATTAAAAAAACTCCTTTGTAAAAATTTTATTCGACGTTGAAAAATTTAATGTACTTCATACGTCGATACCAAGTTAGTTGACGTTTTGCGAAATTTCTTGTAGCTTGACTGACTTTAGAAATAGTTTCGTCCAAAGTTGCCGCGCCCTGCAGATATTCAACCGTTTCTTTGTAACCAATACCGAGCATAGCTTGAGAATTTGGGCTGACGCCTGCGCTTAAAAGTTTTTGAACTTCTTCGACAAGACCGGCGTCAAACATTTTTTTGGTACGTTCGTTAATTCGTTCGTAAAGTTTTTGGCGATTGGCGGTTAAGCCGATAACCAGCGCGTTATATTTCAATTTGCCCGTATCTGAAAAAATTTTTTCTTGAGACTTTGCCGCGTCTTTGAATTTGTAACCTTCAATTAAAGCTTGAATATAAAGCCCCGTACCGCCAACGACGATTGGAATTTTTCCACGCAAATTTATTTCGGTTATAATTTTTTCTGCGCGATTTACAAATTCTGCAACGCTAAATTTTTCGGTAGGTTCAAGAATGTTAATCAGATGATGACGAATTTTTTTCAATTCCTGCGCGTCAGGTTTAGCCGTACCGATATTAAAATTTTTGTACACTGACATTGAATCAGCTGAAATAATTTCCGTGTCCAAAGTTTCAGCCAACTTTAAAGCCAATGAACTTTTGCCGGTAGCGGTTGCGCCCAAAATTACCAAAACTTTTTCCTGCGGCGAATTCTGCAAACTGAATGATTGTACCGAATTTAAAATTTTTGTCAAGTCAAAAGGTTCGGCGTCAAATTCTTTTATATTGTTCTTCATCTAAATTCAAAGATTCGCCGGGATTTACAATAAGTACAGTTGCAGTTTTAACCAACGCTTTAAATTTTTCGGGATCTTGTTTGATAACGTCCCACGTGTTGTAATGGACGGGAATAACATTTGACGCATCTAACATTTCAACAGCTTTTGCGGCGTCTTCAGGTCCCATTGTGTAATGATCGCCTATTGGCAAAATTGCATAGTCGATTTTATCACGTTGCCCAATAAGTTTCATATCGCTGAAAAGTGCAGTATCGCCCGCGTAATAAATAATTTTGCCGCCAATTCCAACAACATAACCGCATGGAACGCCGCCGGGTATTCCTGCGCTGTGAAGAGCGGGAACCATTCGCACAAATCCAAACGGCAAATTTAAAGTGCCGCCCAAATTCATATTGATAAATTTAACCTCTCCACCGACAGTATCTGTAACTTCGGGAATACCAATAGCGGTTGCGTTACAGCGTTCAAGAATATCATAAGCGTCGCCAATGTGGTCGCTGTGCGCGTGCGTCACAAAAATATAATCTGTTTCAATATCTTTCGGATTAGTTGTTGCAAGCGGGTTACCCGTCAAAAACGGATCGAATAAAAGTTTGTACGTTCCGTCGTCGAGTTGAAAACAAGCATGACCATAATAATTAAAAGTCAGCATTTTTATCTCCTTCCAAAAATTTTTTTAATTTAACACGCGGTTAAATTCGTTACAACTTCAAAATTTTCCTTGTAGTTTTCAGAAAAATTTTTTAAAAATCTGAACGAACGCCAATAAAAAATCCACTGTTTTTAAAACTTCCGAAACTGTTACTGCGATGAACTTTCGCGCTTAAGTGGCGGTAACCTGTCGTAATTGTAAAATGTTTGTCCGGCGAATATCGAAAACCGGTTTCAGCGTCGTAAATTCTGCCGAATCCTCCAACGGGCATACCCGAAAATTGCGTATAAAATTTTACCTTCGGACGAATCGTAATATATAAATCAATTCCGAGCGTTGGAACGGGAACAAAATTATTTTCTGTATCATTCCAATGAATCCCCGTCAAGCCGTAATTCCAATTAACGCCGCTGCCGAGCATTGAAATTATTTCGTTGCTTACGTTCAATTTTATGTAATTCAGATTTTTTTGCTTGTCAATGTGGTTGTAGTCAACGGAAAATCTTTTGTAGCGAAAAATAATTTCTTTCTCATTCAGTCGCGCCTCAATGCTTAAGGGCGGCTCTTTTTTGGTAGTTTTAATTGATTCTAATGCCTCTTTCAGTGAAAATTCTTCTTCGTCGTCTTCAGCCTGCGCGAAAACGTTTGCCGGTAAAATTAAAATCGTCAAAAATATTGTCAGTAAAAATTTTTTCATTTCGTTACCTTTGCATATTGTTCAAAATTTTTTGCGGCAAAAGTTGTAACGCGCTTTGTAATTTTTTTAGCCGCGTCGTCCAAAGATTTTAAATAAGCCTCGTCAAAAGCATCTTCATAACCTTTTTTCGGCTTACGATGTTTAAAAGCACTGCCAATTAAATTTTGACGTGCAACAACCGCGCCGCTTTCAACTTCAACAATTTGCATATTTACCGCCGCGCAGTAAAAATTTCTTAAGTTGGAGCTTGAAACGCCAATTCCAATTCCGCCGTTTCCAACTCCAACACTAACACTATTGCCAAAACCAAAGTCGTTATCAGTTTCCTGTGAAAGTCCCAGCCCCAAAATTTCGCACTGAATAATAAATTCTGCGTCGAGATTTTTATATTTATCCATTTGCAATTCAATATTTTTTGTAGGGAACATAATAAAATCGCCAACATCAGCCGCGCCTTTATTTTCCAAAGTTTTTATATCAGCCAAAAAATTTGAAGACGTTGGATTGAGGACGTTGAAAATTTTCTTTGCGTTGAGTTGCGAAACTATTTTGTCTCGTAAAATCGCCGCAGTTTTCAATTCGGTAAAATTTGTGGCGTTGTTCACAAAAACTACAATTTTTAAACGCTCATTCATTGGAAGTTCAACAGATTTTTTCTTTGCAAAAGTTACGCAGGGGATTAACAAAATTGCCGCCATTAAAATTACAAAAATTTTTCTTACCATAGTTCACCACTCCTTAATATTTCGCCGTGCAATTAATCCGGCTATTAAAATCAAAACTGCAAAAATTTCCAGCCGCCCAATAATTAAAATCGCCATACAAAAAATTTTTCCTACGCTTGGCAAATTCAAAAAATTTTCTGGATCGCAAAGTCCCGGCAAGTTTCCAAGATTCGTTAAACATGCAAATGACATTCCAACTGATTCAGAAAAACTCAAGCCGCTGATACTTAATCCCGCCGCGCAAACAAATAGCGTTATGCACGATAAAAAGAAAAAGCCTAAAATTCGCCCAATAATTTCTTGCGGAACAGAAATTTTGTTGACGTTTATAATTGTTACCATTCGCGGGTGAATTGTTTTTTCAAGTTCAGCCGCCGCAATTTTCATCAAAACTATCACGCGCATTATTTTAACGCCGCCGGTTACTGAACCCATACAGCCGCCAAATATCGCCATCATATATATCAAAAATTTGTCAAAGTCGCTGAAATCTTTGAAAGTTTCAAGGTGTATTCCCGTCGTACTCAAAAAAGAAATGACGTGAAAAAAAGTTTGCATAAAAGTTTCACTGACGTTTAAATTTTCTTTTTGGTAAATGCTAAAATTTATCAAGCCGACGCCAATAAAAATTATTAAAACGGTAGCTTTAACTTCGGAATTCGATAAAAATCTTTTTGCATTGCGATTAATATTTTGCCAAAAAGTTTTGAAATATTTTATTCCACGATTGAAAAAATTTCCCTGTTGCTTGACGATTGGCGGCGGTGCCGTGATAATTAATCGATAATAAAGCAGAAAATTGCCGCAAGCCAAAAGCATTGTGAAAGCCGCTGCGTATTCAACATAAATATTTTCTCGCGCAGGGAAAAAATTTCCGCCGCCGGTTGATATGCAGCGCATCGCCATTAAAATTGAGTCCCAAAAATCTAAGCCGACAAATTTAAAAATCGCCACGCTAAAAATTGTCAACGCCGTATAAACTTTTATCATTCTTTGCGCCATTATCAGCATTTGTCCAAAAATCGGGCTGAAATTTTGTTTGCCCGGCAAACTCAATGTCATTCCGAAACAGCCGCTAATTTCCGGCATTACCGTTACAAGCATTACCAAAAAAATTAACGAGCCGAACCACATTAAAACGCTTTGCCATAATTTCAAAATGTACAGCGAATCTTGCGGCAAAAGTGAAATTCCTGCTGAAGTTAAATTTGAAATTGTATCAAGCAGGGCGTCAAGCGGCGGCAAATTTCCAAAATATAAAAACGGCAAAAATCCAAATACGGCGATTGTCGGATAAACTAAAAGTGCTGAAATTGCAGCTGAAAGTAGCGGCAAGCGTCGGCGGTGTCCACTTCCTAACTTTTTTAAAATTCTTTCGACGGCAAGTACACAAATTCCAATTACTGCGAAAAAAACTGCACAGTCAAAATTGCGCATGAAAACTACCGCGTAAAAAATCGGTACAGCAAATGTTACACTGAACGCGATTAAAACATTGCTCAATAAACTAAAAATAATTTTCTTGTCCATAATACGCACATTTTACAATATTTTTTTTAATCTGTCTGTAAAATTTTGGGAGTGTGTGTCAATATGAAAAATAGTTTATCGTCTTCATACTACAATAAAGATTGCAGTAAAAAAATCGCCCCGAAAATTTTTTCAGGGCTTTTCTTTATTTATCAGCCAAACGCAATATGTGTCGATTGTAATTTTGTGTAGTCAAATATCGCACATTCGTTTGACTGCTTTCAATTAAAACGTCAATAAAAAATTTTCTGAACGAATTAACTTGCTCATCAGTCAAATCAAATCGTTTTCCATTGTCACGAATTATAATTTTAATATTTTCGTCGAAAAAAATTGTCAGCTCGGCAAGCGGCGAAATATCCGAATTGTTATCGACTATCAACATTCCACTTTCTTCAATAATCAAGGCGGCTTTCATTGAAAATTTTTCGTTAAAGCCACGTTTCAATATTTCTTCCTCCGCCCAATCGCGCAATTCCATAACTTTTTCTAAATTTAGGACTGAATCACGAGAAATTATATCTTTTTCCGGCAAAAGTAACGGAAAATCTTTTTTATATTTCATACGCAGAAAAATTATAAAAATCGCACAAGTCAGCGGCGACACCGCTAACATTCCGAGCCACATTCCGCTAAGTCCCATTGTCAATGAAAAAATTATAGGCAAAGTTACATAAGACACAAAGTCTTTGCAAAATGATAACGCCCACGCAATTTTTAAATGTCCCAAAATCTGATAATACGTTGCGAATAAATATAAAACCGCAAGAAACGGCATTGCAAACGCAATTATTTTTATCGCAAAAATAGTTTCCTCAAAAAGTTCGTCGCGTATTCCGAAAATACCGGCGATATTTTCACTGAATAAAAAAATTATTGGAATTGTCACCGCGCCTAAAGTCAAAGCTGTTCTTATTGACACGCTCATTATTTTCTTTATCCCGTCAAAATTTTTTTCTCCCAAATAAATATTTATCAGCGGTTCGGCGGCTTGTCCTATTCCGTCAAGAAACACCGACAACTGCAAAATACTGACTATTATCGATAAAACAGGAAAATATTTATCTCCGAAATATTTCAGGAAAAATACGTTTAAACTGAACCTCCCACGATTAAAATCGCGGGGTTCTCGGGACTAGTAAATAATTTTAC
>CALFJB010000065.1 GCA_937877565.1 uncultured Selenomonadales bacterium | reverse complement strand
AGCTAAGTTGCTACATAAGATGTAATTCGCCCTGTTTAATGATCTGAAAATTGTTCAGCATAATTGCTGGAGTTTCTAATGTGACTTTTGTATATCTCCCTTTTTCATATGGAGTATATTGGGGGACAACTAAAACCTTGAAAAGTTCTTTCATGCCACCTTGATAGTGAATGCTGTACTCGTAATCGCTCAAACTTGGATTTGGAAAAACTGCTAATCTTCCATTTGTAAGCGGAATCCCCCACAATTTATTATCCAACGTACTTTTTTCAAATTTCGGTGGCAAATCGGGTTGATTAACACGCATTGAGGAGTTAGTACATTTTAAAGCAATGACGCCATATTGCGCTGCGAAATTTTCTGCGATAGCTTGACTTTGCCAAGATTCCGATATTAAAATGTCGCTCATCATTTTTTTAAAATCACGAGTCAAACTAAGAATAGTAGGTTGCTGTTTTGTAAGATTTTTGTTGGGTTTATCTGAATCAACAGGAATATCCATTACCTTCGCCATTGCATTACTAGAACTATTTTGATTTAAAGCGTCAGAATTTACCATTGACGATTTATTATTAGAATCGATTTCACGATGACTCCCAAAAGCTTCATTCGGCGAACTCAAATTTATCTCACTATTATAGGAGCTATCTTTTTTTTTCATATCATTTAAGGATGTTGATATATTTTCGACATTTACTAAACTCGATTTAACAGAGCTATTTTCTTTATTTATTGACGAATTTTTGGTGTTATGTTTGAGCAGTGGACTAAATCGATTATAAAAAACTAACGCCACTAAAGCCGTAAAAATAAAATTCAAAATTTCTCCTACGACAAGAACAATATGGAGAATTCCATTGTCGTCTGGATTCGGTTGAGGCTCAACATTATTTTTCAATTCTTGATTCATATTATTCTCTGATCCAGGTGAAAGTTTCGGTTTTGGGTTATCAACTGAATTGGGGGTTACCGAATCTACTTCATTATAAGTTTGGTTGTTCAGTGAGTTTATCAGTCTTTGGTCGGCTGAATCAGCATTTTCGTTATTTGTCTGCTCCATTTCTCCTTGCTCAACATCATATTTGTCTATAGGACTGGAATACGCAACGCTACAGCTCAAACTAAAACAAAGCGCCAAATATATCAATCTGCGTTTAATTTTAGACATTAAAGCATCTCCAAAAATTTTTTTAATTCTAAAATGAACACCGGCTCAACAAAAATATCATGTACATTGCGTGTCATCTGCATAGCATATATACCTGACACGGCTCTGCGCACGTTATCAATTTGTGACTTACTGATTGTTATGCTACTAGACAAATCCCAGATTTGATGATTAGCATTAAATTTTTCCACAAAATTTTCTAACTCATTTACACTTTTAATCTGAATGCCTTTTTTAATATCATAGGCGGAAATAAATTCTGTCTTGGGGTGTGGATTTGGATCATTATTTTTTATGAAAGCATCTCCGGCAAAAACAGAGTCGGCAATCAAAGGATCGGCTCCGGCTTCTCCAAAAATAGCATCCGCTATTGCTACATTGTCAAAAAAATCTTTGACAGCAGCTATAGGGTCAACCATTCCTTGAGCCACTTCAACTTTTGGCTTTGGTGACAAGAAAGGGCTAAACGCTCCTTTCAATCCGGAAGTTGCCTCGAACATATCCTTGAACACAGACATACGAACATTTTCATTTATTCCAAAATTATTACCACAAATCCAGGAAAAAATTCTTGCTCCGTTTCCTCCAATATGAATTTTTGGTATTTGGTCTTCTTCGTAAATACCCATTTCATGTAACAGACTAATTAACCCGCCGAGATAATAAAAAATTCCTGCGGCGGCAAATTGCGCGATTTTTAAAGCTCTTGCAACTTCTTGGTTACCATTTATGTTAATCAAATTTTCAAGATATTGTTCATTGTGCTTACGCATATCCGCATCAATCAGAGAATTCTTTTGCTGATCATTCATTGTTCCAAAATTAATTGATGATTTGGCAAAAATCCCATAATTTTGGTAAATGGATTTAAAAAGATATCTTCCTGCAAACTGCAATGAAGTGTGATAAACGATCTTAGCAGGCGTTCCGCTTACTACTGATATGTCCGTTGTACCGGCACCAATATCCAAACAAATCGCTCCGCCGGCTAATGCAACTCCACCTACTGTACTGAAATAATATGCACTAGCTTGACTTTCTGTCCAATACTTCAAAGTTTGGTTTGAAAATCCGGTATCCTGACAAGCAGCATTCACAGCTTGTCGACACGCTGCAGTAAAATCTTGTCTTTGAGAGTCCGAAAACGCCGTTGGATATGAAAAATTCCATTCGATATTGAATACTTCATTTTGTGCAGCCTCCGCCAAAATTTGCAGACAAATCTGATGGATATATGAAATTACTTTCATTTTGTCGGAAGGCGTACTTGTCCATTTCAGATTGGTATCTATCTTTCTGTTGTTATCACGAAAATTGACAGCGTCTGGACCGTCCGCACTCAAGAGCCAGAAAATATTTCCATCTTGCAATGGACGAATTGGAATGCCTTGTTGAAGATTTCTCAACATTTGAAAAATACTAAGGAACGATCCGGATTGTTGATCGGCAGTAGACGCCGGAATAAAATTCAGATATGTACGATTACGAAGGTCTCCGCTTTCAGTTACTTGGAAAAGATTTGGTTGTAAATTCAAGGGATGCGGAGCATTATTTAAGGACTTTTGATAAAGCATTGTGCTTGAAGTTCCAAAATCTATCCCAACATTCCAGTCTACATTAAAATGGACATTCACGTTTTTTGGATTTTCGAGAAGAATAAGGCCGGCGTCAATCAATTCAGATGTGTAATTTCTACCTCCGTTAGTCCATTTTAATGTACAAATAAGCGCTTCCGGAAATCCTAAGAGTCTAGCCGTATACTGATTTTCTAAGCCCAAATTCGGTGTATCGCCAGCAATATTTTCTCCGTAAGCATAAGGATACACATAGAAGAAATCATTTCCCGCTATTTGAGATTGATTTTGAGCTTCACTATTTTCATAATAGAGATAATATTTTTTCCAATCTTTACGCTTAAAATTTGGCCAAATTTCTATGACTGGAATAGTAGTTTGAATGGAGAGCGTTTCTTGTACATGATAACATTTTTCTGCCGTATAAATTATATTATCGCCATCTCTACCGGAAAGTGGGAAGTCAAATGTTACTTTGAACGTGTTATTGCCAATGTTCTCAATATGAAATCTTCGAATTATTTCATCCGATTCGAAATATTCTAGGATTTCTTTTTTTAGAGGAAGTATTACACTATAATTTTGAGTTGATAAAATGTCGATACCATGCGCATAGCGAACACCTTTAAAAACTTTACCGTTGTTTCTAAAAATAGCCAATTTATCTGTAAAGAATTCTTCTGGGCGACGCCACTGAGTTGCCCCAAGCGTTACATTGCCAATCATATTTCTGTTACCTTGTAGAGAATTCTCTGCTATATTGTTAGCTGTAAGTCCGGTCCAAACAAAAATTTGAGACGTAGGAATTCCCCTTGACTTTGAAATATCATTCAACATTTTCGGTGAAATAATTAAAAGCGTTGCGCTATTTGCCCTTGAGGAACTTGGAATCAAACGAACATAGGAACTTGCCGGTGTAGGGGGCGGTGCTTGTACTTTATAGTCCAAGAATCTAAAAACTCCAATAGTCATCATTGGAGTAGACTGCTGAACTACGTTAATTCCGGATACAACAGGCATATTCATCAACCGAGCATTAACGTCGTTAATATATTCGTTAAGAGTGGCGAATAATTTTTTGCATGTGTCATTTTTATCTTTAACTTCGAACGGTATATTATTTTGGAGACCGTTCAATAAATTTTGAAGCCATTGTGTCAAGCCGCTAATCTCTTCTGCACTAAGCTCTTGAATTGGATCGGTAAGGTATTTTCCGTTATCACTCCACGGTTGCATAATTTGACCGGCAAGTTCACTGCTATAATCGGCCGACGCCGCAACTAAAGTTGTAGGGGAAGTAATCGCAATCGGCTTGTCATTGTAGGATATTACGTAAATATCTTTCCAATCATTGCTCCAATTTCCGGGATTATTCGGATCTAGCGTGATAGAATCTTTGGGAGCTAAGTTCAAAAGTATACTTTCAAGTGGAGCAACACTTGTTCCTCCAGTATTTAAATGAACTGCGTCAACGGTAAGATTCAAATTGCGCATATCCTTCAATGCAAGCATAGCAAGAATTGCGCGCCATTCACCCTTTATTTTTTTGTGAAGTTCCGCGTCGAAATGATTTTCATTACTCGCGTAAAGTGCCATTTTGAAAAAAATCGGTCTCGCCCAAATGTCAGGAATAGAATCTATACTCTCCGGTCTATTTCTATTCACTGCTACTTCAAGACCGTTTGCCAATTTAGTCAGCTCATCTGCTAACATGGAGCGTCCTTCCCAACATCCGGGATTTGTAGGCGCAATGGCAGCATCCATTGAAAGTGCGGGTAGCAAAAATTTTGATTGTGGCATATCTAATACTCCTTTTTTACTAAAAAATCAATTAACTTACACCGCAACTATCATAAATCAACCGCAAAAATCTTCCGAATCCCTCACCTAACTTTTGGTTATTTTGCTTATTTCTAAAGAGATAACTTCCAATTTTTCCAATCAATCCTCTATTGCTTCTAGACAAATTATTTATCACTGAATCAATAGTTACATTGCTTGTTCCATAGTCCAATGAGCTAAAAAGATTTGTATCGTTTATTGTCACGTTTATTGTATTATTGTTATCTTCGACACGGAAAAAATCTCGTTTGATAAGCTCTACCGAACGGCCACCAACGGGGCTTTCAATTTGATTCAGCCAACGTGCAAACATTTCAGCATAGTTTTCAAAATTGATTATAGAATTAGATCTTAAATCGATATTCTCAAAATGATTCCAGTACCAAGCACATTCATTTCTACTCAAATTACCAAGTTTTGCCTTTTCAAGAGTCGGCTTCACCATACGCAGATAAAAGAAAATAAGACGTGTGAATTGTACGAAAAGTTTTTGTACCGACATCGTTATATCATTGTCCATTTTAATGTCCGGCAAATCAATCCATTGAATTTTTTCCCTATTTTGATGTGCAATGTAATATAATTCATTTCCACCATTATCAGCGTAATTTTTTTCATGATAAAAATGTAACGCCGCAAGTGCTGCAAAAAAGTCTACGATATTTGCATCGTTACATTGAGTCGATGCACCAACGCTAAAATTTCTAGTTGGAGTCATGTATTCGTCACCAATAAAGTAAATCGAATCATAGCCACTTCCACCTGTATTAGCATAATATCGAAGAGCCGCTTTTGTATTTGTAAGGAAATGATCCGAGTAAGCAAAAAGTTTTTCTCTTTGATTTTGAATTTCAGTGTCCGTAGGGTCAAAAGAAAAATACGGCAATAACAACGCTCCGCCAATACGAACCGTGCCATTATGGCAATTTTGTTTGAAGGCTTTTCTTAAAAGACGCGCAATAGTCGGCAAGCCTGACGCTCCTGTTCCGCCAAATATAGAGCCTGCCAAAAAAATTTGTGCGGATCCATGTGTTGCAACATCGCTATTCACTTCTCTAATTAAATTTCTCCAAGACTGTTCTCTTTGAACAGAAGTAAAATCATCTAACACAGCTTTTTTAGCAAGAACTGCAGCGCCGATAGAAGGGCGACCCCTAAAGCCGAGATCCAGATTCTCATCGCGTTCCTTTTTTGTGTAAAGCGAACTATATAATTTGCCAATAGGTGAATTTCTGAAGTTTGCAAATCCAATAACTGTATCTAAATTTTCTCCCTGTATCACAGGACTCCAGCAAAATGGATCAGCAAGTTTCAAAGGCGTTTTCAACAACGACGTTCCTACTCCGACATCAACGTTTTGAAAGTTATTCACGCAATTAAGCAGTTTTTTTGTTTGATTCAAGTTTCCATTACCAGTATCTGGATCGATTGCCATTGTATAAAGATTACATTTTCGTTCTTCATTTGGAAAAAGCCCAGCTACATTGAGATGAGTCAGCGCTTCCAAAACACGAGCACCAGAGCCACCAATAGAAATGAAATAATACCCCATATTTCAACCCCCTCATCTAAAGAAACGTGCCAGTAAAGGTGTGTATTTATATTTGTCGGAAGTTACGATAATACTTCCGCCCCAATATCCGAAGATATCGTAAGCAACAAAGAAAAGTAAAGGAATTCGATAATCGACGATCAAACTGTAATCAGGATAAAACGATGAAAAAATTTGCGGACTTAATACACATATTACGGCAATGATAAAACCAAATAAACTCCACAACCACAGTTTTCCTTGATTATTTGGATTTTCTGAACGGAGGCCCCAATGCGTCAAAGCTGTCCACATACAAAGTATAATTCCGACTGCAATGCCCATATACCGCACAAGATAAAAGTAATTATGCACCCATACTTGGGGTTCAGGAACAGAATTGCCTTCCTGTTGAAGCGAGTGCAACATAGTTGCAGCCATCTTGACACCAATAAAGTATGTCGCGCAAGATATCAAAAGGATTATTATAAGTCCGACGATTAAACTCAAAATCGCAGATGAATTTTGATTCATATTTTATACAACCTTTCTATTTTTTTCGTTCGTCGATTACAAGATTCAATTCTGTAATAATCGGTAATGTTTGTGCGAAAAGAGAATCCTTTAAAGAGTCGGTAATTTTTTTTAAGTTAACCGTTTTAGCACCGTTAAATTGCTCTGGGGCAATGTCAATGTTTCCCATATCCCAATCAGAAATCCATTCCGGCAAAGATAATTTATTTTTTTCTGGAATAACTTGCACCTGTATCAAATTAATTCGTCCGGGCAACAAAGTACTTTGGGGATTGAATGAAAGTTCAAGTAGATGATTATTTTCGGTTTCGTCGTTCAAATCCGTCAAAGCTAAGCGAAGATTATCTTGCTTGTCGTCTTGCACTTGCCACTCGCCTTCATCGTTCCATACAAAAATTCTAGCCCTTTTATCAAAAGCGTTTTCCGATAAAAGACAATTTTTATCTTCCGAATTAAAACTGAATTTAAAAGGGATCTTCAATGATACTTTTTCAGTGTAATCTACGATAACAACTTCTTGTAACTGCTCCTCAGATTTGAGCAAAGTTCTGTTTTCAAGTAAATTTTTTTTATCTATAGCTTTAGCATTGGACACGCGCAAAAAATCTGACGGTAATGAACAATATTCAGAAAAGACAACATATTGAATTTCATTGCTACTCGCATCGACTTTTTTCCATTTTTCTAAAAACGCTCTTACTTGTGATTCAGCCCCCATCAAAAAAAGATAACACGGACGGAAACGTACGGGATCATTTCCACTATCATAACTGAAGTTTGCCGCGTTTATTCCAACATCAAAAATCTCTCCATTAAATGAATTTTTAATGCCTATTATTGCTATTGACAAATGCTGTGAAAAAAATTTTTCGCGACATTTTTGAGTAACATTGCTCCAATCAGCATTACTTTCAAAAAGATCAGTAACAACTACTGAAAGATGCGATGGATTAGCTTCATCAATTACATTGCCAAAAGAAGTTATTAAATCGGAGTAAACGTCAGGATTTCTAAATTGTAAATGTTCTCGGTCGTCAACGGGAACAATCTTTTCACCAAAGCGATAAAAATGAACTTCGCTATCTTTAAAGGAATTGCCAAAGTCACTTAAAATATCAGGCAATTGACGATAAACATTTCCCGCAGACAATCTTGTAAAACCTTGCATGGAAATTGTCGTGTCCCAATAAACGTCCATATAAAATTTATCCGGTAAAGGCTCTGGGGACTTCATACAGTTTGGCGGCATGGACAAAGGCTTTTCCACTTTATCGTCTACATTAAATGCAAATATACTTGGAACTTTTCTGGGAAATTCATCAAGAAATTCACTGAATTCACAACCGCTAAAGATAATCGCAATGAGTAGAAATACAGTCGTTAAGGCTACTCGATAAAGATTCATAAAAAATCAACTCCAGTCAATCGAATAATAGCCTTTGGGAAGTTCATCGAGTGTAACTTGAATAATACCACTTACATATCCGGTATTACCTTTACGAGCTATACCAATTGAAACAGTGCTACCAATTCCGCTATTTTTGATTTGTTCGCGAAATTTTGAAACTGTCGGTACTCTTACGTCATTGACTTTGATAATAATGTCGCCGGCTTTTAAGTCAAATTTTGCCGCTGGAGAATTAGGCATTATATCTTTAATGATTAAGAAACCTTCTCCGTCATTTGTCTTTTCATTCACCAAGTTCACTCCGACATAGACCATAGAAACATAGCCTTTTTCAATAATTTGGTCAGCCACATCTTTAACATCATTAATCGGAATAGCGTAATTCATACTCTCGGAATCAGAGCGCCCCATATCATTTATACCAACAACTTTACCTTTCATATTTACAAGAGCGCCCCCCGAATTGCCGTGATTAATCGGCGCATCTGTTTGAATACATCTTCGTATATTTATTCCAGTGTCAACGTCAACATTCAAGTTGCTAATAATGCCTTTAGTAACACTATTTTCGACACCTTGCGCATTTCCAATGGCAATGACATCGTCACCAACATTTAAATTTTTAGAATCAGCCAATTCAGCCGCTTGAAGATTGTCACCTTCAACTTTAATAACAGCAACATCTCTTCGAGGATCAGTAGCAACTATCGTAGCTTTAAGAGTGCGTTTATCGAGTAAATGAACTTCCACCGAATTTACGCCTCTGATAACATGATCGTTCGTAATAATATAACCGTCTTTATTGAGAATCACACCTGAGCCTTTAGTAATATTCGTTTCTATGTTGACCACACTTGGACCAACCTTTTGAACAACAGCAGCCACAGGATCTGGGGACTCTTGTTCTTGCTTATCATCATGGTAAGGTTCTGGATCAAGACACCCTTGAAAAAAGAATGTCGATATTACAAACAATAAAATTTTTACAGTTTTTTTGTTACTGACTGTAGCAAGAAAAGAATTTTTTTTCATACTCTGTTCTCCTATCAAAAATGAGATTAATGAAGATTATAATGGATGTCAGAAATGCTAATTACATACACCTCCCCAACATTGAAGTGCGTCGAGCAACATCACTTTTTCTGTAAATGTAAAATACATAAATTTGTTTATGAACTGATAAACCAGTTGGAGTTAGATTATAAAAAGATTGTATCCAAGTGTCGCACGCGCAGATTCATTGTTGATAAAATTCATAAACAAATTTCAAAAGAGAGAAATACAGAAACCTATGCTAAAGAAGAAATTGGAAGCAAATTCATTTAGCAAACAAGATAGCAGTTGCTGTGATGATGTCACTTAATATTGCCGATTGAATAAGCAAAGCTAAATTTGAATTTGCGAAATAGAATCGCCAAGTGATCTAATGAAGCAATGAACATTGAAGGATTACTCATGCAAGAAACACTACGTCGGAGAATCATCATCAAACATCATACGCAAATCCAAATTCATAAGCTCAAGATCATTCACATCATCTGCCGCTTGGTTACCTTCAAGCACAGAAATATTGCAAATATCATGAAGCCAATTCTTAACAACATCATAACCTTGCGCGGCATGCTTCAACAATTCGCCAATAAGAAAATGACGGTACAACCATTGATAATCTTCAGATTTGATACGGAAAACAAAGCCATCCTTCACAGTCATTGGAACGCCAACTGTATCTGTCGATGCAACTGAAGTCGTAGAAGAACAAGGCTCAGAAGGTTGGAAAGATTCGGAAGGCGCACTGGAACTTTCGCTTTCGGATTCAAGAGCCGACAAAGCATCAAAGTAAGAGTCAACTTCAGTACCCAAACCTTTCGAAAAAGTAAAGCAAGGAATTTTCTTAGTAGCAATAGCATACTCACACCACAAGTCAGCAAGATTAGCAGTCACTGCACCTTTCAATAAATCAAAGGGAGTTTTACTCGTTTTGGAAAAATAAGTCAGCTCAGTATCGCCACCATACAAAGGATCATCGATCCCCATCAACTTAGCGAGGTACTTACCATCTTTGACCTCAAATAAATCTCCAACACGTGCATGAAGACAACCACACTTACGAGCCTGCTCAACAGACTTAAAACGACTAAACACCAGACCATGTTCCTCAAAAGATTTCAAATAGGCTGAAGGAATATCTTCACCAAACTCATTCCGGAAATATCTACAAACAAGAGACACCCAGACCTTACGAAGCTCCGACTCATAACTTGATAGGAAGGACAACTTCTCACGAGGAACAAGAAAGATAATATGATAATGAGGATGCCAACCAGAATTAAAAGAATTAAAGACTTTATCACCATCATTAAAGGTCTCTTCCATACGACGAATGTAACCACAGAATCCTACGCTCGCCCTACGGGCGAGAGCAGCTTGACTTCCAGAAAACAACGAGGACCAAGCCTTACGTAAGACACGACACAAAGGAGCTAGATCATGCCAACGATGAAAGACAGTCAAAGTCATCATCACGGGAACTAAATTATTGGCATAAGCCCAAGCAATAATTTTTTGAATACGTTGTCGATACTTAAAAAGTTCTTTAGGAGCATCAACAGGATCAAGTCGGATACTATGAGAACGAGCAATGTCATCAACACGAGCAGTCGACCCATTACTAAGAATAGAAACAGAACCATCAAATTTTTTACCACGCAGGGAACTATAAGAATATTTCAAAGAAGGAAAACAATCAAGAAGGGTCTCAATTTTACGATGAAGATTCCAATCGCGACGCAAGTCAAGCTTAGTCGCCAACTCAGGAGTAACAGTACGCATAGCCAATAATTGTTTAGAACGACGAAGTAACTTCCAACGATTATCATCAACCAACTCACCGACACCCAAAACCTCCGACTCCAACGACGACACAGAACCATCAAGAGACCTCAAAGAGTTTTCTGATTTTCTGCTTAATTGTTGAAAACATTTTGGGCAATAATAGGACTGCTGATAGCTAAAAAAAGTTTTCGATTTTCTGGAAAAATTTAGAAAATTATCAGGAGCTTTATTTTCAACAAAACCAGAAACAACAGGATGAAAAAAGACCAAAGAATTAAGCATTTCTATGTTACCAAGACTATTGTTGCCTCTATCACCCCGCAAAAGAGAGTTTGAGAGAGTCGCCACCCCCAGATTAAGTCGAGAGCGACGAGCACTTTGACGCACTAAATTATTTGACTTCTGTTTCTGATCATTAGATTGATTACTCACGCCGCTCAAAAACCCCCTCTTCCTAATAAACTAAAAATTTTTTTTGATTATATCTTTATTTAATGTTAAAGTCAAAACTTATATGGAACTTTTTTCTTTTTACAAAAATCTCCCTCAACCTAAAAATCTTGATGAAAATGTGACCAACGTTGCCAATCTCAAAAATCAGCGACGAACATCTAAGACTCACAAAAAATTATATGGTTGTCAACATCTGCCGGAAATTTCCCTCAATAAACTATAAGTCAATTCTTGTAAAATAAATGTGAAAATTGTACAATGCAAAATAAAAATGAAATAAGTATTGGAGTAGATCAGTTATGCAAAAGCTTAAATTCCATAAAAAATTTCTTACAGCCTTAATGCTCGTTATCCCAACGTTATTCACAAATGCTGATGTCGTCGAATTTATGCCCAGAGTTGAATCCGCACCAGCTATTCAAAACGAATACCGCAAACTGAAAGTCGGCTACGTCGTCAACACCGGCTTTATGTACGAAGATCGCCCCGGACATACCGCCGGCTACGGATATGAGTACATGGAATTTCTTGAAAATTATGTCCCCTGCGAATTTGAATATATCGTTTTCAATGATTGGACTGACCTCTTGGACAAACTCCAAAACGGCGAAGTTGATATTATTCCAAACCTGCCCGGCGATCATCAATGGCTTATCAATGCAAAATCTACAGATCATGTCGTCGGACGTTTCCCAATGGAATTGGTTATCGAAAAAGCCAAAATCAAACCGCAAATAAATTTGGCTAGAGTCCGCACAAATTACGATACACCTGGACTTGATGAAGTCGCGCGGGCTGAAGGTTTTCAATACAATCTTGTAAATTACAAAACCTACCAAGATATTTTGAAAGCCTATGCTAACGACGAAGTCGACGGCTATGTTGATGCAATGCTTTTCTATAATAAAGATAAACATACTTACGCCGTTTTCGATAGGCAAAATTATCGCTTGTCTGTTCGCGCCGATCGTCAGGACCTTTTAGACAGATTGAATTGGGCTATGGATCAGCTCCTGCTTTACCAATCTGATATTCGCGATACGTTGAAAAGAAAATATTTTCTCAAGGAAGAATTCCCCTTACTTTTAAGTCGTGACGAAAAAATTTTTCTCGCCGAAAAGAAAAAACTTCGCACGGCTGTTTTGTTTTATCAAAAGCCGCGTGTCTATTATGACGACAAAGGCAATTTGCAAGGACTTATGGTCGACATCATCAACAGAATTTCCGATGATTTAAATATAGAAATTGAAATAGTCAAAACCAATTCTTATGAAGAAGCTCGAAGCTTAATTCAAAACGGCGAAATTGATTTCATTGCCGACGCGGTTTCAGATTTTAGTTGGGCTGAAAATTACAATATCAAACCAACTCAAACGTATTTCCAAATGGACTATGTCCCCGTGACTCGCGCCGACTATATTATTGATTCTTCCAAAAATCCAAAAGTCGCCTGCGTACAGAATATGTTTTACACGATGAATTTCATTGAAATGAACTTCCCGAAAGAAAATATTATCTACCTGCCCAATTTTGAAGAATGCTTGAAAGCCGTTGAAGACGGACGCGCCGATATTGTTTACGTCAATCGCGATTCTGTGTACTCCTTTATTGACGCTGTCGGAACTTACGATTTGGAAGTTGGCGCCGTTTCTCCATACAGCCAATCAGTTGGGCTCGGCATTAATGTCAACGGCGATTTAAGACTTTGGCATATTCTTAACAAAGAAATTAATCACATTGACGTAAGTTGGGTACGCGATATGTTGGCAAAACATCAACAAACTACAAGTACGTTCAACGTTCAAAAGCTAATTTATCGCAACCTTTTTAAAGTCGTCCTATTCGTAATTCTTTTGACGACATTAATTGGAGCTCTTATTTATCGTCGAAATATCAACAAGAAAAATTTTGAAATGGTTCAGCGTATGGCGTACACCGATTCAAGATACAATTTGCCGAATGTTTCTTGGCTTGTAAAGGAAGTCCCTTCGACTTTTAAAAATCTGAAAGAATCAAGTCCGAACACTCAAACTTTCTTTGCAGTCTTTTCAATGATGAGCAACGCGATTATGACAGAAAATCTTGGTCATAAAATTATGGACAGCCAATTCCATGCGTTGGCAAATGGTTTGAAAACTTCCGCTCCAGTAATTTTTACTGCCGCCGGAATTGATGTCGGACATTTAATTTGCTTCTGCAAGGCTGAAAATGCCGAAAAGATTTTTGATTGGGCGACGCAAATTATTGAGAGTTACAGTTATATGGATACGGCGGACGCCAATGCTAAAATCGTGATCCATATGAAAGCCGGAATAAGTCGTTACGATGAAACGCTTGACATTCAACAAGCTATCGGTCGTGCAGTTACGGCTTGTCAACAAACGTCAAGCAATGAAGTGAAAGTCTTTGATGAGAAAATGGAAGAGACTTTGAAAAGTGAACACGACATTGAAAACCGTATGATTAGCGCACTTGAAAATGATGAATTCAAAGCGTGGTATCAGCCGAAGTACGACATTAAGACGCGAAAAATTATCGGCGCGGAAGCTCTTGTACGTTGGATTAGTCCGACTACCGGCTTTATGCCGCCCGGCAAATTTATTCCGCTGTTTGAACAAAATGGCTTCGTCATTCAAGTTGACTATTACATTTTGGAGAAAACTTGCCAACTGCAACGCGAAAGACTTGACGCCGGCAAAGAAGTTGTGCCAATTTCAGTCAATCAATCGCGGTTGCATATGACGGAGGAAGGTTACCTCGATAAAATGCGGGCTATCATTGAAAAATATAAACTTCCGCCCAATCTTATTGAGTTGGAGATAACCGAAACTATGTTCGGCGACTTTGATAAAAAAGCCGCGCGACAAAATGCGGAAAAAATTATCACCGAACTTAAGTCAATGGGTTACACCATTGCGGTTGACGACTTCGGCGCGGGATATTCGTCGTTCAGTCTTTTGAGTAGTTTGCCGATGGACGTTTTGAAAATTGATAGGTCAGTTTTGACAGGCGCGGACACTTCTCAAAGAATGAAAAAAATTCTTGGCAAAGTTATCGAACTTGGAAAATCTTTGGGTATGTCTGTAATTTGTGAAGGCATTGAAACAGTTGAAGAAGAAAATTTATTGCTTAGTTTGGGCTGCCGTTACGGTCAAGGATTTTTTAACGCTAAGCCTATGCCGGTTAATGATTTCATAACCTTTTTTGAAAAAAGAAATGCCGAAGTTCTGATGAATGCCGCAAAAAATGTATAGGTTAATTGACTTACCCAGCATAAAATTTGAAATAAAATCTGCGCGTACCTAAAGTTGAACCTGCGCGCAAGTCGGCAAAAATCTTGTCTTTTAAATAGATTTATGCTAGACTGAAAATTGGCAAGGTCATATATAGAGATATATAAAATAGGAGGCGCAAATTTGGCAGAAGGTAAGCAACAGAGAAAATATATAAAAGGACTTGATGCTTTACGAACGTTGGCGATTACGCTCATAACACTTTTTCATATTTTCCCCGAAACTTTCGTCGGAGGCTACATAGGAGTATGTTTATTTCTGGTACTCACGGGATTTCTTTTGGCGTACGGAAGTGCCTGCGATTATATGTCCGAAAATTTCAGCGTAGGTCACTATTACCTAAAACGTCTGAAAAGATTATACCCGCCGCTATTACTGGTCATTTTGGTAACGGTAGGGTTTTATCATTTTTTCCTGGCAGGAGTCTTAGAAGATAGCGGCAAAGAAATTGTCTCGATAGTTTTAGGATTTAATAATTGGTGGCAGCTGGCGATGAATGCAGATTATTTTGCGCGCGTCGTCAATGCATCGCCATTTACGCATATGTGGTTTTTGGGTGTAGAAATTGAATACGTTTTAATATGGCCGTTACTTTTTGGGATATGCGTGTTACTTAGTCGTTGGAGCGCAATTTTTTTATTTTTGCTTGGATTAATCTCTGCAGGCGAAATGGCAATGATGTCATTTCAAAGCGTCGATGAGATAAGCCGGTTATATTACGGCACCGACACCAGAGTATTTGCATGCTTGTTTGGCGGAGCTATGGGGCTGATGTTTGCAAATAGAAATTCAAATCTTAACAGCGGCAGTAGTTTACCAATTCGATCGGATATATTATTTACAGTTTTGCTAATCCCAGTGCTAATTGCTACTTTCTTGTTGCGCGGTCAATACTTATCGCTTTACGCAGGCGGAATGCAATTACTGACGTTGATTTTTTGCTTGATGATTTTTGTAGTGATAGAAGATTCGTATTTAGGTGATTGGTTAGAAGCACCGATTTTCAAATGGGTAGGCGGACACAGTTACGAAATTTTTCTTTGGCAATATCCAGTACTATTTTTCTTTCAAAGAAAAGCATGGCACGAATTGACATACGGACCTTTATTGGAAATTTTTTTGATTATAGTTTTGTCGGCTTTGTCAAAAGAAATTCTGAAATTTATTTCCAATCTTAAGAAAAAGGATTGGAATTTACAGCAATACGCCTTTGCATTTTTAGCAGTCGTTTGCGTAGGGTTTATGGGTTTTGGATTAAAGGACGTCTTAGCATCAGATTTTAATCCTGAACATAAGCCGGGATATAAATTGAAAATGGAACTTGAACAAAAGCAAGCGGAATTGGAAAAAGCTCAAGCAGAGCGTGCGGCAAGGGAGGCGGAAGAAGCGGCTAAAATCAAAACCGCGCAAGAAAGATTGGAGGCACGACTACGCGGCGCGGGTATCACAATGATAGGCGATTCAGTTATGGTTTGCTCAAGTCCGAGTATTACAGAATTAATGCCCGAAGCTTATATAGATGCATTGTCGTCGCGTGATGTTTGCGGAGGAGCCGAAGTAGCCCAAAAACTTCAGCAGGAAGGTAAACTTAGCGATATAGTGGTAGTAGCACTTGGAACTAATGGTCCATTGCTTGAACATGAACCGTATGCAAGCGGTATGCAAAATATGCTGAATGTTCTTGGTACGGAACGCCAAATTTATTGGATAACGGTGTATTGTTCATATTCGGAGTGGATGGCAATGAATAATAAATATTTGTCTGAACTTTCAACGACGCGCCCGAATTTCCATTTAATAGATTGGTATCCATTGGCTAAAAGTAATCCCGATTGGCTGCAGTCCGACGGCACGCATCCCAATATGGACGGCGAATTCCAATACGCTAAACTTATTCATGATACTTTGGCGCAGAAATTATCAGCAGAGTAATTAAAGGAGAGGTTGCAGATATGAGTAAAAAGAAAATTTTAATTTTAGTGAGCTTCGCGGTATTTTTTTTGATAATGGCATCATACGGCACAGGATTAGCGCGAATATCAAAAGACAGAGTGCATGGGACTCCGCAAATTTCTGAAAGCACTCAATCAACGCAAGTTACAGAAAATGAAAAGCGCGATCCGACAGAAATAGAAAATCCAGAGCCGGTTTACCAAGAAGATGTATCAAAGTATTTGACAGGAGAAGGCGTCACAATGATAGGCGATTCTATTATGAATGGTAATCGAAGAATCATTTTGGATCAACTGCCGGATGCGCACATAGATGCCAAAGGTTCGCGCGATGTTTGTGGCGGCTTTGAAGCGGCGCAACGACTTGATTGGGAAGGCAGACTTAGTGACGTTGTGATTGTCGAACTTGGTACGAACGGTCCGTTGCTTAATCATGAACCGTATGCCAGTGGTACGCAAAATCTTTTGGAACTTCTTGGCACGGAAAGAACAATTTTTTGGGTAACCGTATATTGTTCCTATTCGCAATGGATGAATATGAATAATGATTATATTTGGGAACTTGCCGCAACTCGCCCCAATATTACTGTAATAGATTGGTATGCATTGTCGATCCAACATCCGGAATGGTTTCCAGACGGAGTTCACCCGACTGTAGAGGGTGCGCGAAACTTTGCAAGGTTATTGCGTGAGGCACTGGAAACAAAATTCGGCGGCAGTGTATATAATGAAAGTAACGAATAAAAATTTGGGGGTAAAATTTTTATTCGTTCGCAATGGCTTAATCGTTAATTATTAGTTCCGCAAGCTTTAGTCCGCGTTTACTTGTAAAGTACGCGGGCTTTTTCTTTTCGTCAAGTTTGTTAAAATATTGTTTTCAATACTCTATGGTTTACTTCCAAACAAAAAATGCCGTCCTAATTGGGCGGCGAAGATTTTTTTATTAACCGATTGGCAAGTTGGGATAAACGCCGGTCAACAATTCGTTAATCTGCGCGCAAATTTTTTTACACCCGCCTTTAACATTACTTTCAATGTTCAGAGGCATATTTGGATCGTGAAGTGAAACTCTCAACAGAGCCCAACCTTCATCAAAAATTAAGCGGACACCTTCAAAATTCGGTTCGGCAAGTTTTATATTTTTTTGTACAGCATTATTTTTGAAAGCCAGTAAAACTTTTTCGCCGAAGCCTTTAAAATCTTCCGCGTCAATCTTCAAACGATATTCAACGGACTCAATCGGTTGCTCAAGTTTTTCAATAAGGTCGGCAAGGTCTTTACCGTTTTGTCTAGCTTGCGCCGCCGCAGTCAAAAGTTTTACTGCTAAGTAAGCGCCGTCGTCCAAATAATAGTTTTCACTCAAAGCACCATGTCCACTGGTTTCAATCGCCAATGGTGAAACAGTTCCCGATTGATTAAGGCGAATACATTCATTGATGACATTTTTATAGCCGCGCTTAAATCTGTGATGTTTAAGTTTCAAAGTTCCTTCCAAAAATTTTTGCAAACCATCCGAAGTCACGGAATCGGTAACAATCGTACTGCCGGGATAATCGGGAGCAAGTATCGCCGCCATCATAGCAATTAAAGCGTTGCGGTTGACTTCTTCGCCATTGCTCAAAACCGCGCTCATTCTGTCAACGTCAGTATCGAAAATTAATCCCAAGTCCGCGTGATTTTCCAAAACTGCTTGACGAATCGCCGACATAGCTTTTGAGTCTTCAGGATTGGGAATGTGATTCGGAAAATGTCCGTCCGGCTCAAGAAATTGACTGCCCGAAGTATCAGCGCCAAGCGGTTGCAAAACTTTGTTGGCAAAAAATCCGCCGCCGCCATTTCCGGCATCAACTACAATGTGCATACCTTCAAGCGGCTTTTCACCAATATTAAGTTTGTCGCGAATTATTTTGCAAAGATGTTTGGAGTAAAGTCCAATTAAATCAAACTTTGTCACGTCGCCTTTCGCAGTCGGAACTTCTAAAATCTTAGTTGCGTTTGTCAAAACTTTTTTAATATCGTCTTTATCAAGTCCGCCGCTCATCGTGAAAAATTTCATACCGTTACGATTGAAAGGCAAGTGACTTGCAGTCAACATAATTGAACCGTCCGACTTCGTTTCAGCAAAAATTATTGACATAAACATTGCGGGAGTTGATGCAAGTCCGCAATCCAAAACTTCAACGCCATTTGCAAGCAAGGCACTAATCGCCGCCGACTTCAACTTCTGCGCAGAAATACGCGAATCATGACCGATAGCGATTTTAAGTTTATTTTTGGGTTTGGAAAGTTTTTCAGCAAGAAATTCTACAAAGCCACCGGTAATACGTCCGACTGCTTCTTCAGTAAGATTTACTGCCTCACCGAAAACGCCGTCAACCGCGATTCCACGTACATCACTGCCATTTTGTAATTTCATAATTTCTTTTTCAGTCAACATTTTTTTCACTCATTTCTATAATAATATATCAATACAAAAATCGTGCGGAAAATCGGTCTTAATATAAAAACCTTAGCCGCACGAATTCCAATTTGTTATATGTTGAGTATATATTTATTTCTCATCAAAAAATTTTTTAGCACCGCCATTGACTTCAATTCCACTTATACCAGAGGCAACCTTTTTATCGAAGTTTGAAAGCACAGGATGCGCATTTTTGAAAGTGTCAAGATTATCAAAAAGTGACTTCGTAATTTTGTAACCTAAATCATCGCTGACCTTTTCATTGCAGACAAGCAACGCGGTAACTGAAACTGTCTGTACGTCTTTATCAAATTTGTTGTAAATGCCCTTCGGAATTACGATTTTTGTGTAAAAAGGATATTTCTCCGTGAGCGCCTTAATATGTTCATCGTCAATGGGCAACAAATTAATATTGGTTTGCGCGGTAATATCTTGAATAGCAAGTGTCGGGAAACCGGCTGTCAAAAATACGGCGTCAACATTACCGTCTTTCAGAGCTTTAGCGCCTGCGGAAAATGAAAGGTATTGCGCATCAATGTCGTTGTAGGTAATACCGTAAGCTTCAAGAATTTGGCGAGCATTAGCTTCGGCGCCACTACCTTCTGCGCCGACTGCAACTTTTTTACCTTTGAGATCCGCTATTGATTGAATGCCCGAAGCTTCAGTCGTAACTACTTGACAACTTTCTTGATAAAGTGCGGCAAGTGCTTTAATGTTATCAAACTTGTATTTGTTTTCATCTTTAAACATTTCAGTGCCACTTGCGGCAAAGTTGGCAATATCATTTTGCACGATAGCCAATTCAACAGTATCATCGGCAAGAAGTCGAAGGTTGGAAACTGAACCGCTGGTAGTTTGTACGCCGGAATGCATTTTTTCAATGTTCGTATTCAAAATTTCGCTGATAACTCCGCCAACAGGGTAATACGTTCCGGTCGTATTACCAGTAGCAATGTGAATAAATTCTTCACGAACGGCATTTTGGTCATTGCCTCCGCAACCGGTAAAAAGGAGGGCAGTACACAACGTCACACACGCGGCAACAGCTTTAAAAATTTTTTTAAACACGGCAACAATCATCCTTTCTGAATATTTTATGTGAAAAAGATATTCAAAATTATCTTAATTCTCAGCTGATTACTATAAGTTTATCAGTTCGTCTTAACCTAGTCAAGCAAGGATTTTTTTATTTTTAAAAATTACGTTTAAGTGAAAGGTTAAAAAAAAACTGTGTATTTTGAGTTCAAACTTGTTGACTTTATGTAAAAATAGCCTTATAATTTTCAAAAAATATTGACGAAAGTTTAGCGGAAGGAGTGATACCTGTAGGGCGGTAGAAAATCGCAAGGTTGGTTAGGATTTAGCCGAAGGGCTTTGTACTCAAAAAAATATCACGAAAGGAGAGCTACAAAATTTTGACATAGGACAGTTAGTTTATGTCAAGTAGCGGAAAGATTAATGAGTAAAATTTCTGAAATGACTCGCGATAAGTGGATTATGAGTACTTTTCCCGAATGGGGAACTTGGCTTGTAGAAGACATTGAATCGGCAGTAGTACCCGAAGGACAAGTAGCAATGTGGTGGCTCGGCTGCACGGGAATTTGGTTTAAAACTCCTGGCAATGCTAACATTACGATTGACCTTTGGTGCGGCAACGGCAAACGTACTCATGGCGATGGCAAAATGAAAGTCGGACATCAAATGGCGAATATGTGCGGTTGTCGTAATATGCAACCCAATCTGCGCAATGTTCCTTTCGTCATTGATCCTTTTGCTTTCAAGCAAGTAGACGCTGTACTTGCAACGCATTATCATCAAGATCATATGTCTGCTGAATGGGCGGCTCACGTCATTAACAGCGGTATGACGACGATTGAAGACGGTAAAGAAATTCCCGTGCCTTTCATTGGTCCTAAAAAATCTATTGAAACTTGGGTAAAATGGGGAGTGCCTCAAGAACGTTGCCGCGAAGTTAAACCCGGCGACAGCTTTAAGATTAAGGATATTGAAATTATCTGCCTTGATAGTTTTGACCGTACTTGTATCGTCACGACTGATTCGACCGGTCCAGATCGCGAAGAATTAACTGGCAAATGCCCGACAGATATGGACGAAAAAGCTGTCAACTACTTGCTGAAGACTCCAGGCGGAAATATTTATCATTCCGGCGATTCACACTTCTCAATTTACTTCGCAAAACACGGCAAGGATCATGACATTGATGTCGCTTTCGGTTCTTTCGGCGAAAATCCAATCGGTATGCAAGATAAGATGACGTCAATCGACGTACTTCGTATGGCGGAAAATCTGAAATGCAAAGTCGTCATTCCTATTCATTGGGACGTTTGGACAAACTTCCAAGCAGATTGCGAAGAAATTAAACTGCTTTACGATTTCAAGAAAGATAGAAACGAATACAAGTTCCATCCGTTTTTCTGGCAAGTTGGCGGCAAATACACTTACCCGCAGGACAAGGATAAAATTTATTATCATCATCAAAGAGGCTTTGAAGATTGCTTCGAGCATCCGCAAAATATCCCCTTCCGCTCCTGCTTGTAAAAAATTGAAAATTAATGTCGACTTTTACCTTGCACAGACTATAACTTTCTGATATATTTAAAAAAATAATTTCAACAACATTTAGGAGATTTAATTTGTGCGGGGTGTGAAAAAGAATGAAGAACACTCAATTATCAGTGCGAAGACGTCGGCAAAAAATTTTTCAAGTAGTATCGGAAAAAGGCGAAATAACTATTCGCGAAATTGCTCAACTTTACAATGTTTCTGAAATGACCGTGCGGCGCGATTTACATATCATGGAAACAAGACAATTGATCCGCAGAACTCACGGAGGGGTGGTTTCACTGGAAAGAATAAATGAAACAATGCGGTTCAATGACGATGTCAGGAGATGCAGGGATAGCATTTCAAGATATGCCGCAAGATACGTTGAGGACGGAGACACGCTTTTCATAAACGGCAGCATGATGGCGTTGAATATGCTAAAGTACGTCACTGATAAAAAAGTTTCGGTGTATACGAATAACGGCTGGGCTATCGGTGAAGAATATCCAAAAGGAGTTACGATTCATCTTACCGGCGGAGAAATTCGCAACCGAATATTAATTGGTGATTATGTTATGCGCAACTTGCTTTCAATTACGGTAGATAAAATTTTTATCGGTTGTGCTGCCGTTTATGATGATGGCGAATTCCGTTACGACATACCGACAGAAATTGGTATCAATGAATCTATGATTAGTCGATCCAAAAATAAAGTTTACGTTTTGGCAGATAATACAAAACTGTTAAAGCGCGAAGAAAGTGAAAACCTTTACGGCAGCAGTACTTACGACAAACCGATTGTACTCATTACCGACAACAAGGCTAACTCAAAAATTTTGGAAAATCTTAAGCAACACGGCATTGAAATTATAACAGTTTAGCTACGCAATAGTTTTTGCAGAAAGGCAGGCACTAATGCTTAAAGAATTGGTAGAGAAAAAAAGATATTCCTTCCACGAAGGATTTGACGATTGGCGTGACGCAGTGCGCGCCGCTTGTCAACCGTTGATTGACGACGGAAGTATTAAACCGGTTTATCCCGACGAAATTATTAAAAAAGTTGAGGAACTTGGACCGTATATCGTCATTGCGCCTAATCTCTGCATACCGCATGCGCAGGAAGGTGTCGGCGTAAATGAAACGGCAATGTGCTTTATGAAAACTGAAAAACCAGTGCATTTTGACCCCAATGACCCGGAAAAAGATGCTCGCGTTTTTGTAGTTTTAGCATCAACAGATAACAATATTCATCTTCAAAATTTGGCTTTACTCGTCGAAACAATGTCTGATGAAGAAAAGTTCAGCAAAATTTTGGAGGCAAAGACAGCTGAAGACCTTGTAAAAATCGAAGAGTAATTGAAATTCCCGAATAAGGAGAGGATTTTATGGAAGTTTTACTCGGTATTTGGGAATTTTTCCAAAACAACATTTTGACAAAGCCGCAATTTTTTATCGGCTTTATCGTTTTAATCGGTTACTTACTTCTCGGCAAACCGATTCACGAATGTATAGCGGGATTTATCAAAGCAACGGTCGGTTATATGATTTTGAACGTTGCATCCGGCGGCTTGGTATCAAACTTCCGCCCGGTACTTGTAGGTTTAAAAGACCGCTTTGAACTTTCGGCAGCAGTTATCGATCCTTACTTTGGTCAAGCGGCGGCGCAAATGTCCGTTGAAAATGTCGGACGCTCATTTTCAATGATGATGTTGGTTCTGTTGCTGGCATTCACAATGAATATTCTTTTGGTGCTGTTTCGCAAGTACACAAAAATTCGTACGCTGTTTATAACAGGGCACGTCATGGTACAACAATCTTCGACAGCACTTTGGTTGGTACTTTTCTGCTTCCCTGAATTGCAAGATCCTAATGTTGTAGTAATGCTGGGTATCTTGCTCGGAACTTATTGGGCAGTCGGTTCTAATCTTACGGTTGAGCCGGTTGCAAAACTTTCTGAAGGCGGCGGCTTTGCAACTGGTCACCAACAGATGTTCGGTATTTGGGTTGTTTCAAAAATCGCAGGTAAAATCGGCGATCCTAAGAAGTCTCTTGAAACTTTGAAGTTGCCGGGCTTTTTGGCAATGTTCAATGAAAACGTTGTCGCTACCGGTTGCTTAATGTTCTTCTTCTTTGGTGCGATAATCATGGTACTTGGTCCCGACCTTATGCATAGCATTGATAAGAGTTTCGGACCTAATCAAAACTTCGGCTTCTACATTCTTGAGAAATCTTTATTCTTCGCAGTTTACCTGACAATTTTGCAACTTGGTATTCGTATGTTCGTATCTGAACTTACAAATTCTTTCCAAGGTATTTCTGAAAAGATTCTGCCCGGTTCAATGCCGGCTGTTGACTGCGCGGCTGTTTACGGTTTTGGTCATCCCAACGCAGTTACAATCGGATTTTTATTCGGCGCATTCGGTCAACTTTTGGCAATTCTCGGTCTCATAGTTTTCCATAGCCCGATTTTAATAATAAGCGGATTCGTACCTTTGTTCTTTGACAATGCAACTTTCGCAGTCTATGCAAACAGACTCGGCGGTATTCGTGCGGCGACAATTATTCCGTTCTTCAGTGGTATCATTCAAGTTTTGGGTGGCGCGTTTGCAGCTCACTATTTCTTGACTGGTGTTTACGGTGGTTGGCATGGTTCCTCCGACTGGGATTGGGTATGGCCTGCAATCGGCGTTATCATGAACAACTTGCATTTTGTAGGCGTGGCGCTTGTCGTCATTGGACTTTTGGCAATTCCGCAAATTATTTATCGTATGAATAAAGATACTTACTTCCTTATTGCTGAAGACTACGACGCTTACAAAGAATTGATGGCAAAAAAACAGGGTGTACCTGTTGATGAAGTCGTTATCGACTGATAAAAAAATTTTTTGAAGGGAGTTTTTTTAATGGCAAAATTGAAAGTTATCGCTGCTTGCGGCAGTGGCATGGGGTCTTCGCAGATCATCAAGATGAAACTTGAGAAGGCGTTCAAAAAGCTCAACATTGACGCTGAAATTTATCACACCAACGTTGGTGACGCAAAGTCTAATGCCAACAACTACGACGTGGTTTTCTGCTCCGAGTCTTTGGTCGGAACTTTCGGCGATGTTAAAGCAACCGTTATCGGTCTTAAGAACTTGCTTTCCGAAAAGGAAATGGCTGAAAAGATTCAAGAAAAAATTATCGACAAGAAGTAAATCCTTCGTTTAATCGAAAAATTTAAATTGTAAAATCTTTCGTAGCGAGGGCGGTAAAGCTCCGCTCTCGCTACTTTTGTTTTTATAGGAGAGTCAGCTGTTATGTTGGAAGAACTTAAGAAAAAAGTTTATGAAGCCAATATGGAACTTCCGAAACGTAAACTTATCACCTACACTTGGGGCAACGTCAGTGGCATTGATCGCGAAAGTGGTTTGTTTGTCATTAAACCCAGCGGCGTTGAGTACGACGAATTGACGCCGGAAGATTTAGTCGTTGTTGATCTTGACGGCAAAAAAGTTGAAGGCAAACTTAAACCGTCGTCTGATACTGAAACACATCGCATTCTTTATAAGGCATTTCCTAAAATCGGCGGAATTGTTCATACCCATAGCCCACACGCGGTTTCTTGGGCGCAAGCCGGACGCGATATTCCTGCTTACGGAACAACTCACGCTGATTATTTTTATGGAGACATTCCTTGCACGCGCAGTTTGACGAAAGAAGAAATTGAGGAAGCTTACGAACTCAATACAGGAAATGTCATTGTCGAAACTTTTACCGAACGCAAAATTGATCCGATTTTTGTTCCGGCAGTAATTTGCGCGAATCACGGACCTTTCACTTGGGGTAAAGATGCCGCGCAAGCTGTTTATCATTCAGTCGTTTTGGAAGAAGTTGCACGTATGGCAACGTTTACTGAAATTAATAATCCAAAAGTTGCCCGCGCTCCGCAGTACATTCAGGACAAACATTTTATGCGCAAACACGGTCCCAACGCATATTATGGGCAAGGTTGATGAGGTATCGCCATGAAAAATTATCTTTTGGGTCTGTATGAAAAAGCTATGCCCGGTACTTTGACATGGGCAGAAAAACTTCAAGCCGCTAAAAATGCCGGATTCGATTATGTCGAAATGAGCATTGATGAAACGGACGACAAACTTGCGCGCCTTGATTATACTGACGGGCAGATTGATGAAATTATTGCCGCAATACGTACAGTCAACTTGCCTTTCCGTTCAATTTGCTTGAGCGGTCACCGCAAATATCCTTTCGGAAGTCACGACAAGGCGACGCAAAAACGTAGTATGGAAATTATGCAAAAGGCGGTTACACTTGCGGCGCGTCTTGGTATCAGGACGATTCAACTTGCAGGTTATGACGTTTACTACGAAGAAGGCGACGAACAGACACGCGCAGATTTTTTAGAAAATCTTAAACTTGCGACTGAAATGGCAAGTCGTGACGGCGTGCAACTTGGTTTTGAAACAATGGAAACTCCATTTATGGACACGGTCGGAAAAGCTATGAAGTACGTCAATATTGTTGATTCGCCGTACTTGGGCGTTTATCCCGATGTTGGCAACATTACAAATGCGTCGTTGCTTTACGGAAATGATGTCGTCGACGATTTGAACAGCGGCAAAGGTCATATCGTTGCGGTTCATCTGAAAGAAACTGTACCAGGCAAGTATCGTGAAATTCCCTACGGAACAGGTCACGTTGATTTTGAAAAAGTTATTAAAACTTCGTGGGAATTGGGCGTCCGTCGTTACGTTACTGAATTTTGGTTTGTGAAAGGCGTTACACAAGATTGGAAAGCCGAACTTGAAAACGCAAATAATTTTATTCGCGGATATTTCGACAAAGTTATTTCGTAAGGAGTGAGAATAAGTGAAAGTAACAAAAAAAGTTATCGGCAATTTGGAAAAATGTTACGCAATGACTATGCTTAAGTACAACGGCAAAGATCATTTCTTGGTAGCGGCTGAAAAAGTCAATCAGTGTCGCCTGTACGATTTGGACGGCAATCAAGAGGAAGTTTTGTGGAGTGAACCCGGCGGAATTATGACAATGCAACAAGTTCCGGGCAGTAATGGTCAATTTCTTTCCACGCGCAAATTTTATTCGCCCAATGACAGCAAAAATGCGGCAATCGTAGTCGTCACTCCTATGGGCAAAGATGATTGGGAAGTTCGCGTACTTGTCAAACTGCCTTTCGTTCATCGCTTTGACATTTTGCAAGCCGGTGGAAAAAATTATCTTATCGCTTGCTGTCTGAAAACGGATCACGAATACAAAGACGATTGGCGTTCACCTGGTAGAGTTTGCGTTGCTGAACTTCCTGACGACCTTTCAACTTACACTTACGATCATCAGTTGGAACTTACGACAATCAAAGAAGGTATGTTGAAAAATCACGGCTACTACCGCCACGTTGAAAAGGACGGCTCAACCAGCAGTATCGTTTCTTGCGATAACGGAGTATTCCAATTTTTCCCGCCCAAAACTGCAGGCGGCGAATGGGAAATTAAACAGTTGACGACTGATGCGGCAAGTGATGGTTTACTTTTGGATCTCAATAATGACGGTGTTGAGGAACTTTGCACAATCGCGCCTTTCCATGGTGACACGATTAATATTTATGAGATGAAAGACGGCGAATTTAAACTCGCGTATCAGTATCCCGAAAAGTTAGAGTTTTTGCATGCTATTTTCGGCGGAGAAATTTGCGGCAAGCCCACTTGGATTTTGGGACATCGCAAAGGCGAACGCTACTTACTTGCTTTCACTCACGACGGCAAAGAATATTCCGCGCAAATTCTTGACAAAGGTTGCGGCGCGGCTAATGTTATGCACTTCGTTAAAGACGGCAAAGATTATGTCGTTGCCACAAATCGCGAAGTTGACGAAATTGCAATGTACGAATTGACTGAATAGGAAGGAGAGATTTTTTTGCATAAGGAAGATATTATTTGCGTCAATGCTATTCGCGCACTTAGTGCCGACGCTGTACAAAAAGCAAATTCAGGTCATCCAGGTTTGCCGCTTGGTTCTGCCGCTATGGCTTATGAACTTTGGGCGCATCAAATGTCGCACAATCCTAAAAATTCAAAGTGGGCTAATCGTGACAGATTCGTACTTTCCGGCGGACACGGTAGCGCTATGTTGTATTCACTCCTGCACCTTTTCGGCTACGGTTTGACTTTGGACGACCTTAAAAACTTTAGGCAGGAAAATTCAAAGACGCCTGGGCATCCTGAATATGGTTGGACAAATGGCGTTGAAGCTACGACCGGACCTTTGGGCGCAGGTATGGCAATGGCAGTTGGTATGGCTATGGCGGAAGCTCATCTTGCCGCAATTTTCAATAAGCCCGATTTCAATGTTGTTGACCATTACACCTTCGTACTTGGCGGCGATGGTTGCATGATGGAAGGCATTTCTTCCGAAGCGTTTTCACTTGCCGGAACTTTGGGTTTGTCCAAACTTATTGTCCTTTACGACAGCAACAGAATTTCCATTGAAGGCAGTACCGACATTGCCTTTACCGAAAATGTTCAAGCACGTATGGCGGCTTTCGGTTTCCAAACTTTGACTGTTGAAGACGGCAATAACCTTGATGAAATTGCGAAGGCGATTGAAGCGGCGAAGGCTGAAAAAACTAAACCTTCATTTATTACGGTTAAAACTGAAATTGGTTACGGCAGTCCAAAGCAAGGTATGGCGGCGGCGCATGGTGAACCGCTTGGCGTTGAAAATGTAGTGAAGATGAAACAAAATCTGAACTACCCGAAACCCGAAGAAACTTTCTACGTTCCCGACGAAGTTTACAAACATATTCAAGATGATATGGAAAAAGGGCAAGTTGCCGAAGACGCTTGGAATAAACTTTTTGCTGACTACTCCGCAAAATATCCTGATAAGAAAAAACTTTGGGATAAATATAATTCTCCGATTGACGCGCAAGCTTTACTTGACGACAAAGATTTTTGGGCTTATGAAGATAAACCGCAGGCAACTCGCGCACTTTCCGGCACGATGATTAATCGTCTGAAAAATATTATGCCCAATCTTATCGGCGGCAGTGCTGACCTTGCACCTTCAAACAAAACTTACATGAAAGACGCCGGCGATTTCAGCAAGGATAATTATGCAGGAAGAAATTTGCACTTCGGCGTAAGAGAATTGGCAATGTCGGCGATTGCGAACGGTATAACTTTGCATGGCGGCTTGCGTACTTTCGTCGGTACATTCTTCGTTTTCAGTGATTATATGAAACCGATGATGAGATTGGCGGCGATAATGGGCTTGCCAATTACTTACGTTTTGACTCACGATTCAATCGGCGTTGGTGAAGACGGTCCTACCCATGAACCTATTGAGCAACTTGCAATGCTCCGCGCAACTCCCAATATCAATATGTTCAGACCGGCTGACGCTACTGAAACTGCCGCAGGTTGGTATCTTGCCGCAACTAGTACAAAGACTCCTACTGCACTTGCGCTTACTCGTCAAAATCTCCCGCAACTTGCAGGTTCAAGTAAAGAAGCTCTCAAAGGCGGCTATATAATTTCGGAAGCTAATGGTAATTTGGACGGAATTTTAATCGCAAGCGGTTCTGAAGTTTCACTTGCCATTGACGCGCAGAAAAAACTTGCTGAAGAAAATATCAATGTCCGCGTCGTTTCAATGCCTTGCGTTGATTTGTTTGAGCAACAAAGCGATGAATACAAAGAAAAAGTTTTGCCGAAAAATGTTCGTGCTCGTGTTGCTATTGAGGCGGCGAGGAATTTTGGTTGGGGCAGTTATGTCGGCTTGGACGGCGCTACTGTCACTATGCAAGGTTTTGGCGAATCTGCTCCGGCTGGACTTCTCTTCAAAAAATTCGGTTTCACTGTCGACAATGTCGTAAAAACTTTTAAATCAATTTGCAAATAAAAAATAGACCTCCAAATTGGAAGTCTGCATTCTCTCATATATTATTAAGCACTTTATTTCAAGTGCTATTTTTTTTGTAAAATTTTAGATAAATTGTTGCCGATAATTTTTGCGTCATCTTCTGAATTCCCTTTGCCAAAAGTTATTCGGATTGTACCGCGAACATAATCTTCAGGAATTTTCATTGCTTTTAAAACGTGAGAAATTTTTGTTTGTCCGGCGTCGCAAGCTGAACCTGTTGCAACACAAATATTTTTTAAATCAAGCCTGTGCATTAAAGTTTCGCCGACACAATCTTTAAACGACAAACTTAAATGTCCCGGCAAACGATCTTCACCACCGTTTATAATGAAGTTTATTTTATTTTGCCTTAAACTGTCAATTAAATTTTTTGTACAAGCTGAAAGTTTCTCGGCAGTCTTTTGCATATCACGACAATTTTTTTCAAGCGCAAGAGCCATTGCCGCAATAGCTGGAATATTTTCTGTACCTGCGCGCAGGTTAAATTCTTGTCCGCCGCCGTCAAGGTAAGGCAAAATTTTCAGACCGTCGCGAATGTATAAAAAGCCGATGCCTTTGGGACCGTTGAATTTGTGAGCAGAGGCAGAAAGCATATCTACACCAAAAAATTTTACGTCAATCGGAATGTGTCCTACCGCTTGAACTGCGTCCGTATGAAAAATTTTCCCGGCGGCGTGTGAAATTTCTGCAAGAGATTTAATCGGTTGAATTGTCCCGACTTCATTATTGGCAAGCATTACAGAAATAATTTTCGTCTTCGTCAAAATTTTTTTTCGTAAGTCGTCAGGATTGACTGCGCCAATTTTATCGACAGACAATTTTGTAACGGTGCAACCCAAATTTTTCATCGCCGCGCAAGAATTTAAAATAGCCTTGTGTTCAATGGCGGAAGTGATTATGTTGGGACGTTCACTCAAAATTTCAAGCACGGAAGATTTTATCGCCCAGTTATTGCTTTCAGTTCCGCCGGACGTAAAAATAATTTCGTTAGGTTCGGCATTGATACAGGCGGCAATTTTTTCTCGTGACTCCAGCAAAACTTTTTTCAAAGGGCGCGAAAGTTTGTAAGCCGATGAGGGATTTGCGAAAAATTTTCTCTGCAACTCAATCATTAAATTCAGCGCGTCTTCATCAATCGGAGTCGTCGCCGCGTTATCAGCGTAAATGATTTTATTCAAAGAGTTTGCAGCCGTCATTCTTAAAATCCTCAATCTTATCCAAAATATCTTGCGGCTCGACTTCCAAAAAATTTGCCAGGCAATTCAAGCAATAAAAATTCTTAGACTTCATACCCAAGAGCTTTTTATTTATACCGACTTCATTTTTAGCTAAAGGAATTTTCCCGCAAGCAATGCACTTAAAAATTTTCTTCGCCAATTAAATTACCTCAAACTTTGCTTTTGGCAAGGCAAATTCTATTATTGGAACTAAAATTTCTTCCAGAGTTGCACCGCCGTGTACTTCGATTGAAGATAAACGACCGCCCGAAAATCTGTCGTAATTCGCCAATATCCAGTAGCCATTCTCTTCGCAAGCACAATCAGGCTTTTCATCTAAATAATTTATTGGGCAACAACGTCCGGAATGTTCGCCGGTGCTATTCATTTTATATTTATTTTCGCGCCCATACATTACGGCAAGCCTACTTGCCCCATGATCAGAAGTCAAAATAATTTTCTCTGCTTGATGATTCAGCAAAGCGATTTTTATTTCATCAATAACTTTATCAAGGATTAAAAGTTCGTCGTCAATGTATGTCGGTGCGGAACATTTCCCATTTGCATTAAATTTTTCCGGCGAATGTTTTAACTCATCCAAGTAGGAATTTTTTTCAAATTTAGCGCCGCGCCAATCGGCATAAAAATTTTTATTAATCGAAGTCAGAGTTGGAAGTTCGGCACGCGCAGTTTCAATTTTTAGAACAAGCCCAAGTTGAGTAGCCCGCGCTTTAATATAGCCCAAAAATTCAACGCCGAGCGCGTCCAGCCAATAAAGTTTGGAATTTTTGTCGGACTTATCTAGAATTGTTTGCCTAGTCACAAATTTATTGTAAGGTCTGCTAAGCGAAAATTCTTGCACTAAGTTTTTAAAATCTTCATCGTCAACATTACACAGCTTAATTTCTTTATAGCGCCGAAAATAATTTGTAATCTCATCGTTGCCAAAATCGTAATCGGACAGATAATCTTTCATTGCGGGATAATTTTTTTTGAAAGTCGTAGGAATTTTTTCTTTACCCTGCAAAGACTGAATCATTGCGCGACGTTCGACGGCGGTGTTGTCTGTTAAAAATTTTGTTGCGTCCAAAGAAAGTTTTTCCAAGCGCTCAAGATATTCAGTAAGATATTGTGCCGAAATATTTTTTACTGCAGATTTTCTCAACCAATAAAATTCTTTAAAATTCTTTTCGTCCATATCAATCAATGCAAAGAATAAATTTTTTCGATACTCATCATAATTGGCGGAATGCTCAAATACGTACTTCAAATAAGGATTAGAAATTTTATTTTTAAATCCAGCCGCAAAGCTTCGCCAATGTTCCGGCGCATAACCTTCGCACTTGTCATCAGAAAAATATTCCAGCCACTGCTTTTCAGTCAACGCATTTGGCGGCGCGGTAAAATGTGGCTCACGATTTTTTAGCGCATCATAAAAAGTATTTATCTCTTTCACATTGATAAGCGGCAATCTAGATTTAACAGAAATAAAATTTTTACCGGCTTCAGCCAATTTTAGCAGTTCATAAAAATTTTCAGCATCCGTCTTCAAATTTATATTTGGATTATATTTCACGACGGAAAAATTTTCTTGACCTACGACACGGCAAATTTGATTCGAGTGAAATTTAAAATCTTCGTCGGCAAGTTTCTCAAGCAAATTCGTAATACCGCGACAAATAAAAATAACCTTCTTGCTAAAATTTTTATCTTGCAACATACGCAAAATATTTTCTTGCCCGGTAAAGTGAAGGTATTCGCCCAATCCAAAGACGAGTGTATTTTTTTCAAGAGAATTTAATTTTTCAACCAACAAATCCGTATCAATCGGAAAGTCGTCATTGCAAAAATCTGAAACGTAAATGTGCTTGAAAGTCTTGCCAAAAAAATTTTTCAATCCGTTGCATTGGGCTATGTCGTCCGAAATAACAAAATAAGGGCGTAACGTATCGCGATTTAAATATAAGCGAATTTTTTTTATGGCGTTAGCAAGAGTCAAACTTTCCATATTCAATAATCCCTTAAAATTTTCAAGCCGACTTCAAAATTTTTGTCTAACAATTTGATTAAAAGTTTTTTTGCGTCTTGATCCGACATTTTCTCAACCTTCTCCGTAACCTTATTGAAAGCGCCACCATTATAATATTTATTTCTAGCAAATTCCTCTACAATTTTACCGGCGCGAACATTAGGATACCATTGATATGCCGAGCCTTGAAAATGCAATTCCAATTCGTTACGAATTTCATCATTAGCAACCATTAAAACTTGATATTCGCCGATAACCGCTTTAGTGAATGATTCTTCGACATTAACGCCTTTTTTTATAGCGTCAAAATATGAAAGGCGCTTGTTGAGATAATCAATAGCAAAGCGAACGTCGTTTTCATGCGGCTGATTCGACATAACCGTTTCAAAAACTTTTTGAGCGGTTGCCAATTCCGAAGCCGGCACCATTGCAAAAATTGGCGTCCGATAAAATTTGGACCATTCGTCAGGAAATTTATTTCCGGCAACTTCACGCCACAAATTGGAAAGCGCATTATTAAGTTGATAGTCTTTTCTTTTTTTGGCAAGGTTAGATAAATTTTGAATAAATCTGCCATGCGAATCAGTGAAAGTAGTGTGAGGCAATTCATTTTGAATTTCCGAAATTTCATTTTCAGTCAAGCCATTAAGTTGGTAAAAAAATTTTTCGTGAAAAATACTCATTAAATCGAAAATTGCAGTATTAATAGCCTGCGCATTTTCCACGAGCATATTTAAAAATTTTTCTCTATGACTTTGAGGAATTTCGCCACGTGTAACCATATCTTTCAGGATAGCGAAGAAATTTTTCAGTGTTGGGTAATATTCGCAAAGCATATCAGCGGGGATTTTCAAGTTAAACCGGCAATAATCAACCCAACTATGAATGCAAGCATTGAGGGATTTACCATCTCTTCCGAATTTTTGACTTTCGGCTACAATTTTATAATCGACGACTAATTTTCGCAAATCCTCTGCGGCAGTGTCTTTGTCACGCAACCATATTCCGTCGCCGGCAGTTACGCGCCTTTGGCACTCTGAAATAACGTCGTCAATACCAATCAAATTTGCCAATTCAAAAATAATTCCAGCGTCAAAATTTTTTAGAAAGTCCGTGAAAATTTTAAGTCCGTTTTGAGGAGTGAAAAAATTTTTTAAATCGTCAAAAGCCGAAGGCTTATTTACCAAAAATTGTCCGGCTTGTTCAGTCAAAGCAGAAACGCTTACAGATTGTTTGGAATTAGCAATTTCCATTAGCAGGTATAAGAAATTTTTATACTTAGCATTTATTGCATCTACGTAACACCAAAGAGGATAGCCTAAATTTTTTAAACGCAAGCGAAATTTTTGAGCACTTTGTTCTACTGAAACGTCTTCCGCCGCGTCGAAAATGTCGGCGACAAATTTCATAAATTGCCTTTGATTCGGCGACATAATCTCTAAATATTTTGGGCGATAATTTTTTGTAGGCGTTAAAGTTTGCTTGATACATTCGCCGATACATTCCGACAACTTTTGAACATTCATTGCGCCGCCGAAATTTCCGTCGACACCTGCGCTAAATCTGTAAGGATCGGTGGCATATTCTTTCAGTAAAAAGCCCGTCAAAAATGCGTAAATATTCAGCGGCATAAATCCTTGTTCCAACAAGTACTCAAGAATATCATCAAAAGATATGCGGACTTTTTTTTCTATTTCATTTTTAATCAAGGCATCTAATTGGATTTTCAAGCGTGAAATATTTAAATCTGGGTAAGCTTCCCAATATTTGCTGGATATTTGCCATAAATCGCCCAAAATTATCTTGATGACATTATTTTTCAGCATAGAATATTCAGTACGCAGTATTCCGGCTTCAGCGAATTTTTTCCCTTGATAGGCTTGAAAAAGAGTATCAGGAATATCAGCATTATCGAAAGTATAAGGGAAAATTTTTCGGACATTATCTTTAAATTCTTCGATAATTTTTTGGACACTTTGACAAGAAATTCCCTTGCGTTTATCGCCTTCATTTTTCAAAGCAGGATAATAGACAAACGAACCGTTTTCAAAAGATTTTTGCCAATCGCCCAAACAATCATCAGCATTTTGTTTCATTCTTTCAGCAAGGGCGTTATCTTTGCCGCGCCAATGTTTTTCGATAGCGGTATTTTCTACCCAACGCTTAAACACTTCGCGATTTATCAAATTGGACGACGCGTCAATAAAAACCAATTTATAATAGCGCGACTTAGAAATAGCATCGCCAATTAAATCAAAAAGTCTGTTCTGCTCAATTTCGTTACGGGCGAAGCATACGACGACTTTAATTTTGAAACTTTCTTTTTCATTGGTAATGCGATTTATCGTCAAAGTGAAATTGTCGGCGGTGACAGGGTAAAGAATATAGCGGAACTTTTGTGATGCGGTCATTGAAGTTTCAAAAACATTAATCAATTCAGCACTAGCAACTAAATCAGCAGTCTTTACTTTTTCAAGGGTATCTTTTTTCAGTCGTTCAATTTCCGAAAAATCTCCGCCGAGTGCCATTGCCGCAAAAGTTGCAAGTTTATCAGGTTTTTTATACAAAATTTCTTTACGAACTAATTCATTGGCGATTGTGATAGCGCGCCCGTTTTCAAAATTGGAAACTCCGATAAATGCCAATTCGATATTTTCTTCAGTAGGGTGAAAAAGAGCAACTTCTCCGCGCGATTCTTGTTCAATGGCTTGAAATAACAAAATAGTTTTCAAGACAATTTTTTCATCATCGTTCAAATTCCTTTCGTTCAAGGAGTAAGTGTCAAGGATTGCGCGAATTGACGGTTTTAAATTCATACGCCCGACATTGCCGCCGTGTTCATCAGTCCCGCTTTCATAGAAAAAATTCCACAGATAATCTACACTTAAAAGGTCGCCATTTTCCGGACTTTTAGTCGCTATAAAATCTTGGAATGCCTTTATATTTGGGTCACTGTTCTTGATAAAATTAAAAATACTCCGCTGATTGGAGCCAAAGTAAGCCGCTAAATTTTTCAGAAGAATTGCGGTTATTGGGTGAATCGGAAGAATATCCGTTAAAATCTTTTCGTTAATCTTTCTTTCTCTATCATAAAAAAGTTTCATGACAGCTTTTCGCGGTTTGGAGGTACGATTTCTAAGATCAGTTGAGATGTGTTTCCATTCAGCTTTAGCATCTTTTTTTATTTTCAGTGCGTGTCCTATAAGTTCAAAGGCAATATTGTCCGGCATCGTGATATTTTTGTTATGGAACCTGTCAAGAACAATTTTGAATGGTTGCCCGCCTTCTTCAGCTAGACTTTCTGATTGATGAGTAGCAATAATAAAGTAAAATGGCGTAATGTTCGACAACTCTGCCAAGTGTTGAAATTCATCAAGATTGTTGCGATTATTGCTAAAGAATTTTGAAAACTCGTCCCAGAAAAAAACTATGGCTTTTAAATCATTTTCCTCAATGACTTCGGTTATCCAATCAATCAAATCATTCATACTTATATGGAACGCGATGATACCTTCACGCTCGCCAAGTTTCAAAATTTCTTCGACAAGTTGTGATACTTCCATTTTTGGATTTTTCAGACGCTCAATAATTTCTTCAGCACTTCTTCTAGCCAAAGCAGACGACATCATATATTCGGGTTTTTTAATTTTGGCGCGGAACATTTCCAAGTTAGCCGTATCAGATTCAAGCCAATTTGCAATTTTGCCACGCAGAGTTTTCGCGCCGTCAAATTTACAACCGGCTTTTTGAAGGGCGCGGGTCAAACTTTCAAAGACAGCAAAAATTAATTTCTGCGTTGAAGTTATATCGCCGGTTGCATAGCGTGTCGCCGTAACAATTTTACCTTTGCGAATTGTACGAAGACGTTCGCGCAAATCTATTTCACGGCGTAAATTATCATACTCATCAAAATATGCTTCAAATTCACTATCAGGACAAGTCAAAAGATTTTGCGTCATCCAAAGTATTCGCGATTTTCCGGTACCGTAAGAACCCTCTACCCAAATACCTTTTTTATCCAAACGCGATAAAGTTCGCTCCAAAGTTTTTAAAAGTTCAACAATATCACGATGCGGGAAGGTATTCTGCCATTTATTTTTGGGATCTTTAATGGAACTTTCGTTTATTTCCGGGTAATAACCCTCGTCAATTACGAAGTACTCCAGATATTTTCTAGCCACATATTCCAAAAAAGTCACCCTCTTAAATGGTCGAACAAATTTAAAACGTTCTGCGAATTTTTATCAGCAAACAACGAAATTTTTTCAAGGTCGTGCGTGAAAGTTGCGTTAATGAAGTCGGGATAATTTGTCGACAAGCCGTTTAAAAATCGTTGCATTTCTTCACGGTCAATTCCGAAAATTTTTGTAGGACTTATGCCCGCAGAATCTGCAGTACTCATCAGTCGCGATAATGTGAATTGATACCAACCGCCCGTTGCCTCCGCAAATTTATACAGTGCATACAAGATAACTCGTCCGTCGTCGACTCTAGCCTTTGTACGTTTCAAAGTAATAAGATGAGCTTCGTTGCAGACAGCAGTTCCGAACTTTAAATTTTTTCCTAACGGAATTTCGCACAGTCTCTTAAAAGATTTAGCGATTGACTTAGAATCTTTCACTGAAACTTTTATAGATTGTAAATTTTCTTCGACAACTTCGCGGGCTATTCCTTCACCGACGGGCAAATTTTCAACATACCAACGAATTTGCGGATTATTATATACAAGGTTGATGAGAATTAAACCCCAAGACGTTGCCGAATCCCAGCCAAGATTTTTTATCAGCGTCGTAAAATCTGTAGGCGTTTTAGTTTTTCTGTCCACAAGTTCGGCGTCAACTAAAAACCGTCTAAATTTCGTGATTTGTACAGGTCCGAGATTATTTTTTTCTAAAAAAGATTCAGGGTCATAAAAAAAAATTTTTAACCATTCAACTTTTGGGGCATGGTCAGCAAAGGTATTCAAACTTTTCATAGTATTTATAGTATCTCCTAAAGGTAATTTATTTGAATCGAAAAGCAAACAGCCGGCATTTAAATCATGACATTGCAAACAGTGGACGCATTTTTTTTCGTCGACGCGAAAACCGTTTTTAAATGAAATAGCTCCGTGCCTGCAATTTGATTCGCAAACGCCACAATTTATACATGAAGCAACTTTGTGAAAGATAGACTTAAGAATTTTTATTTCAGATTTTTTATTACAATTTACATTAATTTTCGCGGCAATAGATTGGTCCTCAAATTCTTGAATTTCGGGCATTGAAAATGGCTCTTGCATAGTTTTTATCCACTCCCGCCAATCGGCTTTTGGAGTACTCACAGTAATATATATAGAACTCCCAAAATTTTTTTCACTGTAATTCGACACGCAACTTTTTAAATCCCTGCCATTACGCCGATTAATCCAGCCTCCGTTGACTATGTACGAATCAATATCTGTGTCGGTTACGGCTTCTCTTATGTAATCTACAAATTTTTCGACTTCATCGGGATATGCATTATTGCGAAAAAAATTTGCTCTGCCGCTAGACATTGGACAAAGCAAACAACCTGCGCGTGCATTACCTTTTTTGTACGTTTGATTAATCGGCAAATTATGCATAAAAATATAAAGCCAAATTTCCGCCGAACTCCACTCCAAAATAGAATTGTGTGAATATTGACCGCGCTGTTTCATTCCGATATTTTCAACGTCATAACTTGAACGCTTAACACTTTCTTGAGCGCGAACACCTACGAAATCAGCACCGACAAAATTGGGTTTACCTAAAACTTCTCTAAGTTTTAAAGTTTGCGGCGCGGCTTTATGCACACTGCAACACCAACGCAAAACTGTTGCGGGCGGACCAAAAAGTTGCCAAGTTTTTTCGGGCGACATTTCCGACGCGGCGCGATAAAATTCAATCCCTTCATTGACACATTGCTTTTCAACTTCGTCAATAACTTTATAAGTATCGGGAAATTCCATTTGCGTATCTCCAAAGACTACAATAAATGCCGACTTTGGCAAGGCTTGCTTGACTAAATCCAAAAGTACAATCGAATCTTTACCGCCGCTGAAAGCCACGTGAAAACAATCAAGATGTCGTTTCATACGTAGCCAATAATTATAAATTCTCTTAACTGTAAATTGCCGAAGATTTTCCATAATATCAAAATTTTTAGCTGACATTTTTTTCAAATCAACCGGTAGGAGCGTTTCACTTTCCGGCAAGTCGTCATTGTCAACAAATTCAAGTTGCGGTTTTTCATAAAGAGAGCCGCCCTTAACGACGGCAATTTTTTTCCCGCGATAAAAATAATTTCCAGACTCTGCCCAAAGGTAGGGAATATCATTTTGGTTAGCATAATTCCAACGCCGATTAAATCCCAAAATATCCATTTCAGTTGCGTAAATCGGTCGAGGTTCTTTTGACATTTGAGAATCTGTGTTGGTTAATAAAATTCCGCCTGTCTCTTCGTCAAATTCATATTTGTACATAAAAAATATTATACACCAAAAATTTTAAAACTCGGCATTAAATTTTCAACGAAAGAAAAAATCTTATGCGCGCAGGTTATTTTTATCAGCAATAAATTTGCGCAAAATCTCCATTACGCCGTGTGAATTTCTTATTTTTAGCAATATCATTTTTGGGCAAGATTTTTTTGCCGCGTCTTATGAAATGTGAAGCAAAAAAATTTTCATAGATTAGACGACTTAAAGTTTTTTTGTCAATTTCATCATTATACGCAAAATTCAAGCCGAACTCATAATCATCAAGAGTTGCGAAGCCATTTTGATTTATGCTTGAATTTATTTGTTGTTTAGCCTCCATAATTTCTTCCATATCGAAATTAATTTTTGCCACTGGAATATATTTGCCAGTAGTCGTAGGTAAATATTTTTTTGTGTCGGAAAGAACTTCCAAAATTTTTCCTTTTGGAACATAGGGCAATATACTTTTCAAATTTTCCAGAGACAATGAAATATTTGTCCGCGCAAAAATTCTTGAGACTTCATATTCCAGGCGCACCATACTATTTGCCGAACAAAAATCGGCATAATAAAAATGAATTGAGTCATATTTTTGCAATAATTTTTTTAAAACTTCAGGCGAAAAAATATGCAGGCGGGTAAAAAAATCCGTGTAGCGTTCGTAGACAGCGGAATAATAAATTACGGAAGAAGTTTTTAAAATGTCGTCGAAAAGGCGGAGAATTTTTTTCAAGGCATCTTCGGAAATAAAATAAAATTTTCCGCAGTCTTCAATACCATTTGCGCGAATTATTTCAGCTATATTGCTACGCGAAATTTTTTCTTTTGGAGAATTTGCCGAATATATTCGTAAAACTTTGTTGGTATCAATAAAGTCGTCGCGCAGTCCGTTAGGAAAATTACATCTTATAATTTCGACAATTTTTTCTACACCATCTTTCATTGGGTATCATCCTTATCTAATCTCAATTTGGGATATTGAATATCAAAGTTAAATGTGCTTGTGCTTATCTTGACTAAAATTTTTCGATATTCTAAAATTCAATTCCGAAATATCTTTAGTTCATCTTACCGTACCTTTAAGTTATTTTCAAAAAATTTTTTATATGACATAATTTTAATTATTGTTTGAGGGTATGTCAATTTTTCAATGGCTTGATTTGTGAAATTTTCGAGCGACATTTTATAAAATATTTTACGGAAGGAGCTGTGACATTATGAAATTCAAAAAAAATCAACGCGGACAAACTTTAGTTTTTTATGCACTGCTAATGCCAATCATAATTTTGTTTGTCGGCGTCGGAATGGATTTAGGCTGGTACTATCTTAATGTTTCGCGTTTGCAAAATGCGGCTGATGCGGCGGCGCGTGCCGGTGCAATATCTATCGTTGAGGACGAAACTTTATACTTTAGTAATTATTTTACGAACTTGCTTGCTAAGAATGAATTGCCTACTGATTTTGATGACTATGAAAACGCGACTAAGCTTTTTGGCGAGTTGAAGAATTATCATAGCGCAGAAACAATAAAAGATTTATTACTGCGTAGCCGCAATAGTGCTGAAAATTACACAAGAATTAATTTGCGGGATTCTGAAACTGATCTTGCTGAATCATTTGATTTAGCTGGAAGTAATTCCGGCGGCTGGAACTCTTTAAGTACAACTGATGAATGGGCTTTTTCGACTTCCGACGGCGAACAAAATGTCGAAGGTGAAATCTATTTGAAGTATAAAAGGATTGACGGCAAGAATGATGTTCTTGGAACTCTTTACTATGTCGTCGAATTGACCGAAGATATTCGACATTTCTTTTTGCCAGGCTGGTTTGACGATATGAAAGCAAGTGTTAGAGCCGTTGCACTTTTGCAACCTCACGACAAAGATTTGGTTACGATTTTTCAAGAATTGGAACGCACAAAAGTTATTGATAACTGGGAATATCAAAATTATTACAAAGGCACGGAAGGTTCTTATGCCGAAAAATGGAATCACTATCAAGCCGGTAAAGGCAGTGACACAAAGGTAGGAATAAAATATAACAGTGGCGATGCGTACAGAACTGAAACTGTAACGGTAACTCCAACTTTTGACACCAGCACTGCGAATAGAACTTCAGCCAATGGAGGTAAATTTTATTCGGCAAGCGAAGTTGATTCGATTAACCTTGACTTTCGCGCCGAAATTTTGAAAAGATTCAATTCAGATTGGGACTTAGGTCAAGCGGTAACAGGGCAGACTTATAATTTTACTGAAGGTTGGTCCGCTACTGAAGGTAACGACAAAAGGATTCTTTTCAACGCTGAATTTAATCAAGCCTTTCCGACTCGTGATTCTTCACTGTACGCAGATCCACTTTGGGTGAGAATTGAAAGCGAGCCGATTATAAATCTTGGCTATATTCCTGGAAAAGCCGGACACGTAAACTATAACTCTGTACGACAAATTACGCTCAACTTTAATGCCGATAACACGGGAGCTGATTCCAATCATTACACGCAACGTCCGTACATAATTTTTTATACTGGTCCAGAAAATATAGATTATGCGACAGATTCAAACGGAGTACTTTTGCGACATTCGCAGCCGGTTGTAATTAATTTGAACGAAGACTTAAACGCAATTTTTTATATGCCTGAAAGTCCAGTCGTCATCAATGGCAATGGAAATAAGCTTAATGGATTTGTCATCGCAAAATGTTTTGTACATTCCGCAACTGCCGACGATATGAAAAACGGCTTTATTTTGTACGACGGCTTTAACGCGCCGAGTAAATTCAATGGCGGATATATTGAAGTCTCTTCTGCCGACAATACTGACAAAAAACTTTACGTCCTTGCCAAAGATATTCTAGATCATGATGAAGTCGTTGCCTTGAACGAAGGCGCTCAAGAAATTGACAGCGGCAATGGGCTAATTTCTTTTTACGAAGAAATGCACGCTCCCAAATATATTTTTGTGAATTACACTAAGGCAGACCATAATCAATATCTTGTGACAGAGGGTGGCAACGTAAATGAAAATAAAACTTTTGCGGCATACATTAATGCCACTTACAAAGAAAAGTTCAAGACTTTTTCCGGATTAACCGATTCACAAATTTCCGCCGTCAGCTTTCCTGATGAAAATTACAATGAGACGACAGCGATTTACTACGTTGCCACTTCCGACATTTCGGACACGAAGAAAAATGATTCTTACGTAAAAGTTACGGTTGACGGCACGACAAAGTATGTTGAAAAAAATAAATTGCCTTACGTAAAAGTCCGAACCAACAAGAACTATTTTTACGTTTGTGTTTACGATCTCAAATTGACGACAATGACTAATGCGAATGGCAATGGTAAGGGCGTAAGAATGATTGACAATAATTTTACAGATAAAGAAATTAGCGATTCAATCGACGCCCCAAATAGTAAAAATATTTCCATTGCTGACGTATTTGTAAATCCCAACAATCAATGGGGCGACAGTTGGACAATCGACAGAAAGTGGCACGATACTGATAAGCAGTACGAAAAATGGAAGAAGGATAAGTTGGCTTTTTCGGAGCAAAATGGAATCACATATTTTATGCTCAACTCTGAAGTTGCCGAAGCGCTTAATAATCAAAAACTTTTAAATCGGTACAGAAAAATTTTGGTGGGCGATGAAGTTCAATACATTAATGAAGGCGACAGCAATTTTTATATGAAAGTTGAAAATAACTCCAAAGATGCAGATAATTACATTATCGTCGATAAAAGCGGCAATATCTTGACGAAGCCGATAACTCCGCATGAAATTATACAAACTAAAATTGACCCAGATGATCCTGAAAGCAAAAAGGAAGTTAGTGTCGTCAATACTGAAGCTAGTAACCGGGCGTTAATCGGATCGTCATCTGTGTTTAATGATTATTGGAACGTCTACACTCGGGCGCCTAAAGACCCGGAAGAAATTCCGAACGACAAAGGGCAAATTACTGCCGACGGGAAATACGTAGGGACAAGTAAAAGCAGATTGAACAAAGATTATAGGATACCAGTATTGGAGCGCATTTACAAAAATACTACTTTCAATTTGGCGGGGACTTCCGGCTACAGTTTTTTCCAAATTTCGGATTTAAAATTGGTCAATTACATTTACCTGAATGTTAATAAGCTCAAGCACACAGTCAACGGTGTGGAAAGTGATAATTGGGAAGTTGAAGATATGTTTTTTACTACGGTACGCGCAGGTTGGATGGACTAGAGTAATTGAACCCGATTTTATATTCAGTATGGTTGACTTCATCAGAAAGCGTACTTTACCTTTTTGAATAAAGCGAGGACAATTCACGAAAAATATTTTGTCCTACAAATAAACTGCATGGGCTTGGGAATCATCGTCATTGAATCATTGAATAATCTGCCATCATATCAGTCGCCAATAAAAGCACACAATCTTTTTAACGCAGATCAATAATTTTCATAGACAAGAAAAAACTTTTCAACCTATACATCAAAAAATAAATTCCGAACGAGTACGTTTCAACTTTGTAAAAATTCAGAGAAAGCGGTATTGCTTACGCAGTGTTAAAAAATTTTGACTCTTGTTGATTCTTAACAATTCTTTTAATGAATCAGATTTTTTCACAAAATGGGCAGGTTAGTTTGAATTGAGCGTTAATAATGACAATCGCCGGTTTTTCGATTATGGAAGTCACTATGAAATTGATTCATTTGAATTATTCCGACGAATAAAAATTTTTTGACGAAATGACTTTCTGTCCCGATTAAAAAAGCAGGCGCCGCACATCCGTTGATTTTACGACACTTCAAATTTCCAGTCGTCTGTAAATTTGGGATATTCATAAATGGTAAAATCTGCGCGCAGATTAGAGAACATCCGCACTTTTTCATTTTACTTGACTCTGAAGGAAATTATTTTGCCATTGTTCAACAGCTTGACTTTGGCGCTTGCTGATAAAGAACAGGCGAATCCGACAAGTGGGCGGAACTGATTATGAAAAACTTTTGACAAAGTTAAGCAAGATTACCGGCGCAAGAATTGTCAACACTTACGGATCAATCGAAACTACAATTTCTGCGAATATGAGAAATTTTGTTGAAAGCGCGTTGTCGAAGATTGACGGCATTAAAAATTATATTTTAAAAATTGCAAAGATAAGGGCATTTAACATATTTGTGCGAACTTCACGGCTGACAAGATTCTTGACTCGGAAAATTTGAAAATCGAACTTGGTAAAATTTTATCAATTCTTGGGGAAATATTACAGATTGAAGGCGTTGGTGATGATAAATGTTTCTTCGACTTGGGACGACGGAATTCTTTGCTTGTTATTCACGTCGTCATTATGACGCAAAAACTTGGCTACAAAGTAAATTTTGCTAATTTTTTTCTTAATCGGACTCCTCGCGAACTTTCCGCCTTATAAGAAAACGATTCTGTTGCCGTCATTGATAAAGGAATTTCCAATTACGATTACTCAAAACTTGAGCCAATTCTCAACACGAAAAAGATTTACCTGCCGAAATTCAGATTAAAGCTCAACAGTTTTATTACTTTGACCAAAATTACGCGGAACTTTTTGATATTTGTAAATCTTAAAAGTTACGATTTATTCAAGTTTCAACCATAAGCACAATTCGCAGCGGCGTTTATGGCGAAGATTACGAAAATATTGTACCAACTGAAAAACCGCTTTACTTTAAACAAATGCTTACGAATAAATATGTTCGCTCAAAATTTTGGGCGGAGCGTGCAATTCTTGACGCCATTGCCAATGACGAACTTAGCTCAAAAATTATTCGCGTCGGCACTTTGTCCGCAAGATATTCAGATGGCGAATTTCAAATTCATGCAAAATTGCAAACTTGATATAAAATTTGTTGAGCAGGAAAATTTTCAAGCTGCTGAAGAAAATCCCAATAAGGTTTAATATTCTTTGCGCTGGTTTTAGCGGTCATTCTTTTATACATCAGTTATCAAAGATTTTCTACAATTATTACACAAAATCATATGCTCAACGCTTTGCAAACTGACTGATGAACTTAAATTTAAAATGTCCGACTTGACAAAAGTTATTGCGGATAATGAGCGCATTGAAACTGAACTTTAAGTTGCAACGCAGATTCAGTCAAGTATGTTGCCGAAGAATTTTTTGTAGACAAATGCGTTGACCTTTTCACAACGATAGCGGACGTATCTGCAAATGAGTCCTGCCGCTCTGTTTATGGCCGCAATTACGAACCTTGCGAAATTTTATTGCATTATTAAAAAGTGCCGGACATAATTCGCCATTGATTCGGTGGACAATTTATACTCGCTTGAACGTCTGAAAAAATTTTTGAACAGACACGAAAAAATTTCGTCGGTTAAAAAAATTTTTTCTAACTACTCCGAACAATCGGACGATATTACTATGCTTGCCGGAAAATTTGAAAGGAGAATTAATAATGGAAAATAACTTGCAGATAACTCGCC
>CALFJB010000064.1 GCA_937877565.1 uncultured Selenomonadales bacterium | reverse complement strand
AAAAGCGTTCTTTTGGTACTTTTCTTTCGCGACTGAAAGAAAAGTACATTTAAAATGTAAAAACTTAAAAAATTAAAGATAAAATAAAAATCAAGTGGTATAATAACACAAAAAATTTACTGGAGGGAATAATCTTTGGACGTTGTCCCTATACTACTGCAAATTTTATTGGTAGGATTTTTAATTGGAATGAACGGTTTTTTTGTGGCGGCGGAATTTTGTTGCGTAAAAATGCGCCCGTCACGGCTTGAAACTTTAATACAGGAGGGAAATAAACGCGCAGTATACGCCAAGAAATTAACTGACGAATTGGACGAAGCACTTTCAGTAACGCAACTTGGAATAACTTTAGCATCGCTCGGCTTAGGTTGGGTAGGTGAACCGTTTGTAGCGGAATTGATAAAGCCGCTGACTCAATCGCTGGGATTGGGCGAAACGCTGGAACATACAATTTCATTTGCGTTGGCGTTTTCACTGATAACGGCGGCACATATTATTTTAGGCGAATTAACGCCAAAATCAATGGCAATAGCAAACACTGAAAAAATTTTGCTGTCAATCGCCCTGCCAATGCTGATTTTCTGGAAAGTTATGTATCCATTTGTAATAATGCTGAACGTAACGGCAAATTTTGTATCAAAACATTTGGGACTGCAGGCAAGCGGCGAAGGCGAAGTTGCACATAATCCTGAAGAAATTAGACTGCTTATGGAAGAAAGCCACAAACAAGGATTAGTTGACGATACTGAAGTTGACTTTGTAGATAACGTTTTTGATTTTACAGAATTAAGCGTCCGTGAAATTATGGTGCCGCGTACTGATATGGTCTGCCTGTACACCAATAAAACCTACGAAGAAAATTTACAAACAATGCTTGAGGAACAAATGACGCGCTATCCAATTTGCAACGAAGATAAAGATCACATAATTGGATTTTTGCACGTCAAAGATTTAATTTCGTGGCGGCTTAGCGAAGGTAAACAACTCAAGCCGAATCTTACTAAACTTGCAAGAAAAGTTTTTGTAGTTCCTGAAAGTATGGATGTTAGCGTTTTACTGAAGATGATGCAAAAAAATCGTTCGCAACTTGCAATAGTTGTTGACGAATACGGCGGTACTTCGGGAATGGTAACCATTGAAGATATTGTTGAGGAGCTTGTCGGCGATATTCAAGATGAATTTGACGAGGAACGCCCTGACATTGAAAAGCGCGATGAAAATCTGTTCTCAATCGATGGCAAAATGTTACTTGAAGATTTGGCAGATGAATTTGAAATTGAAATAAAAGATGAAGACGTGGACACGGTAGGCGGCTGGCTGTATGACAGAATCGGCGGCGAACCGCGCGTTGGACAAACTGCGTCGTTTGAGGGAAATACTTTTTACGTTGAAGAAGTTGACGGCGTAAGAATTACAAGAATTTTATTGCGACTTGCCAAAAAAAGCCACGAATAAAATACCAACTGAAGGGGGTTTTTCCATGTCCGAAGATAAGACTATGACGGGCGCGGAAGTCCTAAAAAAATTTGACGCAGAATCCAATACAATGGAATATACCGGCGTCATGGCAAAATTTGTATCAGCATTGGCGATAACTTTTTCAGTCTTCCAACTTTACACGGCGATTTTCGGCGTACTGGACGCACAATTACAACGCGCAATTCATTTAGGTTTTGGCTTATCATTGGCGTTTTTACTTTATCCTACAAAAAAATCGTGGCGTCGTGACAAATTACACCCGCTAGACGCAATTTTAGCAGTTTTGGGCGCGGCGGCTCCTGCGTATATTGTCATTTGTTACAAAGAATTGATATTTCGCGCAGGTTTACCAACTGAAACAGATGTAATTTTTGGCGCGTTGGGAATTTTGCTTGTAATTGAGGCGGCGCGGCGCGTTGTCGGTATTCCAATGGTTACAGTGGTTTTAGTTTTCATAATTTACGCCTTCGTTGGTCCATATATGCCGGGACTTTTGGCGCACAAAGGTTTAACGTTAAGCCAATTTGTCAGCCACGTTTATTTCACGACTGAAGGAATTTTCGGAATACCGCTTGGCGTTTCTTCGACGTTCATATTTTTATTTATTTTATTCGGCGCGTACTTGGAAGGTACGGGACTTGGAAAATTTTTTATTGACGTGGCAAACGCAATAGCAGGTTGGGCAAGTGGCGGACCTGCAAAAGTTGCGGTACTTTCAAGCGGTTTAATGGGAACGGTTAGCGGCTCTTCAGTTGCAAATGTTGTAGGTACAGGGTCTTTGACAATTCCAATGATGAAAAAACTCGGCTATCACAAAGATTTTGCCGGTGCAGTTGAGGCGGCGTCTTCAACCGGCGGGCAGTTAATGCCTCCGGTAATGGGCGCGGCGGCTTTTTTAATGGCGGAATTTGTCGGCGTGCCATACGTGGAAATTGTCAAGGCGGCGATAATTCCTGCGGCGTTATATTTTATTGGCGTATGGTTAGGCGTACACTTTGAGGCGAAACGAAATAATTTAAAGGGAATACCACGCGAAGAATTACCGAAATTTGGCGAAATTCTGCGCGAACGCGGACATTTGGCAATACCGCTGATTGTAATAGTTTGGTTGCTTGTCAGCGGCTATACACCAATGCGGGCGGCACTTGTAGCGATTTTCCTTTCAATAATTTGTTCAGCGTTAAAAAAATCTACGCGAATGAAACCGCTTGAAATTATCAAAGGACTTGAAAACGGCGCAAGAAATGTTTTGGGCGTCTTGGTAGCTTGTGCGGCGGCAGGAATAATAATCGGCGTCGTAACAAAAACCGGCGTAGGTTTAAAATTGGCGTCCGGCTTGTTAGATTTATCCGGCGGAATGTTATTGCCGAGTATGTTTTTAACAATGATAACTGCAATAGTTTTGGGAATGGGCGTACCAACAACCGCAAACTACGTTATCACTTCGACAATCGCCGCGCCTGCACTTTTGCAAATGGGCGTTCCAATTTTGGCGGCTCATATGTTTGTATTTTATTTTGGAATAATCGCGGACGTAACACCGCCTGTAGCGTTGGCGGCTTATGCGGGCGCAGGAATTGCAGGAGGCAACGCACTAAAAACCGGTGTAAACGCCTCAAAATTGGCTATAGCGGCGTTTATAATTCCCTATATGTTTGTACTAAGTCCTGAACTTTTGCTTGTTTACGGCGTCGATAGCGGCTTAATTTTGGCACTTTTAACGGCGTTGGTTGGAATGGTTGCATTGAGTTCATCGCTGATAGGATATTTAGCCGCGCCATTACAAACTTTGCAAAGAATAATTTTGGGCGCGGGCGGTTTAATGATGATAAAACCCGGCTTGACGACAGATATAATTGGAATTGCGATTTTTGCGGCGATTTTAATTTTCCAGATAAAATCAAATAAATAGCTGAAGTTTTTCTGAAATACTTGCAATTTGTAACGCAGTTGATTATAATTTCATCGTTAATATAGATAAAAAACAAGTATAAAGTCCATTATATCACGGTATCACGGACGCAAGAAAAACCCCCAAGACCTCTAAACGATCAAACGAGGTTTGGGGGTTGCGTCTATTCAACGCGATTTAGTGCTCATTACCGCAACTTCTCACGAAGTTTGTCGAGCCACTTGCGAACGTATGGTATAATGAAATTTGCAATTACGCCCGCTCCGACACTTTTTAGTATTTCAAGTATAAAATCCATGTATATCACCTCCTAACTTCGCCAATTTCTTGGAAAGTTAGTGCGGCAACGTGGCTATTTTAACATAGCCATATTTTTTTGTGAAGAGTTACGCGCTTGACAATAAAACCTTGACAAAATATAATGCAGAATGTTTTAAAACCCAATGTGACGAAGGAGAAATTTTTCAATGGCGGCAAAGTCTTTGATACTGGTTGAAAGTGCCAACAAGGCTAAAACTCTGAAAAAACTACTCGGCAGTTCGTATTTAGTTTTATCGACTGAAGGATTTCTGAAGGCGATGCCTAAAAGTCGTTTGGCTATTGACGAAGAAAATAATTACGCCGCAGATTATAAAATCATACGCGGGCAAGGTTCAACGATGAAAATGCTGAAAAAGGCAACGCTTGACGCGGGCAGAATTTATATTGCGTCGAATCCAAACGGCGAAGGCGAATTTTTTGCTAATCAGTGTTGCGAAATTTTCGGTATTAACGAAGAATCACGTTGCCGCGTAGTTTTTGACGAACTTACAAAAAACACCGTAAAAACTGCGATTCAAAATGCACGCCCAATCGATATGAATTTGGCTGACGCCTATCAAGCAAAGCAACTTGTTGATAAAATCGCAAGTCATAAAATTGGCGAATATTTTTCATACAAAATTTGGCGCGGCAATAAAGTTGGGCGTTTTCGTGCGATGCTTTTAAAATTGGTTGCACAAACTCAACCTGCCGGAACTTTTGAAATTGATAAAAATCTTACGGCTAAAAATTTGCAAATTATAGCGGCGCGGGATTTAAATTTTTCTGCGGCACGGACGCGCTTTATTGCGTCTCAACTTTACGAAGGAATTACATTTGATAAAACCTGCGCGAGTTTGATAAAATTTCCTGCCGACCAAATTAAATTGACTGATGAAATTTGCCCGCCGGAAAACGTCAAAGATTTTCTCAATGACAATCAGTTTAAACTTTATCAGCTGATTTATTCGGCGATTAACGACGGCTTTTCAAATAAAATTGAGCTTGACGGCACCTGCACGAATTTATCTTTGATGATTGCATTGGATAAATTGAAAGTTGATTGGGCTGAATATTTTGCAGGCGGGATTAGCAGTTTGCTTAAGCGTGGCTATATAACTGTTGAAAATTCGGCGTACAAAGTTACTGAACTTGGCGAAAAAGTTTTGGCGGCGTTGGACGGCTTTTTTGATGAAAATTTCAGCGCGGCGACGTATAATAATTTTAACGCGCAGGTTGAAAAAATCGCTGAAGGCAAGGCTGATAAAATTTCAGTGATTCAAAGTTACTGCAAGCAATTCAATAAAAATTTTGAAAAAGCTATGGCAACACTTCCGCCCGATGCAAAAATTCAAGAAGTTCCCGTGATTGAAACTGATGAAATTTGCGAAAAGTGCGGACATAAAATGTTGTTGCGTCACGGCAGATATGGAAACTTTTTAGCGTGTTCAAATTATCCAGAATGCAAAAACGTCAAGCCGTATGTTGAGCATACAAATTTTAAATGCCCAAAATGTGGCGGACAACTTAATAAAAGAATTTTCAAAGGCGGAAAAAATATGTACGCTTGCGAAAATTGCGATTTTCGGACTTGGGATGAGCCACTTGAAAAACCTTGCAAAGTTTGCGGCTCTACAATGTTTGTACATAGATTCAAGGGACGCGCTCCAATGATTTATTGCGGCAATGAAAATTGCGAAACGCGCACGGAACACCCAATTAACAAAATTCTTGACAAGTCGAGGAAAAAAATTGAAAGTTAATGTAATAGGCGCGGGACTTGCCGGAAGTGAGGCGGCGTGGCAAATTGCAAGGCGTGGCGTTGAAGTCAATTTATATGAAATGCGCCCGTTGAAACAAACGCCCGCACATAAAACCGCAAATTTCGCCGAATTAGTTTGCAGTAATTCATTGCGTGCGGCAGGGCTTACAAATGCAGTTGGCGTTTTGAAGGAAGAAATGCGGCAACTTGATTCAGTGATAATTTCTGCGGCTGATGAAACAAAAATTCCTGCAGGCGGCGCGTTGGCAGTCGATAGAGAAAATTTTAGCGCGGCAGTTACGGCAAAAGTTAAATCTGTGGCAAATGTTATCAACGCCGAAATTACAAGCCTTGACGAGTTTATAAATTCAGATGATATTTTAATAATTGCAAGTGGACCTTTAACAGACGGCTCACTTGCTGACGAAATTAAAAAACTTACAGGCGGCGATGATTTTTATTTTTACGACGCGGCGGCTCCAATAGTTACGGCTGAATCTGTGAATTTTGAAAAAGCTTTTTTTGCGTCAAGATACGACAAGGGCGCGGATAAATCTTACATAAATTGCCCAATGACGCGGGAAGAATATTTAAACTTTCGCGCAGAATTAATTAACGCCGACAAAACTAAGCCGCATGAATTTGAACAGGAAATATTTTTTGAAGGTTGCTTGCCGGTTGAAGTAATGGCGGCGCGTGGCGAAGATACTTTGCGTTTTGGAATGATGAAACCTGTTGGACTGGAAGACCCGCGCACGGGAATTTTGCCGTATGCAGTAGTACAGTTGCGGCAGGACAATTCAGCGGCAACGTTGTATAATTTAGTCGGTTTTCAAACGCATTTACTTTGGGGCGAACAAAAAAGAGTTTTTCGTCTGATACCGGGACTTGAAAACGCGGAATTTGTAAGATTCGGCGTAATGCACAGAAACACTTACATAAATTCGCCAAAAATTTTACTGCCGACGTTTCAATTAAAATCCAATCCAAAAATATTTTTCGCAGGGCAAATTACCGGCGTTGAAGGTTACGTTGAATCAGCGGCGGCAGGTTTAATCGCAGGAATTAACGCGGCGCGGCTTGCAAAAAATCTTGACGCAAAAATTTTTCCAACTGAAACTTGTCACGGCGCACTTGCAAACTACATTACAACTGCCGACGAAAAAAACTTTCAGCCGATGAATATAACTTTTGGATTGTTGCCGCCGTTTGAAAATAAAGTTAAAAAATCTGACAGAAAATCCAAAATGGCTGAACGCGCCTTAGAAATTTTGAATAAATTCTTAGAAACGGGGTTGAAATAATGGAATTTCATTCAACAACAATAGTAGCCGTCAAACGCAACGGACAAACTGCCATTGCGGGCGATGGGCAAGTTACATTTGGCGAACATACAATAATGAAGGCAACCGCTAAAAAAGTTCGCCGCCTTCATCATGACAAAGTTATAGCAGGATTCGCCGGTTCAGTGGCGGACGCTTTCACGCTTTTTGAAAAATTTGAAGATAAGCTTGAAGAATGTCACGGACATTTGCAACGCGCGGCGGTTTCGCTTGCGAAAGAATGGCGCACAGATAAGATTTTGCGCAGGTTAGAGGCGTTGCTTTTAGTTGCAGATAAAGATACAATTTTAATGTTATCCGGCAATGGCGAAGTTATTGAACCTGATGGCGACGTTGCGGCTATTGGCAGCGGCGGATTTTACGCACTTGCAGCAGGACGCGCTTTAATTTCTCATACTGAAATGACGGCGGCGGAAATTGCCAAAGAATCTTTATCTATTGCGGCGGATATTTGCGTTTTCACTAACCAAAATATTATCGTCGAAGAACTTAATTAGGAAACAGGAAAGCAGATAACAGGATACAGGGAATTGAATCTGTTTCCTGTATCCTGTCAACTGTTTCCTAAAAACTGACTGAAAGGAAGTTTTTTAAATTGGAATTGGAAAAAATTCAACACGCTGAAATGGGCTTAAATGAACAAACACCGCGTGAAATTGTAGAGGAACTTAACAAACATATCGTAGGACAGGAAGACGCCAAAAGATCCGTTGCAATAGCCTTGAGAAATCGTTGGCGCAGTCGCAAATTATCTGACGATATTAAAGATGACGTTATACCGAAAAATATTTTAATGATAGGCTCAACCGGCGTTGGCAAAACTGAAATTGCGCGCAGATTAGCTAAACTTGTTAAAGCTCCATTCGTAAAAGTTGAGGCTACAAAATTTACTGAAGTTGGCTACGTTGGGCGTGACGTTGAGTCAATTATTCGTGATTTAATGCAAATTTCCGTTCGTATGGTACGCAAGCAACGCACCGAAGAAGTTAAAGAAAAAGCCACTGAAAACGCCAATGAACGACTTTTAGATATTCTTGTTCCCGAACCTAAACGCACGCAAAATCCATTGAGTAAACTTTTTGGCGGCGTGGAAAATACCGAAGAAACCAAAACTATTGAGGCTGAAGAAAATACCAGTAACGCGGGGCGCGAATTTGTCAAGAAACGCCTTGAGGCGGGAAAACTTGAAGAACAAGTTATTGAGTTGGAAGTTTCCGACCACGCAAAGCCAATGGTTGGAATGTTTAGCGGCTCCAGTCTTGAAAGTATGGGCGATAATCTTCAAGATATGATTAGCGGACTTGTTCCAAAACGTACACGCAAGCGCAAAGTTACAGTTGCGGCGGCTAGAAAAATTTTGGAGCAGGAAGAAGCCGAAAAACTTATTGACATGGAAGAAGTTGCTGAAACTGCATTGCAACTTGCCGAACGTAGCGGAATTGTATTTTTAGACGAAATTGACAAAGTTGCAGTCAAAGGTTCAAGCTCCGGACCTGACGTTAGCCGTGAAGGTGTACAACGTGACATTTTGCCAATCGTCGAAGGCTCAACCGTTATGACAAAGTACGGACCTGTTAAAACCGACTACATTTTATTTATAGCGGCGGGCGCGTTCCATACCGCCAAGCCGTCAGATTTAATTCCGGAATTGCAGGGACGTTTCCCAATTCGTGTTGAGTTAAAATCCCTTCGCAAAGAAGACTTTGAAAAAATTTTAACCGAGCCGCAAAACGCGCTGATTAAACAGTACAAGGAACTTTTGAAAACTGAAGGCTTGACACTTGAATTTCAAGCCGACGCAATAGAAAGAATTGCTGAAATGGCGTATGACGTAAACGAACAGAGCGAAGACATTGGCGCACGCAGACTTCATACAATGTTGGAAAAACTTTTGGAAGAAATTTCATTTTCTGCGCCGGATATGGTCAAGGAAGGCAAAACCGAAATTAATATTGACGCGGCGTATGTTGACGAACGCTTGAAAGAAATTGCCAAGAATCGTGACTTGTCGCAATTCATTTTATAAAATTTATCGCAAAAAAATAACGCGGCTCCGTAAAATTACGGTTGCCGCTTTTTTTAGTCTGTCAAAAATACAACTTTCAAATCTTTGAAAAATTCGCCTGTTTCGTCAGCAAGTACAACTTTTTCAGCGTCGTTATTACTTAAAATTGGGTTGCTGTTAAATTTATCCAACTTCACGGCACGAACAATTAAAGGATTTTCGCCTGCGCGAGGTTTAGAATCTTGAATAGAAGTTGCATATTCAGCCATTCCAATTTCATTGATTAAATCAAAATTTAAATCTTTATCGCCGTAAATAATTTTGCCGGATTCATTTTTTATGACAGGAGAAGCCGCCGTTTGCAAGCCGAGCCCGCGACAATCCACAATAACGCCGGTGTAAACTGAACTCTTTTTTTCAGTCTCTGAATTTATTTCCAACTTAATTTCAGTTGAAACAGACGTGGAGGCAGAAATTGAAACTGATTCGGCAAACACGGAATTTTGATTCATTGCAAGAATTATTCCAACTAACATTGGCAAAACTATTTTCAGACGTTCCAAGATAAATCATCCCTTCAATTTTTTTTTGCATTATAACAATAAAAACTGAAAAGAATCTCAAAAATAGCTTAACTTTAGATTAAATTTAATTTTTTGAAGGCGTTATAAATTCCGTCATCTGCAACGGCATCAGTTACAAAATCTGCCATAGCTTTAATTTCATCGCCGCCGCTTGCAACTGCAACGCCAATTTCGCAGTATTCAAGCATTGGAATATCTATTTTAGCGTCGCCAAAGGCGATTGTATCTTTTTTATCTGCGCCGAGATATTTTAACAAAACTTCGATAGCGTGCGCCTTCGTAATATTTGCAACACCAATATCGCCGAAAAGCGCAGTTTCGCCCGCGCCGCCCCACGTTCCAACTTTCAAATTTGGAAATTCTTTCACGGCGTCCAGATAATCTTGATAACTTTCCAAAATAAAACTGACTTTATTTAAATCGTCGCGGTACAATTTTTTTTCGCCGAAAATCATTTCAGGAAAACATTCACGGACGGTTTTTAAATTTTTGCCTTTTCGCGCAGAATATTCTTGTATAACAGTTTCGCCGCGCTTTTCAAAATTTTCACTAGCAAAAAGTCCCGCGTTACTTTCCAAATAAAATTCAAGTTTGCGGCTGTGCAACCAATCTACAATATGTTTGGCGTCTTCAATAGAAATAACTTGGTGCATTATAACTTTTTCGTCTGATTCAACGTAACTGCCATTGCCGCCAATCATTCCATCCAGTCCAATATCCCAAATATAATCGTAAACTTCTGCGCGACTGCGCCCCGTGCAAATGTAAACTTTGTGCCCGTTTTTGCGTGCGGTACGAATTGCCTCAACTGCTGACGGCGGCAGAATATTTTCATAGCTTAAAAGTGTACCGTCCACATCAATAAAAATAACTTTCGCCATAAAAATTTCTCCCTACACTGTAATTTCAATCTGATTATTTTCAAAGGCAACGACGCAACTTTCATAGTAACCATCGCCGGTTGTACGAGGACCGCTTATAACTTCGTAGCCGTCATTTTTCAGTTGCAAAGTTAAAGCGTCAACTTTTTCTTTACTGCCGACGCTGAACGCCAAATGAATAAATCCAGTACGATTCAAAGTTTTAACGGCGTCTTCAAGTTCCGGCTTGTTCATAATTTCCAAGCGTGCGCCGTCGTCAAAGCTCAAAAAGTAAGATTTAAAATTTGTGCGTGGATTGTGATACATATCGTTAGACTTTGCGCCAAAATATTTGATGAAAAAATTTTTTGCGCCTTCCAAATCGTTGAAATACATTGCCGCGTGTTCAATTTTCATAAAATCAACTCCCGAAAATTTTTTAAATTATATCAAAAAAAATAGCCTTGACGAACTGTCAAAGAGGAAAATTTAACGTGAAATTATTTTTTCTTTTTAGATTTTTTATCTTTCTTATTGTCAGTCATAGAAAGGTCTGTAGCGTCTTGATAGGTTGAAACAGATTTTCTGTAAATTTCATAATCGTTCTGATCTAAATTTGCGTCGATAAGTTGAATTTCAATGCAACGCCCGCTTTTACTGCGAAAACGAGTAATGACTCTTTGTTCTTCGGCGGTAATTGTTTCTTTAACTGCGCCGTTTTCGTCTTTAAATTCGACTTTGTCGGCGGTAACCATTACAATCCCCTTGTTTTTTGGTGTAACTTCCATAATTTCGACAGAATTATAAAGAAAATCGCCGCGCAATTTCTCAAGGTAAGCATCGGTAATTTTTTTCTTGTCCTTGTTAAAATTTGGAACTTGTTTATCGTCGAAGGCGTCAATTTCAATTATATAGCCGTAAAGAACCTTTATACCTTCATTGGCGAAAACCAACATTTCACCATTTCTATTTGGATCTTCAAAAGGTTTTACGACAACAACGGGTTTTACAGGGCAAGTAATTTTAAAGCCGTAAGTTTCGCTGGTATATTCGTAAGATTCATTGGGATTTACATTTTCAGTTTTATTTTCAGTTGGATTTTCGGTAGCGTTTTCAGTTTCGGCGGCAAATGCTGTAGCCGTCAACATACTTAAAATTAAAATTACTGTTAAAAAAATTTTTCTCATTAAATTTTCAACTCCAAATTAATTTTTTATAGTCAAGTAGTCTTTAATCATTTTTAAAGCGGATTCAGCGGACTTTTCTTTAATTTCGGTACGAGTGCCGCTAAATTGGAAAAGCTGAATTTTTTCGCCGTTTGAGCCGCTAACGCCAATATAAACCGTGCCGACGGGTTTTTCAGCAGTACCGCCGCCGGGCCCGGCAATTCCCGTGATACTTACGCCAATATTTGTATTCATCAGCTGCCGAACATTCACCGCCATTTCCCTTGCAGTTTGTTCACTTACTGCGCCAAAATTTTTTAAAGTTTCTTCCTTGACGTGAAGAATTTTATTTTTAATTTCGTTTGAGTAGGAAACAACCGCGCCTTCAACATACGCCGAACTTCCCGCAACATCAGTTAATTTGCTTGTCAAAAGTCCGCCGGTACAAGATTCAGCGCAGGCAATAGTTAATTTTTTTTCAATCAAAAGTTTGCCAATTTCTTTTTCCATAATTTTTAGCCTCTATTTTTATTTTTTATCTCTATATCTACTTTCTTTTCAGTCGCGAAAAGAAAGTAGCAAAGAAACGCTTTTATGGCGCGTCAGGGTTTCTCGGGGTTGACGTAAAGTCTACTCTTCCCCTCTATCCTACTCTTCCCTATTCCTACTCTTCCCCTCTATCTGAAACCGATGACGCGCCTTATTTTCCAGTATTAATTAATTCCTAACACCTAGTATTACGCCAAATTTCCATTGCTAGTTGATTTTTTAACCACACCGTCAACGCTACTGAACATTTCAATAGCAATAATACAAAAAAATTTTCAATCAACTATTTTTTCGGCGGCTAAATCATAAACAAAGCCGTCAAGAATTTTTACTTTGACAATATCCCCCGCGTTGCTTTTATAATCGTTTTCAATATAAATTTGCCCGTCAACTTCAGGGGCTTCACGGTACGAACGCCCCGCCACAACTTCTTCAACTTCGGCGTCACGTCCTTCAATCAGCACTTCAAATTCTTTGTCGCGCAGTGATTCATTCACTTCTTGCGAAATTAAACTTTGAATGCTCATCAATTCGTGATAGCGTTCCTGCGCGACTTCTTCAGAAATTTGATTCGGCAGATTAAAAGCGGGCGTGTCCTCTTCCGGCGAATATACGAAAACTCCAACTTTGTCAAGGCGTTGTTCAATCAGAAAATTTTTCAGCGTTTTAAACTCTTCTTCAGTTTCGCCGGGATAACCTACAATGAATGTTGAACGAATAGAAACGCCGGGAATTTTTGCGCGTAATTTTTTTAAAAGATTTTCAATTTGCGCCCGTGTATCAGGTCTGTGCATACGCTTTAAAACGCTGTCCGCCGCGTGTTGCAAAGGTAAATCTACATAGTTGCAAATTTTCGGCTCACTTGCTATCAGCTCAATCAATTCATCTGTAAAACTTTGCGGGTAGGAGTACAAAATTCTAATCCAGTGAATTTTTTTGACTTTAACAAGCTCCCGCAATAAATCACAAAGTTTAACTTTGCCGTATAAATCCCGCCCGTAATTTGTCGAATCCTGCGCGACCAAATTAATTTCCTTGACGCCGTTTTCAGCAAGTCTTTCAACTTCAGCTTTTATATCTTCGATTGGACGAGAAATTTGCTTGCCGCGAATCAGAGGAATTGCACAAAAAGCGCAGCAATGATCGCAACCTTCAGCAATTTTTACATACGCGGTATAATTCGGCGTCGTCAAAAGGCGCGGCGTCTTTGAATTGTAAATAACTTCCTTTTCGCCAATTAAAATAACGCGGTTGCCTTGCAAAACTTCTTGAATAGCCTCAATAATTCGCTCCCAAGACTTTGTGCCAACTATTGCATCAATTTCCGGCATTTCGTCCAAAAGCTCTTTGCCGTATCTTTGCCCAAGACAGCCCGCCACAATCAAGGCGCGGCAGTTGCCATCAACTTTATATTCAGATAAATTTAAAATCGTCGTTATAGATTCTTCCTTAGCCGAAGTTATGAACGCGCAAGTATTCACAATCAAAATATCAGCGTCGGCAGGATTCGGCGTTATTTTTAATCCGCGCCGTTGTAAAATACCAAGCATTACTTCAGTATCGACAAGATTTTTTGCACAACCTAAACTTATTATTCCAACTTTCAAACTCAAAATTTTATCGCCCCCAAAATTTCAAATTTACACTTAAATTATACAACTGCCGCCGTAATTGTCAAAGGTTTATTGAATTTTTAAAATCGATTGGCAAATTTTTTCATTAAACAAATTAAAATATTTGCAACGAATTTTTTTGTTGAAAAAAATTTTTGAAAAAGTACTTGACAAACTTAAAACGGGGGGGGGGTATAATATATTGGAATAGTAAAATTTAAAGTTTTTTGAAAGGAAGTGTTGCTTTATGAAATACTCTTACGACAGACGCGATTACGAATTTTATTATGATGGAATTATACAGACTACACGCGATTACGATGACGCAATTTATCGCGGAACTGCGGAAAATGATAAAATTCTTTTCAGCAGTAACCGCACTACACTTTACGCAGGCAGCGGCAATGATTTTATTGGCGATTTGTTCAAGAATTCTAATGTTGTTTACGGCGACGCGGGCGATGATACCATTCTTGCATATTGTACAAATTATCCAACAATTTATGGCGGCAAAGGCAATGACGTTATTCAGCTTAAAAATTCAATCACAAAAGCTTATGTTGACGGCGGTGCAGATGACGATACTTTTATTCCGTTAGATAGTATCAGCGGTACAACTTTAATTGGCGGCGAGGGCAACGATACTTTTTGGTTCAAAGATTTTAGCAGCGTTACGGTTAGCGGCGGTAACGGCAAAGATGTTTATCGTATTGATCCCTATTTCAAATATAATGCTAGCACAGGAAGAACAGAATCGCCACATAATGACATTGTTATAACAGATTTATCGGAAGAAGATATTATTCGCAACGATTATGAAAAAGCTAATGGCAGTGAATTGGATTGGCACAAAGAAAACGGCAATATCGTTTTGAAAGATGACCAAGATTTTTTCTCTATGACGTTGCAGGGCGTCACAGATATAGCGCAAGTTGCAGATGTTGTGTATCAAACAGCCGTTTGGACAGGAACATTGGGCGAACTCTTTAACATTACCGTTGAGCCGGAGCCGCCAAAACCTGCAGAAACTGTAAGCCTTAATTCAGCTAAAACTGCGGCGACGATACTTTCAACTTATACAGATGAAAATTTCAACGCGGCTGATTATGGCACGGGTATTTTATCGATTAACGGCAGTGCAGTTGACTACGATTTAACCATTAACGGCAACGCCAAAAACAACCGTATCATTGCAGGCGATGGCAACGATATTATAATTGGCGGCAAAGGCAATGACTGTATCAACGGCGGCAATGGCGATGATATTTTTGTTTACAATAATGGCGACGGCAACGATACGATAGTTGACTACAGCGAAAATGATAAGATCAAAGTTTCGTCAAGCTTTGCACAGAGTGTCTTGAATGGAGCGTCAATTAAAGGCAATGACGTTGTTTTCAAAATTGGCAGCGGCAAAATTACCGTTAAAAACGGTGCAGATAAAATCATTACATTTGTTGACGAAAAAGACAACGAATATCTTTACCCCGACCCGGATATTACCGTAACTTTAAATTCATCCGGAACTGCTGCAACTATTTTGGATAATTACGATGATGAAATATTTGAGGCGGACAGCTGGAACAGTAAAATTGTAACAATAGACGCTTCGGCGGCAACTGTTGATTTAACGATTATTGGCAACAAAAATAAAAATAAAATTATCGGTGGCGACGGCAACGATTGCATAATTGGAGGTAAGGGCGTAGATACATTTACCGGCGGCGACGGCGACGATACTTTTGTTTACGAATACGGCACGGGCAACAAAGTTATTACTGACTATACCGAAGGCGAAGACAAAATTGAAATTCAAGGCGCGGACGTTGAAACTGTAATAAAATCTGCAACTGTCAGCAAAGGTGACGTTATTTTCAAAGTTGGGAGTAGCAAAATTACCGTTAAGGGCGGCGACGGACAAACTATTCTCTTCACTGACGAAGACGGCAACGAATACGAATATCCAAATTCTGAACCTGAAACAGTGCTTTTCAACAATGCAGACCTAGCAAAAGCTACGTCGGCTACAATTACTGCTGACTACGAGGAAGATATATTTGACGCGGCGGACTTTGCCAAACTTAAAACTATTGACGCATCAGAGGTAACTGTTGAAGAATTTACAATTAACGGTAATAAACTTGCAAATAAGATTATTGGCAGTGATGGCAATGACTGCATTAACGGCGGCAAAGGTACAGATACATTAACCGGCGGCGACGGTGACGATACTTTTGTTTACGAATACGGCACAGGCAACAAAGTTATTACCGATTACACCGAAGGCGAAGATAAAATTGAAATTCAAGGCGCGGACGTTGAAACTGTAATAAAATCTGCAACTGTCAGCAAAGGTGATGTTATTTTCAAAGTTGGAAGTGGCAAAATTACAGTCAAGGGCGGTGACGGACAAACTATTCTTTTCACTGACGAAGACGGCAACGAATACGAATATCCAAATTCTGAATCTGAAACAGTACTTTTCAATAATGCAGACCCGGCAAAAGCAACTTCGGCTACAATTACCGCTAACTATGAAGAAGAAACATTTGACGCGACGGACTTTGCCAAACTTAAAACTATCGACGGCGGCGCGGCTGAAAATGATTTAACGATTCTTGGAAATAAACTGGCGAATAAAATTATTGGCGGCGAAGGCAACGACTACATTAACGGCGGCAAAGGTAAAGACACATTAACCGGCGGCGAAGGCGACGATACTTTTGTTTACGAATACGGCACAGGCAATAAAGTTATCACTGACTATACCGAAGGTGAAGATAAAATTGAAATTCAAGGCGCAAACGTTGAAAAGGTAATAAAATCTGCAACTGTCAGCAAAGGCAATGTTATTTTCAAAGTTGGAAGTAGCAAAATTACCGTAAACGGCGGCGCGGATCAAGAAATTACTTTCACTGACGAAAACGGCGAAGAATACTACTATTCAAATCCCAACGCCAAAACTTTAGATTTACTCTACGATAACAATTTTGTTACAGATGAATTTAGTTTGGATTCAATTTGCGAACAAAAATTTACAGTAACTGAAATTCAAACTACAAATACTGAAAATTTCGCGCAGGACGAAACTTTGATAACTTTCACTGATAAATAATTGCCTCAAATATATCTGTTACAATGTTTAAATAAAAAAAACGTCTCTTAAATTGTGGAGGCGTTTTTTTTTTATTTTATTGAAATTTTTTAGCTGATGAATTTTTATAAAATTTTTATCTAAAACCTATTTAAAGCGGACATCTTTAACCCAACGATCTAAAAATTCATGGCGTTGTTGCTCCGTGAACTTGGGATTATTTTTGAATAGTACAAGATTTTTACCGGCGAAAGTTTTATACGCCAAAGTTTGAGGATTAGTTGAAAGAAAGTAAAAGCCGTTTTTCTGCAAAGAAATTTGGGCGTCGTCACTAAGTAGCCAATCTGCGAATTTTGCCGCTGCAAGATTTTTTTTCTTGTCAGTTGTAGCAATTCCAACGCCGGTAATTATGCAAGCCGTGCCGTCTTCAGGGTAAATTATTTTCAGCGGGTAGTGATTCTGCATATATCGAAGAGTTTCACTTTCAACAGCAATAGAAATATCAGCTTCGCCCATTCCGGATTGACGAACGGGATTTGATAAATATTTTGCGTACTGGACAACGCGGGGATGAATACCGCTCAAAATTTCGTAGGTTTTATCGTCGCCAAAATTTCCAATCATCTGAAACATTAAATTTGAGGAGGCATCAGCCGCCAAAAAATCTGTAATTCCAATTCGCGCCTTTGTATCTTCCGCCAATTCTTCCCACGTCGTAGGAATTGAACGAATTTGCCGCAGATAATCCCGATTGATACAAAAAATAATTGGGTCGTACCAAACGCCTATCCAGCGGTCGTAAGCATCCTTGAAATTATTTTTTACCGCGTCGTTAGTTTCTGAAATGTAAGGCGTTAATAAATCGAAATCTGCCGCAGTACTCAAAGTTTTGCTGTCAGTCAAAATTAAATCTGCAGTTTTTACAACCGTTGGATCTGAAACTGCATCGTCGCGCAGTTTTTGAATCAATTCTTTTTGATTGAGCGGCACAAAATTTACTCGAATATTTTTTTCACGTTCGTAATTTTCAGATAAAATTGAAACAGTTTCAGCCGGTAAAGTTGTATACGCTAAAAGCTCCTGCGACGGTACGCCGAAATTTTTTTTATCTGCGTCAACAGTGAACGCCGCGCCTGATAGTGCCGCCAATATCAACATAAATCCCGTTAAAAGTAAAATCGTGTATCGCCGCATAACTTTTCCTCCGCAAATTTTTACCGCTATTATAATCAAACAAGCCGCCATTTACAATAATTTTTCAGATTAAATTTTTATTAAAAGTGTTGCGGCGTAATACCAAATTTGAATTTATTTCTGTTATATTAGTTTCCTATTTGGGCGAAAAATATGCAAAGTTGGCTTACGACAAACTAAAATTTTTCTGCAATAATTAAATTGATAGTGATTCAGTAAATTTAAAATTTTGAAAGGAAGATACTATGACAGATTTACAACAGGAATTGGCGGCGTGTCGTGAACGCGCTGAACAAGGTTACATTCTTGCAAATGAAAGTTTTGAGCGAATGAAAGACGCCCTGCGCGACGAACAACAGAAACTTAAAGCGGCGGAAGCTCAACAAAATAAAATCAGCCGCCTTGAAAACGACAAGCATTTTAAAAATCAAATGTGCGATATGAAAAAGCTTGAAGACGAATTTATTTCAAGAGTCGGCGATAACCTCCGCGCTTTAAAAACTCATTCAAGCGAATTTACAATAATTGTTTACGGGCGCACGATGGTTGGCAAGTCCACGCTTATGGAAATTTTGACGCACGGCGAAGGTAATTCTATTGGCAAGGGCGCACAACGTACAACCCGCGACGTTAGAGAATATCACTGGAACGGCTTAAAAATTCTTGACGTGCCGGGCGTCGGTTCATATGACGGCGCAGCTGATGATAAAGTTGCATATGACGCGGCGAAAACTGCGGACTTAGCTTTATTTTTAATGTCAAATGACGGCGTGCAACCTGTAGAGGCGGCGGAACTTCACAAGCTGAAAGAACTCGGCAAGCCAATTTTGGGTATTGTCAATGTCAAGCAGTCATTAGCTCCCGCAAATACTCCTCAACGCAAAATAAATCTCAAACAAATTGAAAAGGCAATGAGCAATAATCAACCGCTTGAAGACCTTGTGAATCAGTTTAAACAATTTGGTGTCATTCACAATGATAATTTTGACGATATACCTTTTGTATATTCGCATTTGCAGTCAGCGTTTTTTGCTCAACGTGAAAACAATCCTGAATTGCATGCACTTAGCAATTTTGACGCGGTAGAAAATTTCATTCTTGAAAAAGTGCGTAATGACGGCAGATTTATTCGCGTTAAAACATTCATTGACGCGGTTGCAGAGCCAATGCAAAAAGCTACAGAAAAACTTTATCGCCACAGCGCGGACAGCGTTAAAACGTGGAAAAGTTACAAAGACAAAATTAAAGAGCTTAATAAATGGTACGACAGCTTTTTTGACAGGACGCAAAATCGCTACAATGAATTTATGAACGGTCTTGAAGACGATATTAACGGCAAAATTAATTACGTCGTCAATAACTATTACGATTCAGAATACGCCGGCGATCATTGGAAAGACGCAATAACCCAAATTGGAATTTCGCGCAGGTGTGAAAATTTCATTCGCAGTATCAGCGAAGAGGCTACAAATAAATTGCGTGCGCTTGCAGATAATCTTACTCAAGATTTAAAGTACTCCGGCGCGGTTGCAGTTGAAATTAATTTTAGCGGGCGTGATACTGATGACAGCACACGCGATTTTTTAATGACGGCGGCTCCGCTTTTGGCATTTACGCCCGTTGGTTGGGCAGGTGCGGCGATTGTAGGTATTGGCTCATGGCTTTTCGGCGACAGCAAAGAAACTAAAATTCGTAATGCAAAAAATGACCTGCGCGAAAAATTGGAAGAATCCCGCGACGAAATTTTGGCTAAAACATCTGAAAACGTTTTAAAACTTATCAACGAAAAAATTTTGGACGGGCAAATTTTAGACTTCAGAGATAAACTTTTTGAAATGCAAGATATGATAACAGACCTTGCCTACGCCCAAAATGTAATCGCTGATACAGTCAACCGGCAGTACAGAAATTTGAATTGGGAACTGCTGATTCAAGCGGAAAGTTTTTTGCAAATTCCGTATGATGAAATTTTACAAGCCAATATTCTTAGAAATGTTGGAAATAAAATTTTGTTGCTGAATGAAGGCAACCTTTCAGAAGACAGCCGAATTAAACTTGAAAAACTTATCAGCGAAAAATTTATTGTCCACAAAGTCAGCTCGGAAAATCATTGGGACGATATTCACGAATATTTCAGCGAATATGTTTTGAATTTTGATTTTGGCTTTACAAGATTTGTTGAAGACGAAAAAAACGGCGATATGCATATAATTGTTTTGCCGCGTTATGGCGAATACGAAGAGGAAGCCATTCAATTTTTGCAACAAATTTATGAAGACCCTGTAATTTTGGATTGAGGAGGCGCAGTTATGGAAAATTTTCAGCTTGAGGAATTTGCAAAGCGCGGCAATAAACTTTTGGACAATACGCGCAAAACTTTTAACAACTATCAAGATTTAGGTTTAAAATTTATGCCGTTGCCTGAAACAATGCAACCTGATGACGGCGCAGTTAAATTAGTTTTCGTCGGGCAGTACAGCGCGGGTAAATCCAGTATCATAAAAATGTTGTCGGGGATTGATACAAAAATTGGCTCGGGAATTACCACGCAAGAATCACAGGTTTACCAATGGAACGGGCTTGAAATTATCGACACGCCCGGTATTAATACCGAATTGCGCCCCGACCATGACGAAATTACCTACGAACAAATTAACCACGCGGCACTTTTAATTTTCGTCGTGACGAATGAAGGCTTTGATGACAGAATGGGGCATCACTTCAGAAAACTTGCCATTGAACAGAATCGCGGTAAAAATATGGTTTTAGTCGTCAACAAAATGGACAGAACCGCGCTTGGCAACGTTCCCGAACAACAAGAAATTATCGCGCAGGACTTGAAAAAAGTTATTACGCCGCTTACCGCGCAGGATTTATTTTTGTCATTTTTGAACACGGAATATTATTTTGAATGGCAAACTGAAACTGACGAAGAACTTAAAGAAATTTATTTTGAGCAAAGCGGCTATGAAAAATTTGTTGAAAACTTGAATAAATTTGTAGCAAGTCGCGGCGTCCTTTCTAAAATTCAATCGCCGTTGGAAACTCTCAAAAATTCAATTACAAATGTTATTGGTGAATCTGAAAATTTTAGCGTGGATAAAGATATTGACGCGGCGGAGGAACTTTTGCGCCGCCGTAAAAAAGCTTTAATCGACGGTTCGCGCAGAATTAAAAACGAAATTGCCGAACTTACAGATAATCTTTGCTCCAAAATTAAAATGGAAGGTTCAAACGCCGCCGCCACAATTCAGCCGGGTATTACTCAAGAGCAAGCCGAAAACAATATTAAAAAAGCGCAAAATAAAGTTGACGATTATATTAAATCCTGCGAAGGAAAAATTATTGCGTGTATTTCTGATATTTGCGAAGAAATTGGCGACGAAATTTCTTTAATTGACAAATCCAACTTCGCCGTAAATGTTCAGATTAATATCTCAAACAAATTTAATATTCCAACCGATGGCGATAAAATTTTTGATTTGGCAAAAGCTACGAAGTCCTTTAACGGCGTTGCATTTACTTCAACTCAAGCCGCGCAACAAACTATTCCAATAATCGGTATGAAATCTTCGGAAATTGTCAAAGGTATTGGACACTTATTTAATTTCAAATTCCTGCCGTGGCAAGCTGTAAATTTTGTAAAATACGCCGGTTGGATTGGAGCCGCGCTAACTGCATTTCAAATTTTAAGCAAAATTTTTGGCGAAGACGAAGAAAAGAAAATGCTTGAAAATCTTCGTAATGCGCGGGAAGATATTCAAAATAATTTTGATACAGTTGCCGAAAATGTTCGAGTTGAACTTTTAGGCGCGTCTGAAAAAAACTTTGAAAAATTAATCGCTCCCGCCATTCAAGACGCCGAAAATAAAATTGCAGAATTTCATACTCAAAAAGACAAATTAAAATCTTTAGGCTACGAATTGCAAAAAATTTTATCTGACGTTGAAACTTTAATGGACGAAGTACAAAAAACTAAAGGTTAGAATTTTATTTTTGGGAGCGGCAGGATTATTTTTACCGTTGAAGAATAGCTAAAAAAACTGAAAATTTAGTTTGTTTGGAGGTAATTTTATGGCTGCTAAAAAAACCGGTGAAAACTTGGAAGAAATCAAAAAGAGGTTTAACAAAGCCGAAGTTGACGCCAAAGTTCGCGCCTCAATTCCGTACACCGACGGCTGGCACAATCTTTTTCACGTTGACGCGCCTTATTCGTTAATCAGCGATCCCAACGGCTTGTGCAAATGCGGCGACGTTTACCACATTTTCTGCCAATGGAACCCCGTACCAATTAACCAAAATTGGCACAAAAATAAATCGTGGATGCACGTTGCCACAAAAGATTTTATCAACTACAGTTACCCTGAACTTTCACTTTGGCCGGGCGATGAATACGACAAAGACGGCTGCCACAGCGGTTGCGGTTTTATCGAAGATGGCAAAGTTCGCGTTTTCTATACTGCCAACTGTCGCGATGAAAATTATATGCGTACAGTTGCACAACGTTTTGGTACTTTGCAGGAAGATGGCTCGGTTGTCAAAGAAGAAATTCAAATTCACGGCAACCCCGAAGGTTACACCGCGCACTTTAGAGACCCAAATTTCTTTTATCGCAATGGCGTTCGTTATTTTGCAATGGCGGCGCAACGTATGAGCGATTATCCCGCTAAAAGCTCCCGTCCAACTAACGGCTGCGTTTTAATCTACAAAGAAAAAGACGAAGGCGGCTGGGATCTTTTGGGCGAAGTCAAAACTGATTATTACGACTTCGGCTATATGTGGGAATGTCCTAACCTGTTGCAATTCGGCGATATGGATGTTTTGATTGTTTGTCCGCAGGGCGTACCTCATCAAGAATTGAAATACGAAAATCACTGCTTAGCAGGATATTTTATTGGTCATTTCAGCGTTGATTCTTTGGATATGATTCACGGCAAATTCCATGAGCTCGACAAGGGCTTTGATTTCTATTCGCCGCAAGTTATAGCCAACGATTCACGCCATATTTTAATTGGCTGGATTGGTATGCCTGATCTTACTGACACGGTTGAATCTGCCAAAGATGGCTGGCTTTATACTTTGACAATGCCGCGTGAATTGATTCTTCACGAAGGCAAATTGCGTTATCGCCCTGTCGAAGAAATGAAAGCCCTTCGCAAGGCTTATCAGTCGATTGACATTTTCAACACCACTCAAACTTCAGCGAAATTGGCTAAAGGCAGTGAATCTGATTTAAAAGTTACTTTCGGCAAGGCTAGAAATGTTACTGTTGCTGTTAAATGGGGCGAAGAAAAATTTACAATGTCCTACAGCCGCGACAATCAAATTATGACGCTTGACAGGAGCGGTATGAAACTCGGCGGCAACGGTATTCGCAAATTTACTGACGGCAAAAATACTGACGTTGAATTGAGTACCCGCAAGTTTAAACTTTTCGCCAATTTGGATTTGCAATTTGATTTATTCGTTGATCGTTCAGCTATTGAAATTTTCCTGCAAAACGGCGAAGAGGCTTGTAGTATGCTGATTTATCCCGAAGATAAAAATGCTACGCCAACGCTTGAAATTACCGGCGATAAAGAAATTGAAAATATTTCCGGCAAAATTTACGAACTCGGCGCATTGCAATATAAATAAGAGGCGTTTAACGTGGAAGTAAAAATTTTTAGCGTCGATTTGGTCGGCGTCATCAATCAAGAATTGCATAAAATTGAAAGTGAAATTAATTCCTACCTCGTAGGCAAAGAATTTATTTCAATGGAGCAAAATATTTGGCAAGATCACGTTACCAATCATACAAAGTTGATTATTACAGTTGTTGCAAAGAAAAAATAATCTGTCAAAAATTTTTTTAGCCGCCGGAAATTCGGCGGTTTTTTTGTTGCAAATTTATAATAAAAAATTTATACTTGCTACGTTGAAAAGGAGGAATTTTTTATGGGCGATTTTATAAAATTCCATTGCAAAGGCAAATTTTGCGCCATTAAAAAAGATTTTATCGTTGCAATTTTTCCAAGCGGCGAAAGTACCGGAATTGTAATTGGCGACGGGCTTGCTTTAATGATTGCTCAAGAAACGGTTTACGTTGATGAAACGCCGGAAGAAGTTTGGGCGATGTTAAATCCTGAAGATAAAATTGAAGATTGATATACTGAAAATTTTCTTAGCCGCTAAAAATTTGGCGGCTTTTTTTGTTTAAAAATTTTAATAAAAATTCAGAAAATACTTTCACTTTATAAAAAATTGTGATACTATAGGCACAACTACAAAATCACGAAAAATTTTTTTGAAAGGAAGTTTTCTGATGGCGACATTGTTAGAGAAGACAAGACAAATTAACAAGTTGCTGCAACGCTCGGAAAATGTTGAGTACGACGGAATTTCTAAAGTGCTTAGCAACATTTTGGATGCAAACGTTTATATCATGGACAAAAAAGGCGATATTTGCGGCTACGCTTTCACGGACAATTTTGAATGTGAATTGATGATTGACAAAGTTATTCGCAAGGGCAAATTTCCAAAACAGTATGTGCGTTGGCTGAATCAGCTTGACGCCACTCAAGCGAATTTGCACACCAAAACCGGAATGTGCGCTTACGACGAAAACCGCGCTTGCACTTTCGACGGCAAAAATACAACCGTTGTACCAATTTACGGCGTTGGGCGCAGAATTGGTACTTTGATTATCGCCCGCTACGACGACGAATTTACTGACGACGATTTACTTTTGGCTGAATACGGCGCAACCGTTGTTGGAATGGAAATGCTGCGCGATCACACCGGCAAAATTGAAATTGAGGCACGCAAAAAAGCTAATGTTCAAATTGCGCTTGCAACTTTGAGTTATTCAGAAACTGAAGCCGCAATAAATATTTTGGGCGAACTTGACGGCAACGAAGGACTTTTAGTAGCGTCAAAAATCGCTGACAGAGTCGGAATTACGCGCTCGGTTATCGTCAACGCCCTTAGAAAATTTGAATCCGCCGGCGTCATTGAATCTAAGTCTCTCGGTATGAAAGGTACTTACATTAAAATTTTGAATGAGTATCTTCTGGAGGAAGTTCAAAAATTACGCCGCTAAAAAAAATTTTACTTGCAATTAATAAAAAGTTTTGGTACAATCCTTTCAAGCAATTTGAAAGGATTTTTTTACGGTAAGTTCAAGGAAGGTGAACATCATGGCAGTAATGGGCGGAGTAAATCCTGCGTTGAGTACGCTCAATCGAATTAACAGCGCGGCTCAACGAACTTCACAGATACTTTCCACCGGCTCGAATTTTCCGAGTTCATCTTACGGCGGTTCCTCATATTCAATTCTTCAGCGTCTGAATAGCTACACCGGCGCAACGGCTCAATCTGTGCAAAATACTCAAAACGCCGGAGCCATGCTGAAAATTGCGGCGGGCGCAACTTCCAATACGGTCAGTGCGCTCAATTCTATTCAGCAACATCTTATAAACGCCGCAAACGGTATTAATACTGATGCAGATCGTGCGGCTATTCAGCAGGATATAAATCAAATTATCCAACAAATTGACGATAACGCCCGCGTTGAGTACAACGGGGAAAATCTTTTGGACGGCTCCCGCAACGGCGTTATGGTTGCAGGTGTTACGGGCTATGAAAATGTTCCTCTAGGTGATATGAGTGCGGAGGCTCTCGGCTTGACGGATTCGGAAGGCAATTCTACAATCAGCCTTGCCAATGAAGATTCTATTCAAAACGCGCTTAAAACCGTTAGCGGGGCGATTGATTATGCCCAAAGTGTCAATACAAACTTGCAAGAAACTTTGTCAAGCGATATTTTGGATTATTCGCTGGACGAGGCAACCACTCAAGGAGCGTATCTGCAACGCTTGGAATATCAAGCAAACAATTATACCACAATGGAAGAAAGTGCGCAGGCGGCAGAGTCCACTTTGGGCGATGCTGACATTGCCAAACAAGTTTCTACTTTGAAAACTCAACAAATTCAACAACAAGTTACAATTGAAATGGCTAAAATCTTTAACCACAGTCAAGAAAGTGTTTTGAATTTACTAAGATGATTTTTTGATGGGCAATAATTCTGATGGACTCGTTTTTTGTTGCTCGCTTAAAATAAATATCTGAAATTGAAGTTTCGCGGGCATAGTTCATCGGTAGAATGAGAGCTTCCCAAGCTTTAGAGGTGGGTTCGATTCCCATTGCCCGCTCCAATATTTTTAAAATTGATTTATCGCAATGTTAATTATTCTGTTGCGTTGTAGCGGTTAATTTTCATTGTTCAAAAAATTTTAATCACGTTCAGGTTACTTTCAATAAAAAAAACTTGCAATATTTTGAAACTTGTGGTAAACTTTGCAACGTGATTGATTCAACGGCCCGGTAGTTTAGTTGGTTAGAATGCCGCCCTGTCACGGCGGAGGTCGTCAGTTCAAGTCTGATCCGGGTCGCCATTTTAGAAAATGTGGAATAGTGGCTGTAGAATGATATTCTTAGCAACTAGGATTTGATATAAAATTTAAATCAGAAAAGGCGGCATAGCCAAGTGGTAAGGCAGAGGTCTGCAAAATCTCCACCCCCAGTCCGATTCTGGGTGCCGCCTCCAATTTTGAAAATCCGGCACTGCTTAGGGTAGTGCTTTTATTATGTTGAAAGGCGGGATTAGCTTGTTTGAAGATTTATCGCAAAACATACAGGAAGCCTTTCGTAAATTGCGCGGACACGGCAAACTCACTGAAAAAGACGTTGACAAAGCTTTAAAAGATGTTCGTATGGCGTTACTTTCGGCAGACGTAAACTATAAAATCGTTCGTCAGTTTGAAAAAAATGTCAAGGCTCGCGCAGTCGATACAGAAATTTTAAGCAAACTCACGCCCGCTCAATCCGTCATTAAAATCGTTGACGAAGAATTAACTGAATTGATGGGCGGTAAAGCGGCGAAGATTAATATTTCTTCAAAGCCGCCAACAATTATTTTAATGGTAGGCTTGCAAGGCTCGGGTAAAACTACTTCAGCCGGTAAACTTGCGCTTGCAATGCGTAAACAAGGCAAACGCCCCGCGCTCGTTGCCGCTGATATTTATCGTCCGGCGGCGATTAAACAATTACAAGTTGTCGGCGAACAAGTCGAAGTTCCTGTTTTTACCGAAGATATTCAAGACGCCGTGCAAATTGCGAAAGATTCTTTGAAATTCGCAGATACTCACGCCCGCGACGTTTTAATTATTGATACGGCAGGACGCTTGCAGATTGATGAAAAATTAATGCAGGAGCTCAAGGACATTAAAGCCGCAGTCAATCCGCACGAAATTTTACTTGTCGTCGATTCAATGATTGGACAAGAAGCGGTAAACGTTGCCGAAACTTTTCATAATGCACTTGCAGTTGACGGTGTTATTTTAACAAAACTTGACGGCGATGCACGCGGCGGCGCGGCTCTTTCAATTAAAGCCGCTACAGGTTGCCCAATAAAATTTGTCGGTATGGGCGAAAAATTAGAACCACTTGAAGTTTTTCACCCTGACAGAATGGCAAGCCGAATTTTGGGAATGGGCGATGTACTTTCACTGATTGAAAAAGCGCAGTCAACCATTGACGCTAAAACCGCGGAAAAAATGGTTAAGAAAATCAAGTCAGACGAATTTACACTGCAAGATTTTCTTGAACAACTTCAGCAAGTTAAAAAACTCGGCTCCCTCAATGATTTACTCGGTATGATTCCCGGAATGAGCGGACTCAAGAAAAAACTTGTTGGCGTTGATTTAGATTTGGACGGCAAGGAAGTTAAGCACATGGAAGCGATTATACTTTCAATGACGCCCAAAGAAAGATTAAACGTCGGTATGATTGACGCCAAACGCCGTAAAAGAATCGCAATGGGCAGCGGTACAAGCGTTTCTGAAGTCAATAAACTTTTGAAACAGTTTGACGAAATGCGAAAAATGATGCGCCAACTCGGCGTTAAAGCTAATCAACAAGCGGCGTCTAAAAAATCTAAGTCCAAAAAAGGTAAAACTAAAAAAGGTACTGCCTCAAAAGTTAAAATGCCAAATTTAGGCGGACTTTTGGGCGGGCTCGGCAAATTTCCCTTTATGAAAAAATAATTTTCACCGGTAGACACAAATTAAATTGCTACAAAAGGAACAAATTAAAAATCTTCCTACAAAATAAAGTTACTGTGCAGGAGGATTCAGCAATTTTCCTTTTATAAAGAATAAATTTTAATCGCTAGATACAAATTAAATTGCTACAAAAGGAACAAATTAAAAATCTTCCTACAAAATAAAAAAAACTGCGCAGGAGGATTCGGCAATTTTCCTTTTATGAAAAAATAAATTTTAGACGATATAAATCTTTGAAAGGTGGTGACAATGTGGTCAAAATCAGACTCAATCGAATGGGCGCAAAAAGACAGCCATTCTACCGCGTAGTTGTGGCGGATAGCCGTTCCCCGCGTGACGGGCGTTTCATTGAAGTTGTCGGCAACTATGATCCTACTAAAAATCCTGCCGTCGTCAATATCGACGAAGAAAAAGTTATCAGCTGGATTAAAAACGGTGCAAAGCCGACAGATACAGTCCGCTCCCTCCTGAGCAAGCAAGGCATTATGAAAAAAATTCACGAAGAAAGAAAAAGCAAGAATTAAGCAAATTAGAGGTACCAAATATGCAAGAACTTGTTAAGGTGTTGGCAAAGGCACTCGTTGAAAATCCCGACGCGGTGGAAGTCGAGGAAGTCGAAGAAGATTCTCGTACAGTTTTAAAATTACACGTAGCCCAAGAAGATATGGGGCGCGTTATCGGCAAGCAAGGCAGAATTGCAAAGGCAATTCGTACAATCGTAAAATCTGCCGCAACTCGCGAAAATAAAAAAGTGACTGTCGACATAGATTAAAAATTGGGGGCGGTGAGTGTCAAAGCTCACCGCTTTTTTATTGGAGGGATTGAAATGTTAAATTTGCAAAACTTGATTATCTTTAACAAACTGCGCGAAGATGAAATTTTTGCTCATACTTCAGATGAAATTGGAACAGCCGCAAGACTTATTGAAAAAGCTGAAACGTTGGGACTTAGCGGCAACCTTTTTCGCAGTTATTTAATTTATCTTGTTGCGCACGAGCCAAATTTAGTTTCAGAGACTGTTGAAATGCACGGCGGCAGAATTGGCGAAAGTCTTTATAAAGCCTTCCAACACGATTTAAAATTTTTGTTTGGACACGAAATGCCCGCCACGTTGCAAATTTTGGATGACTATCAACCGACCGTCCCAAATAAAATTGAATCTCTGATTGAGTTAGAAAAAAACCTGTCTAATTTGCGCGACGTTGCCCAAATTTCAGCTCTTTTCATTGAGTACTATAAAAAGTATGGCTACGGCGATATAGCCGCTTACAGGGCGTTTAAATGGAATTCTGAAGGCAAACAACTTGCAGGTATAAAACACTTTGAAAGAATCCGCCTTGAAGATTTAATCGGTTACGCTCAACAAAAAGAATCGCTTACCAAAAATACAATCGCCTTTCTTGAAGATAAACCGGCTAATAATGTTTTGCTTGTCGGCGCACGCGGCACGGGAAAATCTTCCGGCGTCAAGGCGTTGGTAAACGAATATTACAAATTCGGTTTAAGACTCGTCCAAATTACTCAACCGCAACTTAAACAACTGCCGGAAATTATGGAAGCTTTAAGAAAATTTGCAAGCAAGCGATTTATTATTTTTCTGGACGATTTATCTTTTGAAGAAAATGAAACCGAATACAAATATTTAAAATCTGCAATTGAAGGGGGAGTTGAAAGCCGCCCCGAAAATGTTTTGATTTACGCCACGTCTAACCGCCGCCATTTGATACATGAAACTTGGCGGGATCGTTCAGACGCGCAGGAAGATTTATACCGTGATGACAGCATGAACGAAACAATTTCACTTTCTGACAGATTCGGCTTGATAATTCACTACTACGCGCCGACGCAGGCAGAGTACCTGGAAATTATCCGCCATATGCTGAAGAAAAAAAATATTGCGCTTGATGAAGAAACATTGCGCCTTGAAGGTCTGCGCTGGGAAATGTCACATTCAGGGCGTAACGGTCGTACCGCTCAACAATTTGTTAATTTCTATCTGGGACAAAAATAATTTTTAAAAATAAAAAACTGCCATAAATTAAAAAATAATGGCAGTGAAAATTTAAATTAAAGAAACGCTTATTGAGAAAGACGGCGGTCAAGGATGACCGCCGCGCCGCGCTTAACGCCGTGATGGCGTTATGTGC
>CALFJB010000063.1 GCA_937877565.1 uncultured Selenomonadales bacterium | reverse complement strand
CTTCCGAAAGGAGGTGATTGTATGCGTCGTATTGTCAAGATTGTTATCCGCGTGATTGTTATCGCCGGTGTCATTCTTCTCGTACTCAGCAGTAAAGCCGCCTAAGCTCCCAAGACTCAAGCGGCTCTAGCTAAAATCCTCTATTAATATCAACCAAGTGAGTAACCGTCTATCAGGTACTAAAGGAACGCTCCGCCATTTGACGGGGTGTTTTCTTTTTGTATTATAGAATTTTAAAGCTCCAATGTCAATTTAAAAAATTTCTGTACAAATAAAAATTTCTATGGTAAAATCTGCGCGGTGCCTGAAGACAGGCGGTTGCGTCACCTTCCGAAAGGAGGTGATTGTATGCGTCGTATTGTCAAGATTGTTATCCGCGTGATTGTCATCACCGGAGTTATCTTGCTTGCATTAAGCAAAACAGCCGCCTAAGCTCGGCAAAGCTACAAGCGGCTAAATTCTATATCTTCCAACTCATTTAATCAGTGAGCAATCGTCTGTAGGGTACTAAGGAAATGCTCCGTCATTTGACGGGGTATTTTCTTTTTGTATTATAAATTTTTAAAGCTCCAATGTCAATTTATTTAAGATAATTTTCAAAATTTGTAAATTCTAAATTCAGCGCGTCGGCAACTGCCTTATTTGTAAGTTTGCCGTCAATCGTATTTAAACCTTTGGCAAGTCCCGCGTCATTTTTACAGGCAAGTTTCCAGCCGTCATTTGCAATTTTCAGCGCGTAAGGTAAAGTTGCATTTGTTAAAGCAAGCGTCGAAGTTCTTGCAACCGCGCCGGGAATATTTGCAACAGAATAATGAATTACGCCAAACTTTTCAAAAGTTGGGTTATCGTGCGTCGTAACTTTATCGCAAGTTTCAACGCTTCCGCCTTGATCTATTGCCACATCAACAATAACCGAACCGCGTTTCATTTCGCTAACCATTTTTTCTGTAACAAGTTTTGGAGTCTTCGCACCTGGAATTAAAACCGCGCCAACAAGTAAATCTGCCTGTTTCGTCCATTCAGAAATATTGTAACTGTTTGAAATAACCGTGCAAATTCTGCCGCCAAAAATATCATCCAAATATCTAAGTCTATCAATCGACAAATCAATAACCGTGACGCGTGCGCCCATTCCAACTGCCATTTTTGCCGCGTTCGTTCCAACAATTCCGCCGCCAACAATTACAACTTGTCCCGATGCAACGCCGCTGACGCCGCCAAGTAAAACGCCGCGCCCGCCATAACGACTTTCAAGAAAATGTGCGCCAATTTGAATTGACATTCTGCCCGCAATTTCACTCATTGGAGCTAAAAGCGGTAAACTTTTGCCATCACGTCCTACAACTGTTTCGTAGGCAATACCCGTAACTTTCTTGTCAAGCAACGCCTTTGTAAGTTTCGGCTCCGGCGCAAGGTGCAAATACGTAAATAAAATTTGTCCTTCGTGAAAAAGTTCGTATTCAGATTCAAGCGGCTCTTTAACTTTGACAATCATTTCTGCATCATCAAAAATTTTTTTCTTGTCAGAAATAATTTCCGCGCCAACGGCTTTATAATCGTCGTCAGAAAAACCGCTGCCAATGCCGCCGCCCTGCTCAATTAAAACTTTGTGACCGGCTTTTACAAGTGATTCAGTACCGGCGGGCGTCAAGCCCACGCGGTTTTCATTGTTTTTAATTTCCTTCGATACGCCAATAATCATTTGAACGCCTCCTAAATTTTTACTGAAAAAATTTTTCCAGTTTTTTTTCAAAAATTGTTCAACTTGTTTGACAAATATGCTATAATGACGCCGAGAAATTTTTTGGGGAGGTGTAGCAATTTGAAACTAACCAGCGTGATCAGCAGTCAAATAGCAAATCTCTTACAAAAACGCGGCGAAGTTGAACCTTCAGCACTAATAAAAGCACTTGAGCGCGAAGTTGTCAAGCAAAAAAAATCTGTGGACGGTGTAAACGTTGTGCCGAACGAGTACACAATTTATTTATCGGAAGAAGATTGCCATAAACTAAGCGCGGCGCGGGTTATAAAATCGCTTTATGAATCCGTTGAACGCAAGGTTATTCGTGAAAATTGTTTTATGGACGGCGTTTTAAATATCAAAATTGAAATAAATTCTAAAACGGACGACGCCATTTTAATTTCCAGCGTGTATGTCGAAGAAAATTCCAAAAACGAAGACACTATTGACCTTGAAAACGACGTTTTGAGCCAAACTTTAATTGCAAGCGGCGATACAACTTATAAATCAACGATTATTGCGGACAAAACTAAAATAACCGCGTCAATGAAAACTTCGTCGCGCAGTATTGAACACAATTTGGCAGTTATCAGCGATTTAAAAAATTCTGAAATAGTACTCGGCGAAAGGCAAGTTTATTTTGGGCGCAAAGATACTAACGATTTTATATTGGAAGACGAAGGCGCGTCCAGAATTCACGCTTATATTTCTTATGAAAGGCATCGGCACGTCCTGCGCGACGCCGGAAGTTTAAACGGCACATTTGTAAATAAAAAACCAATAACGCGCTGTGAACTTCGACACGGCGACAAAATTTTGATTGGCAATACCGTTTTAGTGTACAAAGTTTTATAGTTAGGTGTTAGCGGTTAGGCGTTAGCTGTTAGGTTATTTCCCTTGCAACTGCGACAAGTCGGAGCAGTTGCTCTAGCCACTAATCACTAACCCCTAAATTTCGACCGAAGGGAGAAATTTCAATGTCCAAAGTGTATCAAGCAACGCACGTTGGAAAAGTTCGGAAAAATAACGAAGACGCAATAATTTTTATCGAGCCTGAAACATTTGTAGTAGCAGACGGAATGGGCGGGCAGGCGGCGGGCGAAGTTGCAAGCCAAATGTTAATTGACATAACAAAAAATTTTTTATCTGCAGTTCCCGCACCTTTCCACGAAGATATTTTGAAAAAGGCAATTTTAAAATCCAACGCGGCAATTCTGCGCGAAGCTGAAAATAATCCCGCCTATCACGGAATGGGAACAACTGCAACAATTCTGCACATTTATAACAACCGTGCTTACTTTGCACACGTAGGAGACAGCAGACTTTATCGACTTAGAAATAAAATTTTTGAACAGATGACGCAAGATCATTCCTACGTTGAAGAATTGGTAAGGCGCGGCGAAATTACCGAAGCTGAAGCAAGAGTTCATCCAATGAAAAATATTTTGACTCAAGCGGTCGGCGCAGTCGAAGAAATTTCAGTTGATACGGCAAGTTTTCCCGTCGAAAACGGCGATATTTTTTTACTTTGCACGGACGGGCTGACAAATATGGTTGACGACGAAAATATTTCTGAAATTCTTTTGACAAGTTTAAATCCTGCCGAAGATTTAATACAAGCCGCGCTTGATAACGGCGGGATTGATAATGTTTCAGTTATGGTTGTTGGAGTTGAAAATTTATGAAAATGGCGTACAAACAGCGGAAAGGAGGAAATTTTATGTTGGGGCGAATATTGGGCGGGCGATACGAACTTGAAGAAAAAATTGGTTCCGGCGGAATGGCTGAAGTTTATTGTGCGCATGACAATTCTTTGGATCGTCCCGTTGCAGTAAAAATTCTTCACGAGGCTTACCGTTCCGATTTAGAGTTTATTGAAAAATTTCACAGCGAAGCAAAAGCGGCGGCGCGTCTTGCTCATCCAAACATTGTAAACATTTATGACGTTGGAATTGACGGCGTAGATCATTATATTGTTATGGAATATGTTCAAGGAAATTCGCTGAAAGAAAAACTTCGGCAAGAAGGCGCACTTGACATTTTAACCGCCACACAAATTGCTAAAGATATTGCAAACGGCTTGGCGCACGCGCACGCCCATAATTTGGTTCACTGCGATATTAAGCCGCACAATATTTTAATGACGCCGGATGGTCACGCTAAAATTGCGGACTTTGGAATTGCTCGCGCAGTTACTGAATCAACTATGACTTACAGCGGAAATGTTATTGGCTCGGTACATTATTTTTCACCGGAACAGGCGCAAGGCGGAACTATCACGCCAAAATCTGACGTGTATTCTTTGGGAATTGTAATGTACGAAATGTTGACAAATCAACTGCCTTTCACGGGCGAAAATCCCGTTTCAATCGCAATGAAACATATTGAGGAAGAACCGACGCCGCCAAGCTCATTGCGTTCACAAATTCCGCCAATGCTTGAGGCTATCGTTTTACGTGCAATGAATAAAAATCCTGACTTGCGCCTTTCAAGTTTCGATATGATTCAAGCACTTTCAAACGTCGAAGCAAATTTAAGCGTTGCACAAATGAACGACGACCCCGACGCCACACAAATTTTGCCGCGTTCAAAAAATGCTACACTTCCGCCGCGCAGAAATATTCGTCAAAATGCAATGAATCAATCCAGCACGAAAAAACCTGCGCGAAAAACTTTTATCCAATCCAAATTATTTATGTTCGGACTTATAATTTTTTTAGTTATGGGAATTGGCGCAGGCGTTTTAATGGCGTTTGGCGGAACTTGGCAAAATGAAGAAATTCCTGTTCCATCAGTCGTTGGCAAGCAACTGAATTTGGCGCGGCAAATTTTGGAAGATGCACAACTGCGCGTTACTGTCGTTGAAATTTATGATTCAAATATTCCTGCGGGCGAAGTCGTCAAGCAAGAACCGCCCGCCGAAAGAAATGTTAAACCTGGACGCTTTATAACTATTTATGTCAGCAAAGGCGGCGAGACTATCGAAATGCCCGATCTTGTCGGCTTGACGAAATTAGCCGCCGTCGAACGTATTCAAAAACTTGGTTTGCAAGTCGGCTCAATTTACGAAAAGGAATCTGAAAAAGATCCCGGTACAATCGTTTCACAAGATCCCGCCATTGGTACAAAAATTAATCGCGGGCAAACTATCGACTTGATAGTTTCACGCGGGCAAACAGTTAAACCTGAAACTAAAACTATTGCTCAACCTTCCGTTGAAAAAGTTTACGTTCCAAATGTTCAAAATATAAATTTGGAAATGGCGCAGTACAATATTGAAAATAGCGGCTTGAGTGTTGGAAACATTTCTTACATAGAAAGTTTGCAGGCTACAGATACGATTATTAGCCAAAATCCCGCGCCTGATTACGCGGTTGAAGCCGGTACGAAAGTTGATTTAATTGTTGCCGCCGCAAAAGAAGTTGAAGAGGAAATGCCGGGCGAATATAAACCATTTGAAGATAATATTCCTACGCCTGAAGACGAAGGGGAAAAATTTCAATGATCGGACGCGTCATAAAATTTTATAACAGTTTTTTCTTCGTGAAAGTTGAATCTGAATTAATCCCCTGCAAACTGCGTGGAATTTTGCAACGTGATAAAAAATTTGGCAGCGCGGTTTATCCCGGCGACTTTGTAGAAATTTCTAAACTCAAAGATAAATCCGGCGTCATTGAAAAAATTTTGCCGCGTAAATCTTTATTGAATCGTCCGAGCGTTGCGAATGTTGACAAAGTTATTTTGACATTTGCCGCCGCTCAACCTGATTTACATCGCCTACTTTTGGACAGATTTATTTCAATCGCCGAAAATTCCAAACTTGCCGAAATTGTTATTTGCGTCAACAAAATTGATTTAATTGACGATGAAAATTTTTTGTCAGAATATGAAAATCTTTACAAAGTTATTCGTACTTCGACTTTGACGGGCGCAGGCGTTGGCGAATTGAAAAAAATTTTGTCAAGCGGCGTTACGGTTTTTGCGGGTGCAAGCGGCGTTGGTAAATCTTCACTGCTGAATAAAATCGACGCCAATTTAAAATTGAAAGTTGGAACTGTCAGCGAAAAAATTTTACGCGGCAAACATACCACGCGCGTTTCTGAATTGATTGAATTTGGCGACGGCTTTTTGGTTGATACGCCCGGTTTCAGCGCGGTTGATTTAAACGAGGCGGGAATTACTGCCGAAAATCTGAAATACTGTTTCAAGGAATTTGAAAATTTTTCCGGCGAATGTAAATTTTTAAATGGTTGCAGTCACAGCCACGAGCCAAATTGCGGCGTTAAAAATGCTGTAGAAAATAAAAAAATTCTGCGCGAACGTTACGAAAATTATTTAACGTTGTTGCAGGAATTGAAAAGCGGTTAAAGCCGCTATTTTTTTTGAATAAATCCAAACTTATAGGCAGGATTTTTATATTTTTGTATCGAAATTTCACGGAAATTTTTTTATGTATATCTGATATTTTTCGTATTTTATTTTAAGAAACTTAAATTTTTAAATTCTTGTAAAATTTTTTTTAAGCGGAGGAAATCTCCATGATTAGAATTTGTTGGGTGTTATTTGTTTCAATATTGTGTATTTCGGCGGTTTTAAATATTTTCAGCAAATCTCAAATTGAACTTCCAAATAACGGCGAAGAATATGAAAAAGTGCGTTTGGTAATGACTGCCAACGGTACAGAAATTGGAATTGAATCACTCACGGCGCGGCGTTTTGCAAATCTTGTTAAACTTGCGTCCGGCGGCAACGTTCAAATAGAATTTTACCCGAATGACGAATTGACGGGCGGAAATACAAATGAAGCGGTAAAAGCATTGGCGGAAGGCGCGTTTGATTTGGGCGCGTATGTTTCCGGTACAATGTCTCTGCTTGATTCACGTTTGGAAGTTGCAACTATTCCTTGGTCGTTTTCAAGTTATCAAGAGGCGCGGCAAGTTATCGACCACAGCGGCGGCGATTATTACGCAAAAATTCTTTCAGAATATGGGCTGGTTTATCTCGGCTCAACACATAACGCAATGCGGCAACTTTCAAGCAATATCAATCCAATAAGAAAACCTGAAGATATGCAAGGCTTGCGTATTCGTGTATTAGGCGGCGAAGTTTACCGGCTTTTTTTTGCTGAATTGGGAGCAACGCCTGTACCTTTAGGTTGGAGTGAATTAAATGTTGCAATTCAACAAGGCGTCATTCAAGGGCAAGAAAACGGCTTTTTCCTTATGAAATCCGGACGCCTCAACAAAATTCAAAAATATATGACTGTTTGGAATTATCTTTATGAAAATTATCTTTTTGTTGCAAATAGAAAAACTTTTGACAGTTTGGAGCCCAAAACTCAAAAATTACTCAAAGAAAAAATGCTTGAGGCTTGCGAATGGAGTCGCAATTATCTTGAAAATCGAGAAAAACATATTCGTACAGAATTTGAAGAAGAAGGCTTGCAAGTTATAGATTTAACTGATGAAGAGTTGGCAGTTTTCAAAGAAAAAATTCGTCCACTGCGCGAAAAATTGAAAGCTAAATATGGCGAAGAGGCTTGCAAGGCTTTTCGTATTGATATGGACAAAAATTTTAAAAAGGATGACGACGTGTGAGACAAAATTTTTATCATTTTGCTGTATCCGCGTTGTTGTATTGGTTAGTTGCAACATACGCGGGCTTAATAATCGTAATGCCCGAAAAAATTGTAACTGTTGCTGTATTTCTGCCGCCAATTTTGGGATTGTTATGGGGACCGGTCGCGGCGGTGGGCGTTTATGTTGGCGGGATTTTTACATTTCCTGAAATATTTTCTGCAGGATTTGATTTTAATAATTTTCTCCAACATATTTTTAAAAGTTTATGGATATTTTTTGCAGGATACTTGCCATACTTAATTTGGCAAAAATTGAAAGTTGATTCAGATGAAAATTCAACTCCGCTTAGTATAGAAACGCTGAAAAAATTTCTGATAGTTTTCTTTGTAACATTTTTTGTAACGTCGGTATTTAAAGCGTTGACGGCTACAGATGCAGAATTGTCAGCTGTAACGGATTGGTTTTTTGAGGAGCGAAAAGCTACAGTCCCAATTTATTTTTTGGCTTGCTTTGCCAACGATTTTTTTATAGCAGTCTTTTTAGATTTGGCGTGGTTTTTCTTTTTGGCAAGTCGCGGCTACGCTTTATATGATTCTCCGCCAATAAATCAAAATTACCAGTACAACGACGAAACTAAAACAGAATGGATTATAGCATTGGGATTCTATATGCTTTTTCCTTTCGGCGTCCTTTATTTGAATAGATTCCAAATTTACGGAATGGACAATTTAAATATTTGGCTGTTTTTTGTTTCAGAAAGTCTTTCAATGATTGATGTTTATCTTGTCATAATGGTTTATTTAATGTTGCGTTATCGCCGCTCCATTATGATTGAAGTTGTATTTTTGGTATCGCAAACTGTATTTTTGTCGGCAAGCGTTTTAGGTTGGGGAAGTTCCGTAGCTATGGGCGAAATGGTAAATTCTCACGCCAATGATTCACTGCATGCAATGAGTGCTATTTGTCGTGAAAGATTGTATCGAACATTTTTTCTGGTGCGTCAAGCAGTAAATGGAATGAAACTTCAAGCATTAGATTCTATTGAAAGTTACGACCGTTTGGCGAACGATGCAGAGTACAGGAAAAATTATCTTAACGAAATGAAAAATATGTTTAGTTTTGAATCAGTTGGAATTGACGGGAGCATTTCATATTATTTGAGATTTATCCCTGAAATTGAAGGAACAAGCGGCGGCTTTTCAATGCAGCGCGAAGAGGCACGTTGGGAAGGTGAACTTTCTCCATTTATTGAACGTCAACCAATCGACCTTGCGCCTTATGATCCCGATGATGTTCAAAATGTTGGCTGGTACTATATTCCAATGAAAGCAAAGCACGCCACGTGGATTGAGCCTTATGTTGACGCCGTAACAGATTTTTATGTTATTTCCTACGTAGCACCGCTATTTCTGGACGGAAAATTTATTGGCGTCGTCGGTATGGATATAGATTTTAATTTTATTATTCAGGAACTGCGCCGAATGTCAATTTATGATTATGGCTACGTCTATATAATGAACAGAAATAACCGCGTGCTTTATCATAAAGATCAGCCGCAAGGTTCACTGTTTCAGCCTAATCCCGAATTTCAAGAAATAGAAGTTTATTTGGGAAATGGTATGTGGTTAGGGCTTGCAACGCCTTTAAACCGCGTTCACCAAGCGCGAAATGAAATTATGATGCACTTACTTAATCGCCGCAAGTATTTTTGTAGCAATGTTAATTTCGATTATCAGTATTGCGCTTGCGTCGAGAGCAATTCGCCCGTTAGCTGGAATGACAGAGGCGGCGAAACGTATTGCCTCCGGCGATTTGAATGTTAAAATTTCCTATGAATCCGGCAACGAATTGGGAATTTTAGTTCGCAGTATTCGAGAAATGGCGGCGAAGTTAGAAATTTATGTTTACCGTGATAAATTGACGGGGCTTTTAAATCCTGCGGCTTATATCAGCAAAAAAGCTGAACTGGACGAAAAAATTAAATCCAACCCTGATTTAAATTACGCGGTGGTTATGTTCGACGCCAATTTTTTGAAAAAGGTTAATGACAACTACGGACACGAGGCAGGAAATGAAATGTTGCGCCACGCCGCCAAAGTTATCAATGAAGTTTTTGCAAACAGTTTAGTTTATCGTACCGGCGGAGACGAATTTGCGGCGATTTTAGAAAATGAAGACTACGACGACCGCGAACAACTTTTGGTAGTCTTTGATAAAAGAGCGGCGGTAGAAACTTACAAGGCGGGCGAAGATATATTAACTGTTTCTATTGCTCGCGGAATTTCTATTTACAAAAACGGAATGACTTTTGACGAAGTTTCACAAGAAGCTGATGAGGCAATGTATTTTCATAAAGCCGCCATTAAAGCTAAATATGGCGAAGAAGTACGCTAAATTTTAGATTTTAACGGTTAGGTTTTAGCGGTTAGGATTTTACTCCAGCCGCTTTTTTTTCGTCTAAAATATCTTGTAAAGTTTTAGCGATTGAAAATTTCCCTAATTCCTAATCCCTAGCTCCTAATCCTTGATTTCCGTCTAAAATATCTTGCAAAGTTATCCCATAGAAAAAATCATACGTCAATTTATTAAATCGCTCCCACATTGGCAAAGTTAAACATTCAGATTTTCGTTCGCAGGAATCCGGACAATCTATAACTGACAAAGTTATTTCCGTCAATTCAAAAATTTCACCAACGGTATATTCTGAAGGTTGCCGAGTTAATTTATAACCGCCGCCTCTGCCGTGTACGCCTTTTAAAAATTCATTGTCTACCAAAATTTTCAAAACGGCTTCCAGATATTTTTTTGAAATTCCTTGACGCTCTGCAATTTCTCTTAACGGCACAAATTTTTCAGAATCTTGCACTGCCAAATCTAGCATTACGCGCAGGGCGTAGCGTCCTTTCGTTGAAACTAAAAACATTTATATCACCCGCCTTATTATAACAAAAATTTTATCTATTGCCAACGTAGGTAAAAAGGTTTATAATTTTCGTGAAAGAAGGGATAAAATTGATTTACGCAGACAACGCGGCAACCACGAAGATGAGCCGTGCCGCAATAGATGCAATGATTTTTCATATGGAAAACATTTGGGGCAACCCTTCAAGCTTGTATGAATTTGGACAAAAGGCGCAGGAGGCGATAACTTCAGCGCGTGAAAAAATTGCAAAGTGTATCAACGCCGCGCCCGCAGAAATTTATTTTACTTCCGGCGGCAGTGAGGCGGACAATCAAGCGATAATTTCAGCCGCCAAAGTTGGAGCGAAAAAAAATAAACGTCATATAATTTCAACGGCGTTTGAACATCACGCGGTTTTACATACGCTGAAAAAGTTGGAGGCTGAAGGCTTTGAAATTGAACTTTTGGACGTACACGAAAACGGCTTGATAAATCCCGCGCAGGTTGAAAAAGCAATTCGCCCTGATACTTGCCTTGTTACGATTATGTTTGCAAATAATGAAATTGGCACGATTCAACCGATTAAAGAAATTGGCGCAATTTGCCGCGCTAAAAAAATTCCGTTTCATACGGACGCGGTACAAGCGGCGGGACATATTCCAATAGACGTACAAAAACAAAATATAGACGCGCTGTCAATTTCGGCGCATAAATTTCACGGCGCAAAAGGTATTGGCGTTTTGTACTGCAGAAAAAATTTTCCGCTGACAAATTTAATTGAGGGCGGCGCACAGGAAAAAGGCAAGCGCGGCGGTACTGAAAATGTTCCTGCGATTATGGCAATGGCGGCGGCTCTTGAGGAGTCCTGCGCGAATATGGCGGCGAATACGAAAAAAATTTTGGCGATTAGAAATAAAATTATCGACGGCTTGAATAAAATTCCCTACAGCATTTTGAACGGCGACGCAGAAAAACGTTTGCCCGGCAACGTGAATTTTTGTTTTGAAGGAATTGAAGGCGAAAGTTTGTTACTGCTTTTAGATGACAAAGGAATTTGCGCCTCAAGCGGTTCTGCTTGTACTTCAGGTTCGTTAGATCCAAGCCACGTTTTATTGGCGATTGGCAGACCGCACGAAATTGCTCACGGTTCTTTGAGACTTTCATTCAGTGAATACAATTCTGAAGATGAAGTTGAAAAAATTGTTTCGGCAGTTTCTGAAATTGTAGAATATCTGCGGAATATGTCGCCGCTGTGGAAAGATAAAGTTAATGGCAAGAAAAATTTTGTTCTGGAAAAATGAAAAATATTTTACTGAATTAGACAAAAAACGGCGGTCACGGACGACCGCCGCCGCGTGTTGATTAACTAAAGAGCACGCCTTGCTACGCAAGCCGCGCAAGGATTGAATCATACGCGGAACAAGTTTTTTCTTTTCTTTGTACTAAAGAGCACGCTTGCTAACGCAACCGCGCAAGGCGTTTCTTTTCTTTTTTTCAAAAACGAAAAGAAATGCCGTTTTCAAAAAGTTAAAATTTAGAAAAAATACCGTGTTATATAGAAAATTTTGAAAGGAAGTTTTTTAATGGCGTTATACAGCGAAAAAGTTATGGATCATTTCCGCCACCCGCGCAACGTCGGCAGTATCGAAAACGCAGACGGCGTCGGCGAAGTCGGCAACGCAAAATGTGGCGATATTATGAAAATGTATCTGAAAATTGATAATGATATTATTTCTGACGTAAAATTTGAAACATTTGGATGCGGCTCGGCTATTGCGTCAAGTTCAATGGCAACCGAAATGATAAAAGGCAAGCCGGTAAGTGAGGCGTTACAACTGACAAATAAAGCCGTTGCAGAGGCGTTGGACGGGTTGCCCGTTCACAAATTGCATTGTTCAGTTTTGGCGGAAGAGGCAATTAAAGCCGCCGTTCAAAACTACTACGAAAATAAAAAATAGGTTTTAGCTGTTAGGGGCTAGGGATTAGAAAATATCCCCAGTCCCTTTTTTTCTAACCGCTAACGCCTAAATAATACCTTTGGCTTTAATTTCCTTCAGCCAATTTGGAAATTCATTCAGCAGACGTGAATATAATTCGGCATTGTCAACTTTTTTGAAGTCGTCCAGTGCGAAAAAGTTTGCATTATCAACATAACGCCCTGACAGCGTAGAAAGTTTTTCAAAAATACCATAGCCACCAAAAAGCCTTGATAATAATCCCGTGCCGCCAATTCCCACAAATTGCCAAAAAATAGGCATCTTTGAAGATTCTATCAGCAGGCGTTTAATTTCGCCTTCACGAGAAACGCCGCCGTCAGAAATAAAAACTATGTACGCAGGCAGGCGGCTTTTTTTGTATTCGTTGATAACTTCCTGCATTACAACCGGCTCATTATTACCTTGCCCCAAACTTTTCATAAGTTTATCCCAATCACGCGGTACGGCGTTTTCATAATTTTGCAAAGTCACAGCGTCCATACGCCTACAAATACTGCCGTAATACCAAAAATCTAATTCGCCGTCGTCGTCGAATTGAACGGCAAGCGGTACAATTTTATTTACAATTTCTTGAACAGTACCATCGCTGTAAGTGCCGTACATTGAGCCGGAAATATCCATAACTAACGCGACTCGTGCAACTGTTTCTTGCAAATTTTTCTTTTCAAGTGCAACTTTCAGCGGCTTAACAAGTGAAACTAATTTTGGCGCAGATTCAGAAATTTTCTTTTCCAGCGAAACTTTTTTAGGCGCAGGAGGTGTTGAAACTTTTGGCGATTCTTCAGCTTGTTCGCCGCCGTAAAATTTTAAAAGCGTATCAAGTCCGCCGTCAAAGCCGCGTGCAACAATATTAAACCTCCAGCCGTCCTTTCGATAAATTTCAATCGCCGTAACGGCTTTTTCATTTTGAAAATCTGCGCCGGTAAATTCCGCCAAAATATTTTCCTTGCCGCGTTGTTCAATAAAAAATTTGCAGTTGGAAATTTCACCCATTTTGCCCGCGCCGTCAATACTTCCCGTAAAAATTAATTTCTGAATCGTGGCGGGAATTTTTTCAAGATTGATTGTAAATTCTGCGCCGCCGCTAATTTCGGTATAAGAAATTTCATTTTGCGGGGACGAAGTTTGATTGTAAAAAATCATGTACCTGTCGTCAGAAAGTTTTTCGTTTTTATCGACGCCAAAACAAGTATAATCGTAAACCGCCGCGCCGCTAATCTTCAATTTAATTTTCAGCGGCTGATTTTCCAATTTGCCGCGTGCGCCCCTTTGTACGTTCAAAAAAATTACCTCCTATTCATTGACAGTTTCAACTTGGTTAAAATTTTCAGCACGAGAACTTTTTTCTTCAGAAAAATTTATCACATTCAAAATCACCATAACCACGATAAAAATCATAGTTATCAGCGTCATTATAATTTTCCATTTATCGTAATTTTTTTTCATAAAATCACCCGCGCAGATTATAACACAAAAAATTTAAATTGTGCGGACTTTTGGCAGGAATCAAAATGGCTGTTGATACTGAAAATCTTACAAAAAAATAGTCAGCGGTAAATATAATCCCGCTGATAATCAAGTTAATTTTACAGATTTTACACTTGCCGAATATTTAAATAAATTGCTTGACGAAAAAAATTTATCCCGCCGAGAAATAATTAGAAAATCGCTCCTCAAACAAGTTCCAACTTCACATATTTTTGAGGGCGTCACAAAAGAACCTGCGCGAGAAAGAATTTTGGCGTTGGCGTTGGCAATGGAGCTTGACATTGAAGAAACAAACAAGCTTTTAGTTTACGCAAATAAATCGCAGTTATACGCCCGCCGCAGTAATTGGGAGGCAATAATTTTTTCGGGGATTGTGCATCATTGGGGAATTGACAAAACTAACGCGGTACTTTTGGACGCGGGCGAAAATCTTTTGATTGGAGATATTACTTAGATTTTTTCAGTGCCTTTTCGTCAATAATTGTAACAACATATTGCCCGTATCCATAAGTAATAGTGATTTTAACGCCATTATCGGTAATTGTTGACGTTTGAGCAAATTGAGCATCTTTAGAAATATTATCAAGTTTTTCAATTAATTTTTCTTTTATATTTGGAATTTGAGAACTTTTTGGAACAGCATATGCCATAGATATTGCAACAGGGTAGATATATTCTTTTGAAAACGCACTTGTCATGACGGCAGCAAGATTATCGCCATCTGCAACTCCGCCAATTCCAAGTGAATAAGCAGATTTTACTTCATATGTATACTCGATAACGTTTTTCTAGTCATAACAGCTTGCCTCATTAAGCATTATTTGAAGTATTGTATCAAAAAATTTTCCAAAAGCCTTATCGCAGAAATAAAAAAATTTGTGTATACTGTTTATGTTAAATAATAAATTTGGAGGGAAAAATTTTGATAATATTGGCATCAGGATCGCCGCGCAGGCAGGAGCTTTTAAAAAAACTTTGCAATGATTTTAAAATTGAAGTTTACAACGTAGCAGAAATTGAAACTGCCGAAAATCCAACTGAAGTTGCAATAAAAAACGCCACGATTAAAGCTGAAACCGTAGCGCGGGATTTTCCAAACGATATTGTAATTGGCGCAGATACCATTGTTGTTTTGAACGGAAAAATTTTTGGTAAACCTCATGGCGAAAAAGGCGCGTTTGAAATGCTGAAAACTCTTTCAAATAAAAAGCACGAAGTTATAACGGGACTTGCAATTTGCACCGGCGGCAAAACTTTTACAACGTCTGAAGTTACCGAAGTTTATTTTGGCACAATGACTGACGAAGAAATTTTAAGCTACGTTGCAACAGGTGAACCGCTTGACAAATCCGGAAGTTATGCACTTCAAGGCGGCGCGGCTAAATTCATTGAAAAAATTAACGGCGATTGGTCAAATGTTGTTGGCTTGCCGCTATATCGTTTGAGAATTTTAGCCAAGTCTATTGAAATTAATTTTTAGAAATTAAAATGTACTTTCTTTTTCCGGAGCAAAAAAGTACTAAAGAGCACGCCTTGCTACGCAAGCCGCGCAAGTACCAAAGAAAAGTGCTTTATCGCCCGTCAGGGTTTCTTTAGGTGTAGAAATTCCAAGTAACCGTCTCCTCCAACTTTCCTGTAATTTCAAGTAAAAGAGGTCTCTGAAACCAATGACGGGCGTTTTTTTAGTTTATTTTTTTATATCAATAATGATAGGGTTCGTTTCGATTAATTTTAAAGGCGCGGTAAATTTGTTCAACTAAAATCAAACGTGCCATTTGATGAGTAAAAGTCATTTTAGAAAAACTCAAACGAAAAGCGGCGGCGCGTTTAACTTCGTCGCTTAAGCCGAACGCCCCGCCAATTATAAATGTAATATCGCTGACGCCGTGCAAATTCAACGCGGCGATTTTTTCTGCAAATTTTTCTGAAGTCAACATTTCGCCCGCCACGTCTAACACAATTAAAAAACTATCGCGCAGGGCGTTAGATAAAAGTTTTTGCCCTTCCTCTTCAACAGTTTTACATTCGGCAATTTCGCAGACTTCAATTTTTGCAAAAGGTTTAAGCCGCTTTAAATATTCGTTGACGCCGTCAATTAAAAATTTTTCCTTGAGTTTGCCAATAGTAACAATTTTAATTTTCATTATTCAGAACGCGGCATTTCTTGCAATGTAACTTGAGTTGCAAGCTCCGTGCCGTCTCTATCCAAAAGCAAAATGACTTTATCGCCAATTTTATGGGATGCTATATCCGTGCGAATATCTGCAACCGAATTAACTTCCTTGTTGTCGATTTTCAAAATAATATCGCCGCGTTGAATTCCGGCATTACCGGCGGGCGAATTAAGCGAAACTTGGAAAACATAAACGCCTTTATCAAGATTCAACTGATAACCGAAACGCGCAGCAGTAGGCTTGTCAAAAATTTGTACGCCTAAATACGGGCGGGAAACGTAGCCCTTTTCCATAATTTCTTTTACAACATTTTGCACGATGTTACTTGGAATAGCAAAGGCGATACCTTCAACCGCGTCTTTTGCAACTTTCGCACTGTTAATTCCGATAACTTCGCTTTCATAATTTACCAACGCGCCGCCGGAATTGCCGGGACTAATTGCCGCGTCAGTTTGAATCAGATTTAATTTTCTGTCAGCATAATCAATATCAATAGTGCGGTTCAACGCGCTAACGACGCCAACAGTTATTGTGCCTTGAAATTCAAGACCCATTGGATTGCCAATAGCAACAACCGGTTCGCCTACCATAATTTCATCAGAATCAGCAAATTTTACCGCCGGTAAATCTTTGGCGTCAACTTTCACAACCGCAATATCTGTCATTTCGTCACTGCCAACAAGTGTACCGTTAATTGTTTTGCCGTCCGGAAGTGAAACAATAATTTCGCGTGCGTCCTCTATAACGTGATGATTCGTTACAATGTAACCATCACTGCGGAAAATTACGCCGGAGCCGACGCCTTCCACTTCAAATTGACGGTTGAAAATATCACGGGCAACGGCTTTATTTGTGATTCCTACGACTGCGGGACCAACATTTTTTGCAACTTGTACGACGGGCGTATTTCTTGCATTTACAGCAGAAACTTTCGCCGCGCTTGCCGTCGAAGTTTTCAAAACTTCAGTTTGATTTTCCGGCGCAGTTTTATTTTCTTCAACTATTGCTGCAGCGTCGGGATTTATATTTAAATCTTCCGCAACGGGTCCACAGCCGCCGAATAAAAAAGTTGCAGACGATACCGCCGCCGCGCATATCAGTCTTGTAAGTTTTTTTCGTGTCATTTTTAAAACCTCCGCTCTAATTTTACTTTGTTGGAATAAAAATTACAAGTTTGTTGACAATTTTTATAAAAATGTGATAAACTTCCCGCGTTGTAAAAAAGGCGTTCCGCTAGTTTTTGCTATGAACGTCGCAGGAAGGATTGGAAAATTTATGAATATCATTGAAATTTTAGAAAAAGAACAAATTCGCAAAGACATTCCAGATTTTGCGCCCGGCGATACTGTCAAAGTGCATGCTAAAATTGTTGAAGGTAACCGCGAACGTATTCAGATTTTTGAAGGCGTTGTAATTGGTCGTCAAGGCAGCGGTATTCGTGAAATGTTTACCGTTCGTCGTATTTCTTACGGCGTCGGCGTTGAAAGAATGTTCCCTGTACATTCGCCCCGCGTTGATAAAATTGAAATTGTTCGTCGTGGTGCAGTTCGCCGCGCCAAACTTTATTACTTGCGTAAACTTACAGGTAAAGCCGCTCGTATCAAAGAGAAAAAAGCTAAAAATTAATTTAGAAAATATTTATAAATCTGTGCGTCTGCGGAATTACGCGGACGTTTTTTAATTTTTGTAAAGCTTGTGCTTGCAATTCTAAAATTTTTCGCGCAGGTATTGATTTAACATTTTTTACAGGCGTTACAGGTTGCAGTATCAGCAAAATTTCCGGCGACACTTCAGCGATTAAATTTATTGCCGCGTCAAATTCTTTTTGCGTTGTTTCGGCTGATATTACAATTTTGGCGTACAAATCTTTTTGCGCGGCGATTTTTAAAAATTCTCTGTGCTTGTCAAAATAATTTCCTGCAACGCTCGGCAATTTTATATCCATACTTATAATATCAACAAAATTTATAATTTGTGAAAGTTCATCTGGCAAAGTACCGTTAGTCTCAAGAAAAATTTTTAAGCCGGTATTTTTTATCAGGTCTGAAATTTCACGAATGAATTTCCAATTTAAAAGCGGTTCGCCGCCTGTAAAGCTCACTGAATGTGTTGGAGTTTCAAAATTAAAACGTTTGATAATTTCTGCAACCTGCGCGGCGTCAACGGGATTTTTTATTTGTTCAAAATTCATTGAACCGGCGGCAGTTTCAACGTTGCAAAATTCGCCGCGTTTAAAATTCGTGTCACAATAAGCGCAGTTCAAATTACAATCTGCCATACGAATAAAAATTTGGCGGCAACCTACATATTTGCCTTCGCCCTGCACTGATGAAAATATTTCAATTAGGTTTGCCATTTTTACCTCCATTAACTTTGTCAAGGTCTTGTAATTAAAAAGTTTTCGTGTTATGATAACTGCGAAATAGGTTTTATCTGGAATGTTCGAGGACTTAATTTAATGTTTAACCTACAATTTTTTAAGGGAATCTGATTTGTAGCAGTCTATGTAGCGTCGCATCTTTCTAAGCGATTAACAGAAATTGCGCTTAAGGTACCCACCTGCTTTGCGCAGGTTTAAGCATTTTGGGTAAACGGCATTTTGGACGCCTCTTTCAGAAAAGGAGCTGTTGACTTCGGTCGGCAGTTCCTTTTTGCGTTGTGGATTTTCTTTATTTTAAGGTAAATTCTTCGATTTAATAGTTTTTAAATTTTTATATCTTCTTTCTTTGTTCAAGCCACAAAGAAAGAAGCAAAGAAAAGGCGTCGCCCGTCCGCCGCTAAGGTTTTCGCACGCTCCAACTAAACGAGCTCCTTTTGGTCGCATTTAGTTTCTTGCACGCTCCTAGATTACTGTTAATTGGCGGCACAGGACGGGCTTTTTTATTTTGTTAAAATTGCATTTCCCCAATACCTAATTCGTCGTCAGCGGATCAATATCAATTTGAATTGTTTCATCGGTATGTAAATTATGAAACCTTAAAAAGCCGCGTACTATCTCCAAGTCCAATGTTTTTATCAGCACCGCAAATCTAAATTCGCCGCGCAAATTTTCTATCATCGCCGGTATTGGTCCAAATATTTCTTGCCGTACAGTAGAATTTGCCGCAACTTCCAATTTGAAACTGTTCACGATTCTTTCTGCGTAATCAAAAATTTTCGCCCTATTCTTCGACGTGAAAATTATTTTTACCAATCTGCAAAACGGCGGAAAAAATAGCAATTCCCGCTTTACAATTTCAATTTCGTAAAAAGATTTAAAATCCTGCTCACAGGCAAATTTTACGGCGTCCGCGTCCGTGTTGTACGTCTGTACAATAACTTTGCCGGGCAATTCGCCGCGTCCTGCGCGACCTGCCGCTTGCGTTATCAAATTAAAACATTCTTCAGCCGCTCTAAAATTCGGAAAGTTTAAAACAGAATCCGCACTTAAAATTCCAACGGCTGTAACGTTTGGCACGTCGTGACCTTTTGCAACCATTTTTGTACCAAATAAAATGTCAAATTCGCCGCGCTTGAATGAATCTAAAATTTTATCCTGCGCGAATTTGCCGCCGGTAGTATCTCTATCCATTCGCAAAATTTTAGCCGTCGGTAATTCTGTTTGTAAAAATTCTTCCAATTTCTGCGTACCCGTACCAAAATATTTTATTCGCTTGCTTTTACATTTGGGACAAACTGTGGGCGGTATACTTTCAACTTCGCAGTAATGACATTTTAAAGTTTTGTCGGTAATGTGATAGTGCATTGGCAAGCCACATTCCGGGCAAGTAACAACCGCACCGCAATCCCTGCACATTACAAAAGTTGAGTAGCCGCGCTTGTTCAAAAGTAAAATCGCCTGCTGATGATTCGCCAAAGTTTCCTCAAGCAAATTTTTCAGCGCAAAACTTAGCACGCTTTTATTTCCGGCTTTCAATTCCATTCTCATATCAACGCAAGAAACTTCCGGCAATGGATTATTTAAAACTCTTTTAGGTAATTCCAAATAAATAATTTCGCCATTTTTGGCGCGGTAATAAGTTTCAAAACTCGGCGTGGCACTGCCAAAAATTATTGCGGCGTTTTGAATTTTAGCAAACTCTTCAGCAATAATTTTGGCGTGGTAAAATGGCGGCGTATCCTGTTTATAGGAGCTGTCCTGTTCCTCGTCAAGCACAACTAATCCCACGTTGTCCAGCGGAGTAAAAAGTGCTGAACGTGCGCCGATAACAATTCCAACTTCGCCTTGACGAATTTTATAAAAAATATCGTTGCGTTCGGCGATACTCAATTTGCTGTGAATTACCAACACGTCTGAAAAGTGCGCCTTGAAATTTTTGACAATTTGTCCCGTCAAAGAAATTTCCGGCACTAAAATTAAAGCGCGTCTGCCAAGTTGCCTAACAATTTTTGTAAGTTCAATGTAGACTTGAGTTTTGCCGCTACCCGTGACGCCGTGCAATAAAAATTTTGCGTGCATTTTCATCTTCAAATATAAACTGATTGTATCGACAACATTTTTTTGAGCTTCGGTAAGTTCGATATTTTTTTTGACGGCTGAAATTGCGGCGTAACTGTCGCGCAGGATTCGCCTTTCTTCAACGGCTACCAAATTTTTTTTGACAAGTGAATTAATTGTAGCGTTCATTCCGCCAAATTCGCTTACAGGAATTTCTGAAACTTTGCTAAGGCGTTTTAAAATTTCAAGTTGCTTTGTTGCACGTTGAAATTTAGTTTCGTCAAATGTTCCCGTCAATCGCAAAAATTTTTCAATTTTCGGCGCAATTTTTTTACTGTGTCTACCCGCCATAAATAACGCCATTGCTTGCGACAGCGGACACAAATAAAAATCTGAAATCCAACTTGCCATTGAAAGCATTTGCGGCGTAAACCAAATTTCATTATCTACCACGTCGGCAATTTCTTTCAACTCAAATTCAAATTTTTCGTCAGTGTCTTTCACTTCCATTACAAAGCCGTCAACAATTTGCTTGCCAAACGGCACAATCACGCGCCAACCGCGTACAATGAATTTAAATTTTTCCGGAACGGAGTAAGTATAAACCTGCCAAATACTTTTCGCCGTCAAATTTACGCAAATTTCAGCTGTCAGCATTTCATCACCTCAAATGGAAGTGAATTTTAACATTTAACGGCGATTGTAGCAATAAAATTTTTGTAGTATAATTTGCGCGATATTATAGCAAGGAGGTTTTTAATTTGCCGGAAAAAATAATTCCTGACGTTGAATTTTTTGAAAATGAAATTAACAAAGAATTTCAAGAAAATTTAACAATGCAAAGGGCAAGAATTGCAGAACGTTTAATAAATTTTTCATCGGAAAAAATGTCTGAATTACACTTGCAAGATTGGTACAGCAGTTATTGGAAACTTGTAAATTTACTGCAATTCGTCGAAAATTCAAAGGAACAAACAAAAGAAATTGTAGAGAAGATAAAGCCTTTGATAAGTCAGGCAAAAAATTCTGTACACCGTCAATATTTTGCATTGGCATTTTTGTTGCTTGGCGATTCTAAAGAGTTTAGAAATTTGTCAGATCAAAATTTGTGGTCTGAAAAACTGCGCGAAGACTTCAATGCTTTTTCTATATTAAATGGCTATACAATCCTTGATGCAAGCATTACGCGACGCGCTCACATTCGCCGCAATCAGCAGATTAAAAAATTCCTTCAGGATAAATATTCTGATTTGGTAAAAAAATATTCAAATTCGGTTATCAATGATAGAAATTGTCCCAAAGTTGCACAAAAAGACTATAAGATTTATTTTTGTTGGTTGCAGGGCGAAGAAAATTTACCGCCTCTGATTCAATGCTGTTACAACAGTTTAAAGCAGAACGCGGGCAAATACAAAATTGTTTTCATAGACGAGAATAATTTTTCAGATTATGTTACATTGCCGGAGTATATTATAAAAAAATTCAAGGACGGGAAAATTTCGTCTGCGCATTTTTCAGATGTTATCAGAATAAATTTATTGGAGCAATCCGGCGGTTTGTGGCTTGATTCAACCGTTTTAGTTACAGAGCCACTTGAAAATTACAAACATTTTTGGAAGTTGCCATATTATACCCAAAAATTTTTTCAAGAAAAAAGCAATTTCTGCCCGTTTATAAGTACGCCGTCATACGGACGTTGGGCGGGATTTATTCAAGGCACGGCAATTTTGCACAATCCGCTTTTTGCGTTTGAGAAAGAATTTTACAACGAATATTGGCGCGAATTTGATGAAATTATTGATTATGTTTTAATGGATTATATGATGGATATGGCGTATGAAAATATTCCTGCCGTGAAAAAATTTTTTGACTCTGTGCCAATTAACAATGATAAAGCTTGGAATTTGTTGGGAATGTTGGAATTGCCTTACGCGCAATGTCCATACGATAAAATTTTGAAAGGCAATTTCCTGAATAAATTAAATTGGAAAAATCAGTTGAATTGGCAGAAGCCGGACACTGTTTTAAAAGAAATACAAAGACGCTACGCGCCTGAAACTTTAGGAGAGTGATAAAATTGGGAATGACGATAAGCGAAAAAATAATTGCACGCCACGCGGGCTTAGAATCCGTTGAGGCGGGGCAACTTGTCATTTGCGATTTAGATTTGGTTATGGCAAACGACGTAACGGGACCGCCTTCAATCAAGGAATTTGAAAAAATTGGCAAGCCGGTTTTTAACCCCGAAAAAATTGCATTAATCCCCGATCATTTTCAACCGGCGAAAGATATTAAAAGCTCCGAACTTGCAAAAATTATGCGCGACTTCGCCAAAAAAAATAATATCAAACATTACTACGAGGCGGGGCGTGTAGGAATTGAACATGTAATTTTGCCGGAATTTGGAATTGTTGCGCCGGGTATGCTGATAATTGGCGCAGATTCTCACACTTGTACTTATGGCGCGGTAAATGCTTTTTCAACGGGCGTCGGCACAACTGATTTAGCCGTTGGACTTGCGACGGGTAAAGCGTGGTTTAAAGTTCCTGAAGCCATAAATGTAAAAATTACCGGCAAAAAGCCTAAAAATATCAGCGGTAAAGACGTTATTTTAACTTTGATTGGAAAAATTGGAGTTGACGGCGCACTTTATAAATCGCTGGAATTTAGCGGCGAAGGCGTCAAAGAATTAACAATGACTGACAGGCTGACAATTTCAAATATGGCGATTGAGGCGGGCGGCAAGGCGGGAATTTTCCCGTTCGACGAAATTACAAAATTTTATGTAGGTTGCCGCGTAGATTATCCATATACGCCTGTAAACGCTGACGAAGACGCTAAATATTGTCAAACTGTTGAAATTAATCTTAGCGAATTGAAACCTGTTGTAGCGTTGCCACATTTGCCGGAAAATGTTAAACCTGTTGACGAATTGGGCGAAATTAAAATTAATCAAGTTGTAATTGGTTCTTGCACGAATGGACGCCTTGAAGATTTGAATATTGCGGCGGGAATTTTGAAAGGCAGAAAAATTCACCCTGATGTACGTTGCATAATTATTCCCGGCAGTCAAGAAATTTACAAAGAGGCGATTCACTGCCACTGGATAGATATTTTCATTGACGCGGGCTGCGTTGTAAGTTGTCCGACATGCGGTCCTTGTTTGGGCGGCTACATGGGAATTTTGGCGGCGGGCGAACGTTGCGTTTCTACTACTAACCGTAATTTTAGAGGACGTATGGGACATGTTGACAGCGAAGTTTATTTGGCAGGTCCACACGTTGCGGCGGCGTCTGCTATTTTGGGCAAAATTGCTACTCCTGACGAATTAGGGGCTAAGGGCTAGGAACTAGGGGCTAGTGTAAAATTTCCTAGTCCCTAGTCCTTAATCCCTAGTCCCTAAAAAAACTGACTGAAAGGAAGTTTTTTCACAATGAAAGTTGAAGGCAAAGTTTGGCGTTACGGCGATAATATAGATACTGATGTTATAATTCCGGCACGCTATTTAAATACGTTTGATCCTGCGGAATTGGCGAAACATTGCATGGTAGACATTGACGAAACTTTTGCGGCGAATGTCAAGGCAGGAGATATAATGGTAGGCGGCAAAAATTTTGGTTGCGGTTCCAGCCGTGAACATGCGCCCGTTGCAATTAAAGCTAGCGGTATTCCAGTTGTAATTGCGGCTAGTTTCGCAAGAATTTTTTATCGCAATGGAATAAATATTGGCTTGCCGCTTTTAGAAATTGGCGAAGATGTAGAAAAAATTTCTGCCAATGACATTTTAAAAATCGACACTGACAGCGGCACGATTGAAAATGTTACAAAGGGCGAAACGTACCACGCGCACCCGCTCCCAACTTTTGTACAAGGCATCGCGCAGGCGGGCGGCTTAATAAATTTCGTCAAAGAAAAAGGCACTTTAACCGCATAAATTTTAATTTTGAGTAAAAAAAATAACCCGTCGAATAGACGGGCTTTTTTAGTATTTGCGAACATCGAAAGGAATTTGCCGAAAATGTATGCTGTACTTCATCATTTCAACTTCGCTAAGGTTGCAAGCGTCCGCGTAAATCACATAAACTTTTGCACGGGTTTTAATTTTTGAAAGTGTCGTCCAGCTTAAATTTTCGCCACCAAAATAATAATAAGCCGTGTCATCATCTACGCCTAACAAATTTTTTTCGTCAGTAGGTACAAATTCTTTTCGAGTTTCAGCAAAATAAATATATTCGCAGATTTTTTCAAACGGTACAGCGTCATTTATAAAATCGTCGTCATCAAAAAGACTTTCGCCAATTTCGTAAAAATCAAAACTGCCGCCAACACGTTTAACGCGCTCCGCTGTAATGTTTTCTGCGTAGTTATTCAATTCAATTAAAATAAATTTTCTGTTGCCGCCGTCCTGTTTGTTCAAATTTATAACCGCGTGGGCAGTCGTGCCGCTCCCTGCAAAGGCGTCTAAAATTATTGAATCTTTGTCTGTTGCAAGTTGCAAAATTCTTTCAATCAATGTAACCGGCTTAGAATATTCAAAAGGAATTTTCAAATTCGCCAATGTTTCAGCCGCATCTTCATTCACTCCAACATTATCAAACCAATTATTTGAAATTTGTCCGCCGGAATTGTCCAAATAAATTTTTAAATAAGGTATTCCGCCGGAAGTCCAATAAATCATTCCGTTTTTATCTTGTTCCAAAATAAATTCTTTTGTTCGGATACTTTTTATAATTTTTTTTGTGCCGTTTGGGGCGGTTACCTCAATTATATTTTTGCCTCTGGTGTTGTCAGAAATTGTGCCGCGCCGGAAAAATCCTTTTTCATCTTTGTAGCGATATTCTTTGGCGGCTTTGTCAGTCAAATTTATTTTGTTAAATTTTGAATCTGCAGTTTTATTTTTAAGGTAACACAAAACATATTCGGCAACATTTGAAATAAGTTTGGCGGTGTTGTTTTGACTTTCACTCCTGCGCCAATGAAAAGTTGCAACGAAATTACTTGCACCAAAAATTTCATCACAAATAGATTTTAAATTGTAAAGTTCGTTATCGTCGATAGAAATAAAAATTGCGCCGTCGTCAGCTAAAAGTTTTTGCAACAATCTTAAACGCGGGTACATCATACAAAGCCATTTATCGTGCCGCGTTAAATCTTCGCCTTCCTTGCCTACAACCTGCCCTAACCATTTCTGCAAGCGCGGATCGCTAACGTTGTCATTGTAAATCCAATTTTCATTGCCGGTATTGTACGGCGGATCAATGTAAATGCACTTGATTTTATTTTCATAGCGCGGCAACAAAGATTTCAGCGCAATTAAATTATCGCCGTGAATAATTGCGTTGTCAGAATCGCCAATAGAAAATTTTTTGTCAAGGAAATGGTAAGCAACTTTTTGATGATAGGTAACAACTTTATCTTTACCGAGCCAACTAAGATTAGGCAAGTTAAATCACCTCCAAACTAAAACAACCGCCCAAATTGAGCGGCGTTTTTAATTTATATTTCGTACAAATTATTTGGCAAGTTTAACTTCAGCGGCTTTTTCGACTGCGTAGACGCTGATTTTGCGTTGATATTTGCCTTTGCGTTCAAATGAAACTTTACCATCGATTTTTGCGTAAAGTGTATCGTCGTTGCCGCGTCCAACATTTAAGCCGGGATGAAAATGAGTACCGCGTTGACGAACTAAAATACTTCCTGCAGTAACAACTGTACCGGCTTGTTCCTTGACGCCCAAACGTTTGGATTCGCTGTCACGTCCGTTACGAGTGGAGCTGACGCCTTTTTTATGTGCGAAAAGTTGTAAATCAAATTGTAACATTAATTTCACCTCAATTTGATAATTTGTAAAATTTGCGGAGATAATTTTCAAATTGAATCTATTTCTTGCGTTACAGACTGCTCAATAACTTTTAAAGCTTGTGGAGCAAGTTTTTCAATTTCAAGAAGACCGATTAACATTGTTTGAAAAACCGCCTCTGTTAAATCGTCCGGCGGCGTTTTCAATTCAAGAAAAAGTTTACCGCTTGAAGAATCGCCGATAATTTCGCGCTGTAAATGTTTTACAATACAAAGATAGGCAGCTTGCGTAACTGTTGAAACGCCCGCGCAGTAAATATCCTGCCCGTGCGGCGCGGTGTTGGCGTGTCCTTCGATGGAAAAGCCGGTAATTTTTCCGTCTTCCTGCGTGTAAATCTCCGCAACAATCATAAATTAGCCCTCAATTTTTTCGATTTTAACTTTGGTAAACGGTTGACGATGTCCCTGACGACGGTGATAATTGGTCTTGTGTTTGTATTTGAAAATACGAATTTTGGGACCTTTGCCATTTTTCACAACGCTTGCAGTAACTTTCGCGCCTTTGACAACGGGTGTACCAATTTTAGATTTTTCGCCGTCGAAAATTCCCAAAACTTCCTCAAAAGTTACGGAGTCTTTTTCTTCGACTTCCAATTTTTCAATAATAATTTCGTCGCCTTCGGAAACTTTGTACTGTTTGCCGCCGGTTTTAATAATTGCATACATTTCTAAAACACCTCCAAAAAAGATGAACTCGCCAATTTCGGTACTGAAACTTTTCAGATTTAAACCTTATTTGAGCGGTTGAAACTTCAGCGCAAAAAAATAACGCGCCTTAGTTGACGCGCAGTAGAATAACATAAAAATTTTTTTCTGTCAATTATTTAATCTTTCAATGTGGAAAGTGCCGCGTTCAATTTCTTTTCTGTGACAGTGCGGACATTCATTGGCGATAATTCCCGTGTAACCGCAAACAGGGTCTCTATCGACGGGGTGATTAATTGAAAAATATCCCATATTGGCGTCGTGCATTGCGCGGACAATCGCTTCAAACGCTGAAAGATTTTTAGTTGGATCGCCGTCCATTTCGATATAGGCAATGTGTCCGGCGTTGCAAAGTGCGTGGTACGGTGCTTCAATCTGGATTTTATTATGTGCGGTAATTGGAAAATAAACCGGCACATGGCTGGAATTTGTCATATAATCGCGGCTTGTCACGCCTTTAATAATTCCGTACTGTTTGCGATTGGCGCGTTGGAATTGTCCTGCGGTAGATTCGGCGGGCGTTCCAAAAGTTGTCCAGTTGCGTTTTTCAAGTTTTGTATATTCGTCGGTACGTTCGCGCAGGTGTTTAACAATTTTTAAACCTAATTCTTGCGCGTCTTTACTTTGTCCGTGATGCTTGCCGATTAAAGCAACCAAACATTCTGCAAGCCCGCAAAAACCGATTGAGTAACTGGCGTGCTTTAAAACTTCCTTGATTGTATCAGTAGGCTTGAGTTTATCTGAATCCATCCAGACGCCTTGCCCCATTAAAAACGGGAAATTATACACGTGCTTTTCTTCGATAGTTTTCAAGCGGAATAATAAATAATCGTGGCAAATTGTAATATATTTGTCGTAGAGTTTGAAAAATTCTTCGACGTTGCCTTTTGCCTCAAGTGCAAGTTTCGGCAAGTTAATTGTAACAAATGAAAAATTGCCGCGTGAGCCGGATTGTTCCGCGCCATTTACATTTGACATTACACGGGTACGACAGTTGCCGGAATTTAAGAAAGATGCTGTAAATTTATCTGTTACAGTTTCAACATCGTAGCTACATTCGCCGAGGCTTCCCAAATATTCAATCGAAGTTACAGAAATAATTTCAGGCGTCTCAATTTTAGACTCCGCGCCGTTCCATTGATTATTTAATTTTTTGCTGCTGCCGAGATATTGAGCAATTTCAGCACTCATTGAAAATTCTACGCGGTAACGAATTTTTTCAGGATTTTCAGAGTTGTAATGATTCAAATACACTCGCGCAGGATAGCCCAAAGATTGAGCAAGTGCCATTTGTTGAAGTGACAATTCTTGATTAGTTGAGCCAATACGAACTTTTGATTTGAGTATATTCCCGTCGCCGTCAATCATACCGGCTAAAAATGACAAGCGCACTTCACGCGATGCGGAAAATATTTCACTTGGAATGGAACGCTCAATTTTATTTTCTCCGCCAAAAAGTTTTTTCAAATATTCTCTGATAGATTTTAAATCGCCGTGAATAGCAATTAAGTCATAATTTCCTTTATCGCCGCGATCGTAATGGTTAATTCTACAATCGCCGCCCCAAACTTTTTTGACGCACTCCATATATTTTTCTTCAACGTCAGATTCGGTGCGTCCGTCAAGAGCAACTGCAATATCTTGAGCATAATTCCCGTCTGTGATAATTAAGCCGAGAATGTACGCCAAATTTATATCTGTAATGGCGTCGTCGTTGGTAAAATTCGGCGTGTAATAATAAGTTTTGATAGTGTCGCCAATTTTTAATTCGTTTACGTGGATACGCCCGCGATTTTCCGTATAAAGCGGATGGTCATCAGTGGCAGTTAAAGCGCGTCCATTGCTAAATTTTATACGTACCCAATTTCCAACATCAGGATTTTTGATGACGGTTTTAACTTTTACAAAATTATTTTCGCCGTCCCAAATTTCCAGATTTTCGGAAACTTTATAATTACTGATGCCTTGTTGCAAAGTTTCAGATTTAACTCTATCCCAAAGGCGTTTTATACCTTCGCAGTAAAATTTTCCTTGATATTTATAACAGACAATTTCCTCTCCACGAATGCAACCCATGGTAGCAACGTAACTGTTATAATCGCCCGGCTTGTAGTATTGCAGATTATACGGCGCGTCTAAATTAACAAAATTCTCTAATACCCTCGGTTTCCCGATATTTATCAGGGGAATAGACTATCTTATACTTTAAAAGCTCTCGTCTTTCGCTGCAGGAGTTTCACCTGTCCAGCTACTTCCTTGCGGAATAGTCGTTACACTTTTTTCGTTCCATTTCCAAATAAATCCGTAGCTTGTTTTTTGTTTACCTGAAGCCGCCTTGCCAATGGCTGAAGCGTCGAATCCATTTTCACGGAAAGCATCTGAAACGGCGTCATAAGTTTTTATCAAAGTTCCATCTAATGTGTATTGCAATATTGATTTTTTCTGTAATTCTCGGCTTATTGAAGAAATTTTACTTCTTATAAGTTTTTGTTTTTCAGAAACATTAATAAGACCAAGATTTTTAGCTCTTTCCAAATTTTCTTTACGTGTTACCCATTCCAGATTATCTGCCGAATTATTAAATTTATTGCCGTCTTTGTGGTCAATTTCTGTATTTGGATCGCCGCCGCCAATAAAAGTTTCGGCGATAAGTCTGTGGACTAACTTACGATAATTTTTATTTCCAACTCTAAGACAAACAGTTAAATAGCCGTGATTTTCAATCCACGGTTTAAGAATTTTACCTTTTAAGCGGCGACCATCTGCGCCCAATCTGTCATTTGATTTAATTTGTCCGTCGTCACTTGCCGAATATATTCCTTCAGTCCACGGAATTTCTTTCCACATTTTCACACCTCCTTTTTATGATAATGGAACGAAACTTAGCACGGTATCACCGGCTGTCCATTTCTGGATCTTAGGTTCTCTTACGAAGCTGTTTCGCGTATAAATACCTTATTTCGCTTCTACCGTTAGCCCGCTCAAGCGGACACCTTGAATTTTCAAGTTAGCGAGATTTTCCTTCACAGTTTACGCTGTAAGGCCCCAATTATTTTTAGGGAAGAGTCTTTTGGCACTGACTTTGCACGCCTGCCGGAATAAATCATAATTTTTATCGTCAACGTTATAATTAACGCCCGCTTTAAGTTGAAAAACAGAAATTGGAAAAATTGGCGTTTCGCCGTTGCCGAGTCCTGCCTCAATGGCGTTTAAAACTTCACGAATTGCAAGCCGACCTTCAGGGCTTGTATCCATTCCATAATTTATCGAGCTGAAGGGTCATTGTGATTATCGACAGGCTTTTTATCCTGTCCTCCGGAACTTTCGTTCATTTTCATCAATCTGTCATTTCAGATTCGGTTTGGCGTACGTTTTCACCTTCAAAAGGTGTAAGGCACTCTTGGGAGATTATATTCTGTTAAAAAACAGGTTCACTCCTACGCTCTACGGTGTCGCCGTTTATTAAAGCGGCGATTACCTCGACATTAGCATAAATATGAAATTGCTTGCTTGTAATTAAAAAATTTTCTTTTTAAATATATGTTGGCGTTTGAATACATAAAATTTGTTACAGCAATAAAATCTTTTCGGCTTGAATAACGTACACTGTAAGCATCGCCGCCGTCGTTGCACAAATTTAAATGTGAAACGCCTAATTTAAATTCAAGATAATTTTGTAATTGAGCAATTAACTTTGAATGAGCCAATAAAACAACACAACATCGCATTGCTTTACCATATGAATGAGCTTTTCTAATCGTTATACTGCCATCGCCGTCAAATAAACCACGAATATAATGAGGAATCAATTCGTCGCTAAGTTTTGGAAGAAATCTTTCAGATTTTCCTTCAGCTACTCCATTTTCAATCAGATATTTTACAAAAATATCATTGACAACGGTTATTGCGCGGCTATCATCGCGTTTATCTGCGAAAATTTTTCTTGGAGCTTGAAGTTCATCTTTTATAAATTCAATCATATAGGCGTCTTCAAGTTTCATTTGGATAGTAAACAATTTGCTTGAATTTGAAGTATATATGCAACCGTCAGCCGTAAATAATCCTAAAAGATACGCCTTAATTTCAGTATCTATATTTTTGAAGTAGTCAACTTTTAAATTACCAACATTTAAATCTTGGCGCGTCCACAGCTTTATATTTGCTGATTTTAAGATTCTTGAAACGGTAACTTTGCAAAGTTTAAATTCATCTGCAACTTTTCCAATACTTATAGGTTTTTCTTGATAACGATTAATCAAAGTCTGCACGTCATAATTTTTGCTCATAATTTTCATATCCTTAGCCTTTACCGATTTTGCCTTATTCTTAAACGTATATTTCTATACGTACAGGCACCCTACCTGCGCTCCTGCCCGGGAATGGAGTGTGTTAAAATTATGAATAAGTGCTTCCATAGCTTGATGAGTTTCTTCTTCAACGTCCTTGCAAGCTTGACTGTAAATTTTTTCTGCCAATTTTTTTGAGCCTACCACTGAGGTTAAATTTTCAACTGCGGCAGGATTATCACCTTCTGTATAAGTACAAATATTAAAATCAATTTCGGCGGCAGGTTTAACGTCGCAAAATTCGCAAGCTCGATTAACTTCCGCCTGTATGATTTTTTTGAAAGATTTTCTAACACCTTCAGCCATAGCATAATCAAACGCATTTATGCTTTGCCCGCCGAACATATCATTCTGATTGGACTGAATGGCAATACACGCCAAAGAAGCATAGGAACGAATTGAATTTGGTTCGCGCAGAAAACCATGACCGGTAGAAAAGCCGCCGTGAAAAAGTTTCAATAAATCAATTTGACAGCAATTCAAAGTTATTAAACTGAAATCTTTGTCCGCATTCTGACTATATCATAATCTCAAAGAGATTTTGGGCACTTCGGAATTTGGAATTTCACCAAAAACCTACTCTACTTGCTTTTCAGCGTTCGATAGTCGATTAACTTTACTTTTTAAAAAGTCTTAGCACAGGATTCTCCCAAAGGCATTCCCTGTTAGCCCTGCCGCTAATTGCCATTTCCTGCAATTCCGCAAAAGCGTCGACAAGACACCTCAAATTTTTGAGTTCACCCAATTTTCCATAGTGCGTCTCCGCACTACGCCACAACTTTTTCATGGATATGAATCCAGTTTTCTTTGTCTGCTGTCGCAAATTCTTCCGGCAAAACGTAATTATCTACAAAATGTTTCGCACCTTCCGCGCCAAGTTTCAGCATAATTCCCATTGAAGCGTCGGTATTAATATTGGCGTTGTCGCGTTTTAAATCGACGCTTACAGAATCTGCAAAGAAAATTTCACGGTAAGTTTCCATCAATTTTTTCTGCGCGTCTCTACGCTGTGAATGTTTTTGACGATAAACTATAAATTGTTTCGCCACGTCAAAAAATCCGCCCGCCATTAGTGCTTTTTCTACCTCGTCTTGAATTTCTTCCACACCAATACTTTCACGCTCCCAAATTGCCGTTTCAACAGACTTTGTAACGTTTTCAATGTCAGTTGGCTGTAATTTGTTCTCGGCTGTCGTTGCATCGTTATTCGCACCGGCAATGGCATTGAAAATTTTCGTGCGGTCGTAGTCTACGGCAATACCCGAACGCTTTATTACGGTTTTTAATTTCATTCCGCTCTCTCCTTTCTGAAAAAAACTTGTAGACTTGCATATTTTACCAAATAAAAAATTTTAATGATAGTCTTGACATTTTTAAGAAAATATGAAACTATCTTTGCATAAAGAAAAAAATTTTTGGAGGGCTTAAAGTGGATAGCAAAGTTTTATTCAATGTTCAGTACGGTTTATTTGTTTTAAGTTCAAAGTCAGAAACGAAGGACAATGCTTGCATTATCAACACGGTTACTCAAGTTACGGCTAATCCTGAAAGAATTTCTATCGCCGTCAATAAGTTAAATTACACGCACGATTTAATTTTGGCGTCGAAAAAATTCACAGTTTCAATTATCAGTGAGGCGGCTAATTTTGAACTTTTCAAGCACTTTGGTTTTCAAAGCGGCAAAAATGTTGACAAGTTTGCAAATTTCGACAAAGTACAACGGACTGAAAATGGTACGCTTGCAATTACTGAAGGTACAAATTCTTTTATCAGCGGCAATGTTATAAATTCGGTTGACGTTGGAACGCACACAATTTTTATTGCTGATGTTGTCGATATGAAAAAATTTAATGATATTCAATCTGCAACCTACAATTTTTATCAGAAAAATATTAAACCTGCGCCCGCGCCCGTCGGCAAGACTGAAGACGGCAAAACTATTTGGCGTTGCGAAATTTGCGGCTATGAATATGTTGGCGAAGAATTGCCAAAAGATTTTATTTGTCCAATTTGTAAACATCCTGCAAGCGATTTCAAAAAAATTGTTCCTGAAGTTAAAAAATCTGAAAGTAAATCGCTTAAAGGTACAAAAACTGAAAAAAATCTTTGGGAGGCTTTTTCTGGCGAATCTCAAGCGCGTAACAAATATACTTATTATGCCTCTGTTGCAAAGAAAAACGGCTATGAACAAATTGCCGCGCTGTTTTTGAAAACTGCCGAAAACGAAAAGGAACATGCCAAACTTTGGTTTAAGGCACTTGGCGAATTGGGAGACACACCGACAAATCTTTTGCACGCGGCGGACGGCGAAAATTTCGAGTGGACAGATATGTATGCAAGAATGGCGCGGGAGGCTGACGAAGAAGGCTTTACCGAATTGGCAGAACAATTCAGAGGCGTTGCGGCGATTGAAAAACATCATGAAGAACGTTACCGCAAACTTTTAAAGAATGTTGAAACGCAGGAAGTTTTCAAAAAAGCCGGTGTACAAATTTGGGAGTGCAGAAATTGCGGACATATCGTAGTTGGAACTGCCGCGCCGGATATTTGTCCCGTTTGCAAACACCCGCAAGCTTATTTTGAAATTACCGCTGAAAATTATTAAGAATGAGGGAACAGGAAAGCAGGAAACAGGAGACAGATTAAAAATCTTAAACCACTGTTTCCTGTATCCTGTCAACTGTTTCCTAAAAACTGACTGAAAGGAGCTTTTTAATGGCACAAAATAAAGTTTATGCACTGCTTGGCTCACACGCCTCCGGCAAAGCGTCAATGATCTCACAGCTTGTATCAATGGGCGTTCATTACATTCCAACTGTAACTACAAAATATTTCGATGACAGATACGCCTACAAGCGCAAACTTTTTCAAACGGTTAAGCCGGACGCCTACGCGCAAGAAAAATTTATAGTAAACACTCAATATCAAGGCAGCTCGTTTGGCTTGAGAAAATCTGACGTTTTGGACTCGTACCAACAACACAAAATTAGCGTTATGTTAATGATGAATTCTGACGGAATCAAGCAACTTTCAAAATTTATAAATCAAGACCTTGTAACAATTTTTTTGATGATTAATGAGGAAATTTTTATTGAGCGAATGTTACGCGCCGGTTGTTCAAATGATGAAATAAAATATTTTGTCGAATACGCCGATACAAGCAAGGAATTTGATCAATGGAAAGACGTTAATTTTGTCATAAAAAATACAGCGTCGCCGCGCGTTGCACTGGAACAAATTTTGGCAATTATGGGGCTTGTAACGCTTGTACCTCAAGAAGAATTTGACAATATGACTGCTTAAATTTTTGGACAAAAAAATAAACCTGTCGAAGAAAAAATTTCGGCAGGTTTTTTAATTTTCTCAAACGTTAAATCTAAAATAGGTAACGTCGCCATCTTGCATAATATAATCTTTGCCTTCAAGGCGAACGAGTCCTTTTTCACGGGCGGCGGCGATTGAACCGAGTTTAACTAAGTCGTCGTAGTTTACAATTTCTGCGCGAATAAAACCGCGTTCAATATCGCTGTGAATTTTACCGGCGGCTTTAACTGCGGGCGTACCTTTTTTAATCGTCCACGCGCGGCATTCATCGGGACCGGAAGTTAAAAACGTCATCAAGCCCAACAAGTCAAAGGCGGCGTGTATCAACCTGTCTAAGCCGGAACTTTCTAAGCCAATATCTGCCAAAAATTCTTTTGCCTCGTCGTCGTCAAGCTCCGCAATTTCAGATTCAACTTTGGCGCAGATAACTACAACTTGTGCGCCTTCGTTTTTCGCAAGTTCGATAACTTTTTTAACGTGCGGATTATTTGAATAATCAGCGGCTTCATCTTCAGAAACGTTTGCAACATATAAATTTGGCTTCAACGTCAATAAATTTGTTTCACGAATTGCAAAAAGCTCATCTTCGGTTAAATCGACACTTCGCGCAGGTTTCGCCTCGTCAAGCGCGGCTTTAACTTTGTTTAAAATTTCGTTTTCAGCCTTCGCCTCTTTGTTGCCGGATTTTAAAACGCGGGTAAGGCGTTCAAGGCGTTTATCGACAATTTCTAAATCTGCCAAACAAAGTTCAGTTTGAATTGTGTCAATATCTCTAAGCGGGTCGATTGTATTTGCAACGTGAGTAATATTTTCGTCTTCAAAACATCTGACAACATGCGCTATTGCGTCAACTTGCCGAATATGTTCAAGAAATTTGTTGCCTAAGCCTTCGCCTTTCGACGCGCCTTTTACAAGTCCCGCAATGTCAACAAAACGCACTGTAGCGGGCGTAGTTTTTTTGGAATTGTACATTTTAGTTAAAACGTTCAAACGTTCATCAGGTACTGCCACAATTCCAACATTCGGCTCAATCGTGCAAAAAGGATAATTCGCCGCCTCTGCTCCGGCTTTCGTAATTGCGTTAAAAAGTGTGGACTTACCAACGTTCGGCAAGCCAACTATTCCTACTTCCATTAAAATTTCTCCCTTCAACATAATAGCCAAAATATTTTATTTAAGCGAAATTAATTTGTCAATGTTTGGCGTTTATGTTAAAATTCTGACATTAGATTTTAATTTGAGTTTAATCGACGAGGTGTAATAAAAATGGGAAAAACGCTGGTAATTGTTGGCAGTTCGTGGGGCGACGAAGGCAAGGGCAAATTCGTTGACTACTACGCGCAAAAAGCAGATATTATTTCCAGAGTTGCGGGCGGCTCCAACGCCGGTCATACTTTGAGCATTGATAACGTTGAATATAAATTGCGGCTTGTACCGTCGGGGATTCTTTGCAAAGATAAATTGTGTGTAATTGGCAACGGCGTTGTAGTTGATCCAAAAGTTTTGCTTGAGGAAATGGATTCACTTTCAGAACGCGGCATTGACGTTTCAAAAATTCGCCTGTCTAACCGCGCTCATGTAGTTTTGCCGTATCATCAACTTTTAGATAATCTTTCTGAAAAGTCACGCGGCGATAAAAAAATTGGTACGACCGGGCGCGGAATTTCGCCTTGCTACATTGATAAATCTGACAGAATCGGTATTCGTGTTTGTGATTTTATCGACAAGGAAGAATTTGCAGCAAAATTAAAAATTGCGCTGGAGCAAAAAAATATTATTCTGCAAAAAGTTTACAACCATAAGCCGCTTAACTACGAAGAAATTTTGAACGAATATAACGGCTACGCTGACAGGTTGCGCCCGTATGTTTGCGACACTATAACTTTGTTGAATGAAGAACTTGACGCGGGCAAAAAGATTTTATTTGAGGGCGCACAGGCTACAATGCTTGATATTGATTATGGAACTTATCCCTACGTTACGGCAAGTCATCCTGTGGCGGGCGGCGTTTGCGTGGGCGCAGGAATTGCTCCAAAGAAAATTGATACGGTTATTGGGGTCGTCAAGGCTTATACAACGCGCGTTGGTGAAGGTCCTTTCCCAACTGAACAACTTAACGAAATTGGTGAACGTTTACGCACTGAAGGTCACGAATTTGGAACAGTTACAGGGCGTCCACGTCGTACAGGTTGGCTTGATGCTTGCGTTGTAAAATACGCGGGGCAAATTTCCGGCATTGATTATTTGGGCGTTACAAAAATGGATATTTTCGACACTTTCGATGAAATTAAAATGTGCGTTGCCTACAAACTTGACGGCAAAATTATAAATGAAATACCGGCAAGTTTGAAAGTTTTTGCGAAAGTTGAGCCAGTTTATGAAACTTTTGAAGGCTGGAAGTGCGATACTTCAAAAATTCGCAAATATGAAGATTTACCTGCAAACGCCAAAAAATATCTTGAAAGAATGGCTGAAGTTACGGGGACGAAGATTGGAATTATTTCAGTTGGTCCAAATAGAGACCAAACTATTGTTGTTGACGAAAATATTTTCTAAAAGATTATATTACGGTAAAAAACCGCCCGTCCTGTGCCGCTGATAACGGTAACGATGGCGCGTGCGGTAAACTACGCGCCGCCTCTGGCGGCACACATACTAGGAGCGTGCAGGAACCCTAGCGGCGGACGGGCGAAAAAGCACTTTCTTTTGGTACTTGCAAGGCGACGAGTAGGAGCGTTGCTCCTTTTTGCTTCGGAAAAGAAAAGTACATTTAAAATTAAAAATATTTCAAATAAAAAAGAACACCACGCAAAATACGTGGCGTTTTTTTATTTTGAACTAAATTTTAAAAAGGAGGAGGTCCGCCCATACCGCCGCGACGATTATTGTTGCTTGAAGATTTTTTTTCTGCCGCTTGATAAGTTATGGAGACATCATCGCCAACATTGAGTTTATCAGCCGTGACTTCAACGAATTCTTCGCCGTACATTCCAATAGTTAAATAAACTTTTTCGGCGGATTGTCTGCCGCGTTCGTCAAGGATAATTTTTTCAACATAAGAGCCTTGCCCGTCAGTTTTAATCGCCTCAATAGGAACGCAAAGAGCATTTTTAGATTGACCAACAATAATATCAAGACGCGCAGTCATTGCCGGAAGCAAAAGATTTTTATCGTCCGGCGCGTAAAATGTCACGTAGTAATAAATAACAGAATTTGAAGTACTTGAACTTGAGGAACTAGAGCTACTTGAATCCCAAGAATTTGCTGTATCAGTTTGAGAAATTTTTGAAACGACTGCAGAAAATTTTTCGTCAGGGTAGGCATCAACCGTAAAATTTGCGCGTTCGCCAACTTTGATACTTCCAATATCTGTTTCGTCAACTTTAGCTTTTACAAGTTTTTCGCTTAAATCTGCAATTCTCAAAATTACGGTAGGATTATTTGAGCCTTGTACCGCCATACTTCCCGCCGTCAAAGGTTCGCCGACAACTACGCCATCCATTGGCGCGGTTATAATCATTTCATCAACGTTTGATTCAGCTTTTTCTAAGTCAGTTTTCGCCTTGTCATAATTATATTGCGCGTCTTCAAGCTCCTCCAAAGACTTTGCACCAATTTTGTAAAGCCGGTCGATACGTTTTAATTTTTGTAAAGCGTTTGTAAGTGCAAATTGCGCCTGATCTCGTGTCGCCTCGTAGTCTTTACCGTCCAAAATTGCTACAACTTGCCCCGCGTATACGGATTCATTTTCTTCAACTAAAACTTCTTTAATTCGGGCAGTAATTTTGCTTGAAACTTCAACGCTATTTTTAGGTTGAACCGTGCCGGTTGCCGAAACAGTCTTTATCAGATTTTTTCTTATAACTTTGGCAGTTTCATAAACCGGAGCTTTTTCCTCTTCAATAGTTTCATCGTAAAATTTATAACCGGCAGCCGCGCCGATTAACAACAAAACGACAATTAAAATTTTCCATTTCAATATCAACACCGCCTATTGCATTGCAGACAAAGTATCACCAATGGCGTGCGATAAATCAAATTTGTATCGCGCCACATCATAAGTTGCACTGACGTGATTTTTTTTCGCCGTCGTCAATGAAACTTCAGAATCTAAAACGTCAAGCAAAATTCCTTCACCTGCGCGATAACGCTCAATGGCAATATAACGTTCCTCTTCGGCAAGATCAACCGCCTTTTTGGTTGTACGAAGGCGAATTAAAGCAATTTTCAAATTCTTGTACGCGGTTATAACTTCTTCGCTGACAGAATTAATTTCATTCTTCATTGTCAAATTGAGTTGGTCAAGCTCGTGTTGAGCCTTTTTAATTTCAGCTTTTACAATACCGCTGTCAAAAATATTCCAACTTGCAGAAAGACCAGCTGAAGCGTTCGCACTGTGGCTCCATTCATCTGTACGATTGGCATCAACGCCCGCGCCAACTTCCGCCGAAACACTTGGACGGTTGCCGGATTTTGCAACCTCTAAAGCATATTCGCCTTGATCTACTTTCAACGCGGTTGCACGTAAATCTGGGCGATTTTCAATAGCTTGAACAAGATAATCGTTTAATTCGCCCAAACTCATTGAAGTTGCCACGTGTTCAACAGACAAATTTGCAATAGAATCCATAGCCATCAAGGTTGCCAAATTTGTAAGGCTAATTTCATACGCCGCGTGAGATTTTGCCGTGTCCTGTTGAGCGTTTGCAGTTTCGACTTGCGCACGAAGTAAATCTATTTTCGCCTTTGAGCCGGCACTGTACATTTCTGCAATATTTTTTTCGTGATCCGCCAAATTTTCTTCGGTCTGTAAATAAACTTGCGTATTCGCCCAATTTTCCAGCGCGTCAATATAAGCCTTCGCCACGCTGTAAATTAAATCCTCCTGCGCCTGAATATATTCCAATTTTGAAATGTCAATTTCCAATTCTGCAGATTTAATTTGCGATTCAAGCCGCTTGCCGGTATAAAGCGGAACGGAGCCGGTAATTCTGGCGTTGACGCCTTGAGTATTATCCGTGCCTTCAGTTTTGGACGTATTCGCGCCGCCGCTCACTGATATTGACGCGCCTTTATTACCGCGTGCAATTTTTAAAGACTTTTCCGCAACTTCGATTGCAAGCCTGGAATTTTGCAAATTTGGATTATTTTCCAACGCGGTATTTGTCGCCTCGTTCAAACTCATTGCGCTTGCAGTCGCCGGAAGCGTCAATAGCAACAATGTCGCTAAAAATTTTTTCATTTTGTTCACCCGTTTTCAAATCTTGTAAAATAATTTTACAATGAAGACCCTCTCTTAAGTCAATTCGTTTGGAATTTCAATTTTATGTTCCAAATTTGTAAATTGCAGACTGAAAATATTTGGAAAAGCGGAATTTCTAAGTTGCTCCATTGCGTCCAATATGTAAGTTTTGTCAGTCAAATTGGCGTGGATATAATCTTCAGTCTGTTCAAAGTGCCGCAAATCTTCAACTGTGCCTTCGACAATTTTAATTTTCATAATCGCTCCCCCGTTTTCAAGTCGTTCAAAATTTTTTCCATAGTTTGGCGATAATCGCCCGCCAATTTTTCGCCGGTTGAATATTCGTAGAAATCTTCAAATTGTTCAAGCACAGAAACATTTTCGCGCAAATTTTCAGTTGCGTTTTCAATTTCCTGTTCCAAATTTATAAATTTTATACTCAAAATATTTGGGAAGGCGGAATTTCTAAGCTTTTCCATTGCGTTAAGGACGTGGTTTTTGTCCGTCAAATTGGCATGGATATAATTTTCAGTGCGCTCAAATTTTAGCAGATTTTCAACTGTACCTTCGACAACCTGAACATCACGGCGCGGAATTAAATTCACGTATTCAAAGAAAGTTTCGCCGTTGCCGTCAATGTTCACAATCGTAACGCCTTTTGAATATTTCGCCTCGTCGAAGGAATATTTTAAAAGTGAGCCGCTGTAACGTACAACGTAGCCGGTTTTCTTCATAGTTTGCGGCTTGTGCAAATGTCCTAACGCGGTATAGTTGTAGTCTGAAAAATTTTCTACGCTGACGTTTTCAACCGCGCCGACAAATTTTCTTTCAGATTCTGAAACTTTGCCGCCGGTTACAAACAAATGAGCAACCGCCACACTGCGTTTATTTGCGGGAATATTTTTTCGTGCCTGTGCAATGTAAAATTTATTGGCGGCGTTCGCGTTGATTTTTTCAGCCAAAATTTTATCTTGCATTTCCACCGGCTCAAAAAACGGTATCAGCGAAAAATAAACTTCGCCGAATTCGTCATTTAAAATTACAGTTTTGGGATTTTCATTTGGCAACGTCTCAATAAAAAAGTTTGAACGTTCAAAAATTCTGCTACCGAAATTCAAACGCGCCGCGCCGTCGTGGTTGCCACTTATGCACAGCACCGGAATTTTTTTCTCAACAATTTTAAAAATAACTTCATCAAACAAATTTACGGCGTCAACCGGCGGAATGCTCCTGTCGTAAATATCGCCCGCAATTATAATGGCGTCAGGTTTTTCCGAGTCAACCAATTTCAAAAATTCTTGCAGGATATAATTTTGGTCGTCTATCAGCGATTGATTTTTTAGACTTTTACCGAGATGCCAATCCGCCGTGTGAATAAATTTCATAGACATCTCCTCCAATTAAAACTTCAGATTTTTTTCATTTTTGATATTGTAACACGTTCAAAAAAAATTAACAATTACTTTTGGCGGCAATTCGACAATTTTTTTTGCGTGTGATATACTTCAAAGAAAATTTTTTTTAGCGGAGGATTTTATGAGAGAATTACTTGAAGTGTTGGAAAAAAATTCCAGAATTTCAGTTGGCGAATTGGCGTCAATGTTCCAAAAATCTGAATACGAAATTGAAAAAGAAATTTCCCGCCTTGAACGTGAGAAAATAATTTTGTCTTACGGCGCGTTGATAAATTGGGAGCGTTTCGGCGACGATACTGTTACAGCGGTTATCGAAATAAATTTGACGCCGCAGCGTGAAGTTGGATTCGACGCCATAGCTGAAAGAATTTACCGTTTTGACGAAGTGCGAACTGTTTATTTGATGAGTGGAAATTTTGATTTACTTGTTATCATTGAGGGAAAATCGCTCAAAGACGTTGCAAATTTTGTAGCTACAAGACTTTCAACGATTGAGGGCGTAACTCAAACGCGCAGTCATTTTATGTTAAAACCGTACAAAAAAGACGGCGTAATTATTAACGACGAAGAAAAAGACAGGCGGCTTGTAGTTTCTCCGTGATTTGGAGTAATTTTTTTATGGTCTGTTGGTAAAGTCTTTTTATCAGTTTATTTTATTTTATTGAATACGGCTTTTCTTTCTTTGGTGCAAAGAAAGAAAACCCGTCCAAAAGAAAGAAACAGCTGCACATATCGCCATCACGGCGATAAGCGCAGCGGGCGTCCATCCTTGGACGCCCATTTTTACAAAATTTTTTAATTTTATAGTTTATTAAATTGCGGAAAAAATAAAAGGCTGGTGATTTTTTCTTGAATTGGAGCGAAAAACTTTCAAATTCTGTACAATCAATCGCGCCCAGTGGTATTAGAAAATTTTTTGACATAGCGGCGCAAATGCAAGATGTAATTTCTTTAGGCGTCGGCGAACCTGACTTTGTTACCCCTTGGACAATTCGTGAAAGTTGCGTTTATGGACTGGAGCGCGGCTATACAAGTTACACTGCTAATCGCGGTATGCCGGAACTTCGCGCAGAAATTGCTAACCATTACAAAAAACGCTACAATCTTGACTACGACAGCGACAAAGAAATTTTGGTAACAGTTGGCGTTAGTGAGGCAATGGACTTGGCAATTAGAGCGGTTACAAATCCCGGCGATGAAATTTTAATTCCCGAGCCGTGCTACGTTTCCTATCAAGCTTGCACAACTTTGGCGGGCGGCGTTCCCGTTTCTGTTCCTGCGAAAATCGAAAATGAATTTAGAATTACGCCGGAAGAGTTGGAGCCGTACATTACGCCGAAAACTAAAATTTTGCTGATAGGTTATCCAAACAATCCAACCGGCGCAATTATGGAACGCGAAGACCTTTTAAAAATTGCGGACTTCGCAGAAAAGCATGATTTAATTGTTATTTCTGATGAAATTTACGGCGACTTGACTTATAACGGCGTGCATGAATGTTTTGCTGCCTTGCCGAAAATGAAAGACCGCACAATTTTATTGAACGGTTTTAGTAAAGCTTATGCAATGACGGGCTGGCGAATTGGTTACGCGCTGGGCAATTCTGATTTTATTGGCGCAATGACGAAAATTCACCAATATACTATGCTTTGTGCGCCGATAACTGCGCAAATTGCGGCGATTGAGGCTTTAAAACGCGGCGAAAAATATATGAAAAAAATGGTTGCCGAATACGACCGCCGCAGAAAATTAATTTACGACGGTTTTAAAAAGTTGGGGCTTGAAAGTTTTGAACCGCGCGGCGCGTTTTACATTTTCCCGAATATCACTTCAAGCGGTTTGACTGCTGAAGAATTTGCTGAAAAATTGATAATGGCGGAACATGTGGCACTTGTACCGGGTACGGCATTCGGAAAAAGCGGCGCGGGGCATGTTCGTTGCTCCTACGCTACAAGTATTGAAAAAATTTCAGAGGCGTTGAATCGTATCGAACATTTTTTGAGTAAAAATAAAATTCATTAGAAAATTTTCAAGGGAGTGAAAAATAATGATGTTCAAAAATTTAAGCAAAAAAATTACAGCCGGAATAACTGCGGCGGCGTTGGGTTTTTCGCTGACGTTTTCAGCCCCTGCGGTTGTTGAGGCGTCCAGCAATAATAATACAGCTGTAAGTATTGCCGGTACAATAATTTCTGCTACTATTCAATACAATCAGCTTAATAAGGAAATGAAGGCACTCGACACAACCGAAGAAGGCAGGACTCAACTTTACGAACATTACCAAAAAGAAATGGGCGTTAATAACGATCCTACGTTAAATGCACGCCTTGATAAAATTATGTCAAATCTGACACGCGCCGTCGGCAAGGTTGATTCTTCGATTTACGATAAACCTTACAAATATTTTATTTCTAACAAGGAAGATTTAAACGCTGCCTGCTCAATGGGACACGTTATGGTAGTGAATACTGGTACGTTTAATCTTTTAACGACTGATGACGAAATAGCGGCGATTGTAGGTCACGAAATGGGACACGGACAAAAAGATCACGTCATTAAAGGCAGCAAAAAGCAATTAAACAAAATGGTAATTGCTCAACTTGGCGCGGCGGCGGCAGGTGGCGGAACGCTTGCAAGTGTTGTGGCGTCCGTAACTGCAAACAATTCTATTGCACACGGCAACCGCAAATATGAAACTGAAGCTGATAATATGGCGTGGGAATATATTTTGCGTTCAGATTATAATATTGGAGCCTGCGCGGCAGTTATGCAAAAAATATCTGAACTTTACGGAGAAAAATATAATGCTAATATTTTGAATCCTGCAAGTCATCCAGATACCGGCAAACGCCGTGACAATTACGCAAATAAGCTTTACGAATACAGCGGCAATCACGTTTCAGCCAAAGACGGCGTAATTACAATTAACGGCAAAACTTTTACAACGGTTGCCGCCGCAAATTCAATGTCATCTGCTGAACGTTCATATTTTGTTTTAGGAAATTTGGCGAAGGCGTACCACAACATTAAAACTCTTCCCGCCGCTACAGTTTCAAACGGCACGGTTTATCTTGGATATATGGAAATTATGACTCCCGCCGCCGACGATGAAGACGCCTACGTTTTGGCAGAAAGATTAACCGAATTGATTAACACGCCCGCGCCTACTAAAGACGATAAAAAATCTGACAAGAAAGATAAAAAATCCAGTAGCAAAAAAGCGGCTTAAGGAGAAATTTTAATGCGGAAAAAATTTTTAGCAATGGCGGCAATGTTAGGCGTCGGAATTTTTACCGCGACCTTACCAACTTTTAATTATTGTGAGGCGGCTGAAGTGCAAAACGTCGCGCAGGTTTACGATTTAAATTTTGATTCTTCCATTGGCGTTGAAAAAACTTTAACTTACAACGGCAAAGAAATTCATTTTACCGCGTATGAAAATATTGTTTACGTTCGCAACCCCAAAAATGCTGAATCTCAAAAACTTAGCATTTACATTCCAACTGCTTATTTAAATGGCGGAATGATTAACGGCTACGCGGCACGAACTGCGCCAATTTTTGTACCAAATGGCGTCGGCGGCTATATGCCCGGCGAAATTAAACCGCCTACTGAAAATGACAAAATGACGCACGGCGCAAATACGACACTTGCCGCACTTGCTCGCGGTTATGTGGTTGTCAGTCCTGCAATTCGCGGGCGTACAACTACAACCAATGGCGAATACGTCGGAAAAGCTCCCGCGTTGATTGTCGATTATAAAGCCGTTGTAAGATATTTGCGTTACAATAAAAATGCACTGCCCGCCGGTCATATCGACAAAATTATTTCAAATGGAACTTCAGCGGGCGGTGCGTTATCAGCGGCGTTGGCAAGTACAGGCAATGCGCCGGAATTTGAGCCGTATTTAAAAGAAATTGGCGCGGCTGACGAGAGAGACGATATTTTTGCGGCAAGCGTCTACTGTCCAATTACTAACCTTGATAACGCTGATATGGCGTATGAATGGATTTTCAGCGGCGAAAAAAATTATTATCAGGCAATGTGGCAAATGAAACCGAATAACGCAACTGCGGACGCCGCCAATAATCCCACTCAATCTAAAACTTTTCAAACTATGACAACTGACGAAATTGCAGTTTCTAAAATCCTGCGCGATTCTTTTCCCGATTATGTGAACAGTTTAAATTTGAAAGACGAAACCGGCAAACTTTTGACGCTGGATAAAAAAGGCAACGGCACTTTCAAAAATTATATCAAGCAAAAATACATTGAATCTGCACAAAGTGCGCTCGATAAAGGCGAAGATTTAAGCGGTACAAATTGGATAAAAATTAGAAACGGCAAAGTTGTTGACGTAGATTTAAAAAAATATGCCGCCGCCGCAACTCGTCAAAAAGCCGCGCCCGCCTTTGATAAAATGGATTTAAGCTCCGCTGAAAATGACGAATTTGGCACGGAAAATAATTCGCCGCGTCATTTCTCAAAAATTATTCAGAAAAATTACGGCGGCGCAATGGCTGATTCTGAAATTATAAAAATGATGAATCCAATGAATTTTATCGGTCGCGCAGATGTTGACGTTGCCGAACATTTTAGAATACGTCACGGAGCGATTGATAGAGATACCGCGTTGGCAATTCCTGCAATTTTGGCGTTGAAACTTCAAAATAGCGGCATTGATGTAGATTTTTTCAGCCCGTGGGGAATTGGACACAAAGGCGATTATGATTTAGACATGCTTTTTGACTGGATTGACAGTCTTTGTAAATAACAGATTAAGAGCTGGATTTTGGGGATTTTAAAACTAATCCCTAACCCCTAGTCCTTAATCCCTAAATAATGGGGAGCTTGTAAACAGGCTGAGAGGAAGTTGCGAACTTCGACCCGTGAACCTGATTCGGATAATGCCGACGTAGGAATTTTTCAGTAAAAATGGCGAAGATTTCCGCGTTGAAGTCTTCGCTAAATTTTTTTTGAGGTGATTTAATTGGTAGAAAATATTTTGGCAATTTTAGAAAGTCCAAGCGCGTCATTTGCACTTTTGGGCGTTTTGATTTTAATTTTCTTCGGCTTGTACCTGCGAAAAATCAAACTTACGACAAAAATTTTAATAAATATTTCGCTGATGCTTGCGTTGTCGATAATTTTAAACCAACTGCGAATTTATCATTTGCCGCAAGGCGGCGCGGTAACTTTGGGCGGAATGATACCGCTTTTAATAATTTCATTTCGATACGGAACGGGAATTGGAACATTGGCAGGATTTATTTTCGGCTTGATAACAATCATTCAAGACCCGTTCATTTTGCATCCAATACAAGTTTTATTTGATTATCCTCTGCCGTTTATGGCAATGGGATTAGCGGGAATTTTTAAAGACAAAATATTTTTAGGAACGATTTTAGCATTTGCGGGAAGGTTTATTTGTCATTTTATTTCAGGCGTGGTATTTTTCGCAGAATACGCGCCGGAAGGAACTTCGCCGGTAATTTATTCACTTGTTACAAATGCAACTTACATTGTACCGGAACTGATAATTTGTCTGCTGATTTTAAAATTTTTGCCGATTCAAAGACTTTTGGCGGCAATGAAATAACGGTTGTCAATTTCAAGCTTTGCAAATATAATACAAAAAATTATTTAAAGGCGGTGTTGTTATGTACGACTTGAAAAAATTTCTGAACGCGCAGGAGTGGCATTATAAAAACGCGCTTGCCGAAATAAAAAACGGGCAAAAAAAGACACATTGGATTTGGTATATTTTTCCGCAACTTAAAGCGTTAGGCAGAAGTGCGAACGCGCAATATTACGGGATTGAAAATTTGGACGAGGCGAAAGAATATTTGGCTAATGAAATTCTGCGCGAACGTCTTTTGGAAATTACTCAAGCGTTGTTAAATCTTGAAAATAATGACATTGAATTTATTATGGGCAGTTCGATTGACAAAGTAAAATTGTTGTCGTCAATGACTCTGTTTCATTTAGCGGAGCCGAATTGCGAAATTTTTACCAAAGTGATTGAAAAATATTTTGACGGGCAGTTAGATTCTAAAACGGTTGAATTGTGCAAAGTCGATTGAAAAATTTTTAACACAAAAAAAGACGGCGTTGTTTAAATTGCCGTCTTTTTTTATTTAAACACGAAGTGCGCGTAAAGCATTTAACACGGCGATAACCATAACGCCAACATCTGCGAAAATTGCAAACCACATATTAGCCACGCCGACCGCGCCGAGTATCAAGCACAAAAATTTTATACCAATGGCGAAATAAATATTTTCCTTGACAATCGCCAAAGTTTTTTTCGCAATTTCAATCGCCTTGTAAATTTTAAGTGGATCGTCGTCCATTAAAACCACGTCCGCCGCCTCAATCGCCGCATCGCTACCCATTGCGCCCATTGCAATTCCAATATCTGCGCGAGCCAATACAGGCGCGTCGTTAATTCCGTCTCCTACAAATGCAACCGCAAAACTTTTTTCAGCCAAAATTTTTTCAAGGTGTTCAACTTTTTGGGCAGGTAAAAGCCCGCTGTAAAATTCTTTAATTCCCAAATCGTCGGCAGTTTTTTTGGCGACTTTTTTTATATCGCCAGTCAGCATTACAATTCGATTTACGCCAATTTCATAAAGTTTTTCGACAGCTTTTTTAGAGTGTGGTTTTAATTTGTCAGCAACTATAATATGTCCCGCGTATTCACCATTTACAGCCACGTGAATTATCGTACCAATTTTCGTACAGGGACGCCACGCCGCGCCGATTTTTTCCATAAGTTTTTCGTTGCCGACGTGAATAATATTGCCGTTGACATTTGCGCAAATTCCCAAGCCTGCCAATTCTTCAACGTTTTCAACCGTGCAACCGTCATTTTCATTTGGATAAGCCTTTCTCAAAGTGGCGGCTATTGGATGAGTTGAATATTTTTCGACGTGCGCCGAATAGTGCAAAAGTTGCCGCGCCTCTGTAGGATTTTCTGAAATGCAATTCGTACTGATTGGGTGTACCGCGTCAACTTCAAAAATTCCCTTCGTCAAAGTGCCGGTTTTATCCATTACGACGGTACGAACTTTTGAAAGAGTTTCCAAAAAGTTTGAGCCTTTAATTAGAATACCTGCGCGACTTGCGCCGCCCAATCCTGCAAAAAATGTCAAAGGTATGCTGATAACCAACGCGCACGGACAACTAATTACAAGAAAAATTAACGCACGATAAAGCCACGTTTCAAAATCGCCCGTAACAAGTGAAGGAATTACAGCCAACGCCGCCGCACTTCCTACAACTGCGGGCGTGTAAATTCTTGCAAACTTCGTTATAAAATTTTCTGACTTAGATTTTCTGGAGCTTGCATTTTCCACCAAATCTAAAATCTTTGACGCGGTAGAATCGCCAAAAAGTTTTGTAGTTTGAACTTTCAAAACGCCGTTGATATTGATACAGCCGCTTATAACTTCATCGCCGATTGAAACATTGCGCGGCAAACTTTCGCCCGTCAACGCGCTTGTATTCAGTGTAGAATTGCCCTCAATAATTACGCCGTCGATAGGAATTTTTTCGCCGGGCTGAATAATTATCGTTGTTCCAATTTCCACTTCGTCAGGATCAATCTGTTCAATCTTGCCGAGATTTTCAATATTTGCGTAGTCAGGGCGAATATCCATTAAATCAGAAATATTTTTGCGACTTTTACCAATGGCGTAACTTTGGAACCATTCGCCAATCTGATAGAAAAGCATAACCGCTACAGCTTCTAAATAATCGCCACTGCCGCTATAAATCGCCAAAATTATTGCGCCGACCGTTGCAACCGCCATTAAAAAATTTTCGTCAAGTGCTTGTAAATTTTTTATACCTTTCGCCGCTTTTATCAAAATATCGTAGCCGACGATTAAATAAGGCAACATATACAAAATAAAACGCGCCGCGCCTTCCACTTCGATAAATTGTAAAATTATCATCAAAATTGACGCGGTTATAATTCTGATTAAATTTTTTCTTTGTTTTCTATTCATTTAGACCCCTTCTTTATAATATCTGAAACGTCTTGCAGGGAAATAAAAGCGTGTTTGTCAATTTCGTAAACCAAAACTTTCAGCTTGTTAATCTGAAAATGGTTGATGATAAAATAAATAATTTGCTTTTCCTCCTTCGAGTAACCGCCAATCGCCTTAACAATCGTGCCGCTTGATTGAAAGTGTTCAGATATTGCATCTGTAATTTCGTCCGCCTTGTTCGTAACAATCATTGCACATTTTGAGCGGTCAAGCCCTTCAACCACAAAATCAACCGTCTGTGAGCCAATGTAATAAGTTAAAATCGAATACAGCGGCAAAATCCAACTGTTAATTATAATTCCGCAGACGATATATAAAATTGTGTCAAAAATCATAACGAACGAGCCGAGCGACAATCCTAAACTTTTTGCGAAAATTACCGACAAAACGTCTATACCGTCAATCGCCCCGCCAAATCTGATTGTCATACCGCTGCCAATTCCTGAAAGTACGCCGCCGAAAATCGCGCAGAGTAATAAATCATTTTCTGCGAATGGAGACGCGCCCGAATTTTCAATTTCAAAAAAGTTTGGCAGAATCCCCGACACAATCGAATAAACTATTACGGCGAAAATTGAGTAAAACGTAAAAGCCATACCTTGTTTTTTCAAGCCAAATAGAAAAATTGGCACGTTGAAAATTACCAAAAACATTGACAGCGTACATTCCGGCGGCGTTATCTGATTCATCAGCATTGACACGCCGGAAATTCCGCTGTCGTAAAGTTTCACGGGGTACAGAAAAAGCATTACGCCAAACGCATTGATTGTTCCGGCGATTAGCAGAAATACAAAATTTTTGAATTGGACTTCCTTTAAACCTTTGAGCGTTTTATATTTCAAACTCGTGAACCACCCACGACTAAAGTCGCGGGCTTCGTTAAGAAGTTTGGCAAAGCCCTTATTCTTACAGGCGTGTCCACGTCGCCTCTACACTGTCACCCGAAGGCTTCAGCTTACTTATACATTTTTGTTAAAGCGGAAGTCTAACCGCTACAATCATTTTAAAGAAATCGATACTTAAAGTCAAATTTTTTTTGGCGCGTTTCATCTCACGACTAAAGTCGCGAGTGTTCACGTCGTTATTTATAAATTCGCCTCAAAAATAAATTTCGCAGTCCGGCTCAATTTTTCTGCAACTTTCCAAAACATTTTCCATAACTTCCTTGACGTTTGCGCCGTCTTCAAATTCTACCTGCATTTTCAGCGTCATAAAATTTACTACAGCATTTTTAACGCCGTCAGTTTTATTTGCCGCGTCTTCCATTTTTTGGGCGCAGTTTGCACAATCTACATCAATTTTATAATTTTTCTTCAATTAAAAAACCTCCTTGAAAATTTTTATCATTTTAACACCTTGTGTTGAAATTGTCGAATTTTGCAGTAAAATAGCGGCGGAGGGATTTTTATGATAATTTATATGACTGAAGGCGGCAAATATTTTCCCGTGAACGCCGAAAAAAAGCGCGGCTTGTATATCAATTTAACTAACCCCTGTAACAATGACTGCCCCTTTTGTTTGAGAGAAAAAAAAGTTATGACGGTTGAAAATTCTTTATGGCTTGAACGTGAGCCGACAGTTGACGAAGTTAAAAAAGAATTAGACGCTGCGCCGCTTGACATTGTAACGGAAATTGTATTTTGCGGATTCGGAGAACCTACGATCAGACTTGCTGAACTTTTGGAGCTTTTAAAATACGTGAAAAAAATTCGCCCGCAAATTCCAACGCGCCTTAATACAAACGGGCTCGGCAATTTGGAACACGGGCGCAATATCGAACACGAATTTAAAAATATTTTAGACACGGCATCAATCAGTTTGAACGCGGCAACTGCTGAAAGATATTTGCAAATTACGCGCTCAAAATTCGGCTTGCAAGCTTATTCCGCAATGTTAGACTTCGCCGAAAATATGAAAAATTTTGTACCAAATGTTGTAATGACGATTGTTGATAAAGTTACACCGCCGGAAGAAATTTTGCAATGTCAAAAAATCTGTGAGGAACGCGGCTTAAAATTGCGTGTTCGCCCCTACGAAGACAAATAAAACGCCCGACTCTTCAGCCGGGCTTGCGTTAGTTAGTGTTATTTTTTAGAAAGGGCGTCTTTTTAGACTGCCCCTAAATAGCGGGTTATTAACGATGAACTTTCATTCTATTTTCATAGTTATTATACAGTTTTTTTGTCGAAAGTCAAGAATTTTTTCAAGTTTTTTTCAGAAAAGTTTTTGCCTTGACGGTCGAAATTTAAATTGTTAAACTTCAAAAAATGGAGGTGAAAATTTGGCTTTCAAAGATTTAAGAGAATTTATTGACGAACTGGAAAGGCGCGGCTTGCTGAAAAGAATCAAAGTACCTGTTGACGCTGAACTTGAAATTACTGAAATAACCGACCGCGTTTCAAAATTTCGTGATGGTAGAAATGTTGCACTGCTTTTTGAAAATGTGCGCGGCTACGATATACCTGTTTTAATGAATCAGTTTGGCAGTTATGAAAGAATTTGCTTAGCGTTGGGCGTTGAAAAACTTGACGACGCCGCAAATGACATTAGGGAACTTTTAAAACTTCCTTACATTTCGCTGAAAAATCGCTCCAGTATTGTTTCTATAGTTTCAACCGGCAGTAAAGTTATAAATTTTCCAAAGTACGTAAAAAATGCGCCGTGTCAAGAAATTGTTGAAGAAAATCCTAACCTTGGTAAAATTCCAATTCTGAAATGTTGGCCTGACGACGGCGGAGCTTTTATAACTTTGCCGCTTGTCTTTACGAAAAATCCTAAAACCGGCAAGCGCAATGTTGGAATGTACCGCCTGCAAAAATTTGATTCAACTACAACGGGGATGCACATTCACATACATAAAAACGGCGCGGACAATCTGCGCGATTCTGAAGAAAATAAAATTGAGTGCGCCGTTGCCATTGGTACAGACCCCGTTACAACTTACGCCGCCACTGCGCCTTTGCCGCGCGATGTTGACGAAATGGTTTTTGCAGGATTTTTGCGCCATAAATCAGTTGAGTTGACGAAGTGCAAGACTGTAGATTTGGAAGTTCCCGCGCACGCAGAAATTATTTTAGAAGGTTACATTGCAACTGACGAAATGCGCCGTGAAGGTCCTTTTGGCGATCATACCGGCTATTATTCTTTGGCTGATGATTATCCCGTTTTTCACGTAACTTGCATTACTCACAGGAAAAATCCAATTTACGCCGCAACAATCGTTGGCAAGCCGCCGCAGGAAGATTGTTATTTGGCGAAGGCAACCGAAAGAATTTTTCTGCCGCTACTTCAACAAATTGTCCCTGAAATTATTGATATAAATATGCCGTTTGAAGGCGTCTTTCATAATTGCGTTATCGTGTCAATCAAAAAATCTTTTCCAATGCAGGCGCGAAAAGTTATGCACGCACTTTGGGGACTCGGGCAAATGATGAACGTTAAAATGATTATTGTTGTCGATTCTCATGTTGACGTTCAAAATTTAAGCGAAGTTGCGTGGCGCGTTTTCAATAACATTGACGCCGACCACGATTTAGAAATTGTTCATGGACCGCTTGACGTTTTGGATCATTCTTCGCCGTTGCCAAAATTCGGCGCAAAAATTGGAATTGACGCTACAAAAACTTGGAAGGAAGAAGGACACCTGCGCGATTGGCCAAATGAAATTGAAATGACTCCGGAAGTTAAACAGCGAATTGATTATTTGTGGCGTTCGTTGAATTTGGATTAAGGCAGTTGAAATTTTAAAAAGATATTCCTTACAAAAAAATATTTACATAATGTGATTAAAAAATTTTTGCGGCGGCAGGATTTTTTTTTTTCACATTGAAAGAAAAACTATTATATACTGTTAAATTTTTATATTAGTGAGTCGTGGAATTATAAAATAACCTCGACGGTAAAGGGAGGTTGCTATTTTGGAAAAATCTACAGCAATAGGAATTGTCGCAGGGTTAGTTTCGGTTTTTGTTGGTATGATCATAAAGGGTGCGCCGCTTTCTTCAATGGCGAATCCTGCCGCGTTCTTAATAATCATCGGCGGAACATTTTCCTGCCTACTCAATGCATTCCCTATGGACACGGTTAAAAAATTGCCAACACTTTTCAAAATTCTGTTTCGTGCCGAAAATAGCGGCAGCAAAGTCGAAATGGTAAAATTATTCGTTGAGCTTTCGCAGTTGGCGCGTCGTGAAGGTATTTTGGCTCTTGAAGGTAAAGTACAGGAAATTGAAGACCCCTTCTTCAAAAACGGCTTGAGCATGGTTATTGACGGTATGGATCCTGATTTTGTAAGCGACGTTTTGGACGCTGAATTGGCAGTTATGGAAGAACGCCACGCCGAAGCGCGTTCAATCTTGACGCAGGCAGGTACATACGCTCCTACACTGGGCGTTTTGGGCGCGGTTGTCGGTCTTATCGCGGCGTTGGCTGACTTGTCAGACGTTAACAAACTCGGGCATGCTATTTCGGCGGCGTTTATCGCTACAATTCTCGGTATCTTCACAGGTTACGTTATTTGGTTGCCATTCGCAAACAAACTCAAAGTTAAATCAGCTAACGAAATTGCACACAAACGCATGATTATTGAAGGTATCCTTTCACTTCAGGCGGGCGATTCTCCAACTGCTATTCAAGCAAAATTAACAACATTTATTCCGCAAAGTGAACGCGGCGAATTGCTTGAAGAAGGTTGATTAACAAGCTGACGCTTTAAATTTTAACTGAAAGGAGAAATTTTTCAATGGCAAAAAAACGCCACAAAAAGCACGAAGAAGAAGCCAGCGAAGCTTGGTTATTGCCGTATTCAGACTTGATGACGCTTTTACTTGCATTGTTTATCGCGTTGTTCGCAATTTCGCAGACAGACCAAAATAAATTGCAAGCACTTGCACAAGCATTTACTGCGGCGTTTAATACGGGCGGACCTTCGTTTTTTGATCAAGCTGGACCAAGTGTAAGTATGCAACGTCAAGTAATGTCAGACGAAGACAAAGGCGAGGACGCTTATTTACAGGCAGAAGCGGCTTACGCACAGGAAACTGAAACATTGGCAGACCTACAAGCGCAACTTGACGCCTACATTCAAGAAAACGAATTGGAAGGCGAACTTACAACGCAACTTGAAGAGGAAGGCTTGATGATTCGTATTAAAGAACGTGCGCTTTTCCCTTCCGGTTCAGCTGATTTAGTTCCAGAATCTCAAAGAATTGGACCCATTGTAGCGGGACTTTTGGCGGCTGTACCTGAAAGAGTTTTAATTTCGGGACACACCGACACAGACCCAATTAACACCGCGCAATTTCCATCTAACTGGGAGTTAAGCTCCGTCCGCGCTATGACTTTTATGAAATATCTTTTGGAGATTAATGAAAATTTGAATCCTGCGCGATTCTCCGCCATTGGTTACGGCGAATATCGCCCAATCGCTCCAAATGATACGCCGGAAAATAAACAGAAAAATCGCCGCGTTGAAATTCTGATTGCCCGTACTTTGTCATTCAATCCAAATGGCGGTTATGCAAATCAAACTGATACAGATTTAGTTGCAAAATGATTATTGGAATTGGTACTGATATTATAGAAATTGAAAGAGTGCGCCGCGCTGTAAGCAGTGAACATTTCAAGGCGAAAGTTTTTACGACGAACGAACAAAATTATTGCGAAAGTCGCGGAGTACAATCCGCCGCCTCCTATGCCGCAAGATTTGCTGCAAAGGAGGCTTTTTTTAAGGCGTTGGGTACAGGAATTTTCACGGCTTTAACTGAAGTTGAAATTTTGAATAATTCGTCCGGTAAACCGGAAATTTTCTTGTACGATAAGGCAAAAATTTTTACTGAAAGTTTGGGCGTAAAAAAAATTTTCGTAAGTTTGAGCCACAGCCGCGAATTTGCAACCGCGTTTGTAGTTTTGGAAGATTAAATTTAATTTGGAGGATTTAAAAATGCTAAAAAAATTTCTTGTACCGCTGATAATTTTTTGCACAATTTTTACCGTGAAAGTTTCGGCGGCGGAATATGAAATGGTATCCTATTCGGCACTTGTAAAATTGCAGTGGCTATCCTACAGCGGACAGCCGGAAGCTAAAAAAATTTTAAAAACTTTAAAAATAACTAACCTTTACGATAAAAAAAATTTGCCGGATTATGAACGCCTTGAAAAGCTGAACAGTATTTATCAAGAATTGAATTACGCCTCAACCGTCGAATATGTTCGTAAAAATGGTTACAACAACATAATGGATATTGGCGGCGGCTTTACGCCCCGCGCGGTAGTTTTCGCCCGTGACGGCAGAAAATATATCGGCGCAGAATTGGCGGCGGTTGCAGTTAGTGCCGCTGACGTTATTCCCAAAGTTATCGGCAAAAATTATCCGCAAGATGTTTTTTACGATGAAGTTTTAGTTGAAGATAGAGAGGCAATGCTCGGCACGGCTGACGAATTTAACGGCAAAATTTGCGTTATCGAAAACGGCTTGATGATTTATCTGACTGAAGATCGCGCTGATGAAATGTTCAAACTTGTTAAAGAAATTTTGGTAAAACATGGCGGTTGCTTTATTACGACAGATTTTGTAACGAAAGATTATTTCAAAGAAATTGCCGCCGCGTTGTATGGCGAAAGTCAAGCGCAACTTCTTTACGACGAGACAAAAGTAATGTACGAGCAACTTTTTGATAATCCAATTTTTGACGACACATTTAAAACGCAGAATGAGGCGATAGAATTTTTTAGCGCACACGGTTTGAAAGTTACGCCGGTTCCGCTTTTAACTGACACTTCAGCACTTTATTGCACAAAAACTTTGACGCCGCAACAAATTGAAAAAATTCATCAGATAGCCGCTAAAAATTATTTGTGGGTAATTACGGCAGAATAATTTGGAGGAAACAGGAAAGCAGGATACAGAAAACAGATTTTAAATTTCAAATTCCTGTATCCTGTCAGCTGTATCCTGTATCCTATTTCGAGAGCAAATTTTCTTATTCATCAAATTTGAAAGGAGCTTTTGCATTGAAAGTTGCAATGGCGAAACAAATGCACGAAATTGACGACGCCGCAATAAATCAATACGGCTTGCCGGAAATTGCATTAATGGAAAGTGCAGGGCATCGCGTCTTTGAGGCGACACTAAAAATTTTGGGCAACGTCGATACAAAAACTATTTGCGTACTGGCGGGAAGTGGCAACAACGGCGGCGACGCGCTTGTTACTGCAAGATATTTATTCAATCGCGGCGCAAAAGTCAAAGTTTTTTTACTCGGCAATAAAAATCATCGCACGGATTCTTTTAACGTTCAAATGAAAATCCTGCGCGAAATTGGAATTGAAATTTTACAACTTGAAACTGACAGAGCGTGGGAACGTTTGCAAGTTGCGCTGAAATTTACAGATGCAATTATTGACGGCGTTTTGGGTACAGGTTTTTTCGGCGAAATGAGACCGACCACGCTGAAATTAATTCGTATCGCAAACGCGGCGAATAAAAAAATTATTTCTGTCGATATACCTTCCGGCGTGGCGGCTGATACCGGCGAAGTTGCTGAAGCCGCAATGAACGCCGTTTGTACTGTTTCACTTGGTTTACCGAAGCCGGGACATTTCATTTGTCCGGGCGCAAAATACGTTGGCAAATTGATTGTTGATGATATTGGACTGCCGAGCGATCTTTTAACTGAAGATATTCACCAAACTTTGATTGACGACGACCTTGCAAAAACTTTACTGCCTGCGCGGGCGCGTGATGTTCACAAAGGCAGTTGCGGAAAAATTTTAGTTATCGCCGGTTCACGCGGTATGACGGGCGCGGCTTGCCTTGCGTCAATGGCGGCTTTAAAAATTGGCGCGGGAATTGTTACTTTGACTATTCCCGAAAGTTTAAACGATTTGTACGAAGTCAAACTTACCGAAGTTATGACTGCTACACTTCCAGAAAATAAAATTGGAATTATTGGCGGGCAAAATGCGTTGGAGACACTTTTTAAACTTGCAGAAAAATTTGACGCGGTTTTAATTGGCAGCGGCTTAGGGCGTGACGCTGAAACTTTGGAGCTTGTAAGAAAATTTGTACTTGATGTTGACAAGCCGTTAATTTTGGACGCGGACGCCATTTTTGCTTTTAACAGTAAAGCCGACGATTTAAAAAAGTGCAAACAAATTCCAATTTTAACTCCACATTTGGGAGAACTTGCCATGCTTGTAAATTCTTCAATCAATGAGCTTAGAAAATCTTTAGTCTTAAATGTAAAAAAAATCGCGCAGGACTGCCGCGCAATTATTGTGGCAAAAAGCGAATGTACCATTGTTGCATATCCAAACGGCGAAATTTTTATTTCCGCGCTTGGAAATTCCGGAATGGCAACCGCCGGAAGTGGCGACGTTTTAGCGGGAACTATCGCCGGTTTAATGAAACTTACACCATTTGCGCCGCTTGCAGGAGTTTACCTTCATAGTACAGCCGGAAATTTTGCCGCCGAAAAAAATAGCGAAGGTTTAATTGCATCAGATATTCTTGAAAATTTGCCGCTTGCCGTGAAAAAAATTCGCACGTTGCAAAATTTTTAGAGGTGTAACTATGAACGTGGACAAAGATTTATTTTTTTACGATTTGGCAGTTGTGGCGATAATGAAAAATGAAGCTCCCTACGTCAAGGAGTGGCTGGACTATCACATATTGGCAGGCGTGGATCATTTCTATATTTATGATAATGAAAGTCCGGACAATTTAAAAGAAATTTTGCAACCTTACATTGACGCCGGTATAGTTACTTACAAATTTTATCCCGGAATTGGACGACAAATTGAGGCGTATACCGACGCTTTTAAGAGTTACAGATTTTTTTGCAGGTACATGGCTTTTATTGACGCCGACGAATTTATTTTTCCGCAAAATAATAAAAGCATTGTCGAAGTAGTGGACGAAATTTTTAAAGACAAGCCGGATATGTGCGCACTCAATATAAGTTGGGTAATGTACGGCTCAAACAATTTGGAAACTGCCGACTATAGCAAGGGCGTTTTAGAAAGATTCACGCGCCGCGCCGTTCAACTTAGTAAAAGCGTTAAAACTATTGCCAATCCCCGCCGAATTAATTATTTGACTACCCCGCATTATATGGAGTATTTTTCAGGAAATTTTGACATTGGGCAAAATGACTTGGACGAACGAACTAAAATTTCAAAAGAAATTATTATCAATCACTACAAATTAAAGTCGCGGGAAGAATACTTTAACAAAATTGCGAATAAAAGTTACGACGCGTCTTACGGCACTCAAGATTATTACAACGCCGATAAATTTACGCACGAAGAAGATAACGAAACTTTCGACGACAGCATTTTAAAATATCGTGACGCCCGCCTTAAAGTTAGCGGCAATAATCCTCAAATCGATTATCAGAAATTGACAGGCGCACTTATGAAAAATCTTTCTCCGTTGTTGAATAATAATTTGCCGGTTGAATTTTTTGAAGACAAAATGGAAACGTTTTTAACTTGCCGAGCGTTGGCGGCTTATCTGAAGGAAAATGTAATTGGTAAAGAAAATGGCGAAAAAATCGAAAAGCTAACTTTAACCGCAATTCATAACACGCTACTTTCAAAAGTTTCTGCCGCTGATGTCGAAATGCTTTTAAGTGAAATGTCAAACCTTTTGCCGCTAAATTATCCTATGGTTCAAAATATCAGAGTGGCTTTAATTGAACTCATCCCGCAAGTAAAAGAAATGATAAAAGCTTACATTCTCAAGGAAAGAAATTTTTTGTTTTGGCTAAAAAATCAAAACCTTGATAACATGCTTGAAATGCTTAAAACTTTTGACGAATACGAACATAAATAACTTTATTAAAACGGGAAGTGAAAATTATGAACGTGGACAAAGATTTATTTTTTTACGATTTGGCAGTTGTGGCAATAATGAAAAATGAAGCTCCCTACGTTAAAGAGTGGCTGGACTATCACATTTTGGCGGGCGTAGATCATTTCTATATTTACGATAATGAAAGTCCCGACAATTTCAAGGAAGTTTTGCAACCGTACATTGACGCCGGTATAGTTACTTACAAATTTTATCCCGGAATTGGGCGACAAATTGAGGCGTATACCGACGCTTTTAAAAGTTATAGATTTTTTTGCAGGTACATGGCTTTTATAGACGCTGATGAATTTATTTTCCCTCAAAGCAATCAAAGTATCGTTGAAGTAGTAGATGAAATTTTTGCAGATAAACCGAATGTAGGCGGGATTGAAATTAACTGGATGATGTACGGCTCAAACAATTTGGAAACTGCCGACTATAGCAAGGGCGTTTTAGAAAGATTCACGCGCCGCGCCAATCAAATAAAATCTAATGTTGTTAAAACCGTCGTCAATCCGCGTGTAATTGATTATATAAAGTCTCCGCACTTCGTAGAGTATTTTGAAGGTAGCGCACTTGTTTCAGAAATAAAACTCGGCGAAACTCGAAAAATTATCATTAATCATTACCGTTTAAAATCCCGTGAAGAATTTGCGGCGAAAAATAATAACTTTGTCGGCGATGTTGCTTACAGCGACAAAAATTATTACAGCTCATACAGATTTACGCACGAAGAAAATAACGAGGTTTTTGACGACAGCATTTTGAAATATTTTGATTCTCGCAAAAAAATTTATGGCGGCGTAGTTCCAAAAATTAACGAAGAAAAATTAATAAACGCGCTGATTAAAAATCTTTCGCCAATTTTATTTGGAAATATACCGGTGGGATTTTTTGAAGGCAAAATGGAAACATTTTTAACTTGCCGTGCGTTGGCAAATTATCTGAAAGAAAATGCAATAGGCAATGAACGCGGCGCACTCGTTGAAAATGCGGCTTTAAATGCAATTTACAATACCATTTATTCAAGTTACCTTTCTTTGGCTGATATAAAATTGCTTTTAAACGAGCTTCCCAATATTTTGACGATGAATTATCCTGCGGTTGAAAATATTCGTAAAGCTTGCCTTGAAGTTATTGCAAATTTAAAAAATAACATTCGGGACGGTATAAATTGTCAAGATAAAATTATGTTTTATAGAGATTTTAATGAGTTGGATAACCTTTTTAGAATTTTGAAAGTATTTGAAAATTATCACAAATAGGAGGAATTTATTGTGAACAAAAAAATTTTAACGGGAATTTTAGCCGGTATAATGGCGTTTGGAAGTTTTGGAAACTTTGAAGTTGAGGCGGCAACCCGCGCCGAAATTTCAGCTATTCAAGTCAAAAAAAGCGGCAATTTTAAATATTGGAATAAAGATTCTAAAACGTTAGCCGCGCTGAAAAATTACGTTAAGAACATAACTAACAAAAGCAGTAAAAATTTTATCCCCGTCGAAGATCGAATTGCAGTTTTTGATATGGACGGAACTTTTATTTGTGAAACCGCGCCATATTATTTTGAATGGATGCTTTATTTGGAACGCGCCCTTTACGACGAAAATTTTACACCGTCAGAATATGATAGAGAATACGCCAAAAACATTGAAGAGGCTATTCGAGTAACTAAAAAATTTCCAAAAAATGTAGACGTTGACGAGGCACAATCGCAAGAATCAGTTTTTGCAGGAATGACGCCCGCCGAATATGAAAGATACGTTCAAAATTTTATGAAAAAGCCGGTTGAAGGTTTAACCAATTTGAAATGGGGCGAAGCGTTTTATTTGCCGATGGTTGAAGTGATAAAATATTTGCAGTCGAATGATTTTACAGTTTATGTAGTTTCCGGAAGCGACAGACCGGCAGTAAGAATTTTGGCTTGCGATTTATTGAAAATTAAACCAAACAATGTAATTGGTTCCGATCCAAAAATTATTTCAGTGAATCAAGATGAAGACGACGGCGGCAACTACGTTTACAAAAAAGATGATTATTTAGTGCGCGGACACTTAATCGAAAAAAATCTCAAAATGAATAAAGTTTCAGTAATTGCTCAAGAAATTGGCAAGCAGCCGGTTTTAGGTTTTGGAAATTCAAGCGGCGATACAAGTATGTTGAATTACACGGTTTACGGCAACAAATATAAAAGCGCGGCGTTCTTTGTAATTTGCGACGACTTGGAACGTGAACTTGGTAACGCCAAAAAAGCTGAAAGTTGCGTTAAACTTGCCAAAGAAAACGGATGGCATACCATTTCAATGAGAGACGACTGGAAAACGATTTACGGCGATAACGTCAAAAGAAACTAGAACGCGTTTACAAACAAGATTGGAAAATAATGGGCGCACAGGACGTGCGCCCGCAGATTGTTACCGCCGTGATGGCGGTATAATCTGCAGTTTCTTTCTTTTGGTAGGGTTTTCTTTCTTTGCGCCAAAGAAAGAAAAGCCGTTTTAAATATAAAAATCTAAATTATGAATTTGTAAACATATTCTAGGATAAATTTAATCACTTCGGAAAATAAATTTATCAATTTGCCGGACTTACCATAAAATTTTCTTGCAAATATATTTTAAACGTGATAGACTTTCTGCGAGCGGTTGTAGCTCAGCTGGATAGAGCAACTGCCTCCTAAGCAGTAGGTCGGGCGTTCAAATCGCCCCAATCGCACCACCAATTTTTGACAATTTCAAGGACTGCCGCTAAGTTTGCGGTAGTCTTTTTAACTTATAGGAGGTATTGTTTTGAAAAAAATAATTTTGCCGCTGATAATTTTTATTTTAAGTTTTACAAGTTTAGCCGCCGCGCAAAGTACTTGGAAAAATAATCCTGAAGTATCCGCAAATTTTGCGCAGGAAGTTTTGGAATTGGTGAACATTGAACGCGCCAAAGAACATATTAAACCGCTGAAACTTTCCAGCTCAATGAATCACTATGCACAAATTCGCGCAAAAGAAATTAGCAAAAGTTTTTCACATCGACGCCCGAGCGGTTACAGTTGTTTCACGGTAATACCTAAGCCTTACAAAATAGTTGGCGAAAATATCGCAGCGGGGCAACGTTCAGCAAAAGAAGTTGTAACGGCGTGGATGAATTCTCCTGACCACCGCGAAAATATTATGAATCCAAAATTTGAAGAATTGGGAATGGGCTATTTATACTTGCCGGACTCAAAGTACAAGCATTATTGGGCGCAACTTTTCCGCACACGCTATAAGGCTTGAATGTTTAATTTAGAATTTATTTTAACGCCTAAAAAAGCCGCCGCGCAGGTTTTCAAAACGTCGCCAAATATGAACGGGAACACCGCCATTGTTGCCGCCTGCCACAAATCTATTTTCATCAAAAACATCATTGAAAGCAAGCCGCCCAAATAAGTTACCGGCATTGTTACAAAAAAATTCATCAATACATAGCGTTTGAAATTTATTTCCGCGCCCTTTAAATAACTTAATAATGGATATGCTACCAGCCACGCAAAATAAAATCCCCCGACAGGGCTTAAAAGTCTTCCGAGTCCGCCTGTTCCCGCAAATATCGGCAGTCCCGCAATTCCCAACAATAAATAAACCGCAATGACCGTGAAAGTTTGTTTCGGCGTCAAAATGTACGCCGTTAAACTCAAAAAAATTGTCAGCGCGGTTACCATTCCCGGCGTAAACGGCAACGGGAAAAAAATATTCGCAGAAATACAGCACAGCGCGACACACATTGACATTTTTGTTAATTCGGCTGTGCTTATTTTTTTTGTTGTAGTTGTTTGCAATTTCAATCGCCCCAATCTTTTTTCGGCGATTATATAAAATTGAAATGTAAACGTCAAATAATTTTTAAAGGTTGACATTTTCAAAATCAAAAAGTTTCATTTCATTGGGATTAGAATTTGGATACGGGATATTTAAATGTTCATAACCAGCTTGAGTAACGACACGCCCGCGCGGAGTCCGCATAATAAAACCCAACTGCAAAAGATATGGCTCATAAATATCTTCGATAGTTTCCCGCGTTTCACTGATAGAGGCGGCGATTGTATCAAGACCGACGGGACCGCCGCGAAATTTTTTAATCATTGCCTCTAACATTCTAATATCAGTGTGATCCAGTCCCATTTTGTCAACTTCCAACGCCAACAATGCTTTATCTGCAATTTCATCTGTAATTTTTTTGCTGCCTTCGTATTCGGCAAAATCACGAACGCGCTTTAAAAGTCTGTTGGCAATACGCGGCGTACCACGTGAACGGCGGGCAATTTCTGACGCGCCATTTTGTTCAATGGAAATTTTTAAAATATCAGCCGCACGAGTAACAATTTCTATAAGTGCGTCAATAGAATAATATTCAAGGCGAGAAATGACGCCGAATCTGTCACGAAGTGGCGGCGATAACGCGCCTGCCCGCGTAGTAGCTCCAATTAAAGTAAATGGCGCAATGTCAAGGCGAATATTGCGGGCGTGAGGACCTTTGCCAATAATTATATCCAGTGCAAAATCTTCCATCGCCGAATACAAAATTTCTTCAATCTGTCGACTAAGACGGTGAATTTCATCAATAAATAAAACATCGCCCTTTTGCAAATTTGTTAAAAGTGCCGCCAGATCGCCGCTCCGTTCAATCGCAGGGGCTGAAGTTTGTTTGAAGTTTACGCCCAATTCATTTGCGATAATCGCCGCCAAAGTAGTTTTGCCTAAGCCAGGCGGACCATATAATAAAACGTGATCAAGTGATTCTTTTCTGGAAAGTGCCGCCTTGATGAAAATTTTTAAGTTGTCTTTAACTTTGTCCTGCCCAATGTATTCACGTAAACGGCGCGGGCGTAAACTGTACTGCCATTCGTCCGCGTTTTGTTCGTTGGTTGAAATTATTCGTTCGTCCATTGATAACCTCAATTAAAAAATTATTCTGCCGTAAAAATCGGCGGCGTTAATTGTCAGCATAAAAAATTTCTGCACTAAATATTTTTTAACTCAATTAAAATTCACTGTAAAATTTTTTTGAAATTAAAAATCTGCAGTAGAAATTTTCTGCTATAAAAAATTCCTGCGTCAAAAATTTTTCATTCAATCAAACTTGCCTGCAAAATTTTTTCTGCCGTTGATAAAATCTGCCGCGCTAACTTTTTTAGCGTTTGGAGCTTGTATTTCTAAAATTTCTAAAACGCCGTCGCCTGTACCTGCCAAAAGTTTTTTGCCAATAATTTTAATTTCGCCCGCATCAAGTTTTTCAGCGTCAGAAATTTTTGTGCGCCAAATTTTATATTTTTCATCGTTAAAAGTTGTAAACGCGCCGCCATACAAGCCGCGTACAAGATTATGAATTTCTCGCGCAGGTTTATTCCAGTCAATTTTGCCCGTGTCTTTTTTGAGCATTGGCGCATAGTTTGAAAGTGAATCATCTTGCTTAATCGGCTGAATCGTTTCAAGATTTTTTATCGTTTCAGAAAGTAAAGCCGCGCCCGCTGTACAAAGTTTTTCGCGCAGGTCGGGTAAAATCATTTCGTCGGTAATGGGTACTTCGGTTTTTAAAAGCATATCGCCCGTATCAAGTCCCGCGTCCATTTTCATTGTTGTAACGCCGGTTAAAGTTTCGCCGTTGATTAAACACCATTCAATAGGAGCTGCGCCGCGATATTTCGGCAAAAGTGAGGCGTGTACATTGATACAGCCGAATTTTGGCAAGTCTAAAATTTCCTGCGATAAAATTTGTCCAAACGCTACAACCACAATCAAATCTGCGCGAAATTTTTTTAATTCGTCAACTACTTCAGGCGATTTTATTTTTTGCGGTTGAATGATTGGCAAATTGTTTTCAGTAGCAAAAACTTTTACAGGCGAAGGTTGCAACTTTTGCCCGCGTCCTTTTGGTCTGTCAGGTTGTGTTACCACGCAAATTATTTCGTGCGTTTCGTACAAAATTTTTAAACTCGGTACGGCAAATTCAGGCGTCCCCATAAATATTACGCGCATTTTATTTTACCTGTTCGCCGCGTTGAGGCTTGCCCTTCTGAATATTTTTCGCAATGTCAATAAAAAGTCTGCCGTCCAAATGATCTACTTCGTGCTGAATACAACGCGCCAAAAGTCCTTCAGCGTCCAAAATTTTTTCTTTGTGAAAACGAGTTGTAAATTTTACACGAATTTTTTCAGCGCGTTCAACTTCGCCGAATAAATCAGGGCAGGAAAGGCAACCTTCAACGTCAATATTTGTGCCTTCACGGGAAATTATTTCAGGGTTAATAATATCGTAGCGTTTTTTGTCAACGTCAACTACAACCATTCGCAAGGAAACGCCAACTTGCGGCGCGGCAATTCCTACGCCTTCGGTTGCGTACATTGTTTCTGCCATATCGTCCAAAAGTTTTTTAATTCGCTTGTCAATTTTTCTTACAGGTTCAGAAATTTTCTTTAAAACGGGATCGCCCGCAGTTTTTATTTCAAGTACAGCCATTAAAATTTCTCCTTCGTCGAAATTTAGGGGTTAGGATTAGCAACTAGGGATTAGGGAGTTGAAATTTCACCTAAAACCTAAAACCTAATCGCTAAAACCTAATACCTAGACAGCGTAAGGCAAGCTTACAGCGTCTTCAAAGTCCAAATTTTTCAAATTCATAGCGTTCATCATATCATCTTTTGAAACGGCGTAAGTACCCGACTTTGAAACAACAATTCCCGCCGCAATGTTTGTAATATACGCGCCGTCAGAAGGTTTCAAGCCGCCTGCAAGTGCCATTGAAAAAACCGCCGCAACTGTATCTGCAACGCCCGCGCTGTCATAAACTTCCTGCGATTTCGTTGGAATATGTGCAACGTCATTTTCACTAACTAAAGTAACACCGTGCGCCGAGCGCGTCGCCAAAACATTTTTGATTTTAAATTTCCGCATTACGTAACGTCCCGCACGTTCAACAGTTTCATCATCTTCGCCGGAAATTGGCGCAAGCATTACTTTATTGATTTTCGCAATATTCGGCGTCACATAGTCCGCTTGCTCATACTTTATCCAGCGTTGACCATACGGCATAACTGTAACGGGTACGCCGTGATCGTGCGCCGTCTTTATAACGTTTTTGCAAAAATATTCCGTGCAGACGCCCTTTTCATAATCCGCCAAAACTATTGCGTCCAAACTGTCATTTAAAAGATTTTTGATATATCTTGAAAGTGCGCTGTATTTTTCTTCCGGCTTCGGCGAATTGTCTTCAAAATCCATTCTGAACATTTGCTGATGTCCGCTGATAACTCTAACTTTTGTAATTGTCGGTGAATCAGTTTTAATTAAGCCGTCCTGATTTATTTTGCGTTCAGAAAGTTGTTTTGAAAGTGTATCGAAATTGTGATCTTCGCCTACAAATCCCGCAATATAAGTTTGGCAACCGAGCAACGCCAAATTATTTGCCACGTTCGCCGCCGCGCCTAAACTACTGCGCCGTTTTACAACTTTTGCAACGGGTACAGGCGCATCGCTTGCAAATTTGTGAACGTCAGCATAATAATATTTATCCATCATTACATCGCCAACCACCAAAACTTTGCAACGTTTGACGCGCTCCTCAAAAAATTTTTTCCAATCTGATTTATTCATAAACCTCACCATAAAAATTTTTCTGCCATTATAACACGCTTTGCAAAAAATTACACCAATAAAAAAAGCCCCGCCTTTTGACGAAGCTTTTTAGTTTTCAGACATTACAAGGGGAATTATCTGGCGTTATATCCGCCATCAATATTTAAAATAGTTCCAGTAAGAAATTCATTTTCAGCGGACGCAAGGAAAAATATTCCGTTAGCTATATCTTCTACTTTTCCGAGTCTGTTCATTGGATGAATCGCCTCTATACCTGATACATCATAAGTTCCTGCATCAATAGCATTTTGAAGAATATCAGTTTTAATTGCGCCCGGTGCTACTGCATTTATTCTTATTCCACTTTGTGCATAATCAATCGCCGCGCCTTTTGTCAAACCTACTACAGCATGTTTTGTAGCGCAATATTGGGCAGTTGCGTACAATCCATTAAGTCCCGCAATAGACGCCAAATTTACAATCGCGCCGCCATTTGTTTTGAGCATTTCTTTTATTGCGTATTTCATTCCGTAATAAACGCCCATAACATTAGTATCAAGCATTTGTTTCAAATCATCAGATTCTGTTTCTGCCAATACAGCGTTGCCCAATGAAATTCCTGAATTATTAACCATAACGTCCAATTTTCCATATTTTGCAACCGTTTCTTTTATTACAGCCTGTACTTGTTCTTCGTTTCTAACATCCAGTACTTTAAAATCTACTTCCAAACCTTTAGCTTTAAATTCATTTTTTAAAGCAGTTTCTTTTTTTGAATCACGACTTGTAACAACAACATTATAATTATTTTCAGCAAATTTTATGGCAGTTGCTTTACCTATTCCGGTTGTACCGCCCGGATAATTACAGTTTTTTTTGATTGAGTTTCCATTTTTTTCACCTCATTTTTTTCATAATATGAATATTATGCGTCCATTCAGTAATTGTCAACTATCATTTTTGGGACAAAAAAGCCCGCCATTTCTGACGAGCCGAAAAAATTTTTAATAAGAAATTCTCTGCGAAATACGCGAATCATAAATTTGACATTTGCCAAGAATTTCAATAGCAATACTGCTATCATTCACGGGGATATATTCGCCCAACGGGTAATAATCAAAATACCAACTGCCGCCGCCCTTGCCGATATAAAAACGCCATTCATTGACGGTTTTTAAACTTCTATCACGATTGTACTCTTTCACGTCCACAAAAAAATCTTCGGAAGTCATAAGCCTTACCGTGTCCGTGTTGACATAAAAATTTATTCCGTCAGCACTGCCAACATAAATATCTTGTGCAAACGCGGGCGTTGCAAAAATTATCGCAACTGCAAAAACAATTAAAGCCAAAAAATTTTTCATAAAATCTTCTCCAATTTATAAAACAATGTGCGCCATAACAAAGCCGACGCAACAACCGCTGATGACTCCGATTAAACCTGGAATCATAAACGAGTGATTTAAAATGTACTTGCCAATTTTGGTAGTGCCGGAACGGTCGAAGCCGATACAAGCCAAATCTGAAGGATAAGTTGGCAGGAAGAAATAACCGTAGCAAGCACTGATAAACGACATAATAATTACCGGGTCCATACCGACGCTTAAAGCCATTGGAAATACAATCGCAATAGCCGCCGCCTGCGAATTAACCAACTTTGAAGTTAAAAACGCAATTACCGCAAACGCCCAAGGATATTCTGCAACCGCGTTGCCCAAAAATTCTTTCAAAAATGCCATATGTGCGCCGAAACAAGTATTAGCCATCCACGCAACGCCGTAAACTGAAACAAGCGCAACTATACCTGATTTAAAAACTTGACTGTTGCCAACGTCTTTAGCCTTGACTTTGCAGACAAATAAAATTATCGCCGCAACTAAAAGCATAACCATTTGGATAACCGCAGTCATTGAAATTGCCTTCATTTCGCCTTTGGCGTTCGGGAAATGCGGCAACAAGTCAGGGAAGTTGCCGAGTACCGCAATTACTAAAATTCCTGCAAAGAAAATGTACATTGCGTGGAAAAAGCTTGCAGGTAATTCTTTGCCTTGAAGTGATTCAGAATCACCGTAAACATACGCCTTATTTTCCGGGTCTTTGATAAAGTTTTGAAATTCTTCATCTTTGTCTAAGTCTTTACCGCGTCTGTAACTCCACAACGCCGCAAAAAATACTCCCAATCCCGTTGCAGGAACTGAAACCGCCAAAATTTGTAAAACCGTGTAATTATAACCTGCAGTAGCCATAAATCCGACGATTGAAACTATTGCAACTGAAACAGGCGAGGCGCAAATTCCCATCTGCGACGCAACCGACGATACAGCCATTGGGCGTTCAGGGCGAATATTTTGTTTAATTGCAATGTCATAAATAATTGGGAACATTGTATAAACTACGTGTCCCGTGCCGCAAAGTACCGTTAAAAACCAAGTCGTCATTGGAGCTAAAATTGTTACGTGTTTTGGATTATTCCGCAAAAATTTTTCGGCGTACTGCAACATAACTGTTAAACCGCCGGAAGTTTGCAAAAATCCCGCGCACGTTACAACCGCTAAAATTGTCAGCATAACATCTATTGGCGGTGAACCGGGTTTGTAGCCGAATCCAAAAACATAAATTACAAGTCCAATACCACTAATAACGGCTAAACCAATTCCGCCGTGTCTGACGCCGACTATCAAACACGCTAAAAGTACCAAAAATCCAAGTGCCATTTCCATAAAATCACCCTCTTTCTAAGTCTGTGATAAATATCACTGCAAAATTTTTATTCGATTTTATAAAGTTATTTCCTGCAATTTTGATTATTTTTAAAAAATGCTTGACATTTTGTCTAATTAGTGATAATCTTTGCAACAGTCAAAGAAAGGGGCTGATGAATTGGCAGACGAAAAAAAAGTTACAGTTGAGAATGAGGACGGTGACAGCGCGGAATTTGATAATAATTTGGCGTCTTCTCCCGAAGAAATAAAACCCGAAAATAACGATTTAAATTTATTGGCTGAACTTGAAAAAGTTAAAGCTGAACTCAATGAAAAAAATGACAGACTTTTGAGACTGCAGGCGGACTTTGATAATTTCCGTAAACGCGCGGCGAAAGATAAAATTGAGCTTGCCGCCGTCATTGAGCAAAATGTTTTGACAGATTTATTACCGCTTTTAGATAACCTTGAAAGAGGCGTAAACGCGGCAAATAGCGAAAATGCTACAGTTGAATCGCTGCGTAAAGGTATTTCAATGATTCAAACTGAAACAATCAACGCGCTTACCAAACACGGGCTTGAATTTATCGAAACAAAAGATAAAATGTTTGATCCGAATTTCCATCAAGCAGTTGGCGCAATTCAAGACGAAACTAAAGAAGATGGCGCAATAGCGGCGGAATTTCAGCGCGGCTACATTGTACGCGGCAAGGTTATTCGTGCAAGTATGGTACAAGTTGTGAATAACGGTTAAATCTTTTAAATAAATTCTAGTTTTTATAAATTGGAGGCAAAAACTATGGGTAAAATTATTGGTATAGATTTAGGAACAACAAATAGCGTCGTCAGCGTATTGGAAGGCGGCGAACCTACAGTTATTACAAATCCTGAAGGTAGCAGAATTACTCCTTCAGTTGTTGGTTTTACGAAAGATGGACAGCGTTTAGTTGGACAGCTTGCAAAACGTCAAGCAGTTTCAAATCCTGATAGAACCATTGCATCAATTAAACGTCATATGGGCGAAAATTACAAAGTTTCAATCGACGGCAAAGACTACACGCCGCCGGAAATTTCCGCAATGGTTTTACAAAAATTGAAAGCAGACGCTGAAGCTTATTTGGGCGAAACTGTAACTCAAGCAGTTATTACCGTTCCTGCTTACTTTAATGATAGTCAACGTCAAGCAACCAAAGACGCGGGCAAAATTGCCGGTCTTGAAGTTTTGAGAATCATCAATGAACCGACGGCTGCCGCGCTTGCTTACGGTTTAGATAAAGATGCTGATGAAACAATTTTGGTATTTGACTTGGGCGGCGGTACTTTCGACGTTTCAATTTTGGAATTGACTGAAGGTACTTTCGACGTACAAGCCACTAACGGCGATACACATTTGGGCGGCGACGACTTCGATAAAAAAGTTATGGATTGGATGGTTGCCGAATTTAAGAAAGAAAACGGCGTTGACTTGTCAAAAGATAAAATGGCGGCGCAACGTTTGATTGAGGCGGCTGAAAAAGCTAAAATCGAACTTAGCTCAATGACTTCAACAAATATCAATCTGCCGTTTATTACAGCAGATGCAAGCGGTCCAAAACATTTAGATTTAACTTTGTCCCGCGCCAAATTTGACGAACTTACAAAAGATTTAGTTGAACGTACAATGGGACCGACAAGAGCCGCAATGAAAGACGCCGGTTTAAGCGGTAAAGATATTGATAAAATTATTTTGGTAGGCGGCTCAACTCGTATTCCTGCCGTTCAAAATGCAATTCGTGAAATTTTGGGCAAAGAACCTTCAAAAGGTATTAACCCTGATGAATGTGTTTCAGTTGGCGCGGCAATTCAAGGCGGCGTACTTGGCGGCGAAGTTAAAGACGTTTTACTTTTGGACGTTACCCCGCTTTCACTCGGTATTGAAACTTTGGGCGGCGTTTGCACAAAAATTATCGAACGCAATACAACTATTCCTACTCAAAAATCGCAAGTCTTTTCAACTGCGGCTGATAATCAATCAAGCGTAGAAATTCACGTTTTGCAAGGTGAACGCGAAATGGCGGCAGGTAATAAAACTTTGGGACGTTTCGTCCTTTCAGATATTCCGCCTGCACCGCGTGGAGTTCCGCAAATTGAAGTTACTTTCGATATTGACGCTAACGGTATTGTTAATGTTTCGGCGAAAGATAAAGGTACCGGGCGCGAACAGAAAATTACAATTCAATCTTCAAGCGGCATGAGCAAAGAAGATATTGACAGAATGGTTAAAGAGGCTGAATCCAACGCGGCGGCTGATAAAAAGCAACGTGAAGCAGTTGACGCCAAAAACGACGCCGAGCAGACAGTTTATCAAGCTGAAAAAGTTTGCAAAGACTTTGAAGGCAAAGTTAGCGAAGATTTAATTAAAGATGTTCGCACGGCGGCTGAATCGCTCAAAAATGATTTAGATAATGCTGATACTGACACGCTCAAAAAGAAAACTGAAGATTTGCGCCAAGCACTTTACAAATTGAGTTCAGCGGCTTATCAAAGCGGCGCGGCGAATAATCAGCAGTACTCTCAAGAAAATGCACAGCAACAACAGCAAAATACTTCTTCCAATAAAAAAGAAAATGACGACGGCACGATAGACGCCGAATACACTGAAAAATAGTTGGATAGTGTGTTAGTTAGATAGTTGGATAGTGGAATAGTAAAAACTATCACACCATTACACTACAACACCATCACACTAAAAAAACGCGGGAGGGGAGAAATTTTCTTCCTTCCCGTTATTTGTGTATTGGAGAAAACAATGTCAAAATACAATGATATTGATATGAATTTTTGGAAGGACTACGGCGATATTGAAACTGATTCATTGTGGCTGATTGATAAGCGGGACAATTCCGGCGCACACGTTGGCGATTATCACGGCAATTTTGTTCCGCAAATACCGCACCAATTATTTATTCGCTACACCAAAAAAGGCGATTGGATTTTAGATCCATTTATGGGGAGTGGTACTTCGTTAATTGAGGCGCAACGCTTGCAAAGAAACGCCATTGGAATTGATTTACAGCAGAAAGTTATTGATGACGCGCTGACAAGAATTACTTTAGAAAATAATGACGACTCAAAAATAATTTGTCATTGCGGCGACAGTTCAGAAATTGATTTTAAAAATATTTTGGATTCTGCCGAAATAAAAAAAGTTCAGTTTGTAATTTTTCACCCGCCGTATTGGGATATAATCAAGTTTTCTGATAATCCAAAGGATTTATCCAACTGCGAAAATCTCAAAGAGTTTCAAATTTCATTCGGCAAAGTCATTGACAACACGACGGCTTTTTTGGAGAAAAACAGATATTGCGCCTGCGTTATCGGCGACAAGTACGCCAACAGCCAAGTTGTACCGCTGGGCTTTCATTGTATGAATTTGTTTCTGGAAAGAAATTTTTTGCTTAAAGCAATTATCGTTAAAAATTTCGGCGAAACGAAAGGCAAAGCTAACCAACAGGCAATTTGGCGATACCGCGCCTTGAAAAATGATTTTTATATTTTCAAGCACGAATATATTTTTATATTCAAGAAAATTGCAAACTAAATTTTTTCGGTAAGATGTTTCCTAAATTCTATTGGGTCGTACCAATAACAACCAATGCAAGCATTTTCTTCGCCGTGATGAATTGCGCCGCCCGCGTAATATGAAACAGGATAACCCAAGCGTTTGGCGTCATATCTCAAGCCGCTTTTTATACATTCTTTGCAGTGCTGTCTTTTGGCGTCATTTGCCGCCTTACTTAACGGTTGAAAATCTGAAAGTTGCTGATTCTCATTTTGCATTACGCGGGATTCGTTTTTCATACCGTTTTTGTGGTCAACTTCAGGATTAGAAGTATCAAGAATGACGCAACGGCGCGATTTAATTTCTTTCTTAATTTCAGCTTTAATGTACTGCGAATCGCTGTTTTCATTGTAGCCGTTAAGTTTTATGGCGTCGATACTGTTTCCGGCAGTAAGGCTTTTATCGAATTGAATTTTATATTTTTTGGCAAGTTGCGATTCTTTACGCGCCCAAGATGCGCCATTTCCAAATTTTAAACTTGCAAATTCGCCGACAAATTCAGTAACATTAACCCAGCGGCTAATTCCAAATTCATCGGGATTTGCCAATTTCAAAAATAATTCGGTTTTTGTCATTTCAATTCCTCAATAAAAAGTTTGTACGGTTCAATTTTTAAGGCGTCAGCCATTTTTTGAACGTTGCCAAGTGAAATACTGCGTTGCCCTCTTTCAACATCGCTGATATATGTTCTGTGCAAGTCGCACATTTCAGCAAATTTTTCTTGAGATAATCCCAAATTTGTTCTATACTTACGAAGATTTTTTCCAAACACTTCCAATATATTCAAGGTTTAACCTCCTTTTTTCGAGGATTTTAATAATCTGCAGACAATAAGTCTACTGACAATAAGTTACAAAAATTTATAGAAGGTGGAAATTATGGCGGACAAACCAAAAGATTTATATGAAATTTTAGGCGTCAACAAAAACGCCACTGACGACGAAATTAAAAAGGCTTACAAAAAACTTGCAAAAAAATATCACCCTGATTTAAATCGTGACGATCCCAAAACTGCCGAACAAAAAATGAAAGAAATTAACGTTGCGTATGATATTTTGAAAGACCCGCAAAAACGCGCTCAATACGATCAATTTGGACACGCGGCATTTACCGGCGGAGGCGGCGCAGGTGGAGCCGGTGGAGGTTTCGGCAACGTCAACTGGGAAGATATTTTTGGCGGCGGTAGCGGCGGCTTCGATATGGGCGATATTTTTGATCAATTTTTTGGCGGCGGTGTCAGAAGTCGTAGTCGTCGGCAACAAGGTCCGGTTAATGGCGCAGATTTACGCTACGATTTAACAATTACTTTTGAAGAAGCCGCCTTTGGTAAAGATACAACTATAAAAGTTCCAAGAATGGAAAGTTGCGAAGAATGCGGCGGAACGGGCGCGGCTAAAGGTACGAGCCCTGAAACTTGTCCTGATTGTAAAGGTAGCGGAATGAGGCAAACTATCACTAAAACGCCGTTTGGTACAATTTCAAATGCGCGTCCTTGTGAACGCTGTCACGGTACAGGCAAAATTATTAAAAATCCTTGCAGCCATTGTCACGGCTCCGGTAAAATTCGTGTCGAAAAGGATATTAAACTTAGTATTCCAAAGGGCGTTGACACCGGAAACAGAATCCGTATTGCAAACGGCGGACAACCCGGCGAACGCGGCGGCGATCCTGGAGATTTATACGTTTATTTGAACATTAAACCGCATCCAATTTTTACCCGCGAAGGTATGAATGTTTATTGCGAAATTCCAATTAGTTTTGTGCAGGCGGCGTTGGGTACAAAAGTTGACGCGCCAACGATTGATGGTAAAGTTGAATTGACAATTCCCGAAGGTATTCAATCCGGCACAATTTTAAAAATTCGCGGCAAAGGTATTCAACGTTTGCGCGGCGAAGGGCGCGGCGATGAATTTGTTAAAATTAAAGTTTTGACGCCGAAAAATCTTTCAGCCTATCAAAGAAAACTTTTGCAGGACTTTGACAAAAATGGCAGTGATAATAACAATCCTGAACAAAAATCTTTCCTTGACAAATTGAAAGGGCTTTTCTCGTGATTTACCTGCAATTATTTTTTGAATTTGCCAAAATCAGTTTGGTATGTGTCGGCGGCGGCTATGCGTCAATGCCGTTGATTCAAGCCGTAGTTGTCGATAATTACCATTGGCTGACGTTGCCGGAATTTATTGACGTATTCACAATTTCGCAAATGACGCCGGGACCAATAGGAATAAACGCGGCGACTTTTGCAGGAATGAAAACGGCGGGAATTGGCGGCGCAATTTCTGCAACTATGGGATTTGTGACGCCGAGTCTTTTTCTTTGTATATTTTTGGCGAAAATAATTTTTAAATACGGCGAATTGGGCGCAATTCAAGGAATTTTAAATGGCTTGAGACCGGCTGTAATGGCGTTAATCGCGGCGGCGTGTATCAGTTTTGTACTTTTGGCAGTTTGGAACGTCGAAGAAATTCCGCAAAATTTTTCTGATACATTTGACTTGAAAGGCGCGATAATTTTAATTGGCGCGTTAATCGCAGTTAGAATGAAAATCAGCGTTATCAAAGTTTTAATAGCGGCGGGGGCGGCAGGTTTAATTTTGGGGCAAATTTGGTGATTGATTATGATGCTGAAAATTTTCAGATTTTTATTTGAGATATATTTTTTTATTTTTCCAATAAGCGCGGGATGGCTGACACATCGAAAACTTAACGGCAAAGATTGTAAACGCGCTTGGCGAATTACAATTTCAAGCGGGATAATGCTTTTAATTACGTGGTTTGGCGTTTTTATCAATGAATCGCAGGAAGTCAAAGCTGATTATATTCAAAAAGTCAAAGTTTATTTTAACGTCGAAGAGTGATCTAAAATGTTTAGCAATTTTATTGTAGCGATTAGTGCGGTTGTGCCAATGTTTTTTCTTATGGCTGTTGGCGCGTTCGTAAAATTCAGCAAACTTTTGACGGACGAAGAATTAAACCATATGAACCGAATGGTTTTCCGCGTATTTTTCTTTTGTATGATGTTTCACAGCATTTATACGACGGACTTGGCGGCGACTTTTCGCCCAAAATTAATGTTATTCGGCGCGGGCGCAGTGCTTGTGCTTTTTATTTTTCTGATGATTTTCATACCGAAAATTGAGCCGGAAAATAAAAAACGCGGCGTAATGGTACAGGCGATTTTTCGCAGTAATTTTGTAATAATGGGCGTGCCTATCGTTGCAAATATTTTTGGCGACGAAAATATAGCCGTTACAACAATGATGATCGCGGTTATAATTCCAATGTACAATATTTTTGCAGTATTTGCGCTGGAGACTTTCAGAGGCGGAAAATTTAAACTCCTGCCAATTTTAACTGGAATTATAAAAAATCCAATGATATTGGGCGCAATTTCCGGCGCGGTATTTTTAAATTTGGGCGTACAAATTCCCGCGCCAATTTTAAAACCTATTGGGCAAATTTCGGCGGCTACAACGCCCGTTGCGTTGATAATTTTGGGCGCGTCGTTCAAATTGGGCAGTGCTCAAGCTCATTTGTCACAGCTTATAAAATGTGTAATTGGCAGGTTAATTCTAGTACCGGCGGTTGTTTTAAGCGTTGCAATATTTTTAGGTTTCAGAGGAATTGACTTTGTAACGTTAATTGCAATTTTCGGTACGCCCTGCGCGATAGTTTCTTTTGCAATGGCGCAACAGATGAACGGCGACGCAGATTTAGCGGGTAATTGTGTGGTATTTACTTCGGCGTTGTCGTGTTTCACGATTTTTTGTTGGATTTTATTTTTCAAGACGATTGGAATTTTTTAAAACAAAGTCAACTGTACTGGCTTAACTTTTTCAGCCGGTTTATTTTTTTGTTTAGTTGCCTCTTTAAGTGCAAGTTTGTCGCAACGTTCCTGCATTAATTTATCTTCGGTAATTTTGGCGGGACGATTTTTTTGTTTGGTTGCCTCTGCACGCGCCAATTTGTCGCAACGTTCATTTAAACTGTTGCCCGCATGACCTTTCACCCAATTAAATTTTACATTGCGCTTTAAAATCAGCGCGTCCAATTTTTTCCACAAATCTATATTTAGCACAGGCGTTTTATTTGTAGTCTGCCAGCCGTTACGTTTCCAATTTACCAGCCAACCTTTGGTAAAAGCGTTTTTCAAATAGCTACTGTCAGTGAAAAGCTCAATATAATCATCAGCAGAAACTTTTTTCAACGCCTCAATCGCCGCCATAAGTTCCATTCTGTTATTTGTAGTTTCACGTTCGCCGCCGACAATTTCGACGCGGTTATTTTTGTCATCGATAATAATTGCCGCGTAACCGCCCGCGCCGGGATTGCCTAAGCACGATCCGTCAGTGTATATTTTCTTTGTTGCATTCAAGTTTTAAAACCTCCTTGACGGCTTATGATAAACTATCTGCAAAAATAAATCTAGGTGTTAGGTATTAGCTGTTAGCTGTTAGGGATTTTTTATAGCAGTTTACGGCAGGTTAAAAAATTTCTAACCGCTTGTTCTCTAACCCCTTATTCTCTAACAAAGAGGTTATGAATTTGCTTGAAGAAAAATTAAAAACGTTGCCGGATTCTCCCGGCGTTTACATTATGAAAGACGCCGCCGGAAAAATTATTTACGTCGGCAAGGCGATTGTTTTAAAAAATCGTGTGCGCCAATATTTTCACTCAAATAAAAATCACGGCGCAAAAGTTAAAGCAATGGTTGCAAAAATCGCTGACTTTGAAACGATTGTAACGGCGTCTGAAGTTGAGGCGTTGATTCTTGAGTGCAACCTGATAAAAAAGCATCGCCCGCGCTATAACATTTGCTTAAAAGATGATAAATCTTATCCGTATTTGAAATTGACGCTTGCCGAAAAATTTCCCCGCGTTTTTGTAACACGACGGCTTGAAAAGGACGGCTCAAAATATTTTGGACCTTATACAAACGGCTTTGCAGTCAAGGAAAGTTTGGAACTTTTACGCAAATTATTTCCATTGCGAACTTGCAAAAAATTTCCTGCGCGACCGTGCTTAGAATTTCAAATTGGCAGATGTTTAGCCCCTTGCGTAAATAAAATTTCTGCTGAAAATTATTCAATTCTTGTAAAGGCGGTTGAAAAATTTTTGGAAGGACACACCGCCGAAGTTGAAAAAGACTTAGAAATTAAAATGACGGCGGCGGCTGAAGATTTAAATTTTGAGTTGGCGGCGAAATTTAGGGACGTGCTTTTATCAGTCAAGAAAATTTCTGAAAAGCAAAAAATAGTTACAGACGCGGGAAATTTGGACGCTATAGGATTGGCGCGGTTAAATTCTGAAGTTTGCGCCCAAATATTTTTCATACGTGATGGCAAAGTTTTAGGACGTGAAAATTTTTTATTGAATGGCGCAGCTGATGAATCTGATGAAAAAGCCATTGCTGAATTTTTGAAACAATATTACAGCAGTACAAAAATTGCGGCTGAAGAAATTTTATTGCCTGTAAGTTTGGCGGACGAAGATTTAAAAATTTTATCTGAATGGCTGAACGTGAAAATTTCTGAACCTAAGCGCGGAGTTAAATTTGAGCTCGTTGAAATGGCTAATGAAAATGCAAAAAAGTTTCTTGAAGAAAAAGCCGCTCGCGCAGATTTAAAAAACGCTCAAACGGTCGGCGCGGTTGTAGAATTGCAAAAATATTTAAACTTGCCGAAATTGCCGCGTCGAATGGAATGTTTCGATATTTCGCACTTTCAAGGCGCGGAGACTGTCGCTTCAATGGTAGTTTTTGAAAACGGCGCACCTGACAAAAAAAGTTATCGCCGCTTTAAAATTCGCTCCACTGAAGGCAAGCCGGACGATTTTCAATCAATGCGGGAAGTTACTGAAAGACGTTACGGAAAATTGACTGCGGAAAATTTGCCGGATTTGATTGTTATTGACGGCGGAATTGGGCAATTAAATTCTGCGTTGGAAGTCATACGAAGTTTTGGACACGAAGTCCCTGTTGTAGGTCTTGCTAAACAGTTTGAATTAATTTTTGTTGAAGGAAAATCTGAACCTGTTGAATTGCCGCGCGGCAGTCAATCACTTTACCTAATGCAAAGGATTCGTGATGAGGCGCACAGATTCGCCATAACTTATCACAGAAAATTAAGGCGCAAAAGAAATTTAAAATCTGAATTAGATAACATTTCGGGAATTGGCAAAAAGCGTCGCGCAGATTTATTTAAAAAATTTGGCTCAATACAAAAAATAAAATCCGCAACGCTTGAGGAACTTTTGGAAGTACCGAGTATGAATAAGGCGGCGGCAGAATCGATGCAAAGATTTTTTACCGCGCAGGATTAAAACTTGTAATGGCGAATGGATGACAGCACGATAACCATATTTTTTTGGCAGGTGAACGTGTTGGCAAGGAAAATTTTAAAGTTAATTGCAGACGAGACGGCGGGCGAAAGTTACCAAGCGCACAAAATAGAATTGGACGTTGAAACAGATAGAGTTTCCAGAATCGACAACCGAGAATCACGCCTTGAAAATCCCAAATTCGGCGAAACTGATAATTTAAAAAGTTATTTTCCGCTGAAAAAATTTTCTCAAACTGATTCTCAAATTCTGACATATTTTTTGGACGGATCGCGCCACGTTTACAAAATTGATGACATTGCCTATCAGCAAAGCGGTTTTCGCAAAATGGTTTATCCTGTTGTTGCGGGACAAGTTGCCATTGGTTGTTGCCGCCGTCAAATGAAAAAAATTTACGCAGAAAAATTTTTTAGCGAAGTAGTTTTGACTTTGCCGGATATTGCAAACGCCAATGACAGCAACGGATTTTTTCCCGCCCTTACTGAAAAAATTAATACTCAATGTCAAGACTCCTACTTCAATACTACCATTTCAAAAATTTTGCCGTACAGTACAAGCCAAACTCAAACTAAGGAGCAAAAACTTGAAGACCGCGCCATTGCCAAAATTCAAGATCATATGTATCAAGCGGAACAAAATATGGTTGCCGCGTTGGTTGCACAAAATAAACTCAATCAGAAAAATTATCTTGTCAAAGACGGCTCCCTTGAGTACAAAATCCCTGCAAATATTTTGAACAACAAGCGAAAATTTCTGACTTTCAAAAATAATTACGGCTATGTTATTGGCGTGTCGAAAAAATTTAATCCTGCACTTTGGACTACAGGCGCAGGCACAAATTTTAAGCCCGATCCCGGCTTTATTGCAGAATTGCCGCTGTATCATCGAACGCCGGTTATTTGTTTTGAAAATGCTGAACTTCACGGCGATATTAAATTTGCCGTTTGGTATTTGCGTATTCGTGACAGAAAACACACTGAATCGCCTTTCGACGGCGTCCTTAAAATTGAAAAAATGCTCGTGACTCGTGAAGAAATTGAAACCGGCAAAATTGACAGCGACTTAGTAAATTATTTGAGTGCGCAAATTATCAACGAAAGAAATCCTGTTTGTTATGGCGCGGATAATCGCTGGGCTAATCATATTTACCCAATTTTTTTGACTGAAACTTTTATAAAATCGAAATGTATTGAGGCTGAAACTTTTTTGAATTTGTTTTGAGGTGGATTTATGGGCAAAATTATAGGACGCGTGGCGGCTACTGAAAAATATCCTGCAACGATGGATAAATTTTATTTTTGGACTAATTCAGATTTTCGATTGAACGCCTTCGACGTTGTGAAAATTCAACATCTTGAAGGCTCTTTTTCTTTTGGTACGGTAGAAAATATTTTTCATATCACGGACGCCAAAAGTTTTCTGACAAATTACATTTCAAACGATTTTGGCGATACAGAAATTGAGCCGCCGACTTTAAGAATTGGAATGAATTATGTTGAAGTGGCAATTTGTTACAACGACAAAAATATTTATACGCCCGCAAATAATGACGCGGCGGTTTATTTGGCGACGCCGGAAGAAATTAAACAGGCATTGGGACTGGATAAAATTCAGCATCCTTTACCGTGCGGTTTTCTGAAAATGTACGCCGATACGCCGAATGAAATTTTTTTGCCGGTAAATTTAAATTCGCAATTTTTGTTGGGATCGGAAGGAGCGCACTTGAATATTTCGGGAATTTCCGGACTTGCCGCCAAAACCAGTTACGCAATGTTTCTGATAAAATCTATTTTGGAAAGTTGCACTGAAAGTGTAGCTTTTATAATTTTCAACGTAAAAAGTAAAGATTTAATGGCGATTCACAAGCCAAACGATGACGAAAATTTTTCAGAAATTGCCACAGATTATAAGGAACTCAAACTTAGCGGTACGCCCTTTAAAAATGTTCGCTACTATGCGCCGTTTAACGAAAGTAAAGATGTTACAACTTATTTGCCGGAAAGTACCGTTAAAGAATATCTGCGCGAAAAAATTTTGAAAAAGTTCAAATACACCTATGAAGACGATCGCGAATCTTTGGAAATGCTTTTTGCAGATATTGACGATACAACCCAGACAATGGACTCAATCATAAGCAAAATTATTGACAATGACGATAAAGATTTTGGCGGGATTAAAACTTGGAGCGAATTTCTTGAAAAAGTTCGTGATTTAACTCTAAAATCTTCAGATAAAAGTATTTCTGTTTTGAGTTGGCGCAAATTTAGCCGCGTTGTGAACAAAGAAATTAAAAACGATAAAATGTTTTCAAGCAGACCGAAATATAATCAAGCTGAATGCCGCCTTGAGGAGGAGTTACAAAAAATTTCCGCCGGAAGTGTCAGCGTGATTGACATTGCAAAACTTAGCACGAATAAGCAGGCGTTTGTTTTTGGAGACGTTTTAAAGACGATTTATAAATTGAAATTGGGCGAATACGACGCGGCGGGAAAAGTTTTAAATGTGCCGTCAAAGATTGTAATTTTTGTTGACGAGTTGAATAAATACGCCTCTAAAGACGTTTCAAAAAATTCTCCGATATTGCGGCAAATTTTGGACGTGGCGGAGCGCGGGCGTTCACTTGGAATAATTCTTTTTGGTGCGGAACAATTTTTATCAAATATTCATCCCAGAGTTTCCGGCAACTGCGCGACTTTTGCGTTTGGCAGAACAAACGTTATTGAAACTACAACGCGGGATTATTCGGCGTTTCCTTCAACTTACAGAAATATTTTGACGCGGCTGGAGCAGGGCGAATACGTTATACAAAATCCAATTTTCCGTTCGTTGCTGAAAATTTATTTTCCAAAGCCGATTTATCAACAATTCAAAGACTAGAAAGGAAAAATTATGGCGGAATATATTGTTGGGGCAAATATTTTAGAAAATCTTACAACGGGAATGTACAAAGATTCGCAGATTATTTTTCGTGAATACATTCAAAATTCTTGTGACGCTATCGACGCGGCAATTTCACAAAAAATTTTGGCGGCAGATGAAGGCAAGATTGAAATTTGGATTGATTCTGACAAACGCCAAATCAGCATTGAAGATAACGGCACGGGAATTTCTTCCGGCGAATTTGAAACTATTTTAAAATCTATCGCGCAGTCTTCAAAACAAATTACAACTGAAAAAGGTTTTCGCGGTATTGGCAGACTTTGCGGGCTTGCTTATTGCCGAGAATTGATTTTCCGTACAACCGCGCAAAATGAAAACGTAATTTCTGTAATGCGAATTGACGCCAAAAAACTTCGCAGGAAATTTTACAGCGAAAAAAAATATACAGCGCAGGAAGTACTTGACGAGGTTATAACCGTCGAAAAAATTTCTGACAGCCAAATTACAAACGAACATTGGTTTAAAGTTGAAATGCTTGATATTAACGCTGAAAATGAAGTTTTACTCAATATTAAAACTGTTGAAGATTATTTATCTTTCGTTGCGCCCGTCGAATACAGAAATTATTTTTCTTTCCAGTCCAAAATTTATGAACACGCCGCCGAGTTGAATTTTAAAATTGACGAATACAAAATTTATATCAACGGCGAACAAATTGTAAAAAATTATAAAACCACGTTCAAAACAAGTCTGGGCGAAGATGATATTTTTGATGTGGCGTTTGAAGATTTTTATGACGACGCGGGCAATTTAATTGCGTGGTCGTGGATCGGACTTTCAAAATTTAAAGGCGTAATATCTCAAAAAACAGATACTTCAAGTTACAAAATGCGCTCAATTCGTCTGCGTAAAGGTAACATTCAAATTGGCGCGGCTGATACATTGCAGCATTTATTTAAAGAGGAGCGCGGTATTCATTATTTTATTGGCGAAGTTTTTGCAGTAGATAAAAATTTAATCCCCAATGCTCAACGTGATTATTTTATAGAAAATCCCTCACTCAAAATTTTTGAATCTGCCTTAAAAATTTACTTTAAGGAACTTGACAAACTTTATAATCGCGCTTCAGATTTAAATAGCGCGATAAAAGCTATAAAATCTTATGAAGATGCAGAAAACGAAATAAAAACTGCACTTATTTTAAGCCCCAATCATAAAGCTGACGCAGAAAAAAAATTAGCCGAATTGAAAGAAAAAGCTGACAAAGCCGCCTCTAAAATTGAAAGCATTCGACAAATAAATTTGAATGAATCTGAAAGTATTTTGTCAAAAGTTAAACACAGAATAATTACCAAAAACGAACAGTCAAATCCCCCCCCCCGTATCAAAAACGGCGTCAGGACGCTAAATCTTCACAAAATCCTTTTCCAAATTTAAATCGTAGCGAACGCAAATTAGTTTCAAAAATTCTTGATGTCATTCGGGAAAATGTTGACGCCAAAACTTATGTTGAACTTGAATGCAAGATAATAGAGGCGGTCAACAAATGAGGCGGCGCGTTCTTTTAATTGAGCCGAATTATAAAAATAAATATCCGCCATTAAATTTAATGAAATTGAGCTGGTACTTTCGGCGAATTTGCGGCGATGACGTAAGATTTTTTAAAGGCAATTTGAGGCAATTTGCGGCGCAGTTGTTAATTGAAGAATTTTTCAACTCAAAAGAAAATGTTATCTTAAAATTTGAGCCGGAAAATAATTCTAATCCTGCGGAACTTTTTGGCGCACATTATGAAAACTTAGTCAATTTTATAAAAGTCGGCAAGCATTTTTATCTTGATAATATTCCAAATTTACGGGGAACTGCTTTTGAATATTCTTTATTTGAGTTGCGCCGAAGATTTAAGCGCGGCGATTATCCAAAGTTTGATATTATCTGTGTAAATTCGCTCTTTACTTTTTATTGGGCAAAGACAATCGACACAATTAATTTTGCAAAAAAATTTTTGGCAGACGGCGGGCAAATTTTCGTTGGCGGAATTGCGGCAACGCTCGTACCTGCTGAAATGCAAGCTGAAATTGGCGAAAATGTTAAAATCCACATTGGGCTTTTGGACAAGCCGACCGATTTAAAAAAATCTGATTCTGTGATAATTGACGAATTGCCGCCGGATTATTCCATTCTTGAGGAAACAGATTATAAATATCCTGCGCGAAATGCTTACTTCGGCTACACTACGCGCGGTTGTATCAGGCGTTGCAGTTTTTGCGCCGTCAGTACGCTGGAGCCGATTTATAAAGATTATGTCAATATTCAAACGCAATTACAAATTACTGAAAATTTTTTCGGCAAGAAACAAAATTTACTGCTGATGGATAATAATGTTTTGGCGTCTGAAAAATTTTCGCAGATTGTCGAAGATATAAAAAATTGCGGATTCGGCAAAGATTCAACTTATATTTTGTCTGACGAATACGACTTGTCAATTAAAAATCTTCGCGCAGATTTTAACAACCGCGCCTATATAAAGAAAATTATTTGCCTGTATGAGGAATTGGAAAAAAAGTTGCCTGAAGTTGAGGCAGGAAAATTTTATTTGGCGCGGGAACAAAATTTTTTATTGCACTTCATAACTGCAACGAAGGAAAAAATTTTGGAATTTGATTCTATGGCGCGTCCGCTTTTTCAAAAATATTTCAAGCAAGGCAAGCGCACTCATTACGTAGATTTTAATCAGGGACTGGACGCACGACTTGCAACTGAAGAAAATATGGCGAAACTTGCAGAGTTGAATATTCGCCCTTTGAGAATTGCATTTGACCATTACGAACAAAAAGAAATTTATGAAAAGGCGATTCTACTTGCGGCAAAATTTGGTATTCGTCATATGTCAAATTATGTGCTGTACAATTTCCACGACAAGCCGGAAGAATTATATTTGCGGCTAAAGTTGAATATTGAATTGTGCGAAGAATTGGGCGTTGCAATTTATTCTTTTCCGATGAAGTATCATCCTATAAAAGACCCGAAATATTTTCGCAACCGTGATTATTTGGGCGAACATTGGAACAAAAAATTTATTCGTGCAATTCAAGCAATAATTAATTCGACGAAAGGAAAAATTGGGCGCGGGCGTTCGTTTTTTGAAAAAGCATTCGGTAAAAATCTTGAAGAGTTTCACGATTTACTTTGGATGCCGGAAGCAATGATAATTTATCGACTGAAGCACGAAAAATTGGCTGAAGAATGGCGAAAATTTTTTCATTCACTCAATAAATTTGAAGTTGAAGAGGCTCAAAAAATTATCGCGCAGAATAAATTTACTGACTCCGATATTTCAAATGCAGAATCTGAAACGGTACGCCAATTTTTAAAATTTTATAAAATTACTCGTACAGACTGAAAACTTTGTCGCCGGATAAAGTTTTTTGGGCGTTACAGTTAAACCGTAGGCAAGCGCAAATTGCGTAGGAAAGTTTAACTGCAGACGCCCTTATTTTTTTGGAGGTGTTCAAATTGAATTGGATTTATTTAATAGTAGCAGGATTTTTTGAAATATTTTGGGCAGTAGGCTTAAAATTTTCGCAAGGATTTTCAAAAATTTTGCCAAGCATTTTGACAGTTGCCGGAATGTTGGCAAGTTTTTATTTTTTGTCATTGGCGTTAAAAAAGTTGCCGCTGTCAATCGCCTATGCAATTTGGACGGGAATTGGAACAGTTGGCACAGTTTTATTTGGCGTAATTTATTTCGGCGAATCAATCAGCATTGCAAAAATTATTTGTGTCGGTATGATAATTTTCGGAATAATTGGACTTAGAATTTTAAATTAAACTATCGACAAATTTAAAACTTGTGATAAAATTACTTAAAAGATTTTTTAGGAGGTCTTAATTATGAAATATGTTTGTACCGTTTGCGGCTACGAATACGACGAAGAGGCGGGCGATCCTGATAACGGGATTGAACCCGGTACTAAATGGGAAGATTTGCCGGAAGATTTTGTTTGCCCGCTTTGCGGCGTTGGCAAAGATGAATTTTCGCAGGCTGAATAATTTTTTATAAATGGAGGAATGTTTAAAATGAAAGTAACAGTAGTTGGTGCAGGTAACGTTGGCGCAACAGTAGCAAATGTTTTGGCTACAAAAGGTTTTGCAAGTGAAGTTGTCCTTATCGATATTAAAGAAGGCTTGTCCGAAGGTAAAGCAATGGATATTATGCAGACTTCGCATATGCTTAACTTCGATACAACCGTTAAAGGCGTAACAAATAACTATGAGGCGACGGCAGGTTCTCAAGTTGTTGTTATTACTTCCGGTATTCCGCGCAAACCTGGTATGAGCCGTGAAGACCTTATCGGCACTAACGCAAAAATCGTTAAAAGCGTTGTTGATCAAATTTTGAAATATTCGCCGGACGCAATTTTGATTATTATTTCCAATCCTATGGACGCAATGACTTATTTGACGCTGAAAGATTCCAAACTTCCGCGCAACCGCGTTATCGGGCAAGGCGGTATGTTGGATAGTAGCCGTTTCCGTTATTATCTTGCTGAAGCATTGCAAGAGGCGGGTTATCCTGCAACTCCTACTGATGTTGACGGTATGGTTGTCGGCGGACACAGCGATAAAACTATGGTACCGCTTGCAAGCATTGCAACTTACAGAGGTATTCCTGTAACTCAACTTCTTAGCAAAGAGGCTATTGATAAAGCAGTTGAGGCAACAAAAGTTGGCGGCGCAACCTGTACAAAACTTTTGGGAACCTCAGCTTGGTATGCACCGGGTGCAGCGGCGGCGGCTCTCGTAGAGGCTATTGCACTTGACGCCAAAAAGTTAATTCCTTGTTGCGTATATCTTGATGGCGAATACGGCGAAAAAGATTTGTGCATTGGCGTACCTGTCATTCTCGGCAAAGACGGTATGGAAAAAATTGTTGAAATTCAATTCAGCGAAGAAGAAAAAGCTAAATTTGCTGAAAGTGTTGACGCGGCACGCAATACCAATTCAAAACTCGGTGACGCTTTAAAATAATTTGTAAATTTTTCTAATGAATACAAGATAAACTCTGCCGTAACTGCGGTGGAGTTTATTTTTTTATATGAAACTTTCGATATATATTTTGAAAGAAGATGTTAAAGATGGTAGAAAAAATTGAAAAAATCGCCCGCGTAAAGGCAGTAGATTATGACGTTGGACGCCGTGACAATAATAATCCACGCCAAAATAAAGACAGTTCATTTTTAAGCGAATTGCGGCGCGTTATAAATAAAAAAAATAAGCCCAGTGAAATTCCCGAAGCCTACAATTTGGAATTGAGCGGCGAAACTACCGGCTTATTTTATTACGGCAATTTAGATTTAAATGCACTTTTGCGGTAGAGGTGATTAAATGTCAAGTGATAAAGAAAATATGAGGCTTGCATTAAAAGAGGCGTTGCAGGCTTACGAAGAAGGCGAAGTTCCAATAGGTGCCGTTCTTGTAGATAACGAGAGCGGCATTTTAGTTTGTAAAAATCATAATCGAATTGAACAGTTAAACGATTCAACGGCGCACGCAGAAATTTTAGTCCTGCGCGAGGCGTCAGCAAAATTGCGGCGACGACGATTAAAAAATTGTACGCTTTACGTAACGGTTGAACCTTGCCCAATGTGCGCGGGGGCGTTGGTTTTGAGTCGTGTTGAAAGATTAGTTTATGGCGCGGTTGATTCAAAATTTGGCGCGGCAGAATCACTTTTCAACGTTGTAAATAATGCTGCATTAAATCATCAGCTGAAAGTTACGGCAGGAGTTTTGGAAAATGAATCACTTGCATTGCTAAAAAAATTTTTCACTGAACAAAGAAAAAAATAAATTTTATCGCAAAAAAATCGCCCGTCTTTTGCCGCCCAATAAACTACAAATAGGAGCGTGCAAGAAACTAAGTGCGACCCCATGGGAGCTCGTTTAGTTGGAGCGTGCGAAACTCAAGGCGGCGGACGGGCGGTAAAGCACTTTCTTTTGATTCTTTTCTTTTTGCTTTGGAAAAGAAAAGAATATTTAAAAAATAAATATTAAAAAGAATATCAAAAACTAAAAAATTCCCCAATCAAATGACTGGGGAAATTTTTTTGAAATTTTAACGAATATTAATAAAGGAAAACCACCGCTGTATCTTCAAGGAATTTAGAAATTTGATTTTCGCTTAAAATTCTTTCGGCGTCTTGCATACTTACAACAGGATTTGCATTGAAGTCTTCAACATTGATAGCTGTAATAACTAAGGGATTGGAGCCTGCGCGATAAGCTTGATTCATATTATCAGCGTAAGTAGCCATACCGTATTCAATAACTTTATCGTAGTCTAAATTTTTATGCCCGTAAATTTTTTCGCCGCGAGCATTTTTGATAACGGGACTCATAACAGGATTAAGGCGAAAACCTCTGCAGTCGATAATTAAGCCGGTGTAACCGCCGCTAACTTTCACTGTAACAGTTGTTTCAATTCTTTGAGTTTGAGGTTCGGGAAAAGGTTCAACGTAAGTAGGACGCTCTAAAACAGTTTCAGCAAGTCCGCCACTTGCACCGAAAATTGGAAGTTCCATTGTAACTTCATACGCGCCATCACTTGTAACATTTTCAGCAACAATTTTTGCGCCTCTGATGACTGCGTTTACGCTCAATTTTACAGTTTCAGATTTTACCATTGCCATTTCAACGGTTGTATTTGCGTCAACTTGAACACCTTGAACTATTTCTGCTAATTGCCGGTAAGCGTCGGCTTTTGCCGCAAGACGCGCCATAATTCTAGCCTGTGCGCCATAAGTTCCTGTTGTTGGTATACCTGTACCAATAACAGTGATTTTTTGCGTGTTCCAATCTGTACCAACCGGCGCGGCTTCTGCGCTAAGTCCGATGCAAATGACCAACGCCGCTATCAAAAGTCCAAAAAAACTAAATTTGATTTTCATTGTCGTTTCCTCCTTGAATTTTTCTTGATATTATACCACCAATATTAAAAACGGGTTAGATTTTTTTCCCGCAGATAAAAATTTTTTAAAGTTTGATTTGTGAAATGCAAGAAAACTGATATTAAAAAAAAATTTTTCTTGTAATATTTCCGTTCATTATGATATTATACACTTAACAAAAAAGGAGGTTGATTTCTGTGGAAGCTAAGTACGAAGTTAGAGTAACGGCAGTCGGTAAAGACGCACGCACATTTTTGTACAGCAACAAAAGTTTTATTTTAATGGATGAAAATTTGCGCCCAAACTTGGCTGATATGGTCGTACAGCACACGGTTGCAGAACTTACTGAAGATGTTGTACCGGGCGACAGAATGCGGGTTGGTAACACTGATTTTATAGTTGAAAAAGTTGGAGCAACCGTAAATAAAAATTTGCGCGAAGGCGGACATTGTACGGTTGTTGTAAACGGTCAAGCAAATATGCCCGGTCAAATCGCCGTTAAAGGTCCCGTTATCCCGAGACTTCGTGAAGGCGATATGATTGTTTTCTATTAAAATCAAAAAACTCTTGGGCGGAGTTAAATTCTCCACCGACGGTTAAAGTCCGGATGAAAAAGAGGTTTATTTGTTCAGGTAAAAATTTCCGCCCGAAGTTTCTATTTCGAGCGGTTTTTTAGTTTTAAGGAGGTTTTATGAAAAAAATTTTGGGCGCAATGGTTGCAACTTTGATAATTTCAAATTCGGCGGCAGCAATGCAATTTTCTCAATCTGTACAAATTGGGCAAATTGGTTTTCCGGTACAATCGCCTTACAACGGTTTTATAATTACCGGCGCAAATGAAAATTCCGGCGTGGCGCAAATTGAGGAAGGACAATTTTTAAACGACGGTACGCCGCTAAAAACTTATGCTAAAGGCGTTGCGCGTTGGGACAAACTTTTCTGCGACTACGACTTCAACGACGATGATTATTTACACTCAATCAGACTTGGCGGGCGCGGCAATTATGTTTTGGCGTCGGATATGTCTTTCAAGGATATTTTTAAAATTGACAGCGACGAAAATTTAACGCTGTACGTTTTCTATCATAATTATTGCACGACACATTTAAATATAATTGGCGTTAAAAATGGCGCGTGGCAAAATTATATTGACAGCAAAAAAATCAGCGAAATTTATTTTGGCGGCAATGACGGTTACAAAATGGACGGAAGTATTTTTTACGATAAGCCAATTTGCGACGGCGAAAAAATTATAATTCCGTACCGCCGCTGGCACTGGGAAGGTACTTCAGACATTGAAGGCGAAATTATTTTGAAATGGAATGACGCGGCGCAATGGTTCAGCGTTGAACAGATTAAATATTGAGGTGGTGAAATGTTTACCGGAATAATTGAAGAAACCGGCAAGCTGAAAAGTTTGAACGGCGGGCGAATTGAAATAACCTGCGCGAAAGTTTTGGGCGATATAAAAATTGGCGACAGCATTTGTACCAACGGAATTTGCTTGACAGTTACGGATTTTGCAGAAAATTATTTTGCGGCTGACGTAATGCCGGAAACTTTGCGGCGTACTTCGCTGGAAAATTTGAATATTGGCGGCGCGGTAAATCTTGAACGCGCAATGAAAGTTGGCGACAGATTCGGCGGACACATTGTAAGCGGACACATTGACGGCGTAGGAAAAATTACCAACATTCGCACGGACGGCAACGCCATTTTTATAACAATTTCGGCTGAAAATTTTTTGCTGAAACAAATTGCCGCCAAAGGTTCGGTAGCACTTGATGGAATCAGTTTAACGGTTGTTGACGCGGGCGCAAATGATTTTAGCGTGTCGATGATTCCGCACACTCGCGCAGTTACCAATTTTAATTTTAAGCGCGTGGGCAGTGTCGTAAATATTGAAACTGATATTTTAGCAAAGTATATTGAACGGCTGATGAATTTCAAAACTGCGCCGGAAATTACGAAAGATTTTTTACTTGAAAACGGCTTTTAGCTGATGCTTAATAACATCTAAAATTTGTAATGAAAGGAGGGATAACAATGACGAACGAAGAAAAAATTATTTCAATGCTTACAAAAATGCAAGCCGACATTGACACATTGAAAACTAAATTAAATGTTCAAGATGAAGAAACGCCCGAAGAATATGAGGCTCATAAAAAAACTTTATTGGAATTGATTAACAGACCTTTAACGCCGGAAGAACAAAAAGACGCCGACGAATTTGCGGAATATATCGCAGAAATGGATGCAAGAAAGGTAGCGATGTAATGAAATATTCTCTCGATACAAATATTGTAAGTGAAATTTTGCGTAATAATGAAATTGTTCAAAAAAATTTCAATAAGGCATTGCAGGAAAATTCCAAGATTTATATTTGTTCAATCGTCTATTATGAAGTGGTACGCGGCTTGAAAGCAGCCAGTAAATTTAATTTTTTGAGAAATTTTCTTGAGATTAACAATAACTTACCACATTTGACTTTGGATAAAGATAACTATAAAACAATCGAAAAAGCCATTGAAATTTACGTGCAACTTCACAAAGGCAAGCAAATTGAAGACAATGATATTTTTATTGCCGCCATTGCGATTGTAAACGATTGTACTTTGATAACGGCGAACGCCAAACATTTTGAGCGCGTCGAAGGTTTAAAACTTATTAATTGGAGGGAGATTTAAATTAAAATGTCAAACTTAAAGGAACTTCAAAAGAAATTACTTGCTATGCAAGACCTTAACTATCAAAATTCACAAGCACAAATTTTACCGAATATCGACCAAGAAAAAATTATTGGTATACGTTCGGCGCAACTCCTTGAATTTGCGAAAGAATTTTTTGACGATGAATCGAAGGCGGAATTTATTAAACAGTTGCCGCACAAGTATTTTGAAGAAAATTTAATTCACGTAAAAATAATTTCGGCAATGGAAGATTACAACGAATGTATCAAAGAGGTAAAAAAATTTTTGCCATACGTGGATAATTGGGCGGTTTGCGATTCATTTATACCGAAGATTTTTTCACAGCACACAGATAAACTTATTCAAGAAATAAAAATTTGGCTGGCTAGCGATGCAACTTATACCGTGCGCTTTGCAATTTCAATGCTTAGAAAATTTTATCTGGACAAAAATTTTGACAAAAAATATTTGAAATGGATTCAAGGAATTCAATCAGATGATTATTATGTTGAAATGGCGGCGGCGTGGTTCTTTGTGGATGCTTTAATAAAGCATTACGACGAGACAATTATTTTGCTGAATGACAGATTAATTTACCCCAAAATTCACACTAAAACAATTCAAAAAGCTCTTGAAAGTACCCGTATCCCGAAGAAGCGGAAAGAATATTTGAAAACTCTTCGCAGGGGGAACTGGTAATGGAATTTGCGACGATTGAGCAGGCGATTGACGATATAAAAAATGGCAAAATGATTGTGGTTATTGACGACGAAGACCGCGAAAACGAAGGCGATATAATTTGTGCGGCTGAAACTGTGACGCCGGAGCAAATTAATTTTATGGCAACCTACGCTAAAGGCTTAATCTGTACGCCGATTGACGGCAAACGCCTTGACGAATTGGAAATTGGGCAAATGGTTAATCGCAACACCGACAATCACGAAACGGCTTTTACTGTTTCAATCGACGGCTGGGACACTGAAACGGGAATTTCGGCTTATGAACGTTGCCACACGATTAAACTTTTGCTTGATAAAAATGCAAAGGCGTCAAGTTTTCGCCGTCCCGGTCACGTCTTCCCTTTACGCAGTGTTGAAGGCGGCGTACTTCGTCGCGCAGGTCACACCGAAACTACAACAGATTTAGCGCGGCTTGCCGGTTTTTATCCCGCCGGTTTATGTTGTGAAATTATGGACGATGACGGACATATGATGCGCACTGAAAAATTAAAGCAGTTCGCCGAAAATCACGGCTTGAATATTATCACGGTACGCGCCTTGATTGAATATCGCCACCGCACAGAAAAATTTGTAAAACTTGTAGCAGATGCAGATTTTCCCTCAAAGTACGGACATTTCAGATTGAAGGCGTATGAAAGTTCGATTGACGGCAAATGTCATTTGGCGATTGTCAAAGGCGAAGTTGCAGGCAAAGAAAATGTTTTGGTGCGCGTTCATTCAGAGTGCTTGACAGGTGACGCACTCGGCTCCCTGCGTTGTGATTGTGGCGATCAACTGCAAACTGCGCTGAAAAAAATTGAGCAGGAAGGTTGCGGCGTTGTCCTTTATATGCGGCAGGAAGGGCGCGGAATTGGACTTGCAAATAAAATTCGTGCTTACGTTTTGCAGGACGGCGGCAAAGATACAGTTGAGGCGAATGTACTTTTGGGCTTTAAACCTGACTTGCGCGATTATGGAATTGGCGCACAAATTCTTTCAGATTTAGGTTTAACTTCGATTCGGCTTATGACAAACAATCCTGCCAAACGCGCCGGTCTTGAAGGTTACGGCTTAAAAATTACTGAACGCGTGCCAATAGTTATGCCGCCTACAAAATTTGATTCAAAATATTTAACCGTCAAAAAAACTAAAATGGGACACATTTTCGATACTGATAAAAAATAATTTTAAAGATTTTAGCTCGTCTACGGACGGGCTTTTTTTATTTATTAAAATTTGATTAAAAATTAGAAATATAACTTGACAAACATAAATGGGGGGGGGGTATAATATACTGAAGTAGTAGAATTTTAAGGATTGTTTGAAGGGAGACGATTATTTTGGCTAACTATTCTAATCAAACGGCAGATAGTATCGTAACGGGAACTTCGGCGGCAGACATAATTTACAATTATGGTTCTCGTGCAACCGTCAACGCAGGTGCCGGTAATGATTCCATTTATAATGTCGGCGGTGCAAGTGGTGGCGACTACGATACATTATCGAATTACACGCAAGGATATTCTGCTGTGCTTAACGGCGGCGCAGGCAATGACTCTATCGTTAATACCGCTCCCCTCGTAACAATCGACGGCGGCGATGGTGACGATACAATAGACAATTATGGTCGTGGTAATAATATTTCCAGCATAGTGAACGGAACTTATCAATAAAATTATCAGTATCTTTCAATCAATGGCGGCGCAGGTAATGACAAAATAAATTTGTTAGGTCATGCTCAATATCTTTGGGTAAATGGCGGAGACGGCAATGACACCATTACAAATTCTAACAATTTATTGACGGCGTCTAGCATGACGATTGAAGGCGGCAAAGGTAATGATTTAATTTCAATTCCAGCTAATAATACGGGTTATGCAATAATATATAAGAACGGCGACGGTAACGATACTATTTATGGATTGTCTAACGACGATTATGTTTATCATATATACAGATTATCTATTGAGGGAGCAAAATATACCAGCGTAAAAAGTGGCGACGATATAAAAGTAAACGTCGGCAATGGTTCAATTTTACTGAAAGATGCGGCGAAAGAAAATGCAATGGTATATGGCATTGAAGGAACGTTAAGTATTTCGGGAGAATACATTGACAATTCTAAAAGTAACACTGTAATTAACGGAACTTCAAAAGATGACAGCATTACAAGTACAGGCTCTAATGTTACAATTATTGGCGGAAATGGTAACGATACTATTGATGTGCATACCGAATATATTTATACCGGTACAGGTACGAATATGGGTGTTAGTGTTAAGCCTGTTTCAAATGTATCTATCAATAGCGGTGCAGGAAATGACTTTATAGATATATACGATATGAACTCAACAGGATCTTCTTTAAAATCCGTTACGGTTGATGCAGGCGCAGGTAACGACACTGTTGCCAATAGAGTTAATAATGTAACAATCAACAGCGGAGATGGTAACGATTCTATTGATAATCACGATGCCATTGTTACAATCGACGGCGGCGCGGGCAATGATTTAATTATTAGCGACAGTGCCTATTGTAGCATAAGTGGCGGAGACGGAAATGACACTATAAAAAATAGTGGAATTAGTTTTGAATTGATAATGGACGGCGGAGCAGGCGATGATCTGATTGAAAACCTTACCGGCTATAATTCAGAAATAAGAGGCGGTCAAGGCAAGGATAGCATTTACAACTCTACTTACAACGTCACTATAAACGGTGGAGCAGGTAACGATTTAATTTCTGTTGCGAGTGAAGGTTCAAATAACTTGATTCAGTATGCAAACGGCGACGGCAACGATACTATTTACGGTTTTAACGCTGACGATACACTTCAAATTACAGGTTCAAAATATTCAACGGTAAAAAGCGGCAAGGATTTAAAAGTTAGCGTTGGAAGTGGTTCAATCTTGTTAAAAGACGCGGCTAATATTTCGGTTAATATTGAAGGTACACTTGCCGCAGAAACAACACCTGAAGATACCACTCCCGCTGATACATTACCTGTTGGTATTTCAATTAAGAATTCGGTTTTAACTGCGTCAGCAAAATTTACCGGCAAATCAATAAATGCTGCTGATTATGAAGATGTAAAGACGATAAACGCTGCTGCAATTTCGCAAGCCGTTACTATTTTTGGCAGTGATTCAGACGATTCAATAAAAGGTGGCAAAGGCGCAGATACAATCAATGGCGGAAAAGGCAACGATACATTGGCGGGCGGCGCAGGTAAAGATATTTTTGTGTACGCGGGCGGAAACGATTTAATCACTGATTACAAACCTAGCGAAGATAAAATTCAGCTTAATCTTGCCGACGTTACAAAAACTTCAGTAAAAAGTTCTGACGTGATTTTAACAACTGCTCAAGGTACAATTTCAATCAAAGGCGCAAAAGATAAAGTCGTGACATTTACAGACGACAGCGGCGCAACTACTGATTTAATTTTCTACAGTAATATTTCCTACGCGCCCCTTGAAACCGGTTTAAGTTACGACGCCAAACGCACGGTATTAACCGCGTCAACGAAATTTAAAGGTACTGAAATAGATTTAAGTGAATATCTTTCAAGCGTTACGAAATTAAATGCTTCCGCACTTTCTAAAAATATCAGCATTGTTGGAACGGCAGATAATAATTCCTTGAAAGGCGGCAAAGGCGCAGATACAATTTTTGGCGGAATTGGTAAAAACACATTAACCGGCGGCGCAGGCAAAGATATTTTTGTTTACAACGGCGGCAACGATTTAATCACTGATTATAAAGTTGGCGAAGATAAAATTCAGATTAATTTTGCTGACGTTAAAAAGTCTTCAGTCAAAGGTTCTGACGTAATTTTAACAACTGCGGACGGTACAATTTCAATCAAAGGTGCAAAAGATAAAGTTTTAACGTTCACAGACGACAGCGGCGCAACTACTGATTTAATTTTCTACAATAATATTTCCTACG